>CAYZBF010000006.1:538-70072 GCA_964476585.1 uncultured bacterium | reverse complement strand
CAACTCACCAACCAAACATTAAAGACCTAAAACCTAAGATTCTACGTTTATCTGCGTCCAATTTTAATTTGGGAGTGGTGTTTGACTAAAGACTCTAGACTATAGACTTGAGACTATAATTACCCTTGACTTATCTTCCTTTGTCAGCAATACTGTGAATATGGGAAGGAAGAGAACTCTCTTTTTCTTTGGAGTTTTAATTATTGCTTTCCTTTATGTTCTGTTGGAATTCTACCCGTTCTATATGAGCTTAGAAAGAAATTTTTATGATATTCGAGATTGGTGGAAAACAGCAGAATTTGGTGAGACAAGACAAATAAGGGATATAGTAATAGTAGATGTGGATGAGAGGAGTTTAAAAGAGCTGGGACGGTTCCAGAACTGGCCAAGATATTATTTTGGGAGTGCTATAAATGAAGTTTCCAGTCAGAACCCCTCTGCTATAGGGGTTGACTTCATATTTTCCGAACCTGATTCATTCAGTGGCTATGGCCGTGAATTGAGTAAGAACAGTCTGGTTGTTGGATTATCCTCAATACTTTCTGATATAGATTCAACTACAATAAATAGAATAGTGGACGTTACTCTTTCCACATTCTCCTTTGATTCATACCTAAGTTCTTCAATTAGAAAGGCTGGTAATGTTGTCCTCGCTTCCTACCTCACGCAGGATTCTCTTGATCTTCCTGCGTCAGGATATAATGCAAATCTTCTTGATTTTCCACCTCCGAAGAGCTCCCCACGGTTTGAAGGAATGATCACACCGATTTCACAATTTATGAAGGATAACGCTGGGCTCGGAATAATAAATTCAATGCAGGATGAAGATGGCGTCCAGCGAAAAGCGGCGATTTTTTTCAACTACAGGGGTAAGACTATTCCTTCCTTTGCTTTCTCTGTAGTTAAAAAAGCGGCAGGTGGATATTCTCTTCGTGGGAAGAAATTAGTTATAAGGGGAAGACACGTATGGCTTGATAAGGATAATTTCCTGTGGATAAACTATCAGGGAGAGTTTAAAACCTTTGAATATGTGTCATTTGTAGATCTCCTTAAAGGGAATATTCCCCCTGATATATTTAGGGGTAAGATTGTTTTATTTGGTTCTTCTTCCCCGGGGATTGCTGACATTTCACAAGCACCATTTGGTGGGCAATTACCCTCTATAGAAGTCCAAGCAAATATTATACATAATCTCCTGCATTCAAATCCTATAAAGAAGGCTTCAAGATTATATACTATGCTCTTTGTTGTTCTTATGGTTTTTCTAGTATTGTGGCTTTCGAACAAATTACTCCCCTATGTTTCTCCAATAATTACAATTATATTAATGGGAGGTTATTTTCTGTTTGTTCTTCTTCAATACCTCACATACCTGACCGCCTATGAAATGACAAGGCCTCTTTTGGCTATGGCTCTTTCCTTTGTTGCGGGACTTTCCTTTCGAATAAATCGCCTTGAAAAGGAAAAAAGGCATATTAGGGAACTGTTTTCAAGGTATGTCCCGGAAGAAGTGATAAAAGAGATAATTCGTGCACCCAAATTTAGTTTAGAGGGAGAGAGAAGAGAGATAAGCGTTTTGATGAGCGATATCAGAGGTTTTACATCCAGAGCAGAGCATGAAGTTCCTGAAAGTGTTGTTGAAGAGTTAAATGACTATTTTGAAGAGATGTCAGAGGTTACTTTCCAGCATGGTGGGATGATAGATAAATATATGGGAGATGGTATCCTGTGCCTTTTTGGGGCTCCCGTTTTCCATCCTGCACATGCTGATAGAGCTCTCTCCTGTGCCATTGCAATGCAACGTAGACTCCAGGAGATTAATCGAGGTAAAATAAGAGAGGGGGAGCCACCAATAAATATAGGAATTGCTATTAATTCAGGCGAGGTAATAATTGGCAATATTGGGTCCAGTCACCGCGCTGACTATACAGCGATAGGAGATGTAGTAAATACTACTGCACGGCTTGAACCCCTGAATAAGGAATACAAGACAGAAATACTTATTACAGAAGCCACAAGAAAGAGGCTCAAAGGAAACTATAAGATAGAATCTGTTGGTAAGGTTTTGCTTAAAGGAAAGAGTGAACCCACTACAATCTATGCTGTAAGTTCCGATTGATTTACCATAAAAAACATGTGAGAGTTCTCCTTATAAATCCACCCATCTATGATTTTGCAGCTTATGATTTTTGGATGAAACCCCTTGGACTTTTGTATCTTTTCAGTATCCTAAAAGAGAAGGGACATGAGGTATCTCTCATTGACGCTACCTATAGACAGGATCCTTTCTATCTAAGTGTAAAAAGTGATAGATTTGGGAGGGGAAAGTTGAATTCAGAGGAGGTCGAAAAACCAGATATCTTGAAGAATGTTCCCCGAAGATATCGAAGGTATGGATTACCCGGGGAAGTCATAAAGCAAAGAATAAATGATTTTTCTCCTGACGTGGTTATGGTGACATGTACTATGACCTACTGGTATTCAGGAGTAATTGAGATAAAGGAGATCTTAGATTCCCTTGATATTACACCCCTACGCATTCTTGGAGGGATATATCCGACCCTTATGCCGGAGCATGCGAAGAATCTAAAATATGATGGGGTTTATTCAATAAAGGATCGCTTTATTAAGGAACTTGATGTAGAGATGCCGGAGGATTTCAGCATATATCCTCCCCCTGATTACTCACAATATGAAAAACTCGAATATGCGGTAATAGCTACCTCTCTAGGTTGCCCATTTAATTGCCCATACTGTGCAACTCCTTTTCTCTATAGAGAAAAGCAAGATAAAGAGATAGGGCGAGTTATAAAGGAGATAAAGAGTCTTTATAAGAGAGGGATAAAAAAATTTGCTTTCTATGATGACGCACTGCTCTTTGGTGAAAATAGATTTCTTGACCTCTGTAAGGGAGTAAAGAAAAGTGGAATCCATGCGAAATTTTTTACTCCAAACGGACTTCATGCGAAATTTTTGAGTGGAAGAGTTGCAAAAGCTATGCGGGAAGTTGGTTTTGAAGAGCCACGAATATCCCTTGAGACAACAGATTCGGAACTTCAAAAGCGACTCGACTTGAAGACTACAAATGAGGAATTCATAAATGCGGTAGAGAATCTCACCAGGGCAGGATACAGCAAGAAACACATTTATACCTATCTTCTTGCTGGACTTCCTGACCAGGATTTTGAAACAGTTACAAAGTCAATCCTGGATGTGTCAACCATCGGGGCGAAGGTTTCCCTGGCGGAATTCTCCCCTATCCCGAAGACCTCTATGGAACAAACACTTGTGGATCCTCTTCTTACGAATAATACAGCATACTATTATTATATAGGAAAAGAGAAAGAAATGGAACGAGCTAAACAACTTGCCAAATGGGTTAACAATGGTATTGACCTTGGGATTCCGATTGAAAGGATTAAAGATTATCTATAATATTCCATTTTGAAATCCACTTCCCTCTCCGCTCCCTGGTTGGATCAAGTTTTATATAGTCTTTTGGTAGATTTTTTTTAGGAATTTTGACAGATACACCTACAGTCCCCATTATATAACCGAGTCTTGCGAGGAGACTTTTATCCCGGAGTCGACTTGCATATCTCATTAGCTTATTTATAGAAATAATATCAAGAGCATTGCTAAGAATATCCTTGAGTTTTCTCAGATCTGGTCCGTATTCTAATTCCTCGAGAGAATCTATTATGGCTTTTTCAGGTTCAGCTACAATAACTTTATTGCCCTTTATGATTCTGTTGCAATATCCAAAGAATTTATAGGGCTTTATAGTTATGTATTTGAAATTATATGTCTTAAAATCTAATGGTCTTTTTCTCTTTGGAGTTGCTATATAATATATTGAGTCATCTATATCTTTCCTCATTTTGTATAAATGTAGTGCAGTCTTAAAGGAGATATAAGAAGGCTGAACAGTCTTATAGGCGATGAGAAAGGGATATTCACCAACATTAGCCATAATATATTTACCCTTTTCAATCTCTTCAACTTCCTCATCCAATTTCAACTGATATACGATCTGAGAAGCATAATTATTTGAGATATCAAAAAGAAAACATATATCAGAGGTGGTGAAGTAGCTTATATTCTTTGCTTTTAGCGTTGCAAGTATCGATCTTCTTGTAATAGGCATAAATATATAATAACCAATCAATTATTTTAGTCAAGTGCCTTGCGACGAAGTCGCAAGTCGTTAGTCCTAAGTCTCCAGAGGCTGTGCCAAAATTGAATTTCATACCATTGGATAGAAAGAAGGCTGTATCCCTCAAAAAGCCGTGGTTGATTTCCCCGGCTCGCCCTGTGGAATAGATGTCTCTACCTGATGCTCTTCTATTCCATTGGGCGAGGAAATCACCACTCCCGCTCTCGGGCCTGTCCCGTGGAATAGAGTGCTTCGAAGTAAAACTTATTATTCCACGGGATGAACTCTCTTTGATTAACCTGGAAGCAAATAAGTTGGGTAACCAAGGAACCATGCCCGCCTGCCCCGTGTAATAGGCAACTATGAAGTATAAACTTGTTATTATACGGGGGGTGAACCCTGCGAGAGGGCTTTTTGAGGGACACAGCCTTCTTATTTTCGATGCTGTAATTTTTAATATTTTTATGAAATGTTAATATCATTGAGTTTTGGCACAGCCTCTCTGGACTACCGACTTAGTTTAATTGCTTCTACAATCAATAGTGGATCTCCTTTTTTTGAATTCTGTAAAATCGTAATCGCTGAATTCCCTATTCGGTTTAAATCCAGTCTTCCTCAAGAGATAATGAAGCTTTTCTCGATCAATTAATCCCACGAGTGAGTATTCTTTGAGCCGGCCCACCAATTTACCAACTCTCCTCCTCTGGAGAATAAAGTCCTGCAACCTGGGCTCGAAAGAATCCTATGTTTCATTTAAATTGTAAAATCTATATGCACCTTTTAATTTCTTTACTTTCTTATCAATTAAATTTCGAATATTATCATCAAAAGTAAAACATATAATTTGCCATCCACTATTGGCAAGTTCTATTACTTTATCTATAAGTTTAGGACGTCTGTTATAATCGGAGTGGAGAAAAGCATCATCAAAAATAAGGAATAATTCATCCTTTTTAAACCAATGCTTTGCCAGACCTATCCTTAATGCCAAGAAAATCTGTTCTTTTGCTCCGTCACTTATCGATTCCACAGGGAAATCATTAGTAGTGTCAGAAACAATCATCCTGTCATCCATAAGCGAAATTTTTTGATAATGAGTTGTAATCTGTGGTAACGTATTACATATTTCCGCTGATTCCAATGCATTATCTATCTTTTCATCTTCTTCTTTATATAATTTATCAATAACATCACATACGATTTTTTCACCTATTATCTCAGCAGTTATTTTCTTGTATTTATACAGGGTTTCTTCTCTCTTTTTTGCTAAATTTTGTATCATTTTATTCCACTCACTAAAGATATCATCTCCCGTATGCTCACAGATGGACTGCTTAAGTCTTTCAAGTTCCCTATCTTTTTCTTCTATATCTTTTTTAATTTGTCCAAGCGACTTATTCACATTTTTATACTCTTCTTTATTAAATTCAATATCTGGTTTTTCTTCCATATACTCTGAAGGCTCCACATCAAGTTCAGTCAATCTTTTTTCTTTATCATGGACCTTAATTTCTAATTCCCTTTTATCTTGTTTTCTCCTCTTTAATTCTTCCTTCCATTCATCTCTCTCTAACTCTTTTCTAAATAAATCTTCAACTTTTCTATTTAATACTTGTCTAAGGCTTGTTGTATTAGTTTTTTGCTCTTTCAAATGCATCTGCAATCCTTTCATTTCACGATAATAATCTTTCATATTATCTCTTTTAACTACCATTGACGCCAACTCTTTTAATTCCTCATTAAATCTATTTAAATATCCTTCTTCCAACCCTTTTAATTCTTCTCTCTTTCCAGTGTCTTTTAGATATTTGTCGTGTTCCCTCTTATATAACCAGCCGATAAAAAATAAACCTGCTAAAGAAGGAAAAGAAAATACTGGGAAATTTAATCCAATAAATATACAAGTTAATATAAAAAATCCTATAAATCCTATGCTTAGCCATTTGCTTGGTTTCTCAGCAATTTCTTCTAATCCATATTTCTCATATTCTTCAATAGTGTTTTCCAACCATTCGAAATGTTGAGTATTTTCCTTTAAATCATCGAATCTTTTACTGTTCATTTCATATTCTTCTTCCTTACTTTCGAGTTTATTAACTTCCTCTAACATTTCATCAATTTTACTCTCATCTATTCGATTTGCTTTTTCTTTTAACATCTCAATGTCTTTGTCAATCGTATATGCAAGATAAAACTTCGCATTTTCCAATTTATGAAATTTACTTTCTAACCCCTCCTTTTTCATTTCCAATTCCTTCCTGTCTCCTCCAATGTAGTTTTCCTCAACTTCAGTAAATAATTTTTCTAGCCTTTCTAACTCACCTTTAAGTTCCATTCTGTCCTTAATTTTACCCATCCTATTACCATCAATTCTATATCCGTCTACCTTCGATTCCGCTACTGTTGTTTGTATTTCACCCTTTATCTTATCAAGAATTTCCTTGTGGGATAAAAATCTTCTCAGCATCACCTTATCACTTTCTTTCTCATTACCTAATTCTACTTCCGTACTTTTCAGCACCAATAGCTTGGAGAAGTCAGGGGGAAGTCCTATGTATTTTTTAGTCAAATAATCCTCAATCTTATCTTTACTGTCAGGAGAAAACTCAATTTGTCTGTTAGTTATTCCTTCAACAGTCACTTTACCAATACCTAATTCCTCCCGAAGATCCCATCCTCCAGCCTTAAAAAGCGAACGGATTAAAAACTCTACTAAATAACTTTTACCTTTTTCATTGTGCCCATATATCAGATTAAAGTTTGCAAAATCTAAACTTAGCTCTGGAATGGGTCCTAAATTTCTTATATTCAGACTCTTAATTCTTATACTCAAAATTACTCCACTCTGTAAATTGCCTGAAGTGCTTTAAAGATAATATCATTTTTGGTTGGTTCTCCATCTTTTTTTTCTAAATCTATTTCATTTATCCTCTCTCTAACTCTCTCGCTGATTTTTAGAAGGTCATAATTCTCAGAACTACTTACCTCTGATATATCAACTCCTTTGTCATACCAGAATGAGAAATCAATAAAAACATCATCACATATTTCTTTTAACTTCCTTATATTTGAAGAATAACCTTTAACTTTAATACGGATTTTAGCTTTCTCTTTTTCTTTAGGGGTTAAATTCCATTTCTCTTTTATCAGCTCAATCTGATTCTTTAAGTAGTCTTCTTCATTTTCCATTGGCCAAATATTTATCGTTTCATCAAAGTAGATAACTTCCGAATCTACATTTACGTGTTCTAAATCTAAACTTTTAGTATCTAAAATTAAATATCTACGTCTTCCCGTCTCGGTTATATCCAAGCCACATGGAGAACCCACATAATGAACATTATAACCAGTGTCATCAAGAGGTTTATGAATGTGACCCAATATAGTCAAAACAGGCTTATAATCTGTAATATCCTTTCTGCTCAATGGCATATAAACACCAGGTTCAATTGGATTAGGTGTTCGTATACTGTCGGCCCAGTCTCCATGGGTTATTAATGCCCACTCCCTTGGTTTTAAGTCATCTTGATATGACACAAATTGTTGACCCATTGTAATTTTTGGCTTATAAGGTAAAAAGAAAAATGAATAATCTGAATCATTAAATGAAACAATTTCAGGTTCGGTGTAGATAGTAACATTACGCCCAGTGATAGTTTTTTCGCTTATATTCGGGTCATGATTACCAGGTATTATAAAAAAATCTATATTATTATATTTTGAAGTTAATTTATCGAATTCAGAATAATTACGATAATTTTCATTAAATAGGTCACCACATATTATAATTTTATTTATATTTTTTTCACTTATATCATCTAAAATATTTTCAAATGTTTTCCATCTTTCAGGATGTTCTTTTTTGGTTGTTAAATGGATATCAGCAGTAATTGCTATCTTCATATTACCATAGTTTTGCCAATGTTATACCTGAGTAGTAATGATGAAGAATTTGCTCGAAGTTATAGTTCTCCTTTGCCATCTCCATGGCACCGTACTGACACATTCCAACCCCATGACCATAACCCTGCCCTGAAATAATTATGCTATTACCCTTCACTTTTATCCGGAACATAAGGGATTTTATAGAACCTCGGTAATCGGCAAATAGTCTTCTTATCTGGTCTTTATCCAGATAGAATTTTCCTATATCAGTGTTAATCTCAACGGTACGGACCCTATTTGTTCTGGTGCGGTTTACTATCTTAATCCATCGAATTTCCTTCGGATTTTGTCCAAATAACTCTTTGATTTGCTTCTTTACAACCTTAAAGAATTGGTCCTTTTTATAGCTCCTTTCCCATTTGAAATTTGGAGAGAATCTACAAAAGGGCTTTCCATCCCAGCCTGAATCACGGATAGATCGAAGATATGGTATTCTCTCCCCCGGCCAGACATTCTCATTATCTTCAGTTATACCTCCACAGGTTGATGAATACTTCGCATTTATTATTTTCCCCTGGTATAATGCTACTACCCCTCTTGTTAATTCCACTGACTCATTTATTATTTCGTCTTTCTTTTCTATACCTCTATAAACCTGGTCATAGATAGTTGGTAGAATATCGTATTCACTTTTTGATTTTCTATTTGCCATTGCGTAAGAACGGGCTGCAACTGCTTGGGCCTTTAACGCTTCTATCTGGTCCATTGGAAGGCTACCCATCTCATAGGGGAGAACTCCCTTCAAATATTCCTCTATAGATATGTGATTTACCACAAACACATCGCCTCCCTTTGATATCTTTATTCCACCTGGATATGCCTGACCATTGAGGTAAAGATTCCCGCTTGTAGGCAAGATAAAAACCGGGAAAGTTGGGTTCTTTATCCGACCCTCTGAAGTTACAATTTTTATGGGATTAAAAGAGATACCTATAGAGCCTTTTATAATCCCCCTATTATCTCCTGTCTTTATGTTTATATCAAAATCTGACGAAATAGAAATTTTCTGGGGATTTTGCATAAGGAGTATCCGAATTATTGGCTCTTCTTTGAATTGTCTAACCAGCATTATCGGCGCACAGGATACCCCTATAAGTAATAAAGGAAGGAGTAATTTAGCTAAAGATTTCATTAATCTTCCTCGTTATTTCCTTATAGTGTGTTCCCTTCCAGTAAATTCTGCCACAATCAGGGCATCTCTTAAATTTGTCATGTGTTTCATAAATGTATTCTGGGACCTCCTCTTTTATCTTTTCTTTATTAACAGCCAAAAGTGGTGTATTGCAAAGAGGACAGCGACTGAAGGGATTGGATATTTCTATTATTTCCTTTATTTGTTCTAATTGTTCATCCAGATTTTCCGATTCTATGAGAATTGAATTCTCATATCGCATGAACTCTTTGGAGCGGCTCAGGATGGTTCGCCCTTCTTTTAAAGCCCTATGTAGTATGCTGGGATCTCCTGGATTATTATAATACAAGGTATCAAGCCCTAATAATCTCATCCATTTGGCAAGGCGACCCAGCATAAAATCACATATGAATCTACATTCACTCAATAGATTTCTGTAAATTTGAATAGTTCTGCCAATCCACCAAACCCTACAAGCATCGTTGCCATAATTGATATAAATATACTGATTAGAATTAAGATGCCTTGAATTATAAAGTAAGTCTTTAATGGGCTAATCATATTGACAATTGATTCAGATTTTCCACCGGCTACCTCTTGTGAACTATTTGAAGCCCGGACTAAAAGAATTCCCTGCCATATAGGAAGCCACGCTATAATAATTCCCATGCCAAGAGTGAGTAGAATAGTAATTGCGCCACCTACAATAGATACAATACCAACAAGTTTTAGCCATCCACTCATACCACTTGTTGTTTCCATTAATTTATTTCCACCCACACTTTCCAATTCCATCTCTACCTCCTTTTTATTTTTGGCCACGGAGGCACAGAGTTCTTTTTATCTCTGTGTCCTCTGCTGGTGGGTTTCATGCCTCTGTGGCCATTACTTACACCTATAATCTTATGGGATTTTGTTATGTAGTCAAGGAAATATTTGCCCAGATTGTATAAGAGCACAGGACAAATAAGTTAAGTAGTTGATGAGTCAAATAGTTAAATAGGGATTTGTGTACTGACCGACTGTCTAACCTAAAAGTCTTGACAATCCTGAACGAGTCAGTAAACTCTGAACATGTTGATAGCCAAAATAAAAGTAAAATCAAGGGTGACATGAGTAATATAATCATCTGGCTTGGCTTTCTATTTTCTCTTACCCTTCTCATCTTTATAGCCAGGAAGAATATCTGGCTTGGATTGATGGTCGGTGCCTTTGTTCTGGGACTCTTCAATCTTCCCTTTAAGAATATTGCTCATGTGATATTTGAAACTTTGGGCGACCCGTCCATACTATTGCTTGCATTATCTGTTGGTCTTATCCCTCTAATCGGAGGGATTATGGAAGGATCTCATTTAATGGAGTGGCTGGTTCAGAATCTACGTGTTGGCAGGAAGGGTTTTCTAATGTTATCCCCTGCTCTATTTGGTATGTTACCTATGCCTGGAGGGGCACTTCTTTCCGCCCCGATGGTGGAAAGAGCAGGTAAAGATATTAAGGCAGAAGTCAAGGTTGCCATTAATATATGGTTCAGACATCTTTTGATATTCATATATCCACTTGGGGCATTGCTTGCAACGACAAAAATGGCAGGGCTTAATCTATATGGAGAGATTTTGTATCTGCTCCCATATTTTTTTGTTATTTCTATTATTGGATATTTCTTCATGATTCGAGGTGTAAAAGGGAGTATTGATTATACAGGAAAGTTTGAGATAAAGGGTCTGCTTGTTCCTCTCGGTATTATTATGCTTGCCCCTATTATACATTTTTCATTAATGAGGGTGTTTAGCATTGGAGAGATCCCGCTCGTTTTAGGTGTATCCGTGAGTTTAGTGGTCTCCTTTATATCATCTCATTTATCTAGAAGGGAATTCCTTAAGGTTGTAAAGAATATGAAACCCTGGAACTATACATTAATAATATTTGGTATGTTTCTTTTTCTTAATATCTTCAAAGCATCCGATATATCTTCTATTATTGCTGTAATAGCCTTTTCTCCAGCCTTTTTACTTGTAGGTATAGGAGCTTTCCTGGCTTTTGTGACCGGCAGGGTACAACTCCCTGTTTCAATCCTTTTACCCATCTATTATTCGAGATATGGACTAGATTCTATGAGTCCAGGAGCTTTTGCCATTATGTTCTTCTCTGTCTTTATGGGCTATATGATTTCTCCGGTTCATCCCTGTGTATCAGTGTCAATAGCATTCTTCAAGACGTCTTTTAAAGATTTTATGAAAGCAATGTTTTTACCTGTGGTTATCTCACTCGTTATCGCTTCCCTGTCAGCTATTTTTCTGCTTTGAAGAGTTTACGAATAAACTGACCGAGACAGGAGACCATAGAATAGTTGAATTGTTGAACAAACCCAATCCCCGTCTCCTCTCTTCCGTCTCAAAACAACCTTGACAAACACAAATAGTTCGTATATTTTCTAACCATAGTTTCACATGGTTGAGATAAGAAATGTGAGTAAATCATTTAAAAAAGGTTGGTATGCCCTAAAGGATATCAACCTGAGTATAAATAAAGGGGATTTTCTTTTTCTCACAGGCCCCACCGGGTCAGGTAAGAGCACCCTCATTCGGCTTATATACATGGATATATTTCCTGATAAAGGAGAAGTTGCTGTTGCAGGTTTTTTGTCTTCGACAATAAAGAGACATGAGATTCCGCTGCTCCGCCAGCGGATTGGTATCATCTTTCAAGATTTTAAATTGCTTCAAGACAAAACTGTTTATGAAAATGTCGCCTTTGCTCTTGAGGTTACAGGGAGCTCAGGGAGGAAGATGAAAGAAAAAGTTATGAAGGCACTTGCTCTTGTGGGACTCTCCCATAAAAGAAATGAGTTTCCTTACAGGATTTCAGGAGGAGAACAACAGAAGGCTGCGATCGCGAGAGCTCTGGTCCGTGAACCATTTATTCTCCTTGCAGATGAACCTACAGGGAATATCGACCCTGAAGCCTCCGGAGACATAATCAAGATCCTCCAGGAAATAAATACGTCTGGAACTGCTGTTCTTATGGCAACCCATGATATCTATCTTACGAGGAAATTGGGTGGTAATATGGTTCGACTTGAAGAAGGACGGATGGTAGAGTGGTAGTATGTTTATAATCAGGGAAGCCTTGATTGGATTACGGCGCAATGGAGTTATGACCTTTATAGCAATAAATATTATTTTCTTTTCTCTTTTTCTCTTCGGACTGTTTCTGGTGGGGACATTTAATATTTTTGGGATAATAAAAGTGGCAAGAGAAAAAGTGGAACTCAATGCCTTCCTAAAAGAGGATTTATCAGATAAATTAGTAGATGAACTTTCGAGTAAAATCAAAACCATGGTGGGTGTGGAATCGGTGGAATATGTGAGCAAAGAAAAAGCTCTTGAGGAGTTTAAGAAAGAAATGCCTAATGCAACAAGCCTAATTGAAGCACTAAAAACCAATCCTCTTCCTCCTTCTTTTAAGATAAAGTTAAAGGATGCTTTTACTACTCCCGGGAAGGTTGAAGAAGTGGCTTTGAAGGTAGGCATTTTTAGTGAGATTGAAACTGTAGAATACGGAGAGTCATGGATAAAGAGATTGGATCGTGTGGTAAAGATTCTCTTTGTTTTTGACGTTCTTCTTGGAATTGTGATTAGTTTTGCCTCGGTGTTCGTGGTAGCTAACACAATAAGGCTTACAGTTCTTGCGAGAAAACAAACAATCGAGGTTATGAAACTTGTAGGGGCTAATGAACGCACCATTCAAGCCCCATTTGTATTAGCGGGTTTGATAGAAGGTGGGATTGCAGGGGCTATAAGTGCAGGTCTGCTTTATCTAATTTATTTACTTATCACAAGGTTCTTTGTCCCGTTTTATTTCCCAACCAGTCCTATATTTGTCGGAATGTTAGTATTCGGGTTAATACTTGGATTTATTGGTAGTAAAACATCTGTTAAGTCAACATCAATGGAAATTAGCCTTGAAACTTCTAACCTTTAAAGGTGGAGTTCATCCGAGGGATAAAAAGGAACTTGCGAAATACTTGCTGATAAAAAGGATCGAACTGCCAGAATTTGTGTATCTTCCCCTATCTCAGCATACGGGTGCTTCTTCAAAGCCTATAATAGAGAAGAAGGATGAGGTAGAGGTGGGTATGAAGATTGCTGAAAGTGGTGGGAAACTTTCTGTTCCATTACATTCCTCCGTGGCGGGTGTATTTATGGGTGTTGTAAGCTGGCCTCATCCCCTTGGAGGTAGAAAGCCTGCTATGAAAATAAAGGTAGATACTGAGAAGACAACCGAGTGGGAAGGTAAGGAGAGGGACCCGGAGTCATTTTCAGCGGAAGATATAATTGAAATTGTTAAGGAAGCTGGGATAGTGGGTATGGGTGGGGCAGCATTCCCCACATTCTTCAAGATGAAAGTGCCTCCCGGAAAAAAAATAACTGACCTCATAATAAATGGTGCAGAATGTGAGCCATATCTAACTGCTGATCATCGTCTGATGTTAGAAAGGACAGAGGACATTCTTAAAGGGACAGATATTTTAAGAAGGGTCTTAAATCCTAAAAGGGTATGGATTGCTGTTGAATCTAACAAGATAGATACTGTTGATAAAATGAAGGAATTTTCTTCCTCTTATCCATGGATGAATATTGTTGTCCACGCCACCAAGTATCCCCAGGGTTCTGAGAAACAGCTTATTCAGTCTATAACAGGGAATGAGGTTCCTGAGGGTGGTTTGCCGTTCGATGTGGGAGCTTATGTCCAGAATGTTGGAACAGCGGTTGCTATCTATGAGGCAGTGCGTTATTCCAAACCTTTATATGAAAGGGTAGTAACAGTTACAGGTCCAGTTAGAGCCCCTTCCAATTTTCTTGTTCCAATCGGAACTCCCTTCGAATATCTGATTGAGGTGGCCGGTGGTGTAATTGGTGGCGAGAAGATGATAATAAATGGGGGTCCCATGATGGGGATTGCTCAGATTTATCCAGAGGTTCCTGTGATTAAAGGAACAAGTGGTATCCTGGTTCAGAATGCCAAAGAGGTGTTCGAAAGGAAAGCGTCTCCCTGCATAAGGTGTGCATCCTGTGTTGATGTATGCCCTATGTGCCTTATGCCGACAGAGATATATAAGTTCATTGATATGGAAGACTTTGAGAAAGCAGAAGAACTTGGTGTTCTTTCCTGTATTGAATGTGGGGGTTGTGGGTATGTCTGTCCTTCTAATATTCCTTTAGTCCAGCAGTTCAAATACGCTAAAGCAGAGATAATGAAAGAGAAGAAATAATGTTACAATTATCACCCGCACCCCATATTAGTTCATCTAAAAACGTTAATAAGATAATGTATGGAGTTGTTGCTGCGTTAGTACCGGCTCTAATAGGTTCGATTTATTTCTTCGGATGGAGAGCGTTATTTCTTACTTCTCTTTCTGTTCTAAGCGCATTAATTACAGAATGTGTCTTTCAGCGTGTTACCCATAGGGAGATAAGATGCCTTGATGGTAGTGCAATAATCACTGGGATTCTCATTGCATTTAATATTCCTGTGAATTCTCCGTGGTGGTTGCCTGTGGCAGGGAGTTTCTTTGCAATATTTGTAGTAAAACAACTTTTTGGAGGATTGGGATATAACATTTTTAACCCGGCACTTGCAGGGCGAGCTTTCCTTGTTGCCTCCTGGCCTTTTCTTATGACAGGGAACTGGACACCACCTATAAGTGGAACTTTGTCAGGAATTTCGGTTCTGGATGGTGTAACACAAGCTACTCCTCTTTCACTGTTAGCCATAAGTCCTCCCGAGGGTGTGATACAATCATTGAATTCTTCCACGATGCTAAAAACATTATTTATTGGTAATACCGGAGGATGTCTTGGGGAAACTTCGGCGCTTCTTTTGCTTATTGGAGCTTTATTCCTCTTCTTTTTTGGATATGCAGACTGGAGGATATCAATTTCCTATATCGGTTCCGTTTTCATTTTTTCGGGGATTTTATACTTATTGGGCGTAACCCCTGTTAATCCACTCTTCCATATCTTAAGCGGTGGTGTTATGTTGGGTGGATTATTTATGGCAACGGATATGGTTACTTCCCCTGTTACACTGAAGGGGAGATGGATTTTTGGAATTGGGGGGGGTATTCTATGTATAATTCTCAGGCTATGGGCTGGTTATCCTGAGGGTGTTTCCTATTCTATATTGATAATGAATATGTTTGTCCCTCTACTTGATCGTCTCCATCCGAGGATATACGGGAGGTAGCATGAAGAGTAAAGCCAGGCAGGTATCAGTGCTTTTTATAGTTGCTATCATCTCAGCTTTTCTTCTTTCTTTTGTATATAAGGAGACTAAACCGGTCATTCTGGAATATTCCAGCAAAGAATTAAATTCGTCCTTACGCAAGGTTTTCCCTGATTCAGAAGTACATTTCAAGACCGTTAAATATGATACGCTCTGGAGGGTTAGCGAAGGAAATAGATATGTGGGTATAGTATTTCGTTATGGCAAAAGGGGTTACTCCAGCATTATAAGACCCATTGTAGGTGTAGATTCCACGGGAAAGATTATAAAAATATTGATACCAAAAGAGGGACTTTCTGAAACCCCAGGTCTTGGAATGAAAGTAACAGAAGCTTGGTTCGGGCAACAGTTCAGTGGCCTTACTGAAGATGAAATATGGCTGAGATGCGATAATGAGAACGGAAAGATTGATGGAGTAACTGCTGCGACAATATCCTCCCGGGCAGCCACCGCAGCAGTAAGAGAAGGACTTAAAGAATTCGAAGATTACCTTTCTACTGGAGGACATGGAGAGAGTAAATGGTATAGTGATGATGTAATCCGACTTTCTGGTATGGAAGAAGTTGAGGAAGTAGTAAAAGATAAACTCTGGAAGGGTAAAGATAGATTTGTTTATCTATCATATAAAAAGGGTTTTATTTCCAAGGTTGGGGTGGTTGTTTCCATTCATAAAGATACGGTTCTCGGTATTCACATACAACGTCCAGAGGAGGGTATAGAGGAAACACCAGGCTATGTCACAAGGGTTTCCAGCCCTGAGTTTGAAAATAGGTTTGGAAATGTCTATATCGGGGATATAGATAAGCTTGATGCATTGAGCGGTGCTACTGTAACTTCAGAGGCTGTGAAGGAAGCTATCAAATTGGGATATGAAGAGTTGATAAAAGAGAGAAAGTAATGAAGCGTGTTTTTATTGATGGTATAATCAAAAATAATATGGTTCTCGTTCTTGCGATAGGGCTTTGTCCGACCCTCGCAGTAAGTACCTCTGCATATAACGCTCTTGGTATGGGTCTGGCAGTTATATTCGTTCTTACTTTTTCCAACTTACTCATTTCATTGTTACGAAATCTCATTCCAAGAAATCTTCGTATTCCTATATTCATAGTGATCATATCAACCTTTGTTACTATGGTTGATTATATGCTAAAAGCGTATGTTCCTCCTCTCTCCAGGCAATTAGGCATCTTTGTCCCGCTCATTGTTGTAAACTGTGGAATCCTTGGAAGAGCGGAAGGTTATGCCTATAAACATCCACCACATTACGCCATTATGGATGGTTTAGGTATCGGTCTTGGATTTGCAATTATTCTTTTTATTATGGGAACAATAAGAGAGATACTGGGACAGGGCATCTGGCTTTCGATTCCTGGAGTGTTTCCTGGCTTTAAAGTGTTTGGGGAGGCTTTCACGAATTCATCCGTGCTCCTTATGATTTTACCTCCTGGCGGATTCTTAGCAATTGCTCTTCTAATGGGTTTATATAATCATTTTGGGAAGAAGTAAATGAATTTATTTTTGCTATTCTTGTCGGCTTTCCTTGTGAATAATATAGTCCTCATGAGATTCCTGGGTCTTTGTCCTTTCTTTGGAGTCTCAGCAAAAATTGAGACGGCTATTGGTATGGGTATGAGTGTTATCTTTGTCATGACTCTGTCGACAATAATAACCTGGTTTTTATATCAGTATATTCTCCTTCCTCTTGATCTCCTCTATCTTAGAACAGTTGTATTTATTCTTGTGATTGCTTCACTGGTTCAATTTCTGGAGCTATTTTTCAAAAAGCAGATTCCTGGACTATATTCAGCATTGGGGATATTCCTTCCTTTAATAACTACGAACTGTGCTATCCTTGGCGTTGCTTTTCTGAACATAGATAGTCACTTTGGATTATTATCCAGTGTAGTATTTGCGGTAAGCAGTGCATTAGGGTTTCTAATTGCTCTTGTTCTTATGGCAGGGATTCGGGAGAGGCTAGAGAATGCTCCCATACCAAAGGCTTTAAAAGGCCTTCCGATATCTTTTATAACAGCAGCTCTTATGGCACTCGCCTTTCTTGGTTTCTCAGGCTTTATGGGCCTGTCTCTGTGAATCTAAAAGAAGAATTATACAAATATCTTAAAAATAAAGTAGGAGATAAGAAGACCTTAATGCGTCCTCTTTATCCAGGTGAACATCTTATTTCTTATGGCTTAAAGGAGCGTGCCCCCCTTATACTCTTAACCCATGAGGACTCACTAAAGGTGGTGCGCGACGCGAGATTCTTTTTTGATCGTGTATATCTACTGTCCGAAGAAACCCTGAACGAGGGTGCTAGCGCTTTAACTTCTGAGAGTTTTGATCTATTAGTTTTAAATGAGAAAACTCTGGATTTAGAGGTTCCAGAGCAGGAATATATCAGGCTTAAAATAGGGGGTAAATTACCGCGAGAAGAATTCCTATATCGCCTTGAGGAGGGTGGTCTGATTCAGAAGAGCCGCGTTTATGAAAAGGGTGAGTATGTAATAAGGGGCGGTATCATTGACCTCTGGGCAACAAATTGTGATGCCCCATTGCGTATTGAACTGGAGGATGAGAGAATAGATTCTCTGCGTTATTTTGATACATATTCACAGTTATCAACAAATAGAATTGAAAAGATAAATCTTTTAATTGGGACCCAAGATTATATTCCCGTAAAAGATGCTTTAAGCAAATTCTTTAAAATTGGAGCAGAAATTTCTGGGTTTAAGCCGGACGTTCGGTTTGAGCCAGTTGGTGATTCACTGAAGTTTATTCCAGCCACTTCTTATCACCGCGATCTAAACCTTTTCAGAAAAGATATGGAGGCTTATGAAAAATACACCTTATTTGTCGTTGTTGACACCCCTGGAGAGATAGAAAGATTAAAGGGACTCTTTAGCGATGAAATTCCAAACATTAATTACATCAAAGGCTTTCTTTCTAAAGGGTTCATAATTGATGAGTTACAGATAGCTCTTTTTACAGAGGCTGATATTTTCGGACTACTTCGAGTTAGACGGGAAGAAACCAGGAAAAAACTGAGGGCTATGGAAGAGATAGTATTCAGTAGAGGGGATTATGTGGTTCATGAGGATTTTGGTGTAGGTCGTTTTCAGGGGCTCGAAAGAGTAGAGATTGATAGAAGAATGATAGATTGTATTGCAATCGAATATATGGATGAAAGCAGGGTTCTTGTTCCTTTGGAGAAGGCCTATCTGGTTACGCAATATATATCCGGGGGTGAGAAGGAACCTCCTCTCTCAAGCCTTTCAAAGAAGAAGTGGGAAAGAAAGAAGAAAAGAGTGAAGGAGGATTTAAAGGAGTTGGCAAACTCAATGCTTTCTTTATACGCCCGGCGCGCGTCTGGAAAGGGATATTCCTTTAGTAAGAATACATCCCTGCAGAGAGAACTAGAAATATCATTTCCTTTTGTAGAGACAGGGGATCAAATGGAGGCTATACTGGAAGTCTATGAGGATATGGAATCTACTAAGCCAATGGATCGTCTTCTCTGTGGAGAGGTTGGCTTTGGGAAAACCGAAGTTTCCCTCCGAGCAGCATTTAAGGCTGCAAGTGATTCAAAACAGGTAGTTTTACTTGCTCCAACAACAATCCTTGCAGCACAGCACTACAGGACATTCAAAGACAGATTAGAGCGATTTCCTGTGAATGTGGAGTTATTCTCTCGATTTACGCAGGATGCAGAGAAAGAGATTAAAAGGAAGATGTCATCAGGGGAGTGTGACATTGTGATTGGAACTCATAAGTTATTGAAAAAATCAATTGACTTTAATGACTTAGGTCTTCTCATAGTAGATGAGGAACAGCGTTTTGGGGTTAAGCAGAAGGACAAACTTAAGAAATTGAGAGTAAATCTCGATGTCTTATCTATGAGTGCGACTCCAATCCCGCGGACCCTTCAATTTGCTTTACTTGGTATCAACGATTTTTCACTTATTGAGAGTCCTCCTGAAGGCAGAAAAGGTGTAATAACAGAGGTTATGGAATGGGATGAAGGAGTTATAAGGGATGCAATACTTAAAGAAATTGAACGAGGCGGGCAGGTCTTTTTTGTCCACAACAGGATAAATAGCATTCAAGCAATCAAAGAGAAACTGGAAAATGTAGTCCCTGAAATCAGTATTGTGGTTGGCCATGGTCAGCTACCGTCAAAACTTCTCGAGGAGCGAATGACTGCATTTATCGAGGGCAAATATGATCTTCTATTATCTACAGCGATAATTGAGTCAGGACTTGATATGCCAAATGTGAATACGATAATAATAGGCAGAGCACAGAATTTTGGTCTGGCGGATCTCCATCAATTAAGGGGAAGGGTTGGGAGGTCTATTCGTCAGGGGTACTGTTATCTGATTGTTAGCTCAAATATTACACAGAATGCAGAGAAAAGAATTGCGGCTATAAAGACCTACTCTGATCTGGGTGCAGGATTTAAGATATCAATGAGTGATCTTGAGATTCGAGGAGCAGGAGAGATACTGGGAGCAAGACAACATGGACATATAGCAACAGTTGGATATGAGCTTTATCTAAAACTACTTCAGGAGGCAATAATGGAGGTTAAAGGGGAAGAAGTGAGCAAACCTTTCGAGGTGGAGGTATCGCTTCTTGGCTCCTTTTATATTCCTACTGACTATGTACCACATCAGGAGGAGAGGATTTCGTTGTACAGAAAGATTTCATCTGCCAGGACTTTAGATGAGGCAGGTAAAATAGAAGAGGAAATTGCTGATCGTTTTGGTAGGTTACCCTCTAACGTAGTTAGAATACTCAGATGGGCACGTATCAGACTTTTGGCAGAGAGGGCAGGTATCAGTAAAGTGAGAGAGGGGATAACCGAATACAGATGTGAATTTAAAATTGAGCTTTCAAAAGATAAAATCAGAAGACTTATCACGGAAATCAGTGGACTCAAATTTTCTTATAACGGAAAACTTACAGTGTTTGTCCCGAGAGATGAGCTCTTCTCATTCCTCGAAAAGCTGGTTAGTCTTTAGTCTTCAGTCTCTAGTCGTGAGTCATTATTTATATATTCTGTTGTGATATAATAAGGTTATTAGTTAATAAAGAATCATTACACGTTTTTGCTATTTTTTAAATAACGTATAAAACCTGAAATCATTTTTGATATTTCTTCTGTTTCTATATAGACCTTTTTAAATTCTTCTTTGCTTAAATAACCTAAATCAAGAGATAAATATAAATGACTTTGAATTTCTGAAGCAGACCCTTTGGCAGTATAAAGAAACTGGATAAACTCTTTATCTGTTTGTCGGGAATAACCCATGCCCCGTGGAATAGAGACTTGGTAAACAACTTGAAGGTTGTTAGACATCTTTGAGGTACTCCTTATGTCTATTTTTTATGTATCGTTTACCATAGTTGGATTTCAAATACTTTTCTCTTTTTAATGCGTCTTTTTGTTCCAAACATGCTTCATAATAGATTAGTTTGATTGGTCTTCTCTCTTTTGTAGATTTCACTCTTCCCTCATTATGTAATTTAAGTCTTTTTTTGAAGTTTGAGGTATATCCCACATAGAAATTTTCGTCTTTTTCACTTTGCAAAACATAAATATAATACATCTTATTCCACGGGGTTTACCCCATGGAATAAGTAAAAGAAATTCATATTACTATTCCACGGGGTGAACAATATTACTCATAATAGAAACCGTTGCACGTCTAACTTGTTCCTTTAAACTCCAATCTTTCATAAATTTTTTATTATTAGTTATGTAATAAATTTCCTTTACTAACTCTCTTGACTTTTGCCACGCTTTAATATCTTCAAATCTTTTTATATTTGCCATTTTATTTTTAGAATTAAAATAATTTTTTTACTCATTCTATTAAGACTATTGACAAATGACTCATGACTAACGACTCTCTGTTAATCCAGGATTGAAATAGTTATTCCTACACTTATACCAATTAATGCTCCTAAATACACATCTGATGCCCAGTGCTTATCCTCTTTTATTCTTGAATAGCCAACCGTTATTGCAGTGCCGTATGCGAGGATAGTAATCAAGGGGTTTTTGGTTTCTGAAGAAATATATGAGGCAACTGCAAAGGTAAACGCAGTGTGCCCTGATGGCATGGACATTCTTCCTGCTTCCAGGTTCGGACCTGAAAAACAGTAGGGTCCTTCCCCTAAGTTGGGTCTCTTCCTGCCGATTCCTATCTTTATGAGGTAGGTAAATCCCATGGATATGAGGGCACTTTCCGAAGCTCGTAGGGAGAGGTGTTTGAGCTCATTATTATTGAGTAGACATCCAATTAGGTAACTGCTTCCTAAAAGACCAATTCCATAATTAGCTCCTAAAGGTTCAAATGCATCTGCAATATTGTTAATCTTTCCATTGTAGTTTTGAACTTCCTCTCTGATTTCATCATCAAGAAGCATGATTGTACCTAATGATACAGCTACTCCTGCAAATTTACCATAATCTCTTTTTTCCCAGCGTGATGGTGAAGAAGAAATATAGGACAGATCAGAACATACTGTAGATAGAAACCTGTTATTATCGTACGATACTAAAGTAAGGATAATTATAAACACAGAACCAACTTAATTAAATGATAAGAAATGTCAATAATGAAAACAGCACACAGCTACCATCCCGAAGGTTAAAGTCAACTCATCCATTCATATATGAATGTTCTCCTCTTGACAGTCAAAAATTTGTCGCTAATATTAGAAACGCTGATGGGGAGTAGCCGATTTAATATGTAAGGATTTTTAGGAAAGAGTAATAAGGAGGTCTTTATGAAGAAGATTTTATGTGTAGGATTGGTATTAACATTTTTAATGATAGGTTGTGCTTCTGGATATAAAAGCGATATATCAGCACCAGACTGGTATCTTTCCCCACCAGAGGATCCCAATTTTATGTTTGGTGCTGCAGCCGCAACCTCTGTTGATTATCAAATAGCTCTGGATAAAGCAAAACAGGATGCAAGACTCAATGTTGCAGAGCAGATTGAATCTCATATTCAGGGTTTGGTAAAGAAGTTCGATGAAGAGGTCGGAAGAACTGAGGATTCCGAGCTTCTCCAGCAGTATACTAAGGTCAGTAAGAATGTGGTTGACCAGACATTAATAGGCTCAAGAGTGAAGAAGCAGACGGTAAAGAAGGAAGAAAAGATGTATCGAGCTTTTGTCTTGTTGGAGGTTCCCCTTGGCGAAGCAAGAGAGGAACTCCTGAATCAGCTAATGATGGGCAGTAATAAAAGTATATACACCAGGTTTCGTGCTTCTCAGTCCTTCCAGGAACTCGAAAAAGAGATTCGGGAACTCAGGGAGTTTGAGAAAGAACAAAAGGGGTATTAAGATAGGAAAGAGTTTCCGTTGCTTTGTTTCCACAGACTTAGTTTTTCCAGTAGTTTAAATCATGCTGCCACTCCTTATAGGTTTACTCTCCGTCAGCGCCAATACTAAGGACTATCCTTTGTGGTTTTTACAAATATAGAATCAGTTAACTCTGTCATCTCAAGTGTTCACATTATTGCACGGAGTATAGATGGGAAAGAGGGTTATTGTAAAGTTATGGTAGGAATAAGGAGATAAGAGGCGTGGTGAAACGGTTAATGTTTGTTTTTACTTTCATTCTTACAATGGGTTTACAAGCGTGGGACTGGATTCCTTTTGATAAGAAAATATCCCAGCCAACAAGGCCAGAGTTCACGAGAATTTCTTCCAGGAAGTTTTCTCTTTTATTTAAATCACATATTCCAGGTATTAGATATAAAACGGTCAAGACAGATTGGATGGTAAATGGAATAGGTGAAGAATTTGTCCTCTTTTCCTTCCCCCACTATGCTTATACAGGAGAAATCGGAAAGCCAAAATTACCTGTGCTTACTCAGGTTATTGAAATACCTCATGAAGCAGAATTAGAAGTTGAAATCAAGGATGCGAAATTTGAAGAAATCAGCTTAGAGAGTTTTGGCATTGAAAAAAGGATTATGCCTGTTCTTACCCCGGTGCCAAAGATGGAGGGTAAAAGAGCTGAATTTGTGCTTGATGAAAGGGTATATTCGGAGGATAAGTACTATCCTTACAGACTGTCAGATGTGGAAGAGCATGCAGGTTACGCGCGGGGACATAAACTGGCAACCATCCGTTTATTCCCTGTGCAGTATAACCCCAAAAATGGAAAAATCAGATATTATTCAGATATTGAGCTTGAGGTTAGATTTATAGGGGGAGATGTTCAAAGGACAGTAGATGCAATCAATAAGAATTATTCTATAGATTGGGAAGGATTGATAGACAGGATGGTGTTGAATCCCAATATATTTGAAGATAAGGGAGTTCCTACCTTACCGATTTACTATGATATTGTCTATTCATCAGATTTCATGGAGGCTGCAGAGAGCCTTGCACTCTGGAAGATCCAAAGAGGATTTAAGGTTAGAATGTGGGATGCAACGGGGTGGAGCGCAACACAGATTGAGGATACCATTGATACGCAAACTCCTTTAGCTACATACCTTATTATTATAGCAGATCCAAATGCTATAAATCCACTACCTTCGGGAAGTGCCAGTACATATTCAGGACAAACAGACCTATATTATTCTGAGATTGATGGAAGAGGTTACCTTCCTGACTTATTTATGGGGAGAATTTCAGTCAAAACAGCCGAAGAGGCAATGATAGTTGTAAATAAAGCTATAAGATACGAAAAGGCTGATTTTGGTTCTGCTGGATATGATTGGCTTAAGAGAGCAACATTCATTGCGGGATATGACCTATCTGGGAATCAGAGCATAGGTAGAGCAACTAACAGGTATTGTTTTAACCTTTTAGTAAACAATGCAGGATATAATCCGGGAGATGTAGATACACTGGTGATGGCATCAGGAGAACAAGAGGCCCGCGTTGTGGATGAAATAAACGAAGGAAATATATGGACTGTATATACAGGTCATGGTGATAGGAGGGAGTGGGCAGTAGGTTATACTGGCGATTTCACTGTAAATGAACTTATCAATCAAACGAATAATCAGGATATGTATACAATGCCCTGTGGACACTGCTGTTTTTCTAATGATTTTGATTATTCAACCGATTGCTTTGGAGAAACCTGGCCAAAACTCTCAAATAGAGGGGGTATCTCATACTTTGGTAGCGTTCCTGGAACATTCTGGGATGAAGACGATTGGTTGCAGAGACGATATTTTGATGCAATCTATACAGATTCAGTACCTGGAAGGCTATACGAAGTGAGTAGATTCACTCAATGGGCTCTATACTGGATAGAGAACCACACTTCAAGCACTCTAAAGCAATATTATTTTGAAGCGTATCAAATAATGAACGATCCTTCACTGAAGATATGGACTGATATACCTGACGACCTTTTTGTAGCCCATGATCAAGTCATCCCTCCAGTTCAATCAGACTTTACTATAAGAGTCTATGATAATAATAGACTTATACCCATTGAGGGTGCTCTTGTTTGCTGCTGGATTCCTTCCGAGGATCCAGATATACATGTGGTAGGGTATACTAATACTTCAGGTAGTGTTACATTTAACATTTCTCCATCCATGACTGGACAAGATATGTTTGTAACTGTTACAAAACATGATTATTTCTCGATTATAGATACTGTTCATATAGAAGAGATACCCAGTATTTATTCTATGACAGCAGATGTTTTAACTATTGGGAGTCAGTTAAAAGTTATGTATACCCTACCAGAGAATTCGATTGTTTATTTCAGAGTGTATGACTGCGTGGGAAGAGAGGTAAGATTTATAAGAGAGGTAAAGGAAGCCGGGTGGCACGAGACATATATAGATATGACTGAAAGACCAGCAGGAATATATTTCATCAGTATGGAAGCTAACGGGGAAAGGTTTACAAATAAGGCAGTAATGATTAGGTAGGCAGTGTAGACCCAACTTGTATTCTTAATATAAAAAGGGCGTTCAAAATGAACGCCCTTTTTATTTAAGTAGTTAAATACCTCTATGAGATTATATCATCTATCTCGCCAAGGAGCCATTTGATTTCATCCACGGTGATATCACCCATATGGGCTATCCTGAAGGTTTGCTCCTTGAGCTTTCCATAGCCATTTGATATTGTTGCTCCTCTCTTTCCTAATTCTTCATTCAGGGAAGCCACAGAGATTCCTTTTGTATTCTTTATGCAACTTACCGTGGGGGAGAGATAGTCTGTATCGGCAAAGAGATCAAAATTTTCTCTTGCCCAATTCTGGACAATTCCAGCCATTTCCTTGTGTCTCTTGAATCGATTTTCTATGCCTTCTTCATTTATTATCTTATCCAGTTGGTAATTTAGTGCAACGATAAGGTTGAGGCAGGCGGTTGTTGGTGGCTGCTTCGCTTTATCCCAGTATTTCTTGAATGCTTGAAAATCAAAATAGAAACCTTTATCTTCAACTTCTGCTGAGCGTTCCATTGCCTTATCGCTCACTGACGCAATAGCAAGTCCTGGAGGAAGAGCAAAGCATTTCTGGACCGAAGCTAATACAACATCTATATTCCAATCATCTACTCTGATTTCAGTCCCAGCCATAGATGATACAGCATCCACACAGAGCAACACATCGGGATAATTTTTCATCATTTCACTAATTTCCTTTATAGGGTTCATTACACCTGTTGAGGTTTCATTGTGGGTTACGAATACTGTGTCGTATTTCCCGGTTTTCAACTTTTCTTCCACATCGGAAGTAACTACTCCCCTACCCCATTCATATTCAATAACGTCAACATCCTTATTGCAGGCTTTTGATATCTTTGCCCATCTATCGCTGAAGGCACCGCAATTTAAATGTAGAGCTTTATTTTTAATACAGTTTCTAGAGCAAGCTTCCATCAGTCCTGTTCCTGAAGAGGTAGATATAACAACGAAGTTATCCGTATAGAGCAGTTTCTGGAGTTTTTCTCCCACTTCCCCCATAAGTTTTGTTGTTTCTGGCATCCTATGTCCAAACATAGGAAAGTTCATGGCTTCTCTTACATCTTCCCTGACCTCTGTTGGACCTGGTATAAACAATTTTTTATGCATTATACCCCCTTTCTTTCCCTCCTAATTTCTGAGTATAAGGGAAATTCTTCAGTGAGTTCTTTAACCTCTCCTTTTACTTCTTCAGTTATCTTATCATCATCTATTTTAGAAAGCACCTTATCAATAAGTTTTGCTATTTTCTTCATTTCGTCTTCTTTCATACCCCTTGTGGTTAATGCAGGTGTACCTATTCTTATGCCACTTGCAATAAATGGTTTTTCCTTATCGTAGGGTATTGTGTTTTTGTTCACAGTTATGTTTGCCTTATCCAGGCCTTCCTCAGCTTGTTTACCTGTAATACCTTTACTTTTAACGTCAATAAGAAGTAAGTGAGTATCAGTTCCACCAGCAACCAGTCGCCAACCAAGTATTTTAAATTCCTCTTCGAGTGCTTTTGCATTGAGGATTATCTGATGTTGATAGTCCTTGAACTCAGGACTTAAAGCCTCTTTAAACGCTACTGCTTTAGCGGCTATGATATGCATGTGAGGTCCACCTTGAAGACCCGGGAATACAGCCTTATCTATCTGCTTCGCCCATTTCTCTTTGCAGAGTATTATAGCGCTTCTGGGACCGCGTAATGTCTTATGTGTAGTAGTGGTGACTGCGTCTGCATATGGTATAGGGGAGGGATGTTCACCCGCTACCACCAGACCGGCTATATGCGCAATGTCTGCTACAAAGTATGCACCGATTTCATCACATATCTCCTTAAATTTATCCCAGTGAAGAGTTCTTGGATATGCTGATGCTCCTGTCATTATTAATTTTGGTTTCTTTTCCTTTGCAAGTTTTAACAGAGAATCATAGTTTATCTGTTCTGTTTCTGGATCCACGGTATATTGAACAGAGTTCCAGACCTTACCAGTAAAACTCACCTTATAACCGTGAGAAAGATGTCCTCCATGGGAAAGAGAGAGTCCGAAGAAAATATCACCTGGATCAAGGAAAGCATCATATACAGCGAGATTGGCAGGAACACCAGAGAGGGGTTGAACATTTGCATGGTCAGCTTTAAAGAGTTTTTTAGCTCTCTCAATTGCTAAGTTCTCTACCACATCCATCCATTTGCAGCCTCCATAGTATCGTTTCCCGGGATAACCCTCTGCGTATTTATTTGTCATTATAGAGCCCATTGCCTGAAGGACAGCGGGGGAGGCAAAATTTTCTGAGGCTATTAATTCAAGATTCCTATGTTCTCTTTCTGCTTCATTCATTATAGCATCATAGACCAGAGGTGCTGTCTTATACAATTCCTCCATCATTATACAGCCTCCTATAACTCCTCTTTCAATAATTCTCCTAATCTTTTGATACCTTCTCTTGTTTTCTCGGGGGGTGTATTAGAGAAATTTAGCCTCATAGAATTATTTCCGCCTTCATATGGATAGAAAGCAAAGCCAGGCACAAATGCTACTTTCCTTTCCTTTGCTTTTCCAAATATTTTCTCGATATCCATACCTTCAGGTAATGTCACCCAGAGGAATAATCCTCCATGGGGATGTGTCCACTTCGCTTCCTTGGGAAAATACTTCTCAAGAGAATCAAGCATCACGTCCCTTCTTTCTCTATATAACTTACGGAGTTTTTCTACGTGAGCCTTCAGTATTCCTCTTTGGCAAATGTCATTGGCTATATACTGGATGAATGTTCCTGTATGCAGGTCGGCTCCCTGTTTTGCTTGGACAATCTTTGAAAGAGTAAGTTTCGGTGCTACCATCCAGCCGAGTCTTAACCCAGGCGCAAGTGTTTTCGAAAAGGTTGATAGGTAGATTACTCTTTCCTTACTTAGAACAATCAATGGCGTTATATCCTTTCCTTCATATCGAAGCTCACCATAAGGGTCATCTTCTACAATAAAAGTATCGTATTTATCAGCCAGTTCAACCAGTTTTTTCCTCCTCTCGAGTAATATAGTGACTCCAGTGGGATTATGGAAATTGGGGAGCATATACATAAATTTTACCGGACCCTTTTCAAGAGCCTTCTCTACATCTTCGATTAATACACCATTATCATCCATTTTGCACGTTGCGAATTCCGGTCCATATAGTTTCCATGCTTGAAGCGCACCCAGATAGGTAGGTTCTGAAACCAGAATTTTATCTCCTTCATTTATAAATACTTTACCAATCAGATCCAGCGCCTGCTGGGAACCACATGTAAGAAGTATATTCTCAGATTCTGCAGGGACTCCGTACTTACACATCTTTTTGGAAAGAAATTCTTTTAACTCGGTGATACCTTCGGATAACCCATACTGGAGCATTAACTCCCCTTTTCTGGGAATGAGATATTCGCAGGCTTCCTCAATCTCACGCTTAGGGAAAAATTCAGGGGCTGGCCATCCACCACCAAAAGATATGACATCTGGATATTGTGAAACCTTGAGTAGTTCGCGAATAATAGAGCTTCCAATCCGCTCGGTTCTTTTAGCAAGAGAAGATATCCACATATTCTCGCAACGCTTTTCCATTTTTTCCTCCTTTTAAATTTTCTTGAATCGACTGTTTCTATTATAACTTTAAATTTTTCTACTGTCAAGTATAATAAAAAATCAAGTAAATTGGTTAGTCGGTTAGTCAGTTTAATCGAGGCAGACCCCAAAGACGAGTGACTTTCATATTTAATATAATATAAAGAATTCAAACTGTACAATAGAAATTGGCTGTCTATTGTCAATATTGGGCTTGAAAGCTAACTGACCAACTCACCAACGGTTCAACCTATACTCTAACTTACGGACATATCGACCTCCATCATTCCGCTATTGCTAAAATAAAAGTATTGACATTGGTAAGTTTTTTTATACTTTTTACCTATGAATAATGAGGAATGGGTAGAACTCACAAGGAAGGATCCTTTAGAAGCAGAGATTATAAGGGGTAAACTGGAGTCCTCAGGGATAGAGGTTTACCTTAAGCAGGATGCTTTTGGGAAAATTGCTGCTATAACCACAGATGGATTGGGAGAGGTTAAAATACTTGTGACTAAGGACAAACTGGAAGAAGCGAAGGAAATTATTGAAGCAGAATAAATAAGATGGAGCAATAGTATAATAGTTAATTAGTAAATTGGTTAATTGGTCTAATCTCCTTAATCTTTTATCATTTTCAAAATTACTTACTCAAATTCAACAAATTACCTTGTAATTTCTTTATGTTCATATGCTTGAATCTGCATTTACTCAACTGAAGTGTTCAAAAGTCAAAGTCTTAATCTTTGGGTTTCGATTCTGGAGTAGAGCTTTTGAACTTTGATTGTTTTAACTTTTAGGAATCCATAATGTCTATTTTACTAATCAACTAATTAACAAATTAACTAATTAACTTTTATTTACTTTGTAAATAAAAATGCCGGAGGAGGGAGTTGAACCCACAAGTCCTGTAAAGGACAACGGATTTTGAGTCCGCCGCGTCTACCAGTTCCGCCACTCCGGCTTACCATTAATATATTAAGTCATTTTTTTAAGTCAAGAGCATATTAGGTCTTAGGTCCTGGGTCTTAGGTTCTGGATACTAGATTATCAATGCTCATCTGAGACTATTTAATAGTCCGAAGTCCAAAGTCCGACGTCAGAAGTCCAAACTGACTGACCTGCCAACACACTAAATGGATGATATTTTGGTTCTCGGGGCTAAATGCTTGACATTTGAGTTGTTTTTTATAGATTTTCCATTATGGAACCAATACTTGTAATTCATGGTGGAGCTGGAAAGAAAATACGTAATATTGAGGAGAGAGAGGAATATTTAGGCGAGTCTCTTGAAGCGGGATTTGTTCTGTTAAAAGAAGGTGAAGAAGCCCTTAATGCGGTAATAAGAGCCGTCATGGTGATGGAAGATGCCCCCTGTTTCAATGCTGGAACAGGTTCTGTGCCTAATCTTGAAGGAGACGTTGAGATGGATGCTTCGATAATGAGATCTGATGGGCTCTTTGGGGCAGTTGCAGCAATAAGAGATGTAAAGAATCCGGTGAAGGTGGCAAGAGATGTTGCGAAAGAAACTGAGCATCTGATGCTTGTTGGCGAAGGGGCAACTCGTTTTGCAAGGCTTATGGGTTACAGAGAATATAATCCTCTAACAGAACAGATGAAGGAATTATTTAAGAAGAATAGTACAAAAGGAAGTAGTTATTATAAGGATATTGAAAAGATGCGTCGTTTGTACTCCTTAGAAACTGTAGGTGCCGTAGCACTCGACCGTTTCGGCGGAATGGCAGCTGCCCTTTCTACAGGAGGTATAATGTTTCATCTCCCTGGAAGAGTGGGTGATACACCTATGATTGGGGGGGGAATATATGCAGGGGAGTTGGGAGCCGTTGCGGTAACCGGACATGGAGAAGGCATTATGAGGCATATGGTAGCAAAGACGGCAAACGATCTTCTTGCTGAACATAATGCTGAATATGCGGCAGAAAAAGTAATAAAGGAAATAGACGCTGATTTCGGAATTATAATAGTGGATAGGGATGAAAAAGTGGGGATTGCGTACAATACAAAATATATGAGTTGGGGAATTAAGACTAAAACTTATAAAAAGGTTCAAGGAGAGTGATACTTCTTTTTTTGTCAATTCTTTACAGTAACATAAAACTCAGTTCTTTTAAGTCTGAAGGACTTTATGCTCAGGACTTAAATTTTTCGCTTTCACAGGAGAGTGAATGGTATGAAGTATTTATTGAGTTAGGAGGGGGAAGTAATTTTTCCTCTTCCCGTGTTGAAATAGCTCTTTCAGACTTAATCCTTGGTTTAGGGGTAAAGAGGGATGTTTTGGGTTTGGGCTTGAGTCTTTTTCCATTGGTCCAATTCCCAATAGGAAGTAAAGGGTTGCAGAGGAGTTTTTCCATAGATGGATATGGCTATGGAATAGGGATAGGTCTTGAAAGCAAGATATTCAGTACTTATACTAGAGTTAATGGGCAATTTATTACATTTGAAACGGAACCTGATATCAAGAAAATCTTATTCAATACAGAGATGAGATTCAACCCGGATACTTTAACATTTGGTATAGACTTATCTTTTGAGAAATATAATGGAGGAGGTCACGATATTTCCTCAATTTATATATCTCCAAATGTGACTTTCTTAAAGTGGAAGTTGTTTGCTCTTTTCTTTGGAATTGATTTTCGTCTATCTCGGGAAACAGAAGTAATCCCGGAACTGGAAAAGGTTGGCGTAAATACAGGGAGCATTGGAAGTCCGCCTTGGAAGATATCATTTGGTGTCTTATCAAAAGAAAAGTTTCAAACCACCGAGAAACTTATCGCTTTGAGGATAATACTCTTGGATGAGAAAGGAACGCCAGCTAACGGTTTACTCTCATTAGCTGATTCAGGTAGTTTTGAGATAAATGGGGGAGAAATAGAATTTGAACTTTCTGAAGGTATGTATCCATTATCTATATATGCTAAAAATTGTATCCCTGTAGATACTACGATAATCCTCAAAAAAGATACTGAGCTACTTTTGACTATACGAGACAGGAAGGCTTTTGGTGTGATAGAAGGCAAAGTTTTAGATGCAGAATCCGATAAGCCACTGCACGCTAGTCTTCATATAAAGAATTCTCTGGATAAGAGAATCTATACAGATCACAATACGGGAAGTTATAGAACAGTCCTTCCACCAGGGGATTATATAATCCAGACAACAGCTAAAGATTATTTTCCTAGGACTTCTATCGCTGAAATAACCGAGGGCAATGTAACAATATTGGATTTCAGGCTACTCCCTGTCAGGTAGAGTGAAAGATGAAGTTACGTAAACGATTTCCGAAAAGAGAATATAAACCAAGATCCACCCTTTGGCTTATTCTTTTGTTTCTTATAATACTTGGATTAATTCTTGTTTTGAATGCACTTAAAGGAGGTTGAATGCAGAGGATATTGAGTGGTCTCCGACCGACCGGGAAGGTCCATATTGGTAATTATTTTGGTGCTCTCAAGAACTGGGTAAAATTTCAGGGCGAATACGAAACCTTCTATGAGATAGCTGACTGGCATACACTCACTACGAAATACAATGAAACGGAGTGTTTAAAGGAGAGAATAATAAATACAGCTATCGATTGGATTTCTGTTGGTATTGATCCAGAGAGATCGATTCTTTTCGTTCAGTCTGATGTAAAACAGCATGCTGAACTCCACCTACTCCTATCAATGCTCATAACAGTTCCCAGGCTACAGAGAAATCCCACTGTCAAAGATATGGCAAGAGATGAAGGTCTTCAGGAGAGATTATCCTATGGCCTTCTTGGGTATCCAGTGCTTCAGGCCTCGGATGTGCTGATTTACAGAGCCAATAAGGTTCCAATCGGAGAGGATCAACTTCCTCATCTCGAACTTACAAGGGAGCTGGGGAGAAGGTTTAATGATCAATATGGTGAGGTTTTTCCTGAGGTAGAGCCTGTGCTATCAGAAGCTCCAAGGATTCCAGGGTTGGATGGGCAGAAGATGTCGAAATCCTTAAACAATGCTATATATCTATCCGATTCACCTGAAGTAGTGGAGGAAAAGATTACATCTGCCTATACTGATCCTATTAAGATAAGGAAGGATGACCTTGGTCATCCCGAAGGCTGCGTAGTCTTTGCCTATCTTAAAGCCATGGAAGTTCCTGATATAAAAGAATTAGAGAGAGAATGTAAAAAAGGTGGTCGTGGTTGCGTGGCATGCAAAAAAGAGACTGCTGATTTACTTAATGATTTTTTAGAGCCATTTCGAAAGGAAAGAAAAAGAATCGAACGGGAAGTTGATGTCGTGAAGGTTCTAAACGAAGGTGCAAAAAAAGCAAGGCATGAAGCAGAAAAGACCATGGTTCTCGCGCGAAGAGTTATGAAATTGTGGTAAGAATACTATTCTCTTGGGTAATAGATCTTTGGATTTATACTATATTTATTTAGCTTTATATAAACATTCTGTCTTGTCATTCCTGCGGTTTTAGCAGCTTTACTTACATTACCACCAGATGTCTTCAGTAAGTTTCTGAGATACTTCTTTTCAAAGACCTCTTTAGCTTCTTCGAAATCGAGAATATTGGAAGGTTCCTGTTCTTCTCCTTTTACTACCCTCTCTGGAAGATGTTCAGGTAATATTGTGTCCTCCTGGCAGATTATTACAGCTCTTTCTATGGCATTCTCCAGTTCTCTCACATTCCCCGGCCAGGAATAACGTATTAGAACTTCTATAGCTTCCTGGGAAGTATTTTTAATTTCCTTGTGGTCCTTTTTAGAATAAATGTCAAGGAAATGATTTATAAGCAAAGGAGTATCACCCTTTCTTTCCCGAAGTGGAGGAAGATGTATCTTTACTACATTTAATCGATAGAAAAGATCCTCTCTAAAGGTCCCTTCTTCAACAGCCTCTTCTATAATTCTGTTTGTTGCCGCGATTATCCTCGTGTTAGCTTTTTTCTCTTCTGTGGAGCCGATAGGGTAAAATGTTCCGTCCTCTAATACCCTTAGTAATTTAGATTGAAATGTGGTTGATGTCTGCACAATCTCATCAAGGAAAATCGTCCCTCCGTTCGCTACTTCGAACAATCCCTCTTTATTTTTGTTAGCTCCTGTAAATGCTCCTTTTGTATATCCAAATAATTCACTTTCAAGCAGAGACTCTGGTAATGCGCTGCAATTGATTGCTACAAATCGATTATCTTTCCGTGGGGAATTAAAGTGAATTGCCTTTGCAACAAGTTCCTTACCGGTTCCAGATTCTCCTTCGATTAGGACTGTAGCTTCAGCAGTTGCTACCCTTTCAATAAGTTCAAATACATCCAGCATCTCTCTACTTTTACCTAATATTCCGGAAAAACTATATTTCTCTTCAGCAACCTTCCGAAGGGATTGGTAGTTTTTAAGAAGATTAGTTTGCTCGATTGCCCTTTTTAATATTTCTTTAAGTGCTTTTGGGCTAGTGGGTTTCTCAACAAAATAGAAAGCCCCTATTTTCATTGCCCTGACCGCAAGGTCGACAGAAGCGTGGCCAGTCATGACTACAATTGGAAAATCAGAATCCATATTTTTCATTTCTTTTGACAAATCTATTCCGTTCATGTCAGGTAATACCACATCAATCAATGCCACATCAAAATTCACAACGCTAAACTGCTTAAGGCCATCTTTTGCTTTAGTAGCTGTGGCGACGATAAACTCACTCTTTAGGTTTTTTTTAAGTAATTCTAAGAGTTCTTCATCATCGTCAATTATTAAAAGTTTATATTTCAATACTTATCTCCTTCAAAGCCTTAATATCCGGCTTACTTTTATCCGTCTCTATTAATTTATATAAAGATCTTATTTTGTCAAGAATTTTCTACAATTGAATATCTCTATTATTAGATTCCTTCCCATCACGAAGATATTTAGCTAATAATCAGTTGGTTAATTTTGAATGTTTTTTACGATTAATATAACTAAGACATGGTTTTTAAAATGGATAACTTCGATTTTAATCCTATATTCTATGCTGTCAGGGCATAGAAACGTGAAGTCACTATGACTTCACTCATTGAAAATTGAAGAATGAAAATTGACAGAAGACCGGAGACGGGGGACAAAAGTTAGTATTTGGGACTTAGGGTTTAGAGGTTGGAATTTAATTATAAGCTATAAAAACGAGGCTAAAGTATTCCATTTCTTAACTAAATCCCAATCCCAAAATCCTAACCCCTAGTTACTTATTTTGTACTGAGACTAGTGACTTAAGAGGCTGTGCCAAAACACTAATATTTGCTTTTCCCAGATATGTTTTTTTGCTCGAGATCTCCGTTCGGAAATCGCTGCTTCCGCTCTCGGCCTCCGAGAGGATTTTGCGAACGGGGAACCCTCGCTTAAAGAATCGCATTTTTTTATCTTAAGAAGGTCATTATTTAATTTTGGCACAGCCTCTGAAGACTATTGACTCAAGACGAGCCAGAGGTGCCTCTGGCGAGGGTTGACTTTTGAATTAAAGGGAATAGTATTAATATTATGAGTTTTCTTTTGTTACTCTTTGGAAGTTCTGTGATAATAGGGAAAATTGAGGGTATAATTGGCCCTATTACAGCTAACTATGTATCACGCGTGATCGAAAAGGCAGAAAATGATAGGGCAGAAGCATTAATCTTTCTCATTGATACACCAGGTGGATTAGATGAGGCGATGAGAGATATAATCAAGGAGGAATTGAACGCTTCTATTCCTATAATTATTTATGTGTATCCTTCAGGTGCAAGGGATGCTTCAGCAGGTGTATTCATTACGTTAGCTGCTCATATAGCAGCTATGACACCTGGCACGAATATTGGTGCAGCTCATCCAGTTGCTATTAGTCCTGGAGGGGAAGAGGGAAAAGGTGTTGATGAGACAATGAAGGAGAAGATGACACAGGATGCAGCGGCTTACATTCGCTCTATTGCAGAGAAAAAGAACAGAAATGCTGACTGGGCTGAGGACGCCGTTCGTAAGTCGGTGTCTGCTACTTCGGAAGAAGCTTTAGAACTTGGTGTGATCGATGTTATTTCTGAATCAGTTGATGAGCTTTTAGAAAAGATTGATGGAATGGAAGTCAAATTACCCAACCATGTAAAAAAACTTAATACAAGGGATGCAAAAAAAGAAGAAATTCCAATGAATTGGAGAGAAGAATTTTTGAAATTGATATCCAATCCTAATATAGCATATATTTTATTCATATTAGGGTTCTATGGATTAATATTTGGGATAACTCATCCTGGTGCTATTGTACCTGGTCTTCTTGGAGCCCTTTCTCTTGTTTTGGCATTCTTTGCCTTCCAGACATTGCCGATTAATTATACCGGAGTTGGGTTGATTGTTCTCGGGATTGCTATGTTTGTTATGGAGGTTCTTACTCCTACTTACGGACCATTGGCGATAGGAGGAATAGTTGCTATGGTATTAGGTTCTATGATGTTGTTAAACACTAATGCGCCGTTTTTGCAAATATCCATGCCGATAATCATCGCTGTAGTGGGAACAACTGCTGCATTCTTTTTATTTGCATTAGGGGCGACGATAAGAGCAATGAGGCGCAGACCGTCTACGGGACAGGAAGGCCTTATTGGTGAAGTGGGAATGGCAGAGAGCGATATAGACTCCACCGGAGGTAAGGTTTTTATCCATGGAGAATACTGGAATGCCAAATCAAGTGAAAAGATTAAAGAAGGGGAAGAGGTGGAGGTGGTAGAAGTCAATCGGTTAAGACTAAAGGTTAGAAAAAAGGAGGAATAATGCTTGCTTTCGTAGTTGTTGGTGTAATAGTTCTCATACTCTTGGGAAATGCAATCAATATCTTGCAAGAATATGAGAGGGCAGTTGTATTTCGACTCGGTAGATTCGTTGGTATAAGGGGTCCGGGGTTCGTTTTGATCATCCCGTTTATAGAGAAGATAATGCGTGTTGGTCTTCGTGTGGTTACCTACGATGTGCCGACCCAGGATGTAATAACAAGAGATAATGTATCGGTTGAGGTGAATGCTGTGGTATATTTCAGAGTAATGGATGCAGGAAAGGCGATAATTGAGGTAGAAGATTACCTGTTTGCAACTTCTCAGATAGCACAGACGACCCTACGCAGTGTTGTAGGTAGTGCAGAATTGGACGAACTCCTCTCAGAACGCGAAAAACTCAATAAACAGTTAGCGAGTATCATAGATAAGGAAACAGACCCCTGGGGTATAAAGGTTGCAATGGTTGAAATCAAACATGTTGGTCTTCCGGCTGATATGCAACGTTCAATGGCACGCCAGGCAGAGGCAGAAAGAGATAGAAGAGCAAAGGTTATTAATGCAATGGGAGAATATCAAGCTGCAGAAAAGTTGGTAGCAGCAGCTAAACTTATGGAACAATCTCCTATTACAATTCAACTCAGATACCTGCAGACCTTGAACGAGATTGCTGCAGAGCATAATTCTACCACTCTGTTCCCTATACCGATAGATCTTTTTAAACCATTCTTGAAGGGACTTACTAAGTAGGAAAAAGGGAAATTTGAACGTATAAACCAACAATAGGCTGGATTGCCTACTACTTTCCACCAATGGGAATGGGGGGTATCCAGCGGACTTTTTATCTTCCAAGATATCTAAAGAGGATGGGATGGATGGTCAAGATATTTACTACATATCCCCCACCTGGATACCCGAGAGAAAAGAACTTAGAAGATTCTTCTCTTAACATTATTAGGTCCTTCTCTCCTGATCCCTTGCATCTTATGCCAAGTAGAATCTCCACACCAGGTATGGGGAGACGAGACTACTTTTCTTTCCCGGATAACAAAGTTTCCTGGTTACCTAACCTAAAAAGAAGCCTTGAAAGTATGGATGTTGTGGTGACTACCTGTCCACCTTTCTCTCTGCTTCTTTCTGGATTCTCTATAAGGAACATCCCCTGGATTATTGATTTCAGGGATCCTTGGACAGGGGGTTACCTCGGTAAATATACATTTAAGTGGGAAGAAAAACTCGCAATGACACTGGAGAGGTATTCTATAGAACAGGCTTCCGCCTGTGTCACAGTGACAAGAAATCATCTAGAATATCTAAAGTCTCGATATCCCGAACACTCAAGGGAGTTCTATTTAGTAAGAAACGGATATAATGAAGAGAGCTTTCCTAAAATTCCGAAAAGGGTTCGTGATAACGATATTATGATAACGTATATGGGAACATTTAATAATCTTATTACTCCTGATTACATTTTTGAAGGCCTACGAGAACTATTCAAGATAAAACCCGGTATCAAAAATAGGATAGTGTTTAAACATATAGGCCACTCCAGTGGAGGAGGTCTCGATAGAAGGGCAAAAAAGGTTGGACTTAATAGGTTTATACCCACAGGTTACCTACCCCACCAGAAAGCACTGATAGAACTCTTTGATTCGGATATTCTCATACTTCTGGGGACACAAGTTGAACAGGATAATGAGATAATTCCGGGAAAACTCTATGAATATCTTAGATCCAGAATCCCTATCGTTGCGGTTACCACTAATAAGGAAATAGAAGAACTTATCGGTTCACAAGGTATATGTTGTGGTTTTAATCCGGACGAGATCGCAGAAGGTATTCTGGAAGTAATCCAGAATCAAGACTCATTCACGACGGTACGTAATTACAGGAATTATTCATGGGTAAATCACGCAAAGGAATATTCAAAACTCCTCTTATCAGTTTTGTAGTTGTAAACTATAATGGGGGTGAGTATTTACGCCAGTGCCTCTCTTCTATAGAGTCGGAAATGTTGGACTCCGAATGTATCGTGGTGGATAACGCATCAACTGATAATTCCCGAGAGGTAATGGAAGAATTTAACGTCATTTCCATATTTAATAAAGAGAATGTTGGTTATCCAAAAGCAGTGAATCAAGGGATAAGGAAAGTAAGGGGAAAATATATTTTTCTCCTGTCGCCAACAACTTTCCTCGAAAAGGGTTCCGTGAGGGGAATGGTCGAGGCTATTAAGCCAAATGATGTAGGAGCGGTTTCGCCTATGTTAGTTGACTTTGAGGGTAAGGTAATACATTCAATAAGAACAATTCCCACGCCACTTTTATTTTTATGGGAAGGCATTGGTTTATCGAGGTTTTTCTCTAAGATAAAGTTTGTAAGGACCTGGAAACTTCTCGACTTTGATTATTCAAAAAAACAGGATGTAGAGCAGCCGATGTCTTGTGCGCTTCTTATAAAAAAAGAGATATTCGATGAGGTTGGTCTCTTTGATGAAAGATTTTTTTTATATTTTTCTGATGTTGACTTCTCAAAGCGTTTGCTTGGGAGATACAGGACGTTTTATTTATCAACCGCTAAGGCAATACACAAAAGGGGTGGGACAACAACACTCCTGGGTCTTAAAAGAATCAGAATTTTCAACAAGGATTTGATTTACTATCTTAAGAAGCACCACCCCAGATTACTTTCCTTTATGGGGATATTAATGATTGCAGCTGGGGAATTCCGATATCTATGCGCCAAACTTATCCAATCTCTCGGAATGGGCAAGAAGTAGGGATGTAAGGTAGAGGGCTGGTATCCTTCCATTATCTCCCTTTGCACATTCTCTCTCATTGAATCCAGAGATATTACTTATCCGTGTCCATTTAGATACTATTAGTACGGGCACAGGATGCCAGGAGTGGGCCTTGTAAGTCGCTGGTGTTGAATGGTCACCTGTTACGGCAAGAACAGCAGGTGAAAGCTCCATAATCCTTGGTATTATCTTATCCACCTCTTCAATCTTTTCTACCTTCTTTTCGAAATTTCCATCTTCACCATAGGAATCCGTTTTCTTTATATGTACATAGAAATAATCGTAATTCTTATATGATTCTTCAAGTGATTTCAATTCATCTTCAAGTGTTTTAAGGCCATACTCAACATCCATACCGATAAGTTTAGTGAGTCCCAAGTACATAGGATAAGTGGCGATCGATTTTGCCTTTAGCTTATAAACCTTCGGGAATTGTGGTATGTTTGGAGCGCCAGATATACCACGTAAGACTATTCCATTTGGGGGTTGGTCAATTTCATTGAGGATGGTCCCGACTCCATCCGTTACCTTATTGATAATGTCGGCAGTTCTCTTAGAGGATTCATCGGTCTCTTTTGGTTTTGATTTGAGTAATTTTTCTCCTGCCGTATGAGGGTCAGTATCAGTGACCTCCTCGCTTAAGCCCTCTCCGCGGAAACGGATGACGAAACGATGTTCCTCACCACTCTTAAACGAGATATTTACCCCATTTATTTCCTTTAGCTCCTTATTAAGTCGCTTCACCAGTTCCTTATTTATTTTAGTTGGTATTCTACCAGCCCGTCTATCAATCACTATCCCATTTTTTACAATACAGAAGTTACCACGAGAGGTGAGGTCTCCTTCCTTAACTTCCATTCCTACCCCTAAAGCTTCCAGTATTCCCCTACCAATCTGGTATTTGATGGGGTTATACCCAAAGAGGGATAGATGGGCAGGGCCACTTCCTGGGGTTATTCCAGGGAAGATGGGATCCAGGAGCCCAGCGGAGTTTAAGTTAGCCAGTCTGTCAAGGTTCGGGGTTCTAGCGACTTCCAGGGAGGTCTTACCTTTAAGAGGTAGACCTCCAAGCCCATCGAGGATAAGGAGAACTATCTTCCCTCCTCTCTCTTTAACAATATTACCTAATATTGTTAAGGGGTCTATCATATTAATTAGGTAGATACCTTCTCTTTCTTAATGTGCTTTTTATCAGGTCTTATATAATGGTCATCCCATACCGGGTTGGTTAAATCCTGCATTCTCTCATCATATTTTATCAGACCTTCATTATAACCCGTATCATGTAGGGCAAGTGCTGCATCCTCATCAGCGGGCTTAACATTATATTTTTCTGCAACTTTGAGGAATTTCTCATGGTGGTCGCGTATGAAGCAGGGCATAATCCAGTTTCCATGTTCTTCTGGTTCCCTCTTGTAAGCATAATCATACTGCCACTCTCTTATCGATTTAAAGAAGTCTGAATGAATGATATCGTTTAGGTTGCCACCTTCTTTAAATACTTCGTTAACATTATGCACCGTATAAGGGACAAAGACACAGGGCATAACGTCGCCATTCCAATCTATATAGAAATACCCGCCGGGCCTCGCTCCCGCTATGCAGCCGTCCGAAGCGGTTGCAGTGCTCCAGAAATCAGCCACAAAGAGATCCTCTTTTCTAAGGAGTTGCCATTCCCATTCATACAATTTGGCCCTCTCTTCTGGGGTGGGCATAATCTCAAGTGTGTACTCCCGGCCGATAGGCATGTACTGGAATATCCAGGCGTAAACGACACCCATTTCGTGAAAGAAGAAATCCCTGAATTTGTCCGTAGTTATAACATCAAGGTTAGTTCTCGTTGCAGTTATTGAGATACCAAAGGGAACTCCTGCAGCTCTTAAGTTTCCCATCGCTTCTAATATCCTATCAAAGACCCCTTTTCCTCTCCTCCAGTCAGTCTCCTTCTTCATTCCCTCTACGGAGATTGCAGGGGTAATGTTACCCAGTTCTGCCATCCTATCAGCCACTTTTTTGTCTATCAGCGTGCCATTTGTGTACATAAGAAAGTATGAATCATCGTATTTTTCATATAGGTCAAGGATGGTATTCCCCTCATCTTCATACATAAGCGGTTCTCCACCTGAGATTACAAAGAATCGCATGCCCCAGAGTTCTCTTGCCTGGTCGATGACCTTGGTAAGGACATCCCAGGATAATTTTTCCTTGAACTCAGCTCCTGATGCTGCGTAACAACCTTTGCATCGGAGATTACATTGCTTGCCCGGACTCAGGGTCATAAATACAGGAGGACGTTCCCCATATTTTTTGAGGTAATCTATCCTTTGATAGAAACCCCCGAAGAAAACATTTCCAAGGAATACCCGGAGGAGTCCCTTAATGGATTGTTCGGATAGATGGCCTTTTGTGACAGCACGGTCGATGCTTCGGAATATTGAGCGGCCCATATAATATTTATCTTCCTGGACCTTGAGGGGTCTATTATCTGGATTCTCTTTTATAAGGTCTTTATATATCCTGGCTTCCATATTTCTGATTAGCCAGTGTCTTAAATGTCCATTATTTATTGCAAAATTAGTGAGAGATGAGAGTGTTTTAAAAGCTGCTTTTTTTACAATCTTCATCCTGCCTCCTTAATGCTGATTAACTTTTCTTTATTTTCTTCTTGTAGGTCAAATTTTTCTCCATTTTTATATTTATCCATAAATTCATAATATAGTTTTTTGTTATAAATGCAACATGGGTCTGGTCCACTAAGATCCCCGATATATTGATGTGCCCTTGCACTATAACCCCTGTAGATTCCTTTATCCTCTGGAAGACACCTACAATTTATAACTTCTCGTGTTTTTAATATATCCATAATAGGATGTTCATTCCCTTTAGAGATCCAGTTCTAATCCCAATTTTTTTATAAACAACCTGAGAGAATCCAGATTTGCAGAATATAGCACCCATTTTTTATAACGTCTCTTGATTACTAGACCTGCTTCCTCCAGTTTCTTAAGATGGTGGGAAATTGTTGGTTGAGTTAGTTTTGAGGATTTTACAATTTTGGAAACACTTTTCTCTCCTTCGCCGAGTAACCTTAGTATCTTTAAGCGGGTCTTATCACTAAGTAAATTTAAAATTCTTATAATTTCCATGAATCCTCCTCCTATTCATATAGACGACCGTCTATATATTATTTTATAATCTATTTCTTCAAAATGTCAAGAGATTTTTTTGATAAAAGTGACGGGGGACCGGAGAAGGTAGATGAATGAGTATATGAGTAGATGAGTGAATAGGGTATGAACCTAATACCTAACACCTAAGACCTAATGCCCAATGTTGGCTCTTGACATTTCACATATCTTCCACAAATATTCTCTCATGAGAAGAGTTGCAATCCTAAGTAATTCCTATGGCGAAGATCGTTCTGGAGCACTTATAGGTAAAGAGTTAATCAGACTCTGTCCGAATATAGAAATTATTTCCTTTCCCTTTATATCCTTTGGAGAAGAGTATGAGAAGAGAGGGGTAAGGGTAATCGGTGGTAGTGCCCCACCACCTTCAGGGGGATTTTTTCTGAAGAGTTTTAGTGGTTTTACTAAAGATTTAATCGAATCTCTTCCTATACCGTTTACCTATATGAAGAGACTCCATAAGAATAGAAATGGAATTGATTTAATAATTGTGGTTGGTGATGTTCCTTTCTTACTTATGAGTTGGATGGCCTTACGGAGAGAAGCATACTTTCTTGCTCCGTGTAAATCTGACTGGATGGCACCGCATCTCTGGATAGAGGAACAACTTATGAGAAAATGTGCAAAAATTGTTTTTACTCACGATGAGCTAACTGCTTCGAATTTAAGACAAAAGGGAATTGATGCCCGCTTTCTCGGTAACCCAATGATGGATGAGCTTATTCCTGAAAGTCGATATCATCCGCCAGAAGGGAAGCTTCTTGTGGGGGTCCTCCCGGGTTCACGGGAGGAATCCTACGGTAATATGGAAAGGATAGCGAGGGTTATGGAAGCTCTAAATAGAAGGATAGATAATATTCATTTTGCAGTGTCAGTGGCAGCGACTGTTGATTATAATAGGATGAGAAGAATACTTTTAGGGTTAGAAGAAGTTGTAGATTTTGTAAGAGGGGGCTTTGTAGATATCTTGAAGAGTTCAAAATTAGTGATAAGTCTTGCAGGAACAGCCACTGAACAAGCTGCTGGTTTTGGAGTACCTGTTATATCCTTTGTTGGAACAGGAGCCCAAACAACCAGGCGACGCCTTTTGGGTCAAAGAAAATTATTGGGTAAAGCATTCAAATTTATGGAGTATGAACCAGAAAAAATAGCCTACGAGGTAGATGAGATTTTACGAGACCAGGGTATCCGTGAGGTCATGGGGAATGAGGGGAGGATGAGAATGGGACCTCCTGGGGGAGCAAAGAGTATCGCAGAGTGCATTCTAAAAAGTGAGGGTATTTTATGAAGGCTTCAGTTATTCTGCCAACATATAATAGAATGCCAGTCCTCAAATATTGTCTATTTTATTTAATGAATCAAACGGTTTCCGCTTTTGAGGTTATTCTCATAGATGATTGTTCAACAGATGAAACCCAAACTTTCATTTCAAAAACTAATTATCCTAATCTTCGCTATATAAGGTTATCCGAACAAAAAGGGCCATATTATGCAAGGAATAAAGGAATAGAGGAAGCAAATGGAGATATAATAATATTCATTGATTCCGATGTTATAGTATTTCCTGACTTTATAGAAGACCATATATGTATCCATCAAAGGAGAGATGATATTGTCCTTCAGGGTATGGTAAGGCATATAAGCTCTGTTGAAGGGCTGTCTATGGATGGTTTTTATTTTCCTAACGCACTTTGTCTTAGAACATTTATAACACAGAATGTCTCGGTCAGGGGAAAATGGCTAAACGAAGTTGGAGGATTTTCAGATTTTGGCCCAACAATGGGATATAAGGATATAGATATGGGCCTGCACCTCCGCGAATTAGGATTGAAGTGGGTGTATGGGGTTAGGAGATGTAAGGCCTTCCATATTGATGGTTTTATAACAGAAGAGGGTCTTAATCAGACCTTCAAGAAGTGGAAAAAACAGGGAGCATCAGCCTACTATTTTGTAAAGAAATGGGGCGCACTTGGAGAACAATATGCCCATACGAAGAGGGCTTTGTTTTTTTCTAAAGCCCTTAGTACCGACAGATGGGTAGATAAGGAGGAAGTCAAAAAAATGATGGTGCAGAGTAAAAAAGGTCTTGGTCTGCTATGGGTTATCCTTAAGGGTATAACAAGATATCATTATAGAAGAAAAGGAATAGAGGAGGCAGAAAAAGGATGAGAATCGCATTTTTAGTTGGGAGATTTCCAACCATATCAAAGACCTTTATCTTGGATCAAATAATAGGTTTGATAGAACGTGGGCATGAGGTGGATATTTTCTCGGGCAGTAGAGGTAAAGATCCTAAGGTTCATCCCGATGTTAGAAAATACGACCTCCTTTCAAAGACCCACTATCGGTATAGTCCTCCTAAAGCCATTGAACGTATTATTGACTATTCCTGGAAAAATCCTTTCGCCTTGGTCAAATCTTTGAATATCTTCAAATATGGTAAGAATGCACTTTCGTTAAGACTGTTCTTCGCTGCCCTTCCCTTCTTAAGAGGCGGTTCTTACGATATTATTCATTGCCACTTCGGTTCGAAAGGCATTTTAGGTGTTCTGCTTAGGGAACTTGGTGTTATTGAAGGGAAAGTTATTACTTCTTTTCATGGCTATGACGTTAATACTTATCCGCTGAAACATGGTAAGGAGGTTTACAAACTCCTATTCCAGAAGGTTGATTTATGCACAATCAACACTGATTTTACGGGTAATAAGGTTAAGGCTTTGGGTTGTCCTGAGGATAAGATAGTAAAACTTCCAGTAGGATTGGATATTGCAAAGTTTCCTTTTATTGAAAGGGAGTATAATTCAGTTGATACCGTAAAGGTTTTAACGGTCGGTAGACTGGTTGAGAAAAAGGGGCTTGAATATTCTATAAAGGCTGTAGCTAAAGTGTTGAAAAGGAACCCAAATCTTCAATATCAAATTGTGGGAGATGGAGTACTTAGGAATCAACTCCACAAACTTGTTAGGCGGTTGGGTATCGAGGATAAGGTTAAATTGTTAGGATGGATGAATCAGGATGAAGTCCGAGGGCTCTACGCCAAAGCTCATATTTTTGTTCTTTCGAGTGCAACTGATAGGAATGGTGACCAAGAGGGGCAGGGTCTGGTTTTGCAGGAAGCTCAGGCCATGGGTTTGCCTGTGATATCTACCTTACACAATGGGATACCTGAGGGTGTGTTAGATGGCCAATCTGGCTTCCTCGTAGGGGAGCGTGATGTGGATGCCTTAGCTTTTAAGTTGCAATATCTTATTGAACATCCTGAGATCTGGCCGGAAATGGGTCGAGCTGGACGCCAATTTGTAGAGAAGCACTACGACATTAAAAAGTTGAATGATCAACTGGTGGAAATTTATCAAGGGGTGTTGAGAGGGGATTTACCATAAATGTCAATAAGGTATAAGGAGGCGAGGGGTAATGAAAGCGTCAGTAATAGTTGTAAGTTATAATCGTGCATTTCTGCTTTCTTGTTGCGTAGAGAAACTGCTCGGCCAATCGGTGGAAGATTACGAACTTATTGTGGTGGATGATGGATCTACAGATGAAACTAAGGAATTAATGAGTGAGATAGACGATCCCCGCTTAATATACCTTCGGAACAGAAAAAATATGGGGCAACCCACATCAAGGAATAGAGGGATAAAAAGGGCAAGAGGGGATGTGATAATATTTGTCGATTCCGATGTTCTTGTGGACATGAATTTCGTAAGAGATCATCTTAGGTTACATGAGAGAAATGATAGACTGATTGTGCAGGGAATGGTCAGACACATAAAGAACCCCAGGAATTATGGAGAATTGAATCTACGCATCGACGGACTCTGTCTTGTGGGACTTGTTACACAAAATGTATCCGTAAAGAAGAAATGGATAGTAGGAGTAGGGGGGCTTGATGAGTCTTTTGGAACAGTTATGGGGTATGAAGATATTGAACTGGGAAGAAGATTGAAAGATATTGGATTGAAAACTGCATATGCCTGGAGGAGTTGCGTTGGCTGGCATGTAGATGGTTATGAAACGGATGAACGTTTGAAATCTGTTTTTAGTAAAGCTTATATGTTTGGTAAAAATGCAGTTATGTTTTCAGAGATGTATGGAAAGCGCGTTGCCATGCGTCATCTCAAGAAAAACTATGTTTTTTTGATAACCCATCTTTTCGGGACCGAACAGTGGGTAGAGGATAAAGGATTTGATTATCTTCTCTCTCATCGTGACAGTTTTTTGTTTCCATTATTGAAGTGGATAATGAAATATCATTATAGGGCAAAGGGGATAGCCGAAGCACTGAATGAATAGCCAGAGAGTAGGTTTCCTTGACAATAGAATTTTTCAGGGTAGTATTTAGAAAGAAGAGAAAGGAGGGTTAATTGGATAGAAGAAGAGTCATAATAATGGGTGCAGCAGGTCGTGATTTTCAAAATTTTAATACCTTTTTCAAAAATAATGACCGTTTCGAAGTCATAGGATTTACTGCGACGCAGATACCGGATATAGCCAGTAGGAAATATCCTGTAGAGCTTGCAGGAGAGAATTATCCAGAGGGTATTCCAATCTATAAGGAGGAAGAGTTATCCTGTTTGATAAAAGAAAAGGATGTTGATTTAGTTGTATTTGCATATAGCGATGTTTCACATCAGTACGTTATGGACCGTGCATCGAGAGTAATAGCTTCCGGCGCTGATTTTATGTTGCTTGGACCTAAATCTACACAAGTTAAATCACAAAAGCCAGTTATTTCAATATGTGCGGTTAGGACGGGTTCGGGTAAGAGCCAGACAACGAGATATGTCTCACAAATTCTAAAGGAAATGGGCAAGAATGTTTCTATAATCAGACATCCCATGCCTTATGGTGATTTAGCGCGTCAGAAGGTGCAGAAATTTACAACCCTTGAGGATATGAAGGAAGCTCATTGCACAATAGAAGAGATGGAGGAATATGAGCCTCATATTGATATGGGGAATACCGTGTTTGCCGGTGTGGATTATGAGGCAATCCTCCGTGAGGCAGAGAAAGAAGTAGATGTAGTTGTCTGGGATGGTGGGAATAACGACTTTTCATTCTATGTTTCCGATCTATATATAGTGGTAGTTGATCCTCACCGTCCTGGCCATGAGATAAAATATTATCCTGGCGAAGTTAATCTCCTTATGGCTGACATCCTTGTCATCAATAAGGTTGATACTGCTAGTGCAGAAAATATAGAAAAAGTAAAGGATAATATAAAAAAGTACAACCCTAATGCTTTGGTAGTCGAAGCTAAATCGCCAATCAGCGTTTTAGACCCAAAAGCTATTAAGGGGAAGAGAGTGCTTGTTGTTGAGGATGGACCCACTTTAACTCATGGGGGGATGAGTTATGGGGCCGGCACTGTTGCAGCAAGGAAATTCGGAGCAAAAGAGATAGTTGATCCTAGGCCCTATGCGGTTGGTTCTATAAAGGAAACTTACAAAAAGTATCCAACGACAGGTCCTATCCTTCCCGCTATGGGTTATGGGAAGGCCCAGATAGAGGAATTGGAAGAGACCATCAACAAATCAGAAGTAGATGCAGTGGTAATCGGTACACCTATCGATCTTGAAAAAGTGATAAAGATCAATAAGCCGTCCATTAGAGTTACTTACAGACTTGATGTAGGAGAAGATAATACCATAAGAGAGGCTATAGAAGGGTTGTTTTGAATAGATGGGAAAGATTGCAGTGGTAGCCCTTGGGGGGAATGCAATTCTCCCTAAGGGATCTTATGGTGATATACATGAACAATTTGCGAGAGTTAGGGTAAGCCTGGCCTCTGTCAGATATCTACTTGACCGTGGATATGAAATTGTTATAACCCACGGGAATGGTCCCCAGGCGGGGAACGAACTTATAAGAAATGAATTAGGACTCAAATATGCAGATGTTCCCAATCTTCCACTCGGGATTATTGTAGCTGCTACCGAAGGGTGGATGGGGTATATGATAGAGCAATCCCTTCTGAATATACTTCAAAAGTCGGGAATTAAGAAAAAGATTGTTACAATCCCAACACAGGTTATCGTATCCAAAGATGATCCAGCCTGGAAAAATCCAAATAAGCCAATTGGACCATTCTTAGGTAGCGAGAAAGCTAATGAGTTAAAGAAATGTGGTATTGCTGTTATGGAAGATGCTGGTAGAGGATACAGAAGGGTTGTGCCCTCGCCAATTCCGCTTGAGATTGTCGAGAAGAATGCGATAAAGAGATTTTTGAAGGATAAGGGGATAGTGATAGCTGCTGGGGGTGGAGGAATACCCGTATATATAGAGGATGATGGAACTTATGAAGGACTTGAGGGAGTTATTGATAAGGATCTTGCTTCAAGCATTCTTGGCAAAGATATAGGGGCGGATCTGCTTATGATTTTGACGCCAGTCCCGGAAGTATATATAAATTTCGGCACAGAAAAACAAAAGCCCCTCAGAAAAATAACAGTTAACGAGGCAGAACAATATCTTAGACAAGGAGAATTTCCCCGAGGAAGTATGGGACCAAAGATTAAGGCAGCAATAGATTTCCTTAATTCTGGGGGAGAGGAAGTTATAATTACATCAGTGGATTATGTAGATGAGGCACTCAAAGAGAAGAGAGGCACAAAAATAATTAAAGGGGTTGGTTATAAACAAAAAACAATTCAATTTTAAAAAAATAAAAGGAAGAGTGATGAGAATAACATTGAGTGTCATAAAGGCTGATATAGGTGGATATGTAGGGCACTCAGCTTCACATCCAGAGATAAAGGTTCTTGCGAGGAGTGAATTAGAGAAAGCAAAGGAGACTAAGAAGATCATTGATTACAATGTTCTCTCCTGCGGTGATGATCTCGAGCTGATTATGACTCATCAGAAAGGTGAGGATCATGAGGAAATCCATAAGTTAGCATGAGATATCTTTGAAGCGGGTACAAAGAAAGCAAAAGAGTTAAAACTCTATGGTGTTGGACAGGATCTTCTTTCTGATACCTTTACCGGTAATATAAAGGGATTAGGTCCGGGTTTTGTGGAGATTGAGTTTGAGGAATGCAAGAGCGAACCAGTTATAATCTTTATGGCGGATAAAACCTCTCCAGCCGCCTGGAATTTTGTTCTGTATAAGATTTTTGCAGACCCATTTAACACTATTGGACTTGTTATCGACCCGCCTATGCATGACGGGTTCTATTTCGACGTTCTGGATGTCTATGAGGATAAAATCGTTACCTTTAAGACCCCGGAGGAACTCTATGACATGCTGGGCTTCATTGGAACTACAGAACATTATTGCATAAGGAGTGTGAGAAAGGAAGAAGAGGGTGAGGTTATAGCAGCTTCTACCACTCAAAAATTAAATATAATGGCTGGTAGATATGTAGGAAAGGATGACCCGGCTCTGGTTGTCCGAGCCCAGCATGGATTGCCTGCCGTTGGTGAAATCCTGGAGCCATTTACTACGCCGCATCTTGTTGAGGGCTGGATGCGGGGTTCACATAGAGGTCCCCTAATGCCAGTTTCCTTTGAGAAGGCAACTCCTTCAAGGTTTGATGGGCCTCCAAGAGTAATTGCAGCAGGATTTCAGATAGCAGAAGGAAAACTCGTTGGCCCAAGGGATCACTTTGATGGCCCTGCTTTCGATGAGGCGAGAAGAAAGGCAAACTACGTAGCAGATTATATGAGATCTCATGGGCCATTTGAGCCACATCGTCTGCCACTTGATGAGATGGAATATACAACACTTCCAGAGGTAAAGAAGAAACTCGAAGGTCGATTTAAAGTAGCTAATTAAGGGATTATTCACAAGGGACGGTGATAGGAACCGCCGTCCTTTTTCTTCTTAATATCATTATTCCGGAAGGGATTATGACCAAGAATAAATAGACAGAGAGAATTCTCGGGTCTCTTTCTTGAGTTGTAATTACTGAATAAGGGAGTCTTTCAAGGAATATCATAATTCTGTTCATCAGATATCCCACTCCCCAAACAAAGCTTCCTGTGGAATCTTGCAGAATGGGTATTGTCCATAAGAGGAAAGTGCCTGCTATCAGGGTACCTACAAGGGGAATCAATATAAGATTAGCAACGAGTCCAAACAGAGGGATGTATCCGAAATAATATGTTACTAAAGGGAATGTACCTATCTGAGCTGACAGAGTAACAAATAGCGGAATAATAATCCATTTTTTTATCCAATTGTTAGGTAACTGTTTTATTTGAGACGCAAAGATTTTGAACATAACTAGTATGGAGAAAACTGCGATAAAGGAAAGTTGAAAACTAATTGAGAATATACTCCTTGGCATTAGGATAAGAATCAATATTCCGGAAGCGGAAAGTGTATTTAGAGGATCAATGTTTCTTTCCTTTATTTCTCCGATTATAAAAAACCACAACATAATACTGGCCCGTAGAACTGGGAGGCGGAGTCCAGTAAGGAGGGCATAGAGTAGGACTACTAACCCGGAAATTAATAATGCTTGCTTTCTTTTAAATTGTATCACTCTTAAAAATATCAGTATTACCATAAAAACTATTCCGGTGTGTAAGCCACTCACTGCCAAAAGATGTGCTGCTCCGCAATACTGGAAGCGCTTATACAGATAAGGAGGTAATTCTCCTCTTTTTCCGAGAAGAATGGCAGAGCACATTTCTGCAATATCTCCACCAATTGACTCTTCTATCCTTTCATCAAGCAAGGCACGAACATGGAAGAGTCTATTCAATATTGTAGGATGAGACCATTTTATTCTTACCTGTGTGAGTTTCCTCTGTGAGTCCCATTCAATATACTTTGCACTGCCAAAGACAACACTTCCTGGAGGCATTTGCAAATTTAATTGGAATTCTCCGTAAACAGGATCTACGATTCTATTCTCTATATAAATACCAGAGAAGAATAATCTTTGCCATTTCAGAAGAGGTCTTGAGGACTGGTATATGGAGGCAGAAAAAATAAGTATGCAAAGTAGTAATATGTGTTTCCGGGTGATGATGTAGGTAATAAGTGACACGGTGAATAAAATGATAAAGATTTTAATTGGGAAATATATACCAACGAAAAGTCCAATAATTATGCTAAAAAAGGTAACGAGAGATGGTTTTTTTCTGATAAAACATAGAAGATCTGACAACTAGGTTTTATTACTTATGGAAGAGACCTGTTATTCCGACTTTCCCCTTAAGTTTCTCAAGTAAATTCTTGGCATCAGTGTGATTTTTATCAAGGCGCAAAGCTTTTTTAAGGTGGTTGGTAGCCTTTCGATAATTCCCTATCTTAACATACCCACATGCAAAATTATAATGATGTATTGCATTCTCTTCGTTTTCTAGTGCTTCCTTACAGAGGTTCAAACCTTTTTCTTCTCTTCCACTCAATATTAGAGAAAGTCCATAATAACTTTTGTAGGTTTGATTAACTCTATCAAGAGAATAAGCCATTCTGAAATATTTTGTTGCACGAGGGGAGTCTTTCTTCAAGAGATCTAGTCCCAGCTCAAATACTTTATCACGGGATTCTTTTCTCTCCTTCTCCTGATCCTCCATAAAGTTGCCTAATGCTAAAGCCCGAAGATACTCCTTTTTCTTTTTTTCATCTTTAAGGGTTAAATATGCCTTTGTTATCGTTAAAAATCTGGGGAGGTATATTTTAATTTCATAATGGTCTAAATGATCTGGATGATATCTCTTTGCCAACTTATAATAAGCATTCCTTATTTCATCTTCGAGTGCATTCCTCTCGACTCCTAGAATTTCGAAATAATCCACCATATTTTTATATGTAATGCAAAAAAATATTTAGTCAAGGGGAAAAGGGTTGATTTTTAACTTTAATTATATAAAAATAAATTAAACCAAACAGGAGGAATATATGTGGGCGTTTATTATCCTATCTGTTTTTTCAATTTATGGAGGTAACCTCGGAAAACCATATAAATATCCTGGAAAAGTAGCTCCAGAACTTAGAGGATTGCTCGTCTTAGAGGAACCGAATGTTTTACTTGATAGTGAAAGGAAAAAAGCCATTATAGAGGTAAAGACTACAGTAGATGTCCCACCTATTGGTATTTACTACGGCTTATACCTACCTCAGGAAATAAAAACTCCACGATTTAGAAGACTCTCATATGAGAAAAATGGAGGAGTGTCAAAGGAGCATAGAATCGGCCTTCCGTTAGATTTTTTAGAAGATCAAGAGTATGATAGAAGCAATTTTAAGGAGATGGGTGGAGTGATCTACTTTCGAGTAGAAATAAGTAATCCTCGTTATAAAGTGAGCAATATCTACGATGGGCGATTTAGGGTGGATAGAGATTACAAAAGGGTTCCCTGTATTATATCGGGTCCATTCATAGATCAAATTGGGACCAGTAGTGCTATTATATCCTGGGAAACGGATATAAAGGATAAGGCGGAGGTTATCATTGGAGGAAGGAGTTACAGTGATGGAATAAAGAGTAAATTACATGAGATAAAGATAGACAGATTAAGTTCGGGAGAAACATACAGTTATCAGGTAGTGGTAGGTGAAGAAGTAAGGGGTGAATATCATTTCAAAACTGCACCCAAAGATGGGAACAGATTCGAATTTGCTGTCCTCTCAGATTCAAGGGGGGCATCCGGAGGAGGAGAGAGATATTATGGCGAATCCTGCAATTATTATATTCTTACAAAGTTACTTTTAGATGCCTATCATAGAGGATCAGATTTTATCCTTTTTGCAGGAGATCTGGTGAATGGATATATGTCATATGAATTTGATTTTAGATATCAACTTAAGAACTGGAAGAGAGCCTCCGAAGGTGTGGGAGCGTTTATCCCCATTTATGAGGGGATGGGGAATCATGAAGCGCTGTTAGATATCTATGGAGATGTAGAATTTGATAAGTGTTCACCCCATAGTGCTGAGGATATATTTTCTCTGGAGTTTGTTAACCCATTGAATGGACCGTCACCAGAGAGGAGCATGAAGGATGCGGCACCTCCGTACACAGAAAATGTTTACTATTTTGACTTCGGAAATTCAAGATTTATTTCCTTCAATACGAACTACGCATATTCCAGTAATCCTCTGAAATATGGGGGTAACCTTGAAGGGTATGTTATGGATGGGCAGCTTGACTGGATAGAGAGCGTTATAAAGGAGGCAGATGGGAATCCGAATATTAAACATATATTTCTCTATGGCCATGAGCCCTCTTTCCCGAATAGCGCACACCTCGGCGATGCCCAGTGGTATAATGGCAAGAAGCCCTTTGTTATAGAGCGGAGGGATGAATTGTGGAGGGTTATATGTAGTAGTGAGAAAGTGGTTGCAGTGTTCTATGGTGATGAGCATAATTACCACAGGATGTTGGTGGACAGTTCAACCGTTTTTTATGAAGAAAATGGATATCTTCCTTCGGAACCTTTGAATCCGAAACATCCAGTATGGCAGATAGTTACGGGTGGAGCAGGTGCACCATACTATGCACAGGTAGAATCCCCCTGGATTAAATCAGTCCAGTCATTCTATCCTGGCTACCACTACTGTTTTGTTCAGGTGAGAAGTGATACAGTGAACTTAAATGTTTATAATGAGGTCGGGGAACTGATAGATCAATGCCACCTGTGTGAAAAATAAATTTTTATTGTTCGGTCTTCCGTCCTCCGTCTCTAGTCCTAAAGTCAAATACTATCCTTAATAAATATATCAAAGATATGAATCCCTAAGATACTCACAACACTTACTATAATACCTGCAATAATTACACCTAATAAAACTGCAAAGAAAGAATTCCTTCTGTTCATTTTGAAGAACCAGGCAGCTAAAGTACCTGTATAGGCTCCAGTTACAGGTAGTGGTATTGCTACAAAGAGCGTTAAACCTAAATACCCGTATTTCTCAATCTTGGGTCGGGCTCTTCTTCTCGTCTGTTCAATAAGAACTTCAAAAGATTTCCGATAGAATTTAAATCGTAGGAAGAAATGATGTATTGATGATAAGAACAGATAAAATATGGGAAAGACCAGCAGGTTACAGAAAACTGCCAGAGAGTAAACAATAAAAATGTTTAGTCCAGATGCAAGACCTACGGGAATACTACCCCGGAGTTCCGAGATGGGCAGTAAGGAGAGGACTACAATCTTTAATATGGGATTCATAAAATGCTCATTTCCTTTGAAATAATATGGAGGCGAGCGGACTCGAACCGCTGGCCTCCTGCGTGCAAGGCAGGTGCTCTTCCAGCTGAGCTACGCCCCCAATAAAAAATGGGCCTAAGTGGATTCGAACCACTGACCTCTCGCTTATCAGGCGAACGCTCTAACCAACTGAGCTATAGGCCCATTATGTTGTAATATATTAATAAAAATAGGGATGTCAAGAGGAAGTTTGGGGTTGTAGCTGAAGATAACAAAACACATTGTTACCCCCCATAGTTTAGTGGAGAGGCAATAGTTATCAGCCTCGTAAGTCGATAGATCATTTTTCATTTTGCAATGGAGCGAAGCGACTATCTCTGTGTTCTCTGAGTCTCTGTAGCGAATAAAAGCGGATGGTTTAGAAGGTTTAAACTTTGAAATTATGGAATAAAATTTAAGGAAGGGGTTGACTTTAATCTAAAGATTATAAATATAAAATATAAATGTTTAAAAAAATATTTTCCATGGCTATTCAAATTTTTAATAAAATACACTGGCAAAAATACAAATTCTTTTTGATTATTTCTGTAAAATTGTATGGGTGAACTCAATGTTAAAAGCGGCTGACAGGGTTGACAGGATGAGGTTTTTGTATATATAAAAAACAAAGATAGGAGAGCTTATGAGTGATGAAAAGGATTATTTAAGGGAGGGTAAGAAAAACATTGAAGAGGGGGAATATCAGAGTGCTCAATATAATTTAAAGAAAGCCCTCGAAGAACATCCAGATTATCCCGATATCAATAATTTGCTGGGCGTTACATTAAGTCTTGCAGGAAGATCTCAGGAAGCTGTAGAGTATTTTCAGAAAGCGATTAAGTCAAATCCACAATATATTGAAGCTCATATAAATTATGCGCTTACTTTAAATCAAATTGGAGAGATTGAAGAAGCAAATAAAGAGTTTGAAAAGGCGGAGTCTCTTGAAATGGAGAGAGAATCTGAATTTGAAAAGATTGAGTTCTCAGTCAGAGCCCTTATTTCCAATTCGCATAGGGATACTGCTACTCTGTATGCCAGTATAGGCCGATTTGATGCGGCGGCTGATGAATTAAGAAAAGCCCTCAGATTTGCTCCAAATTTCCATGATATTCGAACCTTTTTAGGTAAGATCTTGATGGAAAAGGGTGACCTTGAAGGAGCGAAGGAAGAATTGAAAGAGGTTCTAAGGAGAAGTGTGGATTACATCCCTGCAGCGATAAAATTAGGGCTTTGTTATTACAAAGAGGATGATAAAGAAATGGCAGAGGAGATATGGAAAAAGGTACAGGAACTGGATCCTGAAAATATAAGTATCAAGGCACATCTTGATTTGCTAAAGAAGTAGCATTGAATCTTAAGAAAACATTAAATCTCCCACATACTGATTATCCTATGAAGGCAAACCTCCCTCTGCGTGAGCCCAAATTTATTGAATTCTGGGATAAGAATAAAATCTATAAGAAAGCCATAAAGAAAAGGGAAGGGAGTAAAAGATTTATTCTTCATGATGGGCCACCCTACGCTAATAATAATATTCATCTCGGTCAGGCAATGAATAAAATTATTAAGGATATAACAATTAAGTATAAGATGTTAAAAGGCTACTATACGCCTTTCAAGCCTGGATGGGACGCTCACGGTATGCCAATAGAGAATATTGTGATCAAGGAATTTGAGGATCAGAGTGACCGTTTTGCGATAAGGAAAAGATGTAGAGAGTTTGCCGCCAATTGGGTTTCCGTCCAGAAGGAGGAGTTTAAACGATTAGGAGTTTTTGGGGAATGGGATAATCCCTTTATTACAATGAATAAAGATTATGAGGGCGAGGAGTTAAATCTGCTCTCTTGTGTAGTGAAGAAGGGTTTTGTTTATCGTGGTTATATGCCTGTCCACTGGTGTCCTACCTGCAGGACTGCCCTTGCTATATCAGAAATCGAATACGAAATGTTGGACTCACACGCATTGACATTTACAATGGAAGGTGATGAATTTAAAGCTCTGATATGGACTACTACTCCCTGGACTATCATATCCAATCTTGCTCTTGCAGTCCATCCTGACCATACGTATGTAATAATTGAGGTGGATGGCCAGCGTTTCCTTCTTGCTTTGAACCTCATAGAGAAAAACGTAGGGAAGGTCGGCTGGAAGAATTATAAGATAGTGAGTGAATTTAAAGGTAAGGATTTAGAAGGTAAGAGATTTAAACATCCATTCCTTGATAGAGATTCTTTCATTCTGCTTGCAAAATTTGTGACTATGGACGAGGGAACAGGCATTGTCCATATAGCACCAGGACATGGAAGAGAGGACTATGTCCTTGGCAAAAGTTCGGGACTAGATATTCTTTCTCCTGTTGATGAGAGTGGAAGATTTACCAATGAAGCGCCGGGTTTTGAGGGGATGACTACCAAAGAGGCGTCAGGTAAAGTTATTGAAATTCTGGAGGATAGGGGAAGTCTTGTACACCTTGAAACGGTTACACATAATTATCCAATTTGCTGGCGTTGTAAAACTCCTTTAATATTCAGGGCAACCGAGCAGTGGTTTCTTTCCGTAGATCATAATCGCTTGAGAGAAAGGGCACTTGAGGTTGTAGGTAGGACTAAATGGCATCCTACTCAGACTGAACACAGGATGTTTGCTGCAGTAAAGGATCGTCCTGATTGGTGTATCTCCCGTCAGCGTATCTGGGGTGTCAATATACCGGCGTTCTTCTGTTCTAAATGCGGAGAACCGCTATTGGAACCTGAAGTAATAGAGCATGTTGCTGAAATATTTAAGAAGGAGTCAGCTGATGCTTGGTTTGATAGGGAACCTTCCGAGCTCCTGCCTCCTGGCTTCAAATGCGCGAAATGTGGTAGTTCTGAATTTGAGAAGGGTATGGACACCCTTGATGTCTGGTTTGATTCTGGGTCGAGTTTTATCGCGCTGGATAGAGAAGAATGGCCATCGGATATGTATGTTGAGGGACCAGATCAGCATAGGGGCTGGTATAATTCTTCTTTAATGTTGTCCCTGGCTGCAATGGATGTTCCCCCCTTCAACACAGTTGTTACCCATGGCTGGGTATTGGATGAGGAGGGGAAATCCATGCATAAATCTCTGGGCAATTTTACACCTCCTAGTGAGATAGTCGAGGAATTTGGAGCAGATGTCCTGCGGCTCTTTATTGCTTCACTGGACTGGACGCAGGATATAAAATATGGGAGAGAGGTAATCCGGCGGTTGGTCGATGCCTACAGGAAGATCAGAAATAGTTGCAGGTTTATGCTTGGTAATCTTCATGGCTTCTCCTCCCTTGATGTAGTTCCAGAAGATAAATTGTTACCAATTGATCGATATATTTTGATAGAATTTAATAATCTACTTTGTGTTGTGGATAAAGAATATGAGTCGATTTCTTATCATAGAGTATATAGGGAAGTATATAATTTCATAGTCTCTACTTTATCAGCTTTCTATTTTGATATCTTGAAGGATCGATTATACGTAGAAGGGAAGGATTCACTCAAGAGAAGGAGTGCTCAAACTGTGCTCTATCAAATAGTCAAAAATCTTGCAATTATATTTTCACCTATACTTTCCTTTACGTGTGAGGAAGTATGGCAAACACTCTTTCCAGATGATTCTGTATTCCTTTCTGATTTTCCCGAATATCGAAAGCTAAGTAAGGAAGATATAGAATTCAAAGCGAAAATTGATAAATTAATTAAAGTCAGAGATGAATTCCATAAAGCGCTCGAACCAGCCCAGGAGAATAATTTCATTGGAAACTCTCTCGAAGCTGCGGTTCAGATTAAGAGTGACCTTCTGGAACTCCAGGAGTTCAAAGAATATTTGCCTGAGTTCTTTATCACGTCTGAGGTTCTTCTAGTTGATGTTATTGATGCACAATACACTTATGATGGTGAATATGGTTCCTACGGCGTAAAAAAAGCAGCAGGTGCGAAGTGCAAGAGATGCTGGGTTCATTCCGCAACCGTTGGAGAGGATGAGGAGTTTAAGGAATTGTGTAATAGGTGTGTTGAAGTTGTAAGAGGTGCCGAGAGCGGCTAAAAAAATGAATTACGAATATTTTGAGCGTAAACTGGGAAAAATACGGAGAGATGTACTTGAAGAAATTTATGGCTTAGAGTCAAAGGTTGGTGAAAATCCTCTTGAGAGCGGTGAGGAGATCACTCCTTTCCCTACGCATATTGCAGATATAGCAGATGTCGAGAATAGATTAGATAGAGATTCATATCTTATGAATCAATATACTAAAGAACTCAAGGATATCGACGCTGCTCTTCGGAAGATCGTTGAAAAAACCTATGGTATCTGTGAGGATTGTGGGAATAATATAAATAGGGAAAGATTGAAAGCAGTTCCATATGCGAGATTTTGCAAATCATGTGCTGAAAGTAGAGAGAAGAAGAGTTGGGGAGAAGAAGAGCTCTAAGCAATAGAAAGAAATTCCCTTTTCTTTTGATATCTTTTGTAATACTAATCCTTGATCAATGGACGAAGGCATTAATATCGAGCTCAATGTATCTGGGGGAATCCAGAAGAATAATAGGAGAGGTGATCCATTTCACATATATCAGAAATCCCAATTCGGTTTTTGGATTACATTTTGGAGGACCTGCTATCTCTACTTTACTCACTATTGTGGCTTTCCTCTTCGTTGTATATCTGTTCGTTGTTGCAAAAAATCCTCTATTTTTGACAGCAATTTCTTTTATAATCGGTGGAGCTTTGGGTAATCTTGTAGACAGGATACTATATATGGAGGTCGTGGATTTTATAGAAGTAGGAGTTGAAAGATTTCACTGGCCTACTTTTAATCTAGCTGACTCATTTGTTACAATTGGTATAATACTTGTCGTTATTCATTGGTTTTTAGAATATCGCCATGATAATTCTTCTTCTAAGTCTGTATGATCCCACCACACTGGTATACCCACCATTTTCACATACCTTAGGATATCACAAAGGGACACTCTCATATTTAAAACTTGCCACAGGGAAGTCTATAGAGTTCAGGGGGGTCGGAGGCTTTTCTGCAGCAAAGATCAAATTTCTTGATGACCCTAATACCAGCAACGACGATGACGAACTTACTTTATTCTTATGTGATCTTCTTAGTAATTCAATCCTGTATAATATTGGACTTACCAATATCGGAATATATAAATCGCCTATAATAGGGGATAGTTCACTCTGGATGCCATCAGATTGTGAAATAACCCCGGAAGGGACACTATGGGTTGTTAACAGGATGAGGAATAGAGTGGTTAAATACTCATTTGATGGGAGGAATTTACATTATCTTGAAGATTTTGGAGGCTTTGGAATTCTCAAAGGATACTTTGATGATCCGAGGCAGATTTCAGTGACCTCTGATAAGGTTTATGTAACTGATTATGGTAATAACCGAGTGCAAATCTTTGACCACCAGGGGAGGTTCTTAAAAGAGGTAAAAGGATTTGACCATCCTACAGGTATAGCTGCAGTGAGTTCTCGTGATCGATGGCTTAGATATCGCGAATCCTTTGTCGTGGTTATAGATTCCTATAAATCCAGAATTACGAAGTTATCCCCTAATGGTAAGATTCTTTCAGTCGTGGATAAAGATGATATTGACTATTCTCAAGTACAATTTGAATCCATTGCAATTGATTATTATGGTCTTATCTGGGTTACCGATAGTTATAACAATTGTCTTCATCTTTTTGATAGGAACCTTGACTATATAGCGAGATATGGAAGAGAAGGAACTGGGGATAAGGAGTTCCTGTCTCCCAAAGGGATAACGATTTGGAGGAGATATGGTCAACTCTTTGTAGTTGACTCAAGGAGTATTCAGTATTTCTGGATGGGTGTGGATGCCTGGATAAGGGGAGTCGAACCTGAAATATTCAAGCCAGAGGAAGGAGTTACAGTGTCTTACTATCTTACTCAAGTTGCTATAGTCACAGTTAATATATATGATTCTTCAGGGCGGAAGATAAGAACCTTTGATTTGGGATGGATTAAAGATTTGGGACATAACTATCTGCTCTGGGATACTCTCAATGAAAGTGGACAACCAGTGGGTGAAGGGAAGTACAAAATAGAACTTGTATTTGAACCTACCTACTCCTCAAGAGGTAAATTTGAAAAGAGGATTTCTGTGGAGGTCCAATGCCAGCAATAGGTTTTATCGGATATCAATTAATATATATCCAGCTTCCCTTTCTAATTGCTCCATTGCCTGAAAGAGATTTGATTCGATTTAGCTGGAGTACAGAAGAACCTTGTGTCGGACTATATGCTTACAGGGATTCTGTGATTGGACAGTTTAGATCGCATGAATACTATACTCGTTCTATCCTCGGGGAGAAAGACCTATTCCTTCTATCTGCAAAAGCAGCTGCTTCAGACACGCCCTATTCCTTTATAAGAATGGTGAATGGTGATTATAGATTTCTTAACCTTTATTTCCAGAGGAGTTTAGATTGGGGAGAGATAAGCGGAGGAATTTCTGGACTACATTCTTATAGGGGCGCTTTGAAGGGATACGGAAAGCTAACTATGCCATTAAAATTTAAAGAATTGGAAGGGACAGTTATCCTTTCAGCTTACAGTGATATATGGAGTATTTCGCTAAATTCCAATTATTTCTTTGTTGGAACTACAAGGGATAGGTGGTTAGGATATCTGAAGATTGGAGATCTCAGGCTTGGTTCTACCCATGATGAGCAATTTATTTCTTATCTTTTCCGAGTGATTGACCCTGTATTTCTAATTATGGCTGACATTGTTAGTGAGGGTTTTTTTGATAAAGAAGAATGGAAGATTACTGATTGGTTTATTGCACCTATTTATGTTCTTTCTCTTGAACGTTCTATATACGCTGTTATTTCAGAGAATCCAGTGATTGGTTGTAAGACAGAGTTTTTCGATGTTGAGTTAGGAAAGGAAAGTTATCTCTCTTTAAAAGCAGATTTTCTTCGTGCGTTTATCACCTATTCAAAGGGTGATTCACTACCCCGAGGAGGGATAGGGGGAAAGTTATCCTATCCGTTTTATGATAATAAGATAGCCCCGGGGATTGGAGGTTCTTTTCATGCAAGCGAACTGGATCTTGAACTTACCTTGAGGATTCTCGAGACGGAACTCTTCTGGGGGATGAATGATATTCCCTATGGGGATTTTATTTGGGGTTTAAATGTTGAATTTTCCTTTTGAATTTGGACGCAGATAAACGCAGATAAAAAAAGATATTAGTTCAATAGTTTATTAGTCGAAAAGCGAGGTGGTCAAAAGTGGGGTAAACTACTTAACTAATCAACAACTCAACTATTCAACTAACTTTTGTTATCTGTCGTCGGTCATCCTACATCATAAAAAAGAAAGGATGGATCTAAGATCCACCCTTTCTAATAAAGGAATATCTCGTCTGACTGTTATTATTCTGCTCTCTTCTGGACGGCGTAGTAGATTAGTAGAGCAACACCGACGAGGAAAACGATAAGACCAGCCATTCCGATCCATCCTCCTTCCTCAATACCATGCATAAAGATAGTACTAACCCAAAGACCTATTCCTACTGCAATTGAAATAAGACCCCTCCGGAGATAATCCATGGGTTTAAGTGGTTGTTTAGTTGATGCAACTGGTTCAGGTGGTAGTTCCACTCCCTTTTCTATCGCCAGCATTCTCTCCTTTCTTCTTACCTGTTCTCTTTTGAATCGAAAGTAGAGAGCAAAGATGGGGATAAGTAAAGCAACGATTGGTATAAGTACTGCTATCATTTCAGGTCCCATAATTCCTCCTTGTTTTGTTTTACGTTAAGTTATAAACAGTTTCAGGATTATATATTTCATAATAACCTAAATCTATCGAAGGTAGATATTCTTCTCTAAACTTACCGAATCTTTTATTTATTATTTTCATCATCACTCCTCCTTTTATTCTGTTTGACGCAATTATATGGAAAATTGTTTCAATTAATGACGGATGACCGAAGACGGAAGACAGAAACAGACCCCCCCCTTACATAAGATATTGTAGTAACACTCCAACTGACCAACACACCAACCATTTTAGAGGATTCAAGGTTTCAAGTATTAACTTAATTAATCCTTAATCCCTGCTTTTCTACATGATTTTCTTCTAATCCTTAATACAGACTCGGAACTTAGAACACAGTACTTAGTACTCTGAACCTAAGACCTAACACCCAAGATCTAATCCCTATAGACATTGGACTTAGGACATCGGACTTCAATCTATCATCTTGACATTTCGGTGGATTTAATCTATTTTGAAACAAAGTAGCAGTATCTTGCGTCAAACATTATGAAAAACAAGATGGAAATCGACATTAGAAAATTAAAGGAAGGGAGTGAATATGAATTTGAAAAATTTTATAACTTATATATCAACAGAATATATACCATTATTTACCGGGTTGTTGGTAATATGGCAGATGCAGAGGATATAGCAATGGATGTAATGATGAAGGTTTATGATAAGATAAATACATTTAGAGGTGATGCAAAACTCTCAAGTTGGGTATACAGGATTGCTTATAACCATGGAATTTCTTTCCTCAGGAAAGGGAAGAAAACAACAGCCCTTGAATCTGTTAGCCATTCCTATGAAGATAAACATATTCAATGTTTAGAAAAGAGGGAGATATCTGATCTTGTTAGAAGCAAATTAATGGAATTGCCAGAAAAATATAGGACAGCACTCACTTTATATCATTTTAATGACCTCTCTTATGAGGAGATTGCTTACACTATGGGAATGAAAATGGGCACGGTGAAGACTTATATTCATAGAGGTAGGGAAAAATTAAAGGCTCTGGTAGGAGAACTACCGGAAGGAGTATAGATGGATTTAGATAAGATATTAGATGAGATTGCAATAGAAGAAGCACCCACGGGGTTGGTACATAGATGGAAGGTGGACTTAATGGCAAGGAGAGAAGCAAAAACGAGGCCTATCCTCTGGCCATATATTGTGCTCCCCGTTGCACTTTCTGGTGTATATATTTATATAACAGTATTCAATAGAGAATGGCTTAAGACCTTATCAGGTGTTTCTTCACAAAGCTATAATTATATAACAGCATTTAAGAGTAGAGTGCTTCAGAGTATTAATATATCTGAATTTGGAGGATTTATAGAGGGTACACGTAATATCCTCGCTTTTGGTTTGAATTCCGCTTCAGAGTTTTTAAGTTCCGGAAGTTTTATTATCTGGTCAATCGTATTTTCTCTTGCAATAGCGATTCTTTCTTTGGTCTGGTACTTCTTCTTGATACCTGATGGTGAAAGACTGTTTTCAAGGATTTAGATAACCAAACTTAGTAGATTGCATATAAAAAGCATGGATATTAGTTTAAGCCATGCTTTTTAATGTTCAAGGTGTTTTATATTACCCTCAACGCTACACTTTACCCATTCAAATTCAAGTGTGGCATATTTTACATTATACTTATCCAGGAGTATTCTTTTTAACTTGTTTTTTATATTTTCTACTTCACATACATCCATGACCTCTGTATATATATGGGCGTCAAGTATATTTACATTGGAACACAGAGTCCATAAGTGAACATATTGTTGATTTACTTACGTAGAGAGGAACGTTTGTTATTGAACTTTTACGTCTTTAACAAATCTTTTTCAATATCCGTGAAGATTTCCTCAACAATTTCAGAGATGACGAGATTCAAATCTTCCGTAAAAGGTTTTTCCCAATTCGTGAGAGTATGGTAAACAGTTGCATGTTCGTTAATTGATGTATAATTCTTTTCCATGATACCCCCGCCTTTTTGTTTAACTATGCAGTTAACATGTAAATTGAAATCAGCTTTATAGTAATAAGCATATCCTTCACCTCTCATGGGAATTTCTTCAACACTCATTCTATAGGAAAATTCTTTTGCCTCTCCAGAAATTACAAAATCAGCCGTTGTGCCACTCATTACATTAGTATATATACCGATTTTTTCGCCCTCTTCTTTTATTGCGTCAGATAGGTATTTCCCTATATCTTTCTTAAGGAAACTTTGAGGATCAATTGAAAAACCAAGAATAGTTACATCAGACTCTGGGAAGACCTTTAGAGATTGAATTTTCTCAATATAAATCTCCCTTGCATCCATTCCGGATAGAGATCCCACAGGTTTATATCTTGGTGTGATCCCCCATTGCGCACAACCTAAAGAGAGAGTAAGCAAGATGATAAAAGATAACCAGAATTTATTCGTTATACCTCCTTTTTATAGATATTATTAAAAAAATCCATATGAGCAACTCTCCACTAAATTTATGTTCAAGTTTATAAATACTAGATTAGCTTTTATTCTTTTAGAGCCTCCTGGAATTTCTTGAGTTGCTTTTGAAAGAAATCACTATTAGGCTCTATTTCCAAGGCTTCTTTTTCCCAGTGAACCGCCTTTTCATATTTGCCTGCTGCATAATAACTTTCCGCATATGTGTCCATAATATTAGCATCTTCTGGCGCAAGTTCATGAGCTTTTCTTGCCGCTTTTAAAGTTTCTTCTGGATATTTCTTCATTAAGGCAAACTGCCAGGCAAGAGAGTTATATACATTTGGATTTCTCAAGTTACTTTCAAGGGCTTTTAAGAGAAGTGAATAAGACCTTTTTATAAAAACGTCCTCTTTATCTGGTTCTTCCTTTGAAAGTCTAAGATATGCAGGGGCAAGAAAAGCAAACTGCCACAGTTCGTACTGACGCCTTAACTCTTTTACAGGTTCCACGTTATCAACAACTTTTAACTCAACTATCCTGTCATCCACGCCTAAATAACCTCCTCTTTTTCTTACCACATAGAGAGTAGCAGATTGCTTACCTCTTCTGTCTCCGCCTGATGCTTCACCTGCTTCTAATGCAGAAAGCAGCCTTTCAGCAAGGGGTCCTTTTGTCCTTTGGAAAGTTGCAAACATAGAGTCTACAACCCCATGCCCGGTAAGAATATTTCCCTGGATTGACACATATAGAGCAGTTTTATGACCTGCCCATTCAAGTGTGCTTTCCCCCGTATGAGTAGCAGATTTTCCATTCCTGTCAACTAACCCAACCTGTCTATCCTCGGGAAGTGTATCCCTTTTAAGGATTATCTCGAGGACTTCATCTGCATTTTTACCCTCGGATAATTCTTCCAAAGCCCATGGACCAAAATAGGGATTGGTAAGAGCTTGTGTTGCCACAGCTCCCACTTCTGCTTTAAGCCAGGGAACAATATAGCCGACGTCAAGAACTCTTGATGCAACGGCTATACCCCATTCAGAAGTCTCTGGATCCATAGCAACTATTGAGAAAGTTCCATTAGATGGAATACTGAAAAATAGAACTATGAGTAACATAGACACCTCCTAATTTCCTCTTTATTTCCCTCGTCTTCCGATTAGCTCGTTCACTCATAATTCTTTATTATAAAGTAATAAATAAAATTTTTCAAGGTGTTTAAACTTCAAATATATTTTTCATCCGGTAAATTAACAAAAAATTATGAAAAATACTTGACAAATTCTAAAGACTGTTTTATAATTTCTATTACTAATTAGATAATTTTGAGTAATAAATAGAGCTGTGAATTCAATTCTTTTATTTGGATGTCGAATTTGTAAAAATTTTAATAAGGAGGTTTATATGAAGAGGATAGTTATTATCATTTTACTTCTTCCTGCTCTTCTTTTTGGGGCAACATTTCCTGTTAACCAGCAAAGTGACGATTGTTTAGGTACGGTTGCAAATACTCTTTCATGGGCCATAATATCAGCAAATGGTACGCCTGGACTCGATACTATCGTATTTAACACTACTCCCGGAGTTGGAGACCTCTGGACAACCCAACAGTCGAGAATCTGGAATAGCGAATCATACTGGACTATTTTCCTTGGGGGGGCTGGGAATTTACCGCCTTTAATTGACCAATCGGGTGTATATATCATGGGGGATGTAAATAAGAATGGGACACCCGATATTATAGTTCTCCCTGGTGGGGGCCAGACTTGGTGTTTTGAGGTTCTATCCTCAAATAATACAATTGAAGGGATTGTAATAGGCGGTTACCCACAATATGGTATCTATATTCATAGTCTCGGTGCCGATGAAGCGGTGCAACTTAATAGAATATGGACCTGTTACATTGGAACTGAGATTGAAGGAACCGCAGCCCGTCCTAACGGGGAGGGCATATTTATGTTGACAGACGGCGACACTCTAGCGAATCCGGTGAAGAAGAACTATGTAGGGAAGCAGTATTTCCCGGGTGCTGACAATGTTGAAAATGTAATTTCGGGGAATGAGTTAAACGGAATAAAGATGATGTTCCACTGCGATTCTAACGAGGTTGGTAGTAATCATATAGGCGTGGATAGAACGGGATTAGATACTCTTCCCAATCTTGAAGATGGTGTTTGTATTACCTACCTTTCCGATTACAATATTATTGGAACAGATGGGTATATGATAGATGGGTGGAGACTTGACAGAAATATCATATCGGGGAATGGTGACGAACCTCAAAATAGTGGGGTTGGAATATATGATGGTTCTATGTGGAATAAGGTTGCCCAGAACTTTATTGGAACAGATAAGTATGGAAAGTATGCAATACCCAACTTCTTTGCAGGTGTATCCCTAAGACCCGACCTGGAATATATACCTCCAATGGATAACTACGTAGGTTCAGATTGTAATGCTTCGGATATAGGAGAATGGAATATGATATCGGGGAATGGTGAGGAAACAGGATATGGCATATACATGAGGGAGACCTTTGAGAACCTTGTGGACAGCAATTTCATAGGAATTGATACATCTGGAACATTCGCTATTCCCAATAAGACTGCAGGTGTGAAACTTGATACTTCTTCGATGAGTAACCTCATTGGATTTAACAGTGGTTTCTTTATGATAGGTACACCGGTTCCAGGAAAATGGAATCTTATCTCTGGTAATGGTATGCCGTGGCTTGGTTATGGTGTTATATTGGAAGTTGCTTTTGAAAATATAGTCTCGGGCAACTGGATAGGACTGAATCTTCTTGGAAATGATACTATTCCCAATCGAGGTGATGGTGTTTATCTCAATTCAAGCTCTGGCAATGTTATAGGCTCAAATTCAGATGGAGCCAGTGACTTGCAGGAGGGAAACTACATTGCTGGTAATTATGGAAACGGTATATATTCTATTAAGAGTAGCAATCAAATCGCTGGGAATGTCATAGGGAGAACACCTACAGGAAGCCCCCGTGGGAATCAAATGCACGGTGTAATGCTTGATACGGCAACAGTCTGGACACCTGTAGGTGGCACTGTCTATAATACAATAGTTTATAATGCGCTTGCTGGAGTCGCTGTTATTGATAGTTCCTCTCATAATAACCTCATATCCAGGAACAGGTTTGGCTACAATGGAGGACTTGCAATTGACCTGGAGGATGATGGTGTCACTCCAAATGACTTTGTTCCAGGAGATCCTGATACTGGTGCAAATACCTTATTAAATTTTCCCGTTATAGATAGTGCGTATTACTATGGTTTTCCTGGAAATGATTCAGTTATTGCTTGGGTCAGTGGTCTTCCTTTTGCAAGAGGCGACCTTGAAATATATAAGGTGCTTAGTGATCCAACAGGATATGGTGAAGGAGACAGTATCTACGGAAGGTTTTCAATAATAGATACAATTCAAACAGTAGTCTTGTTTGGTCTTTTATCTAACGATACAATATCAGGTATTGTTAGTGATACCGTAAATAACACTTCCGAGTTTGGACGGAACTATGGAATAAAACCAGCGGGCATAGAAGAAGAGCATCTCGATTTCAGTGTTTCGGAAGTTAGCAAGCTCATTACAGGAAGGTTTATGCTCCAATATACGATCCCTCAGATTAGTAAGGTTGAGCTCTTTATAGTTGACCAATTAGGCAGGAAAGTGGCTGTTCTTGAAAAAGACACTAAGTCTCCTGGCTCTTATAATATTGTTTGGGATTGTAATAAATATCTTACTAACGGTGTTTACTTCTATATTTTCAAAACTAACGATAATACGGCAAAGGGAAAGTTTGTTTTCATAAGATAATTGTCATTATATATGTAAAGATAAATAAGGGGTGACCAATGGTCACCCCTTATCATTAGCTCTCCATTCAGCTATTTAACCAATTATCTTTATTTCTAAGACACAAATTACACAGATAATTAATGATAAAAAATAAAATTCTTAAAATATCTGTTTCAATCGATGAGAATCAGTGTCTAAAATTGGGGGTAAGGTAGGTCAGATTTCTAACTAATGCCTTGTGACTCCTGATCAATATTACTGTTTGCGTCCTGATGAGAGTATAAAAGTAGTGCAAGGCTTGTAGCGTGGTGACTTTTATGCTTCTAACTTTTACAGTTGACTATACAAAAATTCCAATTAAAGTATATTTGATGGGCAAGGATAAGGTTACCCTTAAAATACCAAGGCCACTCTATAATAAATTGCAACGGATAATTGAGGAGACCGGTTTTAGTAGCGTTAATGAATTTGTTGTATATATCCTGCGTGACCTTGCA
>CAYZBF010000006.1:0-493 GCA_964476585.1 uncultured bacterium | reverse complement strand
GACTGATTAAAGAGCGGTTGAAGAACCTCGGGTACCTCTAATTTCAATACTCCTGAAATATTGCAATTCTCTTAAAGACTTAATATATTAAATCAATAATCATGTTTCTGTTTATAGCTTAAGGGTTCAAGGTGCTGTTGTTTAAAGAGCACTACTAGTGGAAATATTTTTTAGAGCGGTAAAAGAATATCTATAAAACCTTTAAAACCCTTGATCCCTTTAACAAAATTTTACCCCTTGACAAAAATATACATCTTACTATAATTGTAGTATGATTAGAGTATTAGTTGTCAAAATGAGCAATTCCTTATAAGGAGACTTTTATATGGTTTTTTTTCTTTACGCTTTGCTCGCATTTGCTTGTGAATATATAGATTCAACCCTTGGTATGGGTTATGGTACTACACTTACGCCCCTGCTTCTTCTACTGGGGTTTGAGCCGCTTCAGGTCGTCCCTGCTATTCTATTCTCGGAATTCCTGACAGGAGTTCTT
>CAYZBF010000005.1:0-85276 GCA_964476585.1 uncultured bacterium | reverse complement strand
ATGGAATACAATTGGAAACATAATAGAAGAGATACAAACTGTAAAGCATCACCACCATACATTTCTGCAGGGATTAGAGGAGGCTTCAACTCATCCCGTAGCAGGATTCCCCATTGCAATCATAGTTTTATTTATCTCCTTCAATATCATACGTTTTATAGGTGAAGGACTCATAGGGTGGGTTTTTAACCCCCTATTTATGAAGTTTTGGGCTCCACTCCTTATGAAAATTTCCACATTACTCAATCATTCAGGATTCTGGCATGATATCTTTATTGGAAAATTGATCAATGGAGAAATTGATTTCTTCCAATCCTTTGGGATTCTGAGTACTGGCATATATATACCCATAGCAGCAGTTCTCCCATATATATTCAGCTTCTACCTTATTCTTTCATTTCTTGAGGATTCTGGCTATCTACCGAGACTTGCAATACTTCTCGACAGATTGATGCATCAGGTTGGTATACACGGAATGGGTATTATACCAATGATGCTTGGCCTTGGTTGTAATGTTCCTGGAGCCCTTGCCACCCGAATTATGGAAACAAGGAAAGAGCGTTTTATCTCAGCAACAATTATGGCAATCGCTGTGCCCTGTATGGCACAGATTGCAATGGTCTTCGGACTTCTCGGTAAATTTGGATTTAAAGGTCTGGCTCCTGTCTTTGGAACTCTATTTGTTGTATGGTTAATCCTTGGTAAAATAATGTCAATATTCGTAAGGGGGGAGAGTCCCGAGATATTCACGGAAATTCCCCCTTATCGGTTCCCTTATCTCATATCGTTATTTAAAAAGGTATGGATGCGGATTCAGTGGTTTTTAAAAGAAGCGTTGCCTTTTGTCCTTTTAGGTGTTTTTATAGTCAACCTCTTATACGCTCTTGGAATAATTGATTTCCTCTCAAGGATCTTTGGACCGATTATATCAAGGATTCTAGGTCTTCCGTCTGCTGCAATCGCGGCACTTCTAATTGGATTTTTAAGAAAAGATGTAGCCATTGGAATGCTCGCGCCTCTTGGTCTTTCAATTGGACAATTAATCACTGCCTCAGTGGTCCTTACAATGTATTTCCCCTGTGTTGCAACATTTGTAGTCCTTGTAAGAGAACTCGGATTCTGGGATATGATAAAATCTGCAGTTATAATGATTGTATCTGCATTCTTCGTAGGCTGGATACTCAATCTGATTTACTAAAGTTTAGGCTTTGTCCCAAGGTTGACAGTCTTTGGTATACATATATACTTCCAATATGCCACAGGGTGTTAGGAAAGGTACTATATTCAATATTTTAGGGCAATATGGAGCTGCATTCTTTGTCTTTCTCTTCCAAGTAATTGCAGCACGTTTCCTTGGTCCATCCAAATTTGGACTACTAAGTCTACTGTATTCTCTTATTATGACATTCAAGATTGTTCTATCTTCTGGGGTGAGGGACACTCTTATGAAGAATATTCCATATTACAGAACTTCTAAAGATAGCGGAGATTTGAGAACTGTTTACAGTAAAGCAACTCTTGTATTTTCAATCTTTGCAGGGATTTTCCTTTTGATCACTATATTATTTTCTTCTAAAATAGCATTCAATTTTTTTGACGCTAACCTGATTTTACTATTTGAATTCATACTGGGAGTGCTTTTATTTTCAGGATTCCGTTTCTTTCTATCTATAGTAGAAGGCCACAGAGAATTCCATATAGTTTCCCTCTTTCTTATAATCCAGCGATTTTTTATCTTTATTGGAATTGTCGTGGGTTTACTTTTAGAAAAAAGTGTTGTTTCTGCCGGTGCCGGAATCGCCCTGAGCCCAGTTATACCAACGGTTATCCTGATGATCTTAATCGGTAAAAGGAACTGGTTTTCACTCAAAGGTAATCACAAACCAGTAAAAGGAATCGAACTCTTTATTATAGAGTTAAGTTTCTTAAATTTTTTCAGCCTATTTCTTTTAAGGCTGGGTCCAATGATGATAAAACTAATTGGTGGAGCACATGCAAATTATTACAACGGACTTTATACCGCCGTTTTTATGCCTTTGAATTTTATGAGAAGTGCCCTTATAGCTCTATCCATAAGTTTATTCCCCAACATTTCAAGAGCCTTTGGTGAAAATAACAAAGAGCAAATCGAGAGGTATATAAAGAAAAGTACTATTATAGTCCTTTCTGTAATAACCTCTGTAAGCCTCATATTTTTTCTCTGGGGACCAGGAATTGTACAATTAGTTATGGGAAACTCATATATAGTACAGAGACTTGATTGTCTCCTTATCTCATTAATGGTTGGATTCTATATGTTCGCTAGATTGATTAACAGGATACTCGTTGCCGGAGGAAAATACAGAGTTTCACTATTCTCTATAATAGGTTCTCTGTTTGTAGCTATTATAGCCGTAGTGCTTCTGAAAATGAGCCCGATGATCAGGGTAGAGTTATCATTACTTGCAGGAACCTTCTTTTATGCTGTCAGTCAGGCATACTATCTTTTTTTCAAGAGTAACTTTCTTTAACCCTTTCCCTCTGTGGGAAGAAAAAGCCTGAAAGAAATATTAAATAACCTATAAATGATAAGATTATCCCTTTCTTCTCTTCTGTGTTATCATATACCATTTCTACCTTGTGGCTTCCTTCAGAAACCTCCACTCCTCTAAAGAGGTAATTGGTTCGATATACCTTAGCTCCCCTACCATCTACTCTCGCTTTCCATTGGGGGTAATAGTTCTCTGAGAATATTACAATTCCTGGAGCATTTGAGTTGACTTGTAGAATAATCTGGTTAGGGCTATAAGATGTAATATCTATTGAGTACTCATGCTTTATGTTCTCATCCGTTTGATACGAAGGGCTTTCATCAAGATAGCAGGAATCAAGAGGTGAAAAGTCATCCTCTCCAATTTTTCCTAAAACAAATTCGTAATCCTTCTCGATATTAAAGAGATGGACCATATAAATCCTTGGAACTTGGTCAGGGTTCTTAAAAACTATATATTTATTTGTTCTATAAATCTCTTTGTATCTCGAGATGAAGTTCTTCCATTGTTTTATCTGATTTTGAACCCTTTCTGGATATCCTGAAATATCCTCTGGTAATGGTCTATCGATAAGGTATTTTACATTAAGAAGGTCAATCAATTTAGGATTGCTGATTAATCCCGTAGGTTGGAACATTACAGAATTTCCTGCTCCTATATACTTTTGGTATATCTTAAGCGGGTTTGGAGTATATCCTCCTACATTTTGTAATCCATGGAGTGCAAGCAACCCATCCTTATCATGTTCATACCGTAAAGGAAAGATACGGAACTTGGAACTATCCCTTTTCAAAAAATCTACAACATCATCGGATGCATAGTATTTATCAGGATGGGAAACAGCCTTCAAGAACTTTTTCTCAATGGGCCAGACTTCAAAGAGAAAGACCACACCGATAGCAAGAAATAACCATGTCTTTTTGAACTTATTCTTAGACACCGCCAGTAGGAACCCTGAATAAATTAATGCAAAAAGAAACGAAAAATAGAACCCTTTTATAATCAAGGGGTAATTCCTGTAAAGCACAGAAATCTTGCTTTGGACAATAGATCTACTGTAATTATAATAAAGTTTTGTGGAGATAAACTTAGCAAGATTTGTCTGTATTCCCGATTTCGCCAGCGTGAATATAAGAGCAAGTAGTAGTATAAATCCTGAGAATACAAAAATATAATATACTTTTTTCTTATCATATTCAAGGTTATTCAGAAAAAACATTCCAGCTATGACCATGGTAAAAACAGTCTGATAGAATAGCATAGCAGGGGCTCTGAATTTTTGTATGCCAGGAATCAAGTAATAGTAAATTCTATAGAAAAAAGTATGACCTCCCCAGGCAAAAAGTAGTGAAAGGACGAATAACCATATAGAGAATTTCACCCATCCCCTCTTTCTCTCAAATATCACCCCACCAAGAAAGAGTAGAAGCACCAATATACCTGTGAACTCTGTATGAAGTTTGAAGTAGTTCCTACCCCAGTAATTGTCCAGAATTCCTGAAAAATAAGGATTGAATAAACCTAAGGTTTCCTCGGGAGGCATTGACCAGGAAGTTGCATATTCATACCCTCTGCTTGCACCCCTTGCCCCATATGGGAGATTCATCTTTACAGGAAATATGTAAAAAGAATACATCATTGCACTCACAAGGAAGGTAAGCACAAGGAATGAAGATATTTTAATAATTTCCTTCCTTTTGTACTCTTTTCTTTTGGCTATCAGGTACCATATAACAAAGCCCAGTATAGTCGGAACATAGTAGTAAGCCATCTGGAAATGTCCCATAAGGAGTGTTAGTCCTCCTGTTCCACCCGCTAGGATGAAATACCTTATTCTTTTTTTCTTCAAGCCCATAAAAATCAGATAGAAAATCATTGGAAATAAGGCAGCACTTACTGTCCTTCCAAGATGTCCCCCTTCTGTTGTTGATACTATTACTCCAGTCCAGCCGTAAAGTATTCCCCCAAGAATTGCCAGATTTCTTTTAATTCCAATATTTTTAAGAAGTAAATAGGTTCCAAAGGAAGCAATTGAGATTATAAATACATAGGTGAGAACATGAACTATATGAGTAGGAATTATAAACCGTGACAACATGGTTGGAGTCATAATATCCCCGAAAAATGCGCCGACAGTGATGTTACCTGAAAAAACATACGGATTCCAGTAGGCAATTGAATGAAATTTCTTGATAAACTCCGCCATCCATACCTTGTTAGAGTAAACTCCGAGCAGCCAGTCACTCCCATAAAGCATTAATTTACCGGATAAAAATTTATAAAAATATATAAATGGCAAAACAAGATATCCTAAAAAAACAAATAAATCAGAAAAACCTTTCACCTTCATTTCTCCTCCTTACTACTTATTGATATATCCCATAGTTCTTTTATTTTACTGACATAACTTCCCCAACTATATTTTAACTTCAAAGATTTAAGATTGGATTTCAGTTCCTCCTGCAAAGAAGATGAAGATAGAATTCTTTCAATTACAAAAGAAAGGTCTTTTGAATCAACCCTGGATATTGAAAAATCACTTAAAGCAAATTCAACCAGACCCTCAACATCTGTTACTACATAGGGTAATCCAGAACTTATTGCAAGCATTATGACTCCACTCTGAGAATCAAATTGTTTATAAGGTAATACTAAAAGATCAGCAGCAGAAAAATAGATTGGGACCTCCCTTTCAGGGATAAATTCACCCCTCAAGATAATCCTTGAACTTATATTCTCATCAAAAGAATCTATCATCGTTAAATAATTCTCAAAATCTTCCCATGGCCTACCCGCTATGATTATCCATACACTTTTGTCTTTTATAGCTATATGCTTGAAGGATTTAAGGAGTATATCAAGTCCTTTGTATAGCCTTAAATTCCCAAAAAACAGTAGGACTTTTGCTTCATTGGGAATTGAAAATTTTTTTCTCGCTTCCTTGGTAGGTATATCCTTGCAAGGATATACCCCATACGGTATGATATGGATTGAATCATGATCTACTGCATTTCTTGAGCACTCAGTATGAACTATTACCAAATCAACTAATCTCATCCACATATTAAAAAGAACCCTTTCTCCAATAATGCCCTCGTGCGATACTGGATTATGAAGTTCAGCAAATATTTTTATATTTTTCTTTTTCAATAAATAAGACAGAAAAATATAATGGGGAAGTTGAATAACATTCCACCATTCCATCAAAACAACAGGAGATGAAATATTCCTATATGTTCTGACCCAGGAGAATGGATTAATAATGCTTAAACTGTAAAGTATTTCGAAATCTTTACTTGAAGTTAACGCTCTACCATACTTAACAGTGTTAATCCTGAGAAAGGGGGGATAAAATCGATAATAAGCGAGTATTTGAAGAGAAAAGCACTGGGCGAGCGTCTTTATAGCTGAAAGAGTAAAATTACTTATACCCAAAACAGGAGGGAGTGAAGAGAGCACCGACAGAGAAGGTTTTTTTATCTCTATCATATCCTGATTATAGGTATATTTATACTTTCGCCAACCAAGTGGGATGAAAAATGAAGAATATTCTTAAAAAGTCTGCCTGCAGAGGAGTCAGCTTTGAGGCCTTCCTTCTTAAATTTATATATTGGTGAATCCCATTTGTATATCCGTAGGTATCCCCTGAACAAAAATTCAATAAGATGTTCCCATAGACCAAAAAATCTCCTGTCGGGGAAGGTATCCATAAATTCAAGACAAAAACCATTATTCCCCATGAATTGGGAAAGTTCTGACGGTGTATACTCCCTGACATGTGTATACAAAGGTGTTTGATATCTCTCAAAATGTAAGGCCTGCTTTATAAAGGCTTGTATAGAAGTTAGTAGATTTATGTATAAATTTTTCAACATATTTCTATGTAAGGACCCCACACTAAGCCCTTTCTTATCTGTTGTAATAAGGATAAAACCCTATGGAAGAAATATTGCCTCACTTTGGACAATATGAAATTTTTCTCCATATCTTTTTTGGGTAGCAGTAACCATTGAATTTGCATAATCTATAGTCACAACTGTAGCTCCCAGTTCACTATAGAGATTACTGAAGAATCCAACTCCACAACCTAAATCCAAAATGAGCTTACCTTTAATATTTGAACTATACTAACGGACTTTCTCAATTTTTATTTTGCGTTCTCCTTCATCGTATCGGCGCGTAAATACAACCGCATGTTCTTCGGAATAATCTTTCCTTGTAAATCTACGGGGCTCCATCACACATTTTTATATGTAATTTTTATATATATCCCAGCCCCCTCAGATGTTCTTTTACTGATTTATCCTCATCTTCCGATAAATAATGTGCCTCTTTCTGAGAATATGGTAAATCTTTATATTCTTCCCTGTAAGAACCTTCAATTAATGCTTCTTTCAGAATCCTGCCATCAACATCTTTCGGGATTGGGATATCTCCAAGTGCACAGGCGGTGGGAAAGACATCTTTGATAGAGCTATCTCCTAATTCTATACCCTTTTTAACCCTATCACCCCGAATAAGAATAATACCATCCAGGGCAGCCACATGATGACCCACTAAATCAGGGCGGTCGATCCTTTTATCGATAAGTTTCCCGGGAAGATTAGTGTTCAGCTTATAATCCTTTGTAGTTGTATACACCACATCGGGCATCTCATCAAAGTATTCGCCTTTATATAAATCCCATTTTGTCTTTGCATCAAGGAATATCGCTTTGCCATTCTCCGGGTCCTTAGCATCTATAAGAAGACCCTTAATTTCTTCTGCTCCTTCCTTTTTACTCTCTTCATTCGAATAATATTCAGGGTTAAGATAAATGCCTGCATACCAGTTGGCATAAGCCCTTGTCTTATCCCAGTCAATCTTTTCCTTCATACTTTCCCTCACTATCTTCAGCTTAAATCTATCAGTGAAAAGATTCCTCAGGAAGCCAAATCTCTTCACTGTCTCTATACCGGTTTTATATATAAAGTTTGAAAATCTGCCCTTAACATTTTCTGCTCTTTTTAAAAATCCTTTATCTTCAAGATATTGATTGATATGGAAGTATTTTATTGGGGCATCTGTAAATCCATGATCAGATATAAACAAAATATGATTAGGCTTTAACTCCTCATATATCCTTTTCGCACTCCTATCGGCTCTCTTAAAGTAATCAAGTAGGAGATCCTTTTTATCCCAGAAATAATGCATAAAATTATCCATTTCCTTGAAATTCATCATAAATATCTCCGGGTCATATTTACAGAGAAGTTTAATTGTCCATTCAGTTCTCTCTTCAAGTAGATTAAGAAGGTCCTTGTGTATCGCCTCTTTATTCAATGTCCTGTCACCGAAACCCATACCACTGGAAAGAGCAATGTCAATCCGATAGCCTTCTAATTCACCTTTTAGTTCCGGAGGATAAGTGAAGTTTTCAGAGCCTTTTGGAGTTAAGAAACCTGTGATCTCAAATCCATTCACCTCCGTGGGAGGATAACTCATGGGTATGTTCAAAGCGCCTACTCTCTTACCAAACTCGGAAGCCCATTCCCATAGCGACCAGGTCTTTATATCAGTAAAGTTTATAAATTGTGCTGAAGAGAAGTAATCCGGATCAAAACCTCTCTTTTCTCCTTTATAAAGAAAGGGGCCAATCTTCGCAGGATTTTTACCGGTAAATATCACCGGCCAAGCAAGCATTGAATATGCAGGAATGATACTTCTTAGCTTACCAAAAGCACCCTCTTTCGACAGCCTTGAAAGAAACGGTAATTCACCTTTCTTTATCCATTCCTTAAACTCTTTATAAGGTGCACCGTCAAGGCCTATTATAAAAACCTTGTTCATGATAGAATAATTACATAAAAGAAAAAAATGTCAACCCGTTTTTCTTTTTTTTCATTCTTATACTACCTCTGGGCTGAGAATGACTTGACTTAAGAAGATAGCCATCTCTTGACAAAATTCTCTCAGCCAGTATGATAAATTTATGGAGAAACATAATAGGGAATTACCCGAGGACCTTTCTCTTTTAATTACTGGTGGAGCTGGTTTTATTGGCTCAAATTTCATCAGGTATTTATTGAATAACCATTCCAATGTTCAAATCACCAATCTTGACAAACTCACCTATGCAGGCAATCTTGAAAACCTTTACGATTTTGAAGATGAAAGGAGATACGAGTTTCTAAAAGGAGATATATCTGATAGAGAATTAATAAATAAACTGTTTGAGAAAAAGCATTTTAATGTAATTGTAAATTTTGCCGCTGAGTCTCATGTGGATAGAAGTATACTAAACGCATATCCATTTATAGAAACTAACATCAGAGGAACACTTGTCCTACTCGAAGTAGCCAGGGAATACAAGATAGAGCGTTTCATTCAAATATCAACTGATGAAGTCTACGGAAGCCTTGACAATGAGCATAAATTTACTGAAGAGAGTCCTCTCCACCCAAATAATCCTTATTCTGCATCAAAGGCATCTGCTGATCTCTTATGCCGTTCCTACTTTAAGAGCTATGGTGTCCCTGTCATTATCACAAGGAGCTCAAATAACTATGGACCCTATCAATTCCCCGAAAAACTCATTCCACTGATGATAAGGAATGCACTTCTGGATAAAGAACTACCTGTATATGGGGATGGTATGAACATCCGTGACTGGCTTTACGTGGTAGACAATTGTAGAGCAATTGATAAGTTGATAAGAAATGGAAATATAGGTGAGATCTATAATATCGGTGGGAACTCTGAGATGAGAAATATTGAAGTTGTTCATCTTATTTGTAAAATCCTTGCAGAAGAAACGGGTAAAAGTAAAGAATATTTAGATAGACTTATAACTTTTATTGAAGACCCAAGGGGTAAAGCGCACGATTTCCGATATGCCCTATATTATGAGAAGATAAGAAACACAACCCACTGGGAACCCACAACTAATTTTACAACAGGATTAAAGGAAACAATAAGGTGGTATCTGAACAATAGAAACTGGATGAACAGTGTTCTCACTGGTGAATATAAAGAATACTATAATAAAGTGTATGGGAAGAGATTATAGGAATTTAAATTTTATTATAAGATACAACCTATTTGGGGAGTTATAAAAAATTTATTTGCTTACCTTTGTTCTTTTTTTAAAATCATCATCAAGGGATCCTGTATCGAACGAACAACATCTATATTAACATTTTTCCCAAATATTGATGCATCTTCATAGGTATGCATCCCATTTATAGCTTCAACTTTATGGCACAATTTACCAGTATTCACATTGCCCTTTATATCGTAGCCCCACCGAGGGTGGACTATAAGGTCAGCTGCACGATGAAGGTAAGCGCCGCTATAAATTTCCTCCCGAAAGAAAACATCTTGTATGATGGGTTTATCTTCAGGGCTCCTAAGTTCCAGGATTTTCTCCTTTATTTCCTCCCGGAGTTTGTTGTATTCACTTTCAGGAACTGATCCCTTTTCCTCCCTACCCTTAAGGTTTATAAAGATTCTCCCGGGAATCAAAGAATAGGCTTTGGACTCGCTTTTAAGATCTGTTATGTTTTTAGGATTATCATTCTCATAAAAAAGGTACCCATTTTCTTCTAAGAAGTGATTCAACTCCACATTATATTTTACCTTACAGAAGCCATGATCGGAGAGAACAAGGAACTTATCACCTTTATTCAATATACTATATGTTTTACCTATCCATTCATCCAGTTTCCTGTAAAACTCTACAAAATCGTCCTTGAATTCCCCACCATCTTCATAATCCTTCCAGAAGAAATGATTGATACGATCGGTTTCCATTATATGACATTGAGCAAGATCATAACTGTCTCTGGAAAGAATCTCATGGAATATCTCCATTCTGACATCCAAAGCTCCCTTGAGTTCTTCCATAAACTTCGCTTTATCGGTATGTCCGAGCCGTGGATCTACATCTATCACGTACCCTTTACTTCTCAAATAAGAAGCTAGTTCGGGAGGAGTAACACCCTTTTTAATATCTGTGGTAAGAAATCCTGAAATCATAACACCATTCACTTCTTCTGGAGGATAGGTTAGTGGGACGTTCATAATAAGCACCTTCATGCCCTCTTCCGATGCTTGTTTCCAAAGGGTTTTAGCAGTTCTGTCACTCCCGAGTGGTATCTTTAATCTAAAAGGCTTTGGGTCTCTATCAACAAAACCATATATATTATGCTCACCTGGATTCTTACCTGTCATATAAGAAGTCCAAGCCACTGAAGACACCGTTGGATACACTGAATTATGTCGTTTTAAACCGGTGTTCTCCTCACATATTTCCTTAATATTCGTAAAGCGTCCCTTCTCTATACCTTCCTTTAAGAAACTATAAGGAACTCCATCTATACCGAGAATAATAATTCTTTTCTTCTTTTTTCCCAAAAACACAATTTCACTCCTTTCCTTTAAAAGAAAAAGGTCTTAACTAAGGTTAACATTCCTAAGCATATTGCAACAATGCCTATGACAATGATAAATTTATTTTCATTAAACTTCTTCACAATTCGAACTGCAATTGGAACTGATGCAATTGCACCAACTGTCAATGGCAGAGCAAGTCTAAAATCTGATGTGTCTAAGCCAAAGAAATATACCATTATTGCTGCTAAACAACACGCGGCTTCTGCAAAAGAAGTTATACCTATCGAACTCTTCGAAGGCACTCCAGATAATATCTGGCCACTCGTCATAATAGGACCATATCCTCCTCCACTCATACCTTTATTGAAAGAAGCAATAAGTGCCAATAAACTCATCTTGTACCAGCTAAATTTAACCGATCTAGTTCTAAAGAGAAGAACGAGAATTCCCATAGAAACAACTATAAATCCGATGTACATCTTAATATACACTTGAGGTATATTTAGCGCAACATAACCAGCTCCCACACCACCAATCAAACTGAACCCTGTTAAAACCAATGCAACCCTGAGGTGTATGCTGCCCCTTGATAGATTAACATTCCCGTGCCTATGATGAAATATGGTTCCGAACACGCCACCAAATAACTGAGAAATTAGCATTGCAGGAACGACCTCTAACGGTGGTAACCCTAAGAGAATCAAGACCGGTCCCAATGTTGTACCATACCCCATTCCCAGTGAAGAATCGACTGTTTGAGCTAAAAATGACACGACAAATAAAAAGATTACAGCAGTGAGATTCAGATCCACTTACACTTTAGGTGATGATCCCACCCGCTACCACATCATTACCGCGGACGAGCACGAATCTTCCAAGTTCTTGAATATCGTTAAACTTTGTTAAAGTAATGGGACTCTTAGTTTCAAATACTATATCTCCAATTTCAAGGTTTTTAATAATTGAAGCATTCTCTTCCAATACTTCAAGAGATGATGAGTCAATCCTCCTCTTTATTAAATTCACGTCTCCACTAGTTTCCTGGGTTGCAAGGCGCAGCTTGATCCTTTCGTTAACATCAAAAGCCTCGTTGGATAACCATATAAGATTTGCTTCAAAACTTTTCGTAATAGTAGGCTCTTTCCCTTCCACGCATAAAACATTTCCTCTCTGTAAGAAAATCGGGTCTTCTGTAGTAACGCCTATTGATTCTCCAGCAACCGCTCTATTCTTATCTTCATTAAACTTCTCTATGGATTTGATAGTTGTTTTTACTCTATCAGGAAGTATTTCTACCTCCATATCCTTCTCTATCCATCCTGCCTCAACCCTACCAACAGCAATACGCTCTCCAGAGATTTTATAAACATCCTGGATTGGGAAAATAAGACTCTTATCTTCGGGAGAAACTCTATTCACAAGCAAATCTAGAGATTCAAGAATAGTCGGTCCTTTATACCAGTCCATCAAATCTGAATGAGATGCCACATTATCCCCTTTCAAGGCAGATGTTGGGATATAGTAATTGGTGGTTAATCCAACATCGTGAAAGAACTCACCTACGTCCCTTTTTATCTGATTGAACCTATCCTGCTGATATCCCACTGAATCCATTTTATTGATTACAACTATAATCTGATCAAGCCCAAGCATTGAGAGAAGGTTAGCATGGCGTTTTGTCTGTTCGGCAACTCCTTCGACTACGTCCACTATAAGTAATGCTGCCTCTGCCTGAGATGCACCTGTAATCATGTTTTTCACAAATGCAACATGCCCAGGTGCGTCAATTATAACATATTCTCTCTTGGGTGTCTTGAAAAAAGTCTGTGCAGTATCGATGGTAATACCCTGTTCCCTTTCTTCCCGAAGATGATCCATCAAGAAAGCAAATTCAATTCTCCCATCTGCACTCCCCTCCGAAGCTCTTTTTACCTCTTCTATCTTATCAGGAGGAAGGGAATGAGTATCAAAAAATAGGCGCCCTATAAGTGTGGATTTACCGTGATCTATATGACCAACAATAACGAATTTTAAAGTTTCACTGTCTTCCATTCCATCCCTACATATACCCAAGGGCTCTGAGTTTCTGCATCATATAATCAGACTCCTTATCCTGAGCTCTGCCACTTCTCTCTGAAATTGTTGTTGTCTTGAGTTCCTCTATAATTTTGTCTATAGTATCTGCTTCAGATTGTATTGGTTCTACACACGGCTCGCAGCCTATACTCCTGAAACGCTTACCATCCTTAGCAAAGTATAGTTTTACTACCGGAATACTCTCCTTCTTTATATACTGCCATATATCCAGTTCAGTCCAGCCAAGCAAAGGGTGAATCCTCATATGTTCCTCTGCATCAGCCTTTGACTTATATTGATCCCAGAGTTCAGGAGGCTGGTTCTTGTAATCCCATTCAAAATCCTGGTCTCGGGGAGAAAAAACCCTCTCCTTGGCTCTTATTCCATGCTCATCCCTTCTAATCCCGAGATATAGGGCACGGAATCCATATTTATCTATAGCACTCTTCAAAGCATTTGTTTTGAGCTCTGTACAGCACTCCAATTTACTCTTATCTGGCCCCATACCTTCTGAAATTGCTTTCTCATTCCTGTGAACAATTAGTTCCAAATTCCATTTTTTTGTATATTCATCTCTGAACTGGTAAATTTCTTTGAATTTATAACCTGTATCTATATGGATTACAGGGAACGGAATCTTCCCGAAAAAGGCCTTTCTTATAAGCCATAACAGAGTGGTAGAATCCTTTCCTATAGACCATAATGTTCCTACCTTCTGAAACTGATTATAAGCTTCTCTTATGATATATATACTATTGCTTTCTAACTTAGATAGATGATCCATTAAGACCTCCTTTACCTTCTTTTCTTCATAGTCATCTCTGCTAAAATATTAATTTTTTATCAGTAATTGTCAAGGTTTACCATTATTATCTTAACACAAGAAGTAAAAAGAACATATGAGTTAATGAGTTAGAGAATACGCATTAACACATATATCCGTTAATTCATCCACATATATAGTTTCCTTTTACTTCCCCTCTCCTAGGTCATTTATGCTTCCAGAAAAGCTTTATATCCTTTATAGGCATGAAATAAATCTCCCTTACTCACTATTTCAAAAGGTGAATGCATAGCGAGAACCGGAGGACCAGAATCAATAACCTGGAATCCGAGTTGCGCTAAGAATTTGGCTACGGTTCCACCCCCACCAAGATCCACCTTCCCCAGTTCACCAACCTGCCATCTCACACTGGCTTCGTTATATATCTTCCTTACCTCCGCAACGAATTCAGCACTGGCTTCACTGCTAGCTACTTTTCCTTTAATCCCTGTGTACTTGGTAAGAACAACGCCAAATCCTATTTTGGCTGCGTTATATTTGTCCTGAACATCAGGATAGGTGGGATGTAAACCAGCATTAACATCTCCTGAGATAACCGAAGATTTCTCGATAATCCCCCTTATATTTCTGTAGGCTGGAACTATATCAACTGCTTTCAGAATATCCATAATGAAGTCAGAGACGATCTGCGAGCGTGCACCTGTATTACCTTCAGAACCTATCTCTTCTTTATCAAATAGGACTACTGCTGGAATTCTCTTCGTGCCTTCTACAGAAAGTATTGCCTTGAGAGCAGAGTATGCACAGATCCTGTCATCATGACCATATGCGCCAATAAAACTCTCATCGATGCCCACACTTCTTGACTTCCAGGCGGGGACGAGTTCAAGATCTGCACTAATGAGGTCTTCTTCCTCTATACCATATTTCTCTTTAAGTAGATTTAAGATGCCGAGGAGAACTGGATTCTTTTCATCGGTATCTTTTGGTATGGAGCCAAATAGGGCGTTCAATTCCTCTCCTTGTGCAAATTCACTTATCTTCTTATCCTGTTGCTTCTTAGAAAGGTGGGGCAACAGATCAGGAATTGTAAAAACTGGATCTTTATCATCCTCACCGATTACTATCTCCTTTACCTCACCACTCATCGTGACTACCACACCATGGATAGCCAATGGAATTGAAAGCCATTGATATTTCCGTATACCTCCATAATAGTGGGTCTTTAATAAAACGAGCTCCTGTTCTTCATATAGAGGTGCGGGTTTAAGATCTATCCGTGGAGAATCTATATGAGCAGCTATAATCCGCATTCCGCTATCGAGAATATCCTTAGACGGTTTTGCAACAACAAGTGCCTTATTCCTAATATTCTTTGCGAAGAATTCTGACCTTTTAGATAGTATTCCCATGGATGATTTAACAAACTCCCTTTCAGTTTTGTTCCTATTTTGGAATTCAATATAATCCTCAGCAAAACTAAAAATTCTCTTCGTATCATCTACATGCTTCCAGACAGATATTTTCTCCATAATACCCCCTTAGTTTCAATTACAAATATATAGTAGCTTCGCTACAATGAAAAGTGAAAATTGCAAATTGAGAAATGAAAAATTAAAATCTATTCCCAACACACCGTTTATTTCTTGGTTTCTTTGCATTCTTTGTGAGTTTAGCAAAAAATTAGAGGTGGGCGGCAATTTACACTTTGCATTTTACAATCTTCATTTTGCATTGAATATACATGATCTTTGACCATTCTTGTGTTCCCTGTATGATTATGTATATTATTAACCGTTATTTTCTCTCAAGCAACACTGAAAGCACAAAAAACAAAAAACCAATCAGAAGGAAAAAGGTTGTTCCATTATTATAGCCTTCCTTTCCAAATAGAGTCACTATCTCTTGGGTTTTTAATGTGTCCAACAACGCCTCAGTTGGATCAGGATTGACAGATATATAACCTCTAATCCCAGTTCCATCCGAAACCCCGTAAATTCCTGGCCTTCCAGTCTGTCTAAACAGGTATCTATTATCCCCTATTGAATCCGTGAAGTATCTTTTCCCCTCAGGGGAAATTACACAAGGTTTAAATGGAGCCTTTATAACAACTACTTGGTCTATCAATATATCCTTGTTGAAATCTTCCTTCAACAGGGAAGCTATGAGTTGATATAGGAAAGGAACATAAACAGGATGGAGTGATAAATCTGATTCATCCAGGGAGATCGGTAAGAAAAACAGATTCCCTTCTCTTTTGAGAAAGGCATCTCCATTTTCAAAATACAAAAGCGTTTGCCCCCTGTTAAGCTTAAAATTATAACGTATGGGAATATTACAAATGGTTTGAAGTTTCCCAAAAGGAGAGAAAACAGGAAAGTTGGCTATTTTTGAGACCTTATATGGAATCTCGTCTGCTAAGGGAGATTTAACTCCGCCCGAAAAGCAAATAATACCTGGCAGAGATCCTTTTATACTATTTGGCGCAGTCTCCAAAGGAAAATCATCCACTACAAAAATATCTCCCTCTGTTTCTATGAGTGGCCCTTTACTCCACTTCACTTGAAAGGAGGAAGAGTTCAAAGCAGCAAGGAGTTTCAGCGGATTCATAGAAGAATATATGACAACTTTCGTCTTCGGTATTATACAAAGAGTAAAATATCGAATGTTATCGAATTCGAAACCTCCCTTATCATAAACTACGAGGGAGCCTTTGTGTAGGCCTTCAGGTAAGGACAGATGGAATGATATCTCATTGATTCCTTGATTAAGGGACACATCCTTTCTCTTTAACTCCTTGTCATCTATATATAATGAAAAAGGAACGGTCTTTGAATATTTATACTGATTTAAAAGGGTAAATACAATATCAACTTCTTCACCAACGAAAGGAGACCCAATCTGATGATCTTTAATAGCGATATTCCCTTTGGGCAGAGAAATCTTCTCTAAATCAATCCCTGGATAGCTTTTCCCCCCCCTTAGTAATTTTATAAACCCATTCCGCTGAGCATCTGAAATTAGAATGCCTATCGGATGTAGTTTGAGCGCCTTGTGAATAAGAGATATCCCTCCTCTATTAGGAACAATTACATCCGCCTTATGAGAAGATATATCCAGCTCCTTCATGGAGAGGGATCTATCTAAGATTATTGTTTTAGATGGTTCATTAAACGAAAAGGGTATGAGAAGATTGGAAGCAGAAAATATCAAAGATACAATAACTCCAACCCTCAGAAGAAGTAATAGTAATCTTTTCAGGTGGAACCATCGTAGGAGTCTTCTATCACTCTTTAAAACAAAGAGGAGCGAAGGAAAGTCTTTGTTTCGTAAGATCCTCTTTGATATAAAATGGAATATAATCGGAACGGGAATGAGTAAGAACAAAAAAAGAAACTGAGGGAAACTCATAATAGACGCTTCCTTTTAATTAAATAGGCTGAGAGTGCTTCATCATATGCAGTATCAGTGGTGATAAGGGAATAATCGATTCTGTTGTACGCAAATCCTGACCTGTATTGCTCAAGAAACTGATTGAATCTCTTCCTATATAAATCTCTTATATTTAAAGGATTCACTGGAACAGTCGTATGATCTTCCATATCCCTGTAAAGCGCTTGTTCCGTAAAATTAAATTTCATTTCATCTGAATCAAGAATATGAAAAACAATGACCTCATTCTTTCTTACTTTAACGAGCTTGAAAGCTTTCATTACTTTTTCTGGATCTTCGAGTAAATCCGAAAACACAATAATTAGACTCCTTTTCTTTATTGTGGAAGCAAAATTAAAGATTACATCAGAAATGGAAGTCTTCTGTGAGGGTTCCGTATTGGCAAGGTCTCTTAATAAAAGCTTAAGGTGATTGAGACTGCTTTTAGGAGGTATTAGCGATTTAATCTCATTATCAAAAATGACGAGTCCCACAGAATCATTCTGATGTAATAAGAGGTATGCAAGACTAGCGGCAAGAGTTCTTGCGTAATGAAATTTAGTTATCTCTTTACCATAATCCATCGACTTACTTTTATCCAATATGAGGTATGCAGAGAGATTTGTCTCAGCCTGATATTTTCTTAAATAATATCTATCTGTGCGCCCATAGAGTTTCCAGTCAATTCTGTTGATAGGGTCTCCTGGATAATAAGGACGATGCTCACAGAATTCAAGCGAGAAACCATGATAAGGACTTTGATGAAGGCCAATAAGAAATCCTTCTACTACTAATCGTGCCCTGAAATTAAGGGCACCTACTTTTTCTATTACTTCAGGCTTTAAAAGATCCAACTACCTCAAATTTAACCACTCAACACTACAACTCTTTCTTTTTCCCCCTCCTTTAGAGTATACGGCTTTCCATTCTCATCAAAGCCAATTATACCAAATTTCGTGGGAATTGAATCCTTGCCCATCGGTATGAAAAACCCAATTCCAATCTGCCCTGGCTTACCTCTCTGTGTACCGTTTATTCCATTCACCGCATCATCCTCTACTTCACTGGGAATATCATATTTAAATTGAACAAACTCAGAAATGTCCATTTTTTCCCCTGTATATGGATTTTCCGGTAATTCAATTCCTTTCAAATTATCATAGATCCGTTGAATATTGGACGGGTATGTACCCTCATGAAACGCAATATACCTTTCTAATCCAGCCTTTACAGTAAACATATTAGATTGGAGTTTAATCCTATTCGTATTTATCTTTCCCTGTCTAAACTGAGGTTCGATTACTATATACAACAGAAAAACAAACGCTATAACAATAAGGACATCCAGAATTCGTAGCAACCTTCTGTTCATTGGTCCTCCTTTTAGGGTAAGAATAATAGAATATTAGGATGTGTCAAGAGGGGTTTTTGAGAAATAGGGTCACTACAGAGACAAAGGTCAAAGAGGCACACACCCAGGGATCTAATAGATCAAGGCGTAAAGAAACAAGAGGGAAGATCTAATTTTTGTAAAAGGGTTGACTGAATGCAACTATTTATATATATTTTTTCTACAATGGAACATATATTCGAGAAGTTTAAGAACTTCCTGCTTCCTGCTTTTATATTACTGCAATTAATAATAGTAGTAGCAAAGAAGATACTTGATAAAAAGAGGGAGGGAAACAAAAGGGAAAAATGGAAGGAGTATGCAGAAAGACTTGGCTTAGCTCTAAAAGAAACAGCTGAAGGTAAACAGCCATATCTAAGTTTTGCCTTATCAAGCCATCCTGCTTATCTTATCGAATGGTCTATACCTGGAGGGATAAAAGAGGGATTAGCACTATTAATCGCTATTGGGAGCATTAGAATTGATAAGAACTTCAGCCTCCAGAAGAAATTTAAGTTTCAAATGCAAAAACAGTCAAATGGAAATATAGGGCTACGTATGTTGAACATTGAAGAAGAATATTACATAAAAGGAGAAGATGAAAGCTTCAAAAGGAAACTACTAAATAGTCGTGCGATAACACATATACTTTCCACAAAGCCAGAAAGCCTCTCTTTCTTTGCCAAAGAAGATGTCAGATCAGTGCCTGTCCCTGAGAAGGTAGAAACCGATTCTTTCCTCCTGATTATAACTAAGTTGCCTGACGATTATAATAAGTTGAATGAACTTATTGAGATGGGGCGAACGATCATGAGAACCCTGGATACCTTTTAAGCACTGGAACACTTATCATCAAAACTCTTGACTTGCCATCTATTTTCATTATAATTTTTTTAAATTAATTATGTTTAGCTTTGGCGATAAATCCAATGTAATAGATAAGGCTCGTCGGGTTTCAGCGAGAGGTGATGCTTCAAAAGCCATAGAAATCTTAAAAAATGCTCTTACTCAAGAAGAATCGGACCTATCTCTCATATTGGAAATCATGCATACTTATTTAACTATGGATAAATTAAACGAGGTTATTGTCTGGGCAAAAAAGGGCGAGATTCTTTCTCCTGATGCCTCCAAGCAGGTTTCAAGCGAGATGGAAGATCTCTATTACGGTAGGGGCAAACCAGATCAATTGGCAGAATATATTATGGAAAAAAAAGCTGGGGAAAGAGAGTTCGAAGAGGTCTATGATATCCTAAGGGAGGTAACTGAAGAGGGGAAAAAGAACTTTCAGGATAGAGAAGAGCGGATTGTAGATAATATACTAACCAATAAGAAAAAATTTAGCAAAAGAGATATTACACATCTTTATCTTTTAAGTATAATGCTGGAAGGCAAGGAAAGTCAACGCTCGGTAGAACTTCTCCACAAGATAGTCGAAAAAAATCCAAAGGAGCTAGAAAGGGTAATAAAAGAATTAAGGCGAGCAAACCAGGAATTCTATGGTGATGAATGGCTTCTCTTTGGATTGGGTCACGCTCTCCTCCTGGGTCAACATTATGAGGAGGGCATTTCAAAAATTAGGGATTCCCTGGATAGAAATGATGAATTGCTACAAAACGCAATCACGATCCTTAGTTCCTTTAAGGATAAATCTAAGGAAGTCCGTGACTATCTAAGTGAACTTTATATCGAATCAGGAAAAGAAGAAGAAGCTCTGAAACTCATTGAAACGTTTGAGGATAAAGAGGCAATAAAGAAGTATCAAAGGATGGTAAAAAAGAATCCAGACAACCCTGTTCTCCATAACAACCTGGCCAATGCGTATCTTAAAAAGAAAAAATATTCAGAAGCCTTAAAGGAATTTCTTAAGGCGATAGAGATTTTACCTGATGAAAAGACAGGGGAAAAAGTAAAAGAGATTGAGAAAGAAATACCGAAAGAACTGGATCCGTATCTATATCTTTCATCCATCTATAAAGAATTAGGATGGGTAGAAGAAGCAGTTAACGCTCTGGAAAAAGCATTTGAATTTGACCCCACTGCTGCTTCAGAGATTTTAGATAATCTGGATTCTATATTAAAGGATTCGAAAGAATCTACTAAAGCTTTCTCGTTAAAAGCAAGGCTCATCTCTAAAGAGGGAAATGTAGAGGATGCCCTAGATATATTCCAGAAACTGGCTCAGAAAGAGGATGGATTAGATATTGCGAGAGAAGGACTAAGTGATCTCGTGAAAGAAAATCCTCATAATGTCGAAGCCGAACTCATTTATCTCATGCTTAAAATTCCAGATGAACAGGAAGAAGTTGCGCAGCATATCGATAGAATTTTATCGTCGGACCCCAATTATGTACCTTATTTACTCACAGAATATGATAGTTGGATAAGAGCAAAACCCAAGGTTGCTCCCCAATTCTTATACTTCTTTGAATTATTAGATAAAAAGAATTTTCCACCTTTCGCATATCCTTTCGCTTTGGCAGAATTAAAACGAATCACAAAAGATTTTGATAATGCAGAAAATTTCTATATCGAAGCATTGTACGAGGATCCCGAAAAATTCAATTTCATTCTCGACCAACTTGAAAAACACAGAGATAAATTAGAAATAAGAAAAATTGTCGCATCGCTCTATTTCCATAAGGGTGAATTCAAAAAGGGCTGCAGTGAGATTAGAATGGCGGTAAAACAATTCCCTGAGGATGTAAGTAGCATAACAACTTTACTTATTAAGCATATTCATTCAAAAAAAGGTAATAAATATCTATATCAAAGCCTCACAGAAATCCTTTTAAATCAAAAACACTATGAAGAAGCAATTAAGTGGGGAGAAAAAGCACTTGCATCACTTGAAGTTGAAAAGCAAGGCGAATTGTTGCTTGACTTAGCAGTAGCAAATGCAAGGACACACAATTATAGCGAAGCCTCAAAGCTGGCGCGAAAAGCCTGGAGTATCAATAATTCACTTATAGATCGCGCAATATCAGTGCTTGAAGAGATCAGAAAGGATGAAACTCCAGAGCCTGACATTCTAATGGCACTGTATGAACTTTACAGCGAGAAAGAGGATACAAAGAATAGTATTATTTGTCTAAATGATGTTTTAAAGCAAAAGCCATCAATGGCAGATATAATTGCTGGAGAATACGAGAGGTTAATTGAGGTTGCACCTATAGATGCTTCGCTCCGCATACAATTCGGTAAAGCAAAACTCTTGATGGGAGATGAAACTGGAATTTCAGAAATAGAGAAAGGCCTCCGATTTAACCCAGGAATAAGCGAAGAAGCATTGAAGGCACTGGATGGCTATGAAGACCCTGAGATTGCTAACAAAGCATTATTTGTGAAGGGGAACATTCTATCGGATTTGGGAAGAAAAGAAGAAGCAGTAGAGAATTTCATTGAAGCATACTGGAAGAATGAAGATGAAAAGGATAAATCACTGGAGGGTATAGAGCCACTATTTTCTTCTATTGAATTATCACAAGAGCTTACAGATAAACTATTTGATGTTTACCATCAAGAAGGTCGAAATACTCGCCTTGTAAACTTAATAGAAGCTTACTTTGACGGCTCAAAGGAAAGGGGAAAGTGGCTCACTCTGAAGATAGAGAAAAGCTTTGAAGAAGGTGCCCCCCTACCGATTCGAATTTCGCAAGCCGAGATATACTATAAAATCGGGGAAAAAGAAAAAGCCAAATCAGAAATGGAATATTTATTGAACGGATACCCTGATGTATCAGAAAAACTAAGTGATATAGTTGACCCGAACGATCCTGAAATACTTAATCTTCTCATAAAAATAAATTTAGAACTCTCAAATTGGGACACTTTGACACGTTATATAAAGCAACTTGATATTAAAGACCGATTACCTTACTACGAACAACTCCTCGACAAGGCACCAGATAATAAAGAGTCTATGAAGGAAGCGGGGTATATTTACTTTTTAATGAAAGATTGGAAGAAAGCAGAACTCTATCTTAAATCAGTACCAGATCCCACAAGAAAAGAGGAAATCCTGCTATGGTGGTTAGGAAAAGATATTGAAGTTTCCCCCAAAGAGATAGAGGAATCGCGTAGAGAGATTTTGTATAACATGGTTACTATAACACAGTTGCCAGAAAGACGAGCCCAACTATTCATCGAACTGGAAGAATATGAAAAGGCATATAACGAGATTAAGCGTATAAGCGGTGATAAAAAAGAGATCTTAATTAGTATGATAGAATTAAAGCTAGGTAACTACGAAAGTGCATATCAAAAACTAACTCAGCTAGAACAGACCGATGAAGTAGTCTTACTCAAATATTATGCGACGTTACGTAGTAGAAACTATAGACTCTCTTTAGGACTACTATCCAGAATGGAAATAGACCCCGAACTAAAAAAGAAATTTATATCTGGAATACTCAAAGATTCTGCCAACGAATACGCAAGTATAAGCCCCATCATCAGGAGGTAAACAGATGGAAGACGAACGAAATGAGATAGATACCTTAAGAAAAGGATTACAACAGTTCAATCAACTACGACATGAAGACCACTACCAGCTCCAGTCACTTCTAGATCACAACCTAAAAAAGATAATCTCGCTTATTAATAATCTTCCAAGAAAACTAAGCGAAAATATTGAAGAGGGTTTCACCAGAATTAAAGAGGATTTGAGCACCTCTATGAATGAATTAATTAATACAATTAAAGAGAACCCTAACCAGATTGTGGGGAGACTCTCAGTATTAGAAGAGACAATAAATGCCAAATTAGAAAATACTGTAGAACACATAAAAACTTTAGACTCTCATTTAGGAGAACTATCAAAGAGTACTTTTGATTTACTAAAAGAGCGCGCCGTTTCTATCGAAGAAGAACTGAAGAACACAACAGAGCAGTTGAATAAAATTTCTGAGAATATGAATAACTATATAGGAGAATTTAAGAAAGAAAGAGAGGAATTTGAGTCAACGAAAAGAAAGGAAGAAGCAAAGATAATGAACGATAGGGCAGTTAAACATTTCTATGCAGGTAGAAATAGTATTGCCATAGAGAGTTTAAAAAGAGCAGCAAGATTGGATGATTCATCCCTTGAAATTCTGACCAACCTAGGAATTGTTCTATCAATGGAAAAGAGTAATAAGGAGGCCCAGAAGATATTCCAGAGCGTATTGGAAAAAGACCCAAACATGGTAGAAGCATTAAGCGGCATGGGTTTAGTTATGTTTAATGAGGGTGACATAGACGGAGCAATTGGTATCTTTAAACAGGCCATTGAGAAAGACGAGGGGGTAGCCTCAGCATATGCAAATTTAGGATTTGCATATAAAGAAAAAAATGATATTAATAAAGCCGTTGAAAATTGGGAAAAAGCTATCAAATTGAATCCAGGGCTTATTGATGTTAAGGAGGCACTTTCGTTATACAAAGATAGGAGGGTAGATGGAACAGGAGAAATCTCCGTTTGAAGAGATATTTAAAAGGGAAGAGAAGCAAAAGGAGAAACAAAAAGAAGATGAAGGGATTTTAGGGGTTCTGGACAAGGAAGAAAAAAACATCTTCAAGGAATCAGGAGATGCGTCGCTTCAGATAGAAAAAACCGAAGAAGCAACCCTTGGGGAGGAGGGAAGATATCTTAACCTCGTCAAGGAACTATTAAAGCATCATTACTATGGAGAAGCACTTTCTATCATTGAGGAAATGAAAGGAAAATTTGCATCCTGAGAATTTTCTCTAATCTATGTCTCACATATTTAATAAAGATATTATTTTTGTTATTGCTGACACTCATTTCAATCACAAATCTAAAAATAAGGATCTAACGGATTTCTTCTTATTCCTTGAGTTAGTAAGGGAAGAAGCATACAAATTGTTCCTTCTGGGAGATATCTTCGATTTTTACTTCGAATATAAAACGGTCATACCAAAAACTCTCTTTAGGGTATTCTGTGAACTCCAGAGAACTTCAAGTGTAGGTGTTGAGATCCATTACTGGGCCGGTAACCATGATTTTTGGTTAGGAAATTTTGTAAAGGACATCGGCATAATCCCACATTTTAACCCTGAAATAATTTCTACTGGCGAAACCAAAATATTAGTTGAACATGGTAACGAATTATATTCCCCTGATTTAATGAAAATAATACTTAAGAATAAACTTTCAAGAGCCCTATTCTCATATATACATCCAGATCTGGGTATTAATTTAGCCAGAAAGATATCAAAATTATCACGTCAGCGTTCAGAAAAATCTACTCTAAATATAGATCGTGTAATCAAATACGCCCAAAGAAAGTTTTCAAGAGACAATATAGATGCAATCCTTATGGGACATTTCCATAGACCGTATTTATATAAGGAGGGAGGTAAATACCTTACAATCCTTGGAGATTGGTCAAATTATCGCTCATTTGGGATTATCAAAGGCGGTAAAATATCCCTCAAGCGCTTTAACCATTCTCCAAGATGATAAATTCCATATTCAAATGTTATTCTTAAGATTTTCTTTTTATCAGAATCGCTTATCTCCTGCCATTTTCGTAGTCTTCCCTTTTTTAGCTCATTAAGCGACCCTAATAAGTTATTTAATGTATAGGCAGTTTCTAACTTACAACTTTCGCAAAGGGCACCTCCCAATGAAACGTCAAAGAATTTTACCTCTTTAGAATTACATCTTACGCACCCATCAATCCTCGGTGAAATCCCACTCAAGCGAAAAAGAGAGAGCATAAAATAAATCAATGTCTCTTCTCTAAAACCTCTGTTTAGAAATGTAAGGGACCTCTCCTCTAACCCAAATAGACCATCCTGGGGATCAGGTATCCTTTTTGCGATCCAGAGTAAGGCCCAGGCTATATTCAATCTATATAGGTCATTTTTGACACCAAGATAAGGCTTCCTCGTTGTTGCTTCCTTTAGTACACCCATATCTCGGTCGCACTTTATATAATAGACTAACTCTGAAAGATTTAAAGGTTCAATGTTACCGCCAAAACGGCTATTCGTCCTCCTTGCCCCCTTTGCTATAAGAGAAATCCTCTCTGAATCCTCGGTTAGGACATGGATTATCTTACTTGAATTGCTATAATCATAACTCTTAAGTATTAAAGCATCTTTTCTCTTTATCATATATTCTCTCTCACAAATAGTTTCAATTTAAGATAAAATATGTTTACCCTCTGATATGTCAATGACAATGATATCTGGGACCATAGGTGTTGGTTATTAGGTATTGGGTCTTAGCTGTTAAATATTGGTAGCCTTCTAAGACCTAAGACCAAACACCTAAAACCTAAATTCATGTCATAATTATCTTGGTAAGTCCAAGTAAAGCGAGAAAGCCAATCACATCAGTAATAGTTGTGAGGAATATACTGGAAGCATGAGCAGGATCAACCCCTAATTTTTCCGAAAACATTGGAATAAGAACACCAAATGCAGCTGCTGAAATATGATTCAATATTATTGCAAGACCAACAATAAGTCCAAACATTGGATTTGCTTTCCATAAGTAGGCAATGAGTGCGGAACCTATTCCAACAGCAATACCGGTAAGTACGCCAACATTAATCTCTTTCCATAATAATCTCTTTACATCATGGTACTTAACTTCCCCAAGTGCAAGGGCTCTGACAATAATCGCTAGTGTCTGGGTCCCTGCACTACCCCCCATAGCAGCCACTACTGGCATAAAGATTGCTGCACCGATAAAGGCTTGAATGACATCCCCAAAGTATCCTACAACCAACGCAGCAAGGAGGGCTGAAAACAGTTTTATATATAACCAGGGAATCCTTGAGGCAAAAGAACGCCGTGGGGGGAAGAATGCTGTCTCTATTACGCCTAGTCCCCCAAGGCGTTGAATATCCTCTGTTGCTTCTTCCTCAACTACATCAAATAAGTCATCTATTGTAATAACTCCTAAAAGACGTCTAAAATTATCAACCACAGGAACCTGGAGGAGGTCGTAATCTATCGCAACATTCGCAACATCCTCCTGATCTATATCTGGAGTCACTGAATGAATTGGTTCTACAATTTGTCCAAGTTTTTTATTCGGGTCTGATATTAATATTTTCCAGGGTGTAACATAGCCCTTAAGTCTACCCCTTTCATCTAATATATAAATATACTTGTATTCCTCCTCTTCCTTCAACCTGCGCAATCTTTCCTGTGCCTGCACTACATCATCCCGTCCATCTAAGCTAAGGAACTTTAGCTTCATCTTGCCCGCTGCAGTTTCTGGACCATACCTAAGTAAAGCCCTTACTTGATCAGAATTCTTTACCCTGTCGACAACTTCTTCTCGTCGCTCGTCTGAAACCTCAGCAACCAAATCCACTGCTTCATCTATATCTAGAGTATCAGCAATTCTGGAGAGCACGTCCGAATCCAAAGCTTTTATTATTACCTCTAAGGAATAATCGTCCAGTTCTGTAATCAGCTCTGATTTTTCATTTACATCAAGAAGAGAAAAAACAAGTAGCTTCTCACTTTCTGCAAGGTGATCTATTAAGTATGTTTTAAGAGGGAATTCAAGGGTAGAGAAATATTGCTTCAAACCCTCGTTATCACCCTCCTCAATGAAATGCATTACCTTCTCTCTTATATTTTCATAATTTTCCATCTCTCATTCCTTTTCTATAAGAACCTTTTTGATCCTTCGCTCAGTAGCATCAAGAATAGTCATCTTTACACCATCTATAGACAGCTTACGCCCTTCACCCGGGATCTCCTGTAATTTCCTGATAATATAACCGGCTAGGGTATCCTCTTCTGTATCTATACCAAGTGTATCAGGACTTATGCTACCGTCCACAATAAAGGTACCTTCTTCTTTCCCTGCCATCTCTAAATTCTTACCAATTATATTGAACAGAATATCATCGGTAGAAACAAAACCCTCTGTCCCACCATATTCATCTATGACTATTGCGCATCCATTCTTATCTGACAATAATTCAGGAAGTATCTCTTCCAGACTCATGTCTCCATGAATGAATTTCATTGGTCGGAGCTCTTCCTCAATTTTCCATTTCTCATCCTTCCCTATTATATCTTCTTTGAATAAGATTCCAATAATGTTGTCAATTGTTCCTTTGTAAACAGGCATTTTTGAAATAGTTACCTTCTTAAAGATTTCCCTGATTACATCCATTTGTTCATCACAGTTAATCGCTTTGATTTCTACCCTAGGAACCATTATATCACGAACGTCTTTCTCTGAAAGTTTTGATATCGAACGCATTGCAGTAAATTGCTCTGTATCTATACCTCCTGTGGCTTTTGCCTCTTTCACAGCAATATTCATCTCATCTCGCGTAATATTTTCTCTACTCTCACCTCTTATTCCGAATAACTTAAGGATAGCTTCCCCTACCCATTTTACTAGAAATATCATTGGCAAGAACACCCAATAGAAGAAAAGCAGGGGAGGAGCTGTTATGGCCGATATTGATTCAGGATTTATGATCGTAAGTGATTTTATCAATATTTCACCCACCAGAGAAATAATGAGTGTGCTGAGTATTAGTCCACGGGATACTCCAATTTCTCGCGTTAGCAACATTGCAAAAAGAACGGTCATTAGATTAATGCCAATTAGGACTGTAGGGAAAAAGACATCTGATCTTTTTCGAATCTCATTTACTGTCCTATATCTACCCCCCAGGGTGTTAGCAAGATTTGAAAGTCTTGCCTCACTTGATGCGACAAGTGACATCTCAGAAGCTTCAAAGTATATTATGAACAAAAGGATCACAGCAAGTATTAGAATTATCATTGCCTCTTCTTTATCTTTACCTTTAGTATATGATTATACCGTATGTCAAGGATAGTAAATTCATAATCTTTATAAGAGAATTCTTCTCCTTCCCTCGGGATCCTCTCCAAGAGGGTATAAATGAAACCCGAAACAGTTCTATAGTCATTGGATTTTGGTATAGGAATGACCTTTTGTATTTCGTCAATGTCTAAGGACCCTGGAACAATCCATATATTCTCGTCTTTCCGCTCAATTACTTTCTCTCCAATTTCACCTATGAGTTCCTTCTTGATATCCTCCATATCCACAACTCCTGATGTACCACCATATTCATTAATTACTACGACCATTTTGTGAGCAGTGTTTTTAAATATTTTTAGCAATTGAATCACAGGTAAATTTTCTGATACAAATATCGGAGGAGATAGAAAATTCTTTGCTCTTCCCTCTCTATGGTACAGATTCTTTAATTCAAGTATTCCTACTATATTGTCCCTGGTCTTAGAGTACACAGGAACTCGTTTATGCCATCTGTCCATCTTTGCCAATACATCTTCAACGGCCTCATTTTGCTCAGCAAAGAAAACGTTCATCCGGGGAGACATTACCTCCCTTACACGGATTTCATTCAACCGAGACAATTTATACATTATGGCATACTCTTGCTCACCAATAATCCCATCTTTTTGACCTCTACGTATTACATGTCTGAGATCACCAAGAGTGAACCTTTTCTTATGAATTTTAAGTTTACTCATAGGTTTATAAAGGAATATCAAGGGATAAAAGATATACTCGGTAACAAGAACAAGTGGACTGAATAGCTTTGAGATTGTCTTCTGTTTCGCCATAGCAACCCTCTTTGGAATATACTCTCCTACGATTAGAATAAAGGTAGTAACCACTAAAGTAGATAGGAATAAATTTAGATACCTTCCTATCAACCCCTCACTAAATGATGATATTGCAACATTCGATAAGACATTTGCTATTATAACGGTAACTATTACCCTTCTTGGATTTTCCATAAGCCGTTCAATTAGAGGGTTATTCTTTCTTCTGTAGGCTGGAAGGGCAAAAAGCGCCGTCTCGGAAGATGAGTAGATAAATGAAAATATCAGAAACACAGGGATTAGTAGCCACATCATTCTCAAAGATATTCCTGTTCCTTTTCCCTTATTTTACATCGTTCTCCTTCGGTCTTATCATCATACCCGGCGAGATGAAGTATTCCATGGACGGTGAGCAATTTCAATTCAGAAAGGATTCCCCCCTCTTTCTGTCTATTCGCCTGGGAAAGAGAGATATAAATATCGCCCAATAGCTCTGGCACATCAAAGGGAAATGATAGAACATCTGTGGTTCCGTATCTACCTGTATAATTCTTATTTAATTCATTCATGCGATCATCGTCGACAAAGGTGATACTTAGCTCTCCTTTAAGATTTTCACCTCTTATCACTTTTCTCGCTAATTCTTTTATCTCATTCTCATATTCTATTAGATTATTAACGTGGACAATCATTCTGACTCTGGATAAGTAGGACGACGATGATAAAGACCCTGGAGAGTTTGTGCAAATTGATTTGAAATAACATTGAGGTCTTTAATTGATAGTTCTGACCGGCTCAATTGTCCTCGCGTAAACTGTTTGTTTATATGTTTTACAATCATCTCCATAATTTCATTCTCAGTGGGATTATCCATAGATCTTGATGTAGCTTCTACAATATCGGCAAACATCAAGATTCCGGTTTCCTTTCCGACAGGAAGTTCGGAATCATATTTAAAATCTTCATCCCTTACATCATCTAATAACTTCTTGGCTTTTTCGTAGAATGCAACAATTGGGTAGGTACCGTGATGTTGTTTTATAATATCTACAATCTCAACAGGTAATTTATGCTCTTTTGCAATCTTAATTCCGTCATTAATATGGGATTTTATAATTATGGCAGAGAGCCTTGGTGGAATATCATCATGCGGATTCTTACCGTTTCGGAAATTCTCCGCAAAATATTCTGGCCTCTCCAATTTCCCTATATCGTGATAAAGTCCCCCCACCTTTGAAAGCAGTGGGTTTGCTCCTATTGCTTCCGCCGCATTTTCCGCCATTGCACTGACCATCAGTGAATGTTGATAGGTTCCGGGAGCCTCACGAGAAAGTCTTTTTAGTAATGGATTATTAAGGTCAGCGTATTCCATCCATGTAAAATTTGTAGTAATATTAAAGGCGCGCTCAAAAATAAAGAGCAGTGCGAATAATAAAAGAATAGAAAGAAAGCCATTGGTTATACCATAACTAACGCCAATCATCAGTTCCCTAAGAGTGGCTCTTCTATAGAATTCTATCGATAGTATTAGAAGACCTGTAGCAATAGCAACTATGGTTCCTGTCCTGTACCAGTCAGTCCTATTACGTGGAACAATGAGGAAAATTCCTCCTAATAGACTTCCCATAAATACTGGAATTATCTTGGCAATAGCGAATTCCTGATAGAATAATATAACTAATGAACTGGATAATGCAAATAATATTCCAAAATCTAAATCAACAGCCAGAGTTAAAAACATAACCATACTGGCCAATGGTAATAAATATAAAGGTACAAAACGATATAAAAGGAGTATCAATAACATGTTGATAACAAAGAGAAACAGATATCTTTTGTTTTCGTATACTTTTCTTTCCCTAACATACAAAAAAACAAGGATAAAGAGACCTATAAGTAAAAAATATAATTGATTCCGTACGACAGTAGAAATTAGGGAATAAGGATATTCTCCTGCTTGTCTTTGCCTGAGCGAATATAATTTACGGTAAGCATCTCTAGTAACAATTTCATGGGCTCCAACTATTTTCTCTCCCTTTCTTACAACTCCAATTGAATCTTTTACAGCACTCCGCGCTTCTTCCTGTCTTTTCTCAATTTCTGCAAAATCGATTAAGAGATTTGGGGTAATAAAAGGTTGGATTGAATTAATTATTCTCTTTGTTTCGCCAGATTCTCCTAAAATCCTCTCTACCTCTTTACCAAAATGTTTCCTTGCTTCCTGTACGTCACGTATCTTACTTTGTGGTACAAATAGGCTTGTATCTCCCTGCATCACTAGAAACTTATCATTGTCAAACTCTGCTAACCGTGCCCTGTCAGATATTACTCCTCCCTTTAGAATACTACGGAAAAGATTTATTATGGCTCTTTTATTTTTTATAATACGCTCCCCCTCTGGAGATTGTATAACTACCTTGTTGATTAGTGAATCAATGTCATCAATAATGCCTGTTTTATTAGGAATTTCAATAAATTGGAGTATTGGAGGAACTGTCAATGAAGCCTCTTTTCTTTCAGCCTCTAACTGCTTCTCTGTTTTTAGTATCTTGAATGTATAAGGGGCAATAACATCTCTTGATGCAATATCACCTTTTCTTAATAGAACTGCTTTCCTTTCATATGGGTATAGAATGTTAAAGATTATGAGCAGTAAAAACAGAAAGAGTAGATGGGTTTTATTTATCCTTCCCATCTTCATATTTCTTATAGGCTCGGACGATTTTTTCGACAGCAGGGTGTCTCACTACATCATGGGCATTAAGATATACAAATGAGACTCCTTCAATATCCTTCAGGATATATTGTATTTCAACGAGTCCTGAAGTTTTACTGGGAGATAGATCTATCTGAGTAATATCACCGGTTATAACCACCCTGGAATCCTCTCCCATTCTCGTAAGAAACATCTTCATCTGAATATGGGTGGTATTCTGCGCTTCATCAAGAATTATAAACGAATCCTTGAGATTCCTACCTCTCATAAAGGCAAGAGGTGCTATCTCTATAATTCCATTATCCATGTAATTATGCATTTTCTTTTGTGGTAACATCTCATAAATCGCATCATATAGGGGTCTAAGATAGGGTTTCACCTTTTCTTCATAATCTCCAGGAAGGAAGCCAAGGCTTTCCCCAGCTTCCACAGCAGGTCTTGCGAGTATTATCCTCAAAACCTCTCCTGACAAAAGGGCAGAGATGGCAGAAGCTACAGCTAAGTAGGTTTTGCCTGTGCCAGCGGGTCCAATTGCAATAGTCACTATATGTTTTTCTATTGCATCAAGATATCTGGTCTGATTGGCAGTTCTTGGCTTTATAACTTTATCTGGAAGTACTATAATATTTTCGTTGTCCTTCTTTGCATAAAGGTAATATTCGATGTCTTTTGTAGTCAGTCTACCTCCATTCTCCAAGACCTTGGTAAGTTCTTCAATCAGACTTACTGATTTATGCACTCTCTCTTTCTGCCCCTTTATGGTCAACTGAGGACCCCGAGCAGTAATTCGAACCCCAAGACGCTCTTGAAGAAAAGCTAAGTTCTCATCCCTGACACCTAATAACGCAATAGGAGAGATATTTTTTATTGTAAGTGATTGTTCAAACACAAGCTTAAAGTATAATTAGCCCCCTTACTCATAAAGGAATAAGAGGGCTGATTTATTTTTTAAAGGGAAAATAATGTTATGGACGAGGAATAAAGAGCTTCCAACCAGGGTATATTAGATCAGGATCCTTTATCTTATCCCTGTTGGCTTTAAAGATTTCAGTCCAACGAGCAAAATTTCCATGTCCATAGACTTCTTTACTTTCAGCAATCTTAGAGAGCCAATCTCCCCCCCTTACAACATAATAGGACATCTCCTCTAATTTATTTTCGAGTTCTGCTTTTTTCATTTCCAAGGCTGTTATCACATCGTCCATAGTGGAAATTTCCCCCTTTAGATCTCTTATCTCACTGTTCAGGTCTTGAAGCTGAGTCTGAAGGTCTTGCTCCTCTTGGGTGTATTTCATTATCAACTCATCTGCTTGCTCAGGTGTTAACTTTTCGCCCTCCTGCCCAACAAGTGTGAATCCGATAAAAAGCACTAATATTATCAGAAAATATCTTTTCATCATACCCCCTATCTTAACTTTTCCTCTAATTCAGAGATACCTTCTTTCAACTCAGCAATCCTTTCCTCTTTCACCCTCTTCTCATCCATCAAATTAACCTTCTCTTTCTGTGCGTCCTTTACGTCACTTTTCAATGCTGCAACTGCTTCTTTCCTCGCCTGTAGTTCATCAAGTTGCTCTTGTGATGCATACTTGGTACAACCTGCCATCAGAGCAAATATTGCAATCGCCAGTATGAGTTTTTTCATAAACAGCCTCCTTTGTTTTACAAGTTCAACAATTACTATAAACAGTTTTTTTTCTTTGTCAAGTATTTTTATAGCTCCGAGGGGAATCGAACCCCTATCTTCACCTTGAAAGAGTGATGTCCTCACCATTAGACGACGGAGCCACATTCGACCAGTAAGATAACGGGGCATAATAATTTGTCAAGGGTGCTTGTTATCACCCACCTTCCATTTTTCTCTCGTAAATGGCGTAAAGTAAATTAGTTAATGGTTGAGTAGAAAAATAGTTAAATGGTTTTGTAATGATATGTTTGATAGCGGGGCTAACAACTCAACAATTCAACTACTCAACTATTCAACTTTTTACTGTCTCCGGTTCTTCCATCGAGTAGAATACTATTGATTTCCAAGTTAATAAAGAACCTTTAACAGAAAAAGTCCATTGGGAGGAGCAACAGGAAACCTTCTTAATCTACCGGAAATTACTCCCTCAACATCCCCTAATGGTAAATTCTCTTTACCTACTGCAAGGAGTAGCCCAACAATTCCAAGAACCAATCTTCTTAAGAAATGATCTGCCTCAACTGTTATATAAATAGTATTTCCTTCTTTTGTAATATCGATATCCTTTATATTACATATACCTTTATCCTTGGTTGCAAGATGAGAAAATTCTCTTTCTCCAATGATTTTTTTAGCAGCTTCCTTCATTAAAGAAAGTTTTAATTCTTCTTTTACCTGCTGGAAGTAACGACGGCGAAAGACAGATTTTCCATTATAAATCTGATATTGATAGATTCTCGATTTTGCACTGAAGCGTGCATGAAAATCGGAAGATACCTCAAGGCATTGCTTTATCAACACATCAGATCCGACGTTCCCATTCATTGCATTGTTCAACTCGTGGGGAGTGAATTTCTCCGGAACATTAAGAGACGCAACCTGTCCATATGCATGGACTCCTCTATCCGTCCTTCCTGCACCCTCTATTCGTATCTGTTCCCTATAGACTATCCTTAGAGCTTGTTCTAACTCCCCTTGAACAGTACGCTTTTGAGGCTGAATTTGCCACCCGTAAAAATCTGTTCCATCATACTCAATAACAAGCTTTATTCTCTGCATGTTAGTAGATTGTAAGCTAGGGAGAATTATTGTCAAGACTCACTCCTCCCTTGACCACTTGAAATTTAGACACAGATATTAACTAAGAAAAAACACTACTCCTTACCCAAAATTTAACCACAGATTTACACAGATAAAAAACAAAATATTATATACTAAGAGTTTGTTGTTTTTCCTACTCAACTACTCAACTATTCAAATATTAACTCTCTTTGACTCCAGATTGTTAACTGGTGACTCTCGACTAATTATCCCTTGAACCCTTTTATTATTAAATCAGTCACAATCAGTGTAGATCAGTGTCTAACAAATGGCTGTGGTGAGGGAAGTAATAAAACATATGTATTCATCAGTAGAGAACCGTGGCTGAGGAATAGGTGGTGAGAATGGGGATTGAAAAATCTGTATTATTCAGTGAAAATCAGTGTCAAAAAAGAAATTAGTTAAATGGTTTAAATAGTCAAATGGTTAATTAGAGAATATGAGAATTTGGAATTAAACTAATTAACTTTTCTCCTGTCTTCGGTCATTTCACACTAGAACCACTATTAAAATAGGGACTATGGAATATGTAAGTAATAGGTAGTCTCGAACCCCAAATCGATACGCTCTAAGGGAGGCTCTGCTTCCTCCTGGTTCATATGCCTTTGCATGAAGGGCAAGGGCCAGTTGGTCAGCTCTTTTAAGTGCAGAATTGACTATAGGAAACAGTATGGTGAAGAATTCTCTACTTAGCTTCAAAGGTGCACCCCTCGCCTTTTGAGCCATAACAATCCTTTTCCCTTCCTTTATCAAAAATGGAATAAATCGTAATATTAAAATAATAATCATCGGAATTTCTTTCGCTGTTTTAGACCGTAAACGGCGGAAAAGACCAGATAGACTCTCCGAGAGGTCTATTGGGGAAGTGGTGAGTCCGAAAAGCATTGTTGCAGCTATAATCAATATAAGTCTTACAGCAAAGATCATTCCATTTTTTAATCCTTCCAGTGTGCCGGACAATAAACCAAATTCAAATATTATTTCACCTGGTGTCAAGAAAAAATGGAATAAGATCGTTAGAGCAAATAATATTATGAATGGTGCAAATCCTTTTATTAATTTAAAAGGGGGTAATTTCGTAAAGAAGAAAGGCAATAAAATTAAAATCCCAAGAATACCATAGGAAAGGAAAGACGCTTTAAAAAGAACAGTTACAATGAATATAAAGGTAAAGACTAATTTAGCTCTAGGATCTAGAGAATGGACGATTGATCTTTTAGGATAGTACGCAAGAATCACTTGGAAAGAACAGCTTTAAGGAACCCTATAAAAAGTGGGGCGGGATCTTCAAGTCGAGACTTAAATTCAGGATGTGCCTGCGTCGCAACAAAAAATGGATGGTCGTCTAACTCCATAAACTCCATAAGTGGTTCCCCAACTAAAGGCTTATGGATTCCACTGAATATAACACCTTGCTTTTCAAACTCTTTGATGTAGATAGGGTTGACCTCATAACGGTGCCGATGACGTTCAAGGATCACGGGTTCTTTCTTATTAAGGATTCCCAACCTAAAATCTTCTTTAATTTTCTTCACACTTACACTATCCCCCTTTAACCTACCAGTTTTCTTATACCACTTAAAGACTCTGGAATCCCTTTTCAAATTCGCAGCATATGCCCCCAATCGCATCGTTGCACCATACTGCTTCTTAGCAAGGATTCCTTTCTGTTCTGCAAGGTAATCAATTACAGGGTAATTAGTGTCAGGATCAAACTCTGATGAATTCGCTCCTTCTAAGCCTATAACATTTCTTGAATATTCAACTAGAGCAAGTTGCATGCCCAGGCATAACCCAAGAAAGGGAATTTTGTTCTCCCGTGCGTACTGGATTGACTCTATCTTTCCTTCTATACCTGAATCTCCAAAACCACCAGGAACAATTATTCCTTCAACATCATTAAGACAGTCAGTTCCACCTTCTTCTATTTCCTTAGCATCAATCCATTTAATATCAAGACCCACTTGTTCCCATGCTCCCGCATGCTCCAGGGCCTGACTTACAGAAATGTAGGAATCTCTCAGAGAAAATTCTCCAATATCAAGGTATTTACATACCATAGCAATTCTTACACGTTTTTTTGGATTAGTAATTCCCTTCGTAAGCTTTATCCAATTACTCCAGTCAGGCCTTTTCTTTGGAGAAAGATTCAACCTCTTTAAAAGTTTACTTCCTAGGCCCTCACGCTCGAAATTTAAAGGTACTTCATACACACATTCTACATCTGGAGCAGATATCACATAATCTGCTTCAATATTCGCGTAAATTTCAATCTTACTTTTCCTTACACGGTCGAGTGGTGTCTTTGCCCTACAAAGAATGATATCCGGAAATATAGCATGTTCTGACAACTGCCTTATTGCCTGCTGAGCAGGTTTCGTTTTCATCTCTTTTATATGGGAAGGAATGGGTAAATACGTAAGCATTACAACTGCCACATTATCTTTACCCTTTATACGAGACAGACTTTTAGTAGCAAAGAGATATGGGATGTTCTCATAGTCTCCGATAGTTCCTCCAATTTCTACAACTGTTATCTCAAAACTTTTAGCTGCCTCCTCTACTCTCCTTATGATTTCTTGTGGTATATGAGGAATGAACTGGACGGTCTTACCCAGATATTCTCCTGCTCTTTCTCTATCAATAACCTCCTTGTACACCTGTCCTGTTGTTATATTATTACATTTTGGAATATTGCACGCGAGAAAGCGTTCATAGCTTCCAAGGTCTTGATCTATTTCTCCGCCATCATCAGTAACCCATACCTCTCCATGTTCCGTTGGGCGAAGAGTTCCTGCATCATAATTTATATAAGGGTCGATCTTTACAGCTGTTACTCTGAATCCGTAGTTTTTCATTATCCTTGCTATAGATGCTGTAGCCACCCCCTTTCCAACGCCACTTAAAACTCCACCAACCACAATAATATATTTAGTTTCCATTTCTTATGGAATCTTGTTTTTCCCTTTTCTATAATAGAGCAACTTTAATCCTCATTCTCTACAGCTGCTTCCCCTTCTTTATCTTCTTTTTGCTCCTTGGCTTCCTCAATCTTTTTATGTTGTTCTAAAACATACTCCCTCTCTGAAAGCACGATATTTCTTCTCTTCTCGTCAATTTCTATAATTTTTAGTTTTAATTTCTCACCCAATGAATATCGTTCCTCTGGTTTTCGCATCTTCTTCTTTATTAGATGCGAGAAGGGAACAAAACCCCGCAGACCTTTACCAAGAGAGACTATCACACCTCTTGGAAGTAATTCGTAGATCTTACCAATAACATTGCTATCCACAGGGTATTCTTCGATAAAGATATTCAAGGGATCTTCTTCGAGTTGCCTTAAGCCCAACGAAATTCGCCTCTCAGAGGGATCGACTGTTAAAACCTTACATTCGATCATCTTTCCCTTATCAAGTACGTCCTTTGGATGTCCAATCCTACGTGTCCAAGAAATATCAGAGATATGAAGGAGCCCCTCCACCCCCTCTTCAAGTTGAATGAAAGCGCCAAATGAAGTTAGGTTAACGACTTTTCCCTTTACAACTGAATCTACGGGATACTTCTTCTCCACGTCCTCCCATGGATCTGGAACCACCTGACGAAGTCCTAAAGAAATTTTACGGGATTTTTCATCCACCTCTAAAACTATTGCCTGCACCTTTTCACCTACCTTCATCACCTCAGATGGATGTTTTATATGCCTTGTCCATGACATCTCAGAGACATGTACAAGTCCCTCGATACCTGGTTCGAGTTCCAGAAAGGCTCCATAGTCGGTAAGCGAGACCACTTTCCCTTCGACCTGGTCTCCCATCTTATATTTCTTATCTATACTCTCCCAGGGGTCGGGTTTTAACTGCTTTAATCCAAGAGAAACCCTCCTGGCCTTTTTATCAACTTTTATAACATTCACTTCCACTTCATCGCCTATTGAGAGCATTTCAGACGGATGATTGACTCTACCCCAGGACATATCAGTTATATGAAGGAGTCCATCTATACCTCCAAGATCGATAAAGGCACCAAATTCAGTTATATTCTTGACAATACCTTTTACTTTCTTGCCTTCTTCAATCTTATCAAAGAACTCTTCAACCTTGGCCTTTTGTTTCTCCTCAAGGAGAATCCGCCTTGAGACCACAATATTACGTCTCTTAAAGTTTACTTTGATAACCTGCACATCAAATTTACTACCAACCTCAGCGTCTACTTCTCTAGCGGGTTTAATATCAATCTGGGAACCAGGAAGAAACGCCTCTGTTCCATAAACTTTAACCATAAGGCCACCTTTAACCCTTTGAACAACCTCTGCTTCAACAGGAATTCTTTCATTATAGGCTTCCTGAACTTCTTCCCAAACCTTGAAGAAATCTGCTTTCCTTTTTGAAATTGTAGCAAGACCCTGGGCACCTCCTATATCATCCAGATAGACATCCACCTTATCACCTATCGAAATTTCGCCAATTGAGTCAAAATCTTCCGCACGTATAACACCTTCTGATTTCAAGCCAACATTAACTAAAACTTCATTCTCAGTAATCTTGACTACCTTTCCTTCCACCAAACCCTTCTTAGGACTCGTATTTTCAACATACTCATCAAGCAATTCTTTTGCTTCAGAATCACTTATTGGTTCAATCACAGAGTTTAAGTCTTCGTTCATGTAGCGCTTCCTCCTTTTTTAGCAATTAGATTTAGTTTGTTAATAACTTCCTTTATTATCCAATTAGGTGTAGAAGCTCCTGCTGTTACGCCAACTTTGCTTTTCCCCTTAAACCAATCTTCGTTAACATCCTGAACTTCCTCTATATGATATGTTTCACACCCTTCCGTTCTCGCTATTTCAGCTAATCTTGAAGTATTAGCACTCTTTTTTCCTCCAATAACAATCACAAGGTCTGCCATCCTGGCAATTTCCGCTACTTCCTTCTGCCTTCTATCTGTAACCTCACAAATTGTATTAAATACCTTCAGTTCTTTTACCATAGGTAATAATTTAATTATGACATTCTCAAGAGCCTTCATAGTTTGAGTAGTTTGTGCAACCAAACCAATCCTATCTTTATCTTTGATTCCTACATTTTCATCTGCATTTATCACTTTAATTTTACCACCGGTATAACCTACGATTCCATGTACTTCAGGATGTTCCTTCTCTCCAACCACAAAGGCCTCATAACCTTCCTTAATAAGTTCCATTGCTTTCTCTTGAACTCGTTTGACAAGCGGACAAGTAGCATCAATCGATTGAAATCCCCTATCCTTAATTTCCTTCTGGACCTTGGGAGATACTCCATGTGAACTAATGACGACATAGCCACTATCAACTTCATCGAGGTCAGCTACAGGCACTATTCCTTCCTCCTTTAACTTATCTACAACCTGAGGATTATGTATAATAGAGCCAAGTGTATAGACATTCCTCTTTGTTTCCTTTCTTTTAGTCCTTGCAAGTTTTATCGCTCTTTTTACTCCAAAGCAGAAACCCATATCTTGTGCAATTAAAACCTCCATCAGCCTAACTTCTTCACTTCCTCAAGTATTCTATCAGATAGTTTCTGAGCATCTTTTAAGTTTTTTACTTTATTCTCTGGATAGATAGGGATCCCAAATTTCACTCGGAGTGGGGTGCGACGGAAGAAATGTTTTATCATTGACTCATAGGTTCCCTCAATAAGAGTGGGAATCACAGGAACATTTGTCCTTATTGAAAGAAAGCCCACTCCTGGTTGGGCTTTCAAGTATTCATGTGTTTTTGAGCGAGTCCCCTCCGGGAAAACCATTATTGCCTTACCATCCTTAAGTAGATTAATAAATCTTCTCATTGTTCCTATTCCGGGATTTTCTAGATCAACTGGGATTACATTTAAACTCTTAAGAAACCAGGTAGCCACTTTTGATATAAAGAGACCCGATTTTGCTAAATAATAGATCTCACGACTATCAACACAGCCGCCTACCAATAACGGATCATAGTTTGAACGATGATTGGGAGCAATAATAACTGGACCCTCTTTAGGCACATTTGAAACATCTTCTCCTTTCAGACCAAATAGGATCTTAAAAAGGAAATACAGAAGAGCCCTGCTGATCTTATATTGAAGCGGTGCTTTCATTTAGCTGTTCAATTCTATTTATAACCCATTCAACCTGTTCGTTTACAGAAAGATAAGTGGTATCAAGCAGAAGAGCATCTGGTGCTCTTTTAAGAGGACTCTCCGATCTTGTGAAATCATGGTAATCCCTGCGCTGGAGATCATTCTTTATTTCTCCTATATCTTTAAACCCAACTTTTTGTTTCTTTCTTCTTCTTGCTCGTACGGGGAGTTCTGCATCCATATATATTTTGAGATTAGCGTAAGGAAATACAACTGTCCCTATATCTCTTCCTTCCACAACAATATTTTTATTTCTGGCTATTTTTCTTTGAAATTTTACCAACCATTTTCGAACTTCTTTCATCTTTGATATCGGTGTAACCAACTTATCGATTTCATCTGTTCTTAGACAATCAGTCACATCCTCGCTATTAACAAAAGTCCTCTGTCCATCCTCTGAGTTTTTAACGTCTAGTTTCAAACCTTTTAATACCTGAATAACTCCTCTAACCTCTTCAGGATTCTTACCACATTCCAATACTGCATAAGTTATTGCTCTATACGTTGCACCTGTATCCAAATAAAACCAACCAAGACGTTCTGCTATTTTTCTTGCAGTAGTAGTCTTTCCGGATCCTGAAGTTCCATCAATCGCCAATATAAAACTCATATATATTATATTATTATAGAGGAAATTTTCAAGGGGGCAAGGGTATTTTATAAAAAATAGCGGGGGTGGGATTCGAACCCACGACCTTTGGGTTATGAGCCCAACGAGCTACCTGCCTGCTCCACCCCGCGCCACTTTAAGTATAATATTGCTAATGGATTTGTCAAGACCTTCTAATCCTTAACTTCTCTTCTCCCCTCAAGTGCCCTTAGGAGTGTTACGTCATCTGCAAATTCAAGGTCAGTCCCAACAGGAATACCCTGGGCGATTCTACTTATACTTAAATCAAAGGGTTTAAGAGTTTCCTGGAGATACATAGCAGTGGCTTCACCCTCTGTCGTTGGGTTCGTAGCAATAATAACCTCATTGATCTTATCATTTCTCACTCGCAGTACTAGTGAATCAATCGTTATATCTTCAGGACCTCTATTATCAAGAGGTGAAATAAGACCACCCAACACATGATATAATCCATCATAAATCCCTGCTCGTTCTATTGCAAAGACATCCATTGGTTTTTCAACCACACATATTGTAGATTTATCCCTTTCAGGAGAAGAACATATCGAACACGGATCCTCAACAGTAATATTGCCACATACACTACAGAATTTAATTGAAGTGAGAACCTGCTCAACAGAATCAGCGATTTTCTTTCCCTCCGCCGGATTTGAAAGAAGGTAGAATGCTATTCTCTCAGCGGATTTTTTGCCTATACCCGGAAGAAACTGAAGAGCTTCAGCAAAACGGACAAACACTTTAGGGGGTCTCACGCTATTATATCTCCCAATCCCCCTAGAGGTAAATTTCCTATATAATACTCAATCTTTTTCTGCCACAATGCTTTTACTTTTTCCCTACTTTCATTTATAGCCGCAATGATAAGATCTTCAATTAACTGCTTATCTTTCTCATTGAAAAGATCGTCCTCTATCTCCAAGTTTGTGACGCTACCAAATCCATCAACTTCTACTTTTACCATCCCTCCACCGCTCTCTACAACGAGCCTCTCCTGCTGGAGGTCCTTCTTTATCTGTTCAACTTTATCCTTAATTCCCTTGTAATCAAGCATATTCTTCAGCATTAAATATCTCCTTTATCTTTTTTACCATTGGATCATGTTTGATCGTTTCCTCCAATGACCCAGCAGATGTAACTATATTAATCTCTATATCGGATCCTAAAATCTCCCTACAGGCTTCCTTTAACAGATGTATATCCTCTTTTAGGTGCTCTTTGTGGGCCTCTGGGACATTTAATCTCAAGGAATTACTGGTAAACGAAACGGGCGCTGCTTCTCTTAAAAAACTTTTGAAGAAGTTATTACCATCAGTGTTATTAATGGTTTCTATTATCTTTCCCCATAATTCCGTCACATCTTTTTGAGCTTCTTTGTTGACTCTTTGTGGCTTTCCCTCTTGCTCCTTATAAGGTTCATCTTCAACAATGCGAGGTTCAGATATTTCTTTAATTAACGTATTGATATCGGCAAGATCGGGTATTCTTGCCATCCTGAGCATTGATAGTTCAAGAAACCCCTGCGAATAGGGAACCGCTCTTATATCTTTTTCCATATCTGTGGAAAGGCTAAACACGGCTGTTAAGAACTCAGTAGATACGCTCTTTGCAAGTTTTTTTAAATCTTCATCGATTTCCACTGAGGTGGGATATGGAACATCAAGGTTATAGAGCAACAGTCTCTGTAAAAAATGCAACCAGCCGTAGACAAATTCTCTAATGTCATAACCCTTCTGAACGACATTCTCAACTCCTTCGATGATAGCTTTTTCACCCCTGGCTGATATTCCCTCAAATAATTTCATATAAACTTTATCACCAACAAATCCAAACACCTCTTTTACATCGTTAGTTGTTATTCGCCCTTCTGAATATGATGTTAACTGATCAAGCATTCCTTCAGCATCCCTAATAGAGCCTTCTGCTCTGGTCGCGATCAACCTTAGTGATTCTTCATCAACATCTATAGACTCCAATTTAGCCAATAAATTTAACTTGGTGAAAATCTCTTTTTCGGTAAGCATTCTGAAATCAAATCTCTGACAACGGGAGAGAACAGTTTTGGGAACCTTCTGCGGTTCAGTAGTTGCCAAGATAAAAACTACATGAGAGGGAGGTTCCTCCAGGGTCTTAAGGAGAGCATTGAATGCCTCCTTCGTAAGCATATGAACCTCGTCAATTATATAGACCTTATACCTTGCAGAAGAAGGATTATATGCAATTGCCTCTCTTAGACCTCTTATTTCATCAATGCCCCTGTTAGAAGCTCCATCAATTTCTATAACATCTACTGCACTTCCCTTTGTGATAGCTTTGCAGGTTTCACACTCATTACAGGGATTCTCCACCACACCCTTTTCGCAATTCAGAGCCTTGGCCAGGATACGCGCAACAGATGTCTTTCCTACCCCTCTTGGTCCCGCAAATAGATAAGAATGTCCTACTCTTCCGTTCTTCAGGGCAGACATTAAGGTCTGGGTTACATGCTTCTGACCCACCACCTCATCAAAATCCTGTGGTCTGTATTTCCGCGTTAACACCAAATATCCCATAATAATTTCTACCAGTCGTACAGCTTGCTTTGCAAATCTTCCCTTATCGGTACGACCGAAGAAAAGCTCCATTTAGGCAACCCTCCATCAGGAATGAAATCCTCTTACCGCTGCTGCCTTCCGGATCTGACGGGGTTTAAGGTACACTCCTATGAAGGACCCAAATTTCATCACCTTCTCCTGAAGCCCATAATAAAAAACGATAAGCTTGTGCAAGCATTCGGCCCTGCTATAGCGGATTACAGGTATAGGGCACCGCTAACTCCCCGCTTAGTACGACTGGCAATCTTATATTAAAATCGGAACGAGATTATGTCAAGGGGATAGTATAATGCAAAATGAAGAATGAAAAATTTAAAATGTAAAATATACAATACCCAATCACTTCTAACCATGGATAAATGTAGATTTAATAAATATATTTATATTTGTGTATAGTGATAATAAACAAAGATAACATTTTTCTGTCTTGACATAATATAAATACTATTTATCAATGAGAAATGTTCAAACTCATAAAATTGGAAGAAGTAGATTCCACAAATGAATGGGTAAAAAGAAACAAAGATAAACTTCCTGACCTTGATGGTGTAATTGCAAAGGTCCAAACACAAGGTAAAGGTAGGGGTAAAAATAAATGGTTTTCACCTCCTGGTGGTCTGTGGCTCTCGATAATTGTAAGGGAGTTTTCCAATAACAAGGGTGCACTTTCTCTCCTTAGTTCCGTTGCTATAGCAGAAGCACTGGAAAATTATGGGCTTAATGTGGAACTCAAATGGCCGAACGATATTATGGTTTCTTCAAAGAAAATGGGTGGAATTCTTATAGAAAAAATAAATAAGTTCTTCATTATTGGCATTGGACTTAATCTAAACGTAGAACCTTCGGATTTTCTCGATTCACTACAAGGTAAAATGACATCATCAAGGAAAGTCTTAAAAAGAAGCCTCCCGATCGAGGAGATTGGATTAGAAATAATGAAGAATATAGAAAAAGGAAGAGAAGAATTTGACCGGATATATGCAAGATACCTTGGACTAAATCAGGATTTAGGTCGAAAAGTTAAGCTGGTGAGTTCTAAAAAAACAGTAACCGGTCGGGTGATATTAATCGAGAATGACTGCGGAATTCGCATAAATTGCGGCGATGTCGAAAGTACCTTTTACTCAGGAAGCCTCGTTTATATTTAGTTAATAGTCAATTAGTTCATTAGTTAATTAGTCTCACCCATCATCATCGATAACTACACATTTCTTTCTTTAATTATATACCTAATTAACTACTTGACTAATTTCCTATTCAACTGTTCCTTAAAGCAGAAATTTTCCTCCCTCAAAGATTATCTCTCCATCGGCTATTACCCTTCCCTCTTCTCTTAAATCAAGTATCATATCCCAATGGAGAGCTGATTCGTTCTTCCCCCCACACTCTGGATAAGCAGCACCAAGAGCCATATGCATCGTTCCACCTATCTTCTCATCAAAAAGTATATTCTTGGTGAATCTTTGAATTTCGCTATTAAGACCAAATGCAAATTCCCCCACATACCTTGCGCCCTTATCCATATCAATCATTGCCTTTAAGAATTCCTCACCTTTAAAGGCGCTGGCATTCACTACCTCCCCATCTTTAAACTCAAGGCTTACGCCTATAACCTCTCTATTATTATAGATTGCAGGAAAACTAAAGCTAATTTTTCCATTAACAGATTCTTTTATCGGAGCAGTAAATACCTCCCCACTCGGCATATTGTGCTTCCCGTCGGAATTTATCCATTTCCTTCCGTCCGTTTTGAGGTGTAAACTGGTTCCTGGACCCTCAATATGAAAAAACCTTTTCTCTTCCAGCATCTTAACATATCTCTCCTGCTCTTTCGAAAGTTTCTTCCATTCGCCTACTGGGTCCTCTTTATCTGCAAAACATGCTCCAAAGACGAAGTCTTCGTATTCTGAAAGTGACATATCAGACTCCTGTGCACCCGAATGGGTCGGGAATTGAGTCAATGTCCACTGCAATTCTCCTTTTGCTGAACGCTCCATCTGCGTTTTCATTAAAGGAGTCATGGCTTTCCTATTGGTTGAAATTATTTCTGGTGAGATATTGCTCAAGGATTTTGTATTCCATCCACCCCTGATGTATATTAAGATGTCCGCGTTTTCAACAATATATTTCCTCACATCTGATATATATTCTAACTGTCCCTTAGAAGCATTCTTATAGAATATCTCCGCAATCCCTTCTATATCAACTTTAACCTCTGGATGTGCACCTTTTTCAAGCACTCTCTTATAGACTGCTTTTATCAGAGGAGCAGAGAGTTCTGTTCCGTTTATAAAAACGAAGTTGCCCTTTTTGATATCAACGGAATAATTGGTTACGATAGCTGCAAGATTCTCTATTCTACAATCAATCATATAAACTTCTTTTTTAGGTGTTTTGTCTCGTTAAAAAGATCCATATAATACATGGTTCCGTCATAAACAATCCGGCTGTAAGAAGCAGTAGCCATTCTTATTTTCCAATAATAGGGAGATTTTATCTCGAGAACTTTTGCAATAAGGGGTTTAAGAACTGCTCTATGTGTCACGATACAGATGCCCCTACCACGATATTCCTCTACTCTTTTCTGAAGTGATTCATACGCCCGTCTTTGAACCTTTGAGAGAGGTTCAAAACCTGGGAAAATGAGGTTTTCAGGTTTAGTCATCCATATACGCCATTCCTGTGGCAAATTCTTTTTCACCCAATCCTGTGATTTTCCCTCCCAATCCCCAAGGGATATATTGATAAATCCCATATCGATTTCTGGAGTGATTCCACACTCTTTTCCTATATATTTCGCTGTCTTCTTTGCTCTTATTAAAGGGGATGTAAATATCGCAGATAAATCCCATTCCTTTGCTATCTTTGCTAGGGCTTTAGCTTGTTGTTCCCCTTCCGCTGTCAGGGGAAAATCATGCCTCCCTCTCATTCTATTCTCTTTGTTCCCCTTACTCTGCCCATGTCGAACCAGATAGATTACCGTTTCCAGCATGCCTCAAACCTATTAAAAAGATAGTCTTTGTCAAGTACGAGCAGTTAATAAGCATGATCTTCCCTTAAAATGGTTGAATTTTATAGGATTAAATAACTCCAATAATTTCATTGACTTTATTCACATCCGATTTATTTTATAAAAAAAGGAGGTAGAGTATGCGGAACTTCATTCGTCTATTAATAATCCCCATAATCCTGTTTAACTGTGCTGGAAAAGGCGAAGAAAAGTCAAAAAAAAAGGAGTTTTTAAAAATGCAAATAGAATCTCCTGCATTCAAAAATGGAGAAAACATACCAGTAAAATACACATGCGATGGCGAGGATGTATCTCCAGAAATCGTGTGGAAAGAAATCCCCGAAGGAGTAAAATCCCTTGCTCTAATATGTGACGATCCTGATGCTCCTATGAAAACATGGGTTCACTGGGTGATTTATAACATCCCGCCAGAGTCAGAGCGACTAACCGAGGGTATAAAACCAGTAAAGACTCTGGAAAATGAAGCAATGCAGGGTAAGAATGACTTCAGGAAGATAGGTTATGGAGGACCCTGCCCTCCTCGAGGAACACTTCATCACTTCCATTTCAAACTATATGGGTTGGATATAATGTTAGATTCAAAAACAGGTATTACAAAAAAGGAATTACTTAAAAAGATGGAAGGCCATGTTATCGCAACCGGGGAGATAATAGGGATATATAAGAGGAAGTAACAGCTATCAGTTAGTCTACAGCCATTAGTCTCAAGTCATTAGTCAAGATTTATTAACTAATCTAAAAGGAATATTTAAAATTTGAAAGCATAAAAAGTATTTAACTTTAATATGGAGGGATTCTAAAAATTTTAAGTAGACTATTGACTGGTGACTATAGACTTAAGACTATTGTAGCGAAGCTACTAGGGAAGAAGTGTTCGTATGGTTCCTCTCTCTAACTTAACTTCCGGAAGTTTCTTTAATTGCAGATTGATATTGTAATCCCAATTATCACCAAAGGTATTGTATGACATACTCAATTCCCAGCAATGTAAATCTCGTGTAAATCCTATTCTACTGCTTGTCACTGTATTTTTTTCAAAATCATAATGAGTGAATATATTAACCTTCCATTTGGGAGTAACGTAGAACTTTATACCAAAATCTGCCTGTTGAATCCTTCTATCCTGAGTGAATCTTATCCGGTGTGTCATTGATATATCAAGTGGCTCGTCTCCAAAATGGGTCCCATATCCAAAATCAGTTGTGACTGTCTTCTCTCCAAACTCTTTAGTATATAAATCATAAGAAGTAGAATATGTTTGACGAAAATACTCACCAATCCAGAAGTTACCAGACAGGGAAACAGATGAGAATCTGTCTTTCTTGGGCTGATAACTCGTATTAAAAGAGAGGGAAGCAAAATCATATTTGTTTTCTCCGATTTTACACTGAAAGAGATTACTTAAACTCACTCCAAGCGATTTTCGACCCATAGGGCGTGAAAATCCAGGGAGAGGAATAACCTCAAAACTATCCGGTTCTGGGGCATATCCAAAAGAAACAGAAGGTGTAATTACGTGTCTAAATCTTGCGATGGAACCGATACCAAAGATTGAGAGTCCGTATAATCTTGTTTTGATCGCAACACTTGAATTCCAGTGTCTGATGGAAATATCTTCTCTTTCGTAATAATCATCTCTTGCTAAAAAGTTACCATTTACATTGAATACTGCGAGATTAAATCCCATGTTCGCATTTCCCTGTATACCCGTTCCCCAGTGTTCAGTCTCATCCCTTATGTATTTTGATGAACCCTTAAGATTTACCATCCCAACTTTTATCCTGGGAAAGGTAATATTAATCGATGGCCATTTTTCTCTCAATACCCCAGTACTTACATTCTCTCGATAGTCTACCATACCATATATCCCGAAACCTTTAATTTTTCCTGCTATATTCCCTCCATAGGAAAGATCTCTGATTAGTTTTTCAACCTCACCTGTTTCATAATCTGAAAAGTATTTATTATCAGAAGCGATGTTTGAATATATATTCAAATTGATACCTTCAGGCAGCCTGGTTTGATTATTAATTTTTAGTGTCCAGCGTTCTCCACCACCTTCTCGTTCTTTAATATAACTGCCAGAGAGGTTTCCTTCTCCATAGGGAAATAGCTTCCATCTTGCATTTATATGAGTTTTTATCCCCCTTCTTGTATAGTAATCCATCGAAATAATAGCATCAGCATAAGGGCCAAGAGTCTGATACCACCCGATATCCTCTATATATTTTCCCCCGTAAGATGAAGAGCCAAATAAAGGAGTGATAATCCCGGAAGAACGTTCCTTCTTTAAAGGTTGGAACCAAAAAGGAATAAAAAAAAGAGGAATCTTTCTAACCAGAAGAACAACAGGTTCTGCTACGAGATCCTCATCAATATTTACCCTCATATGAGGCGAATAGAACCAGTAATGTGGAGGATCTAATTCGCATGTAGTATAATAACCGTTACTTATCTTTAATACTTTTCCTTCAAGGTAACGTATTTCTTTTCCATAAAATCTCCCCCTTTCCACCTCTGTTTTCGCCTCGTATGCTATTCCAATTTCCTTTTTCACATCATAGGTCATCCTTTTAGCCAGAATGATATTATTACCATCAGTAAAGCGTACCTCTCCTCTAGCATCTAAGAATTTATCCTCAAGATAAAAATGTAGAGTTTCCGCCCATACATGGAGTTCCCCGTACTCGGCTTCTGCTTCACCGTAGATACATACGAGGGCTGAATCTATCTTGAAGACAATTTTAGTGCCTCTATACTCTACAATTTCAGAAGAAAGAGAAGAATTAGAAAAAAGAAAGATAAAGAGGTAAAATATCACTTAGATTCTTCAAGGGCTTTCACTCTTTTGAAGAGTTCTGAAAGTCTCCTGACGTATGCCTCATTTCGCATAACAGTAATCCGGCGGTCAGCAGGATATCCAAAAACCACCTCCCCATCCTTTACGTCCCTCATCACGCCGGACTTTGCAGCTACTGTGGAACCATTCCCGATATTTGTATGATCGGCAATTCCTGCCTGTCCAGCAATAACAGCATTATCCCCCACAGTGCAACTCCCCGCAATACCAACTTGAGCAACAATAATCGTATTAGCTCCTACCTTCACATTATGCGCTATATGGACACTATTATCGATTTTTGTCCCTTTTCCAATAACGGTAGCTCCAATCGTAGAACGATCTATCATACTGCATGCACCAATCTCAACTTCATCTTCTATTATTACATTACCCACCTGTGGTATATGAGTCAACCTCTTTTCTTTTTTGTGATAGCCAAATCCATCAGAACCAATTACCACTCCAGGATAGAGAGTTACGTTTCGTCCGATAATTGTTCTGTCCAGAATAACACAATGGGGATAAATCTTGCTCCCCTCTCCTACTTTCACATCATAGCCAATATATGTGAAAGGAAAGATATCAACTTTGTCTCCAATTTTGGTTCCGTCACTGATAACCGTGTAATCTCCAATAGTCACATATTTCCCGATTTCTACATCTCCAATATGTGTATTTTGACTATTCCCGTGAAATGACTTCACAGGTGTTGGATAGAAATGGTTAAGCACTTTAACCATCGCATCTTTAGGCTCTTTCACTTTAATACAACTCTGGCAAGGGCATTTCTTAAGGGTTCCAGAGACAACAGCAGCAACAGTTATAAGCTTATCCCTGGCTTCCCCAACTATCTTCGGATCAAAGAGAAATACGAGATCTCCAGCTTTTGCGTCATCAATCAGAGAAACACCTCTTACTTCATATTCCCCGTTCCCGAGGACATCGCCATTTATTAGAGCAGCGAGGTCTTTTATCTTCATTTATAATAAGTTACAATCTTTCCTACCACCTTGTCAGGTATGCTGGAACTCAAATTCTGTTCTACGCCAATCTCCACGGTTTCAGTTATTACCACGTCATGTTGTTCTTTGTCTACCAATTTGAATTCGAGGTATATGAGGCCGCCTTCCAACCAGACTCTTCCAATAACAATAAAATCACCATCTGTAATCCGTAGAAGTTGAATGGAGGTCTGAACATCTATATCTTCATCTTTAACTATCCCCAGAGTGCTCCTTGCGTTACTCATTGGTTGGGACTCAATCTCCTTGAATCCACCGGTGTTTTTAATTCCAACGTCAATCAGATTCTTTATCAGTTCTCCGAGATTTCTTGATTTTGCCTCGGAATCCTCCTCCTTGAATTTAAAAACATGATATTCAATCCTTTCAGTAGCCTCAGGTAAAAATTTCCTATTCAGAGACTCGATTATTCTATCCGTTATATCCATTTCCTCATCTGCATAAACCAGAGCACCTGAAGACGTATCAAGGATTATTGAAAAACCTTCCTCTTCACCAATTTTTGTAACTAAAGTGTCTATTTCGCGAAGGAGGGGTTGCATCAATTCCTTGTTTAAAGCCTCAGCTTCTCCATTCTGTCCCCATATACCTTGAATAAACTCCTGATATTCACTTTGCTTTTTCTCAATCTCCTGCACTTTCCTCAACTTCGCATCTTCTGAGAGCATCATACCCTGGGTCTGGAGAGCTTGCTGTAGATTCTCTATCTCCTTTTTTAGTTTTTCACCCCTTTGTTTCCATTCTGACACCTTCTGTTCATATCTCTTTTTTATCTCAGTTGCCCCTTTGTATTCATTGAGTATCCTCTGAGAATCAATATATCCAATCTTGTTCTGCGAAAAAAGAGATAAGGCGGGAAGAATTAGAAGTATCAAATACTTCTTCATTATTTACCTCCTTCTGAACCAGAAATACTTATCGTTATTGTTCCGATATATTCGTTGTCACGCAATTCTCCAGAATACCTTCTATTCTCTATTGCTATCGTGAAAGGAACTCTATTAAGGGATAGAAACATTCCCACTATGAATCGATTACCATCGATATTAAGGTTATAGCCTGAACCATAAATCCTTCCATATCCTATCATGAGAGGACCATATCTACCTGTAAGTAAAGCTAACTTCCGATCAGCAGATAACATTACACTCTTTCCTCTGTCAAGGGAATAGGAAATACCAAAACGAACAGGTTTTTCAAGATTGAACACTTCCCTATCCTCTCCATCTCTCCAGAATTCTAAATTCTGATAAAAACTGTAATATCCACCCACTTTAAATCCTTTCCAGTAATAAAGCAAGCCAACGCCTGCCGAATAACCCCTGAAATACGTAGAGAGTGTATCAAAAATATCACTATATTCCGCAAAGTCGATCTTCCATCTATCTTCAAGTTCTCCGTTTTGAAGATTCAAGTCAAACCCTAGAGAAAACTCTCCGAATGTTTTTTTCAAAAAGAGACTATACTGGTCAAGACCACCTCGCCGCTCGAAATATTCAACATAAGAACCCCACTCATTAGAACAAGGAAACTTTCCTTCAAGTTGTGAATTATACAATAGATTAATCCTCCCACCTATCAAGAAATCATATATGACTGGAAATGTTACTATAACAGAAGAAAGCTTTGCATCAAATTTATTATAGTCATCGGAGGAAAAACGCGCACTAACAGAGATAGAATTCAATGAATCTGCAGTCGCAGGATTTGCAAAGACGTTGCCATTTGATACCGGTGATTCTTGAAGTGCGCTCTCACCAATCCATTCTCCTGGAATATTCTCAGCATATAGAGGATTAGATATAATTAAAAATAGAAAGAACATATAATTCATTTCTTACCTATCTCTGCCCACATAAGTCGGAGTTCACTTTGGAAAAATTTTAAAACATCAATACCCTCCAACTCGTTCTTAGCGCCCAGTGTTACATGGATATAACATTCCGAAAAATCTGACTTGAGAAGTGTCCGTAAATCGAATTCAATGAAACTTGTATCTCCCACAGTATAACACTCAGATGAATATTCATTGCCAGAAGTATCATATGCTATTATATCGAACGCGGGAGGCTCCTCAAGTTTAAAGAGAAGTCCAACTCTTGCAAGATTATCTCTATCAGGGGGTAATGAATCAACGGGTATAAATAGGTGCGGTTTTATAGATATGCCCCTTCCTATTAATAGTGAGTCTTTGAGAAGATTATTATAAGGATTCTTCACTATATAGAGATCTCCCAAACAGTGCAAATTATATGTTGAATCTCCCTGATAGATAATCAGTTTTGGCTCATTCTCTTCTCGTGAAGCAAAGGAATAGAAAGAATCGGAATGGATTGCTATTCCATATTCATTAATCACATTTAAAGATTGGCCATTCAATTTAATCTCTGGGTTTTTAGTATTTACCAAAGAAGTCTGAAGCACAGTGGATGTATTTATGAGCATCCCTATATCTTCCCACTCATACAAGGAATCTTCATACCATTCATCAGTAATTTGATGGAAACACAATCCAAGCTGAGTTGAATCTGATTTTAGCTTAATAGAAACACTATCAAAACTCACTGGAATAGAATCAAATTTAAGGAGAGCGTATGAATCAAAATTGCTCTTTATCCCAGAGAACAAACTATCACCACCACCGGTTGGAACATATAAAGTAGTCGTGTAGAAAGAATCAATCTCAACAATCTCTGTAGAAACGGGAATTGGATTAATCCCATATTCCTTTTGGGAACCGCACCCTGAGATTATAAGGATTGAAATTATCAGTAGGACATACCTATCTGGAAATGCGGTTTCCATTCTCCCCCCTTCTTCTCATCAAGGCCATATCCCAAATCAATCCCAAAGACTCCCATCATTGGCACTTCCATTCTAAACCCAACGCCAAAACCATAGAACAAGTCGGATAATCTTGCCGCCTGAATATCTTTAAAGCAGTTCCCAGCATCAAGGAATATCATACCATAGCTTGTCTTTGAAAAATTATAGCGGAGTTCAAGATTGTTTAAGAAGGCAAAACTACCCCCTATAGCATAATTCCCTGAAAAAGGACCAATATCCCTATCATCATAACCTCTTAGGCCCCACAAACCTATCCCTCCCATAAAAAATCTCTCTGTAAGCGGGACTTCCCCGCCTGGTGAATACCCGTAACCAATCCGGACCCTGTTCATAAGAACAATGCTACCATAAAGGGTATGAAATTTTCTTGCTTCTAATATATTCTTCCAGTAATTTAAAGTACCCCCAAGGGGTCCCCCGGCAAATTTGGTATATACAGAATAATAATTTCCAACACTGGCTGCTATATAAGAATCACGCGAATCATAGATCATTTTGCCGCCGATAGAGCTTTCCCATTTTATTCCCTCCTGAGCTTTTATATACGCAGATGCACCCTCATCCAGAATTTTCAGTTCTGTCCTCTCCAATTTGTAGATTAGCGTTCCTTGAAAATTTCTTTTTGCTGTAAGAAGTCTACCAAGGGAAAAAGACCCCCCTCCTTTGTCTTGCCCAAAGTAACCCCATCTGGTATACAGTTTATAAAGATCAAAACCCACCGATGTAGGAGTATCGAATAACCAGGGTTGTCTATATCCCAGACTCACATTTTGAATAGTATTACTCTTTGTGCCGCCACTTATAGTTCTTTCAAATGAGAGGCTGACCGATTGGCCTGTTCCAAAAATATTCGGAATAGTTGCTCCAACATTACCTGTTAACCCTATACTTTGAGAGAACCCGATGCCTGCAGTAAATTGACCGGTCTGTTTCTCTTTTATCTCAAATATGAGGTTTACTGAATCCATATTACCTGTATTCTCTATATTCAACCCAAGATCCTCAAAGTACCCAAGTCTGTAAACATTCCGCTGACTATCTATAAGTTCCTTCCGTCGGAATAACTCCCCCGGATAGATAGTAAGGTTACGTCGGACAACCTTATCGTACGTCTTGTTATTGCCGATTATATTGATATACTTGATATAAACAGGCGAACCCCTATCTGTATGGAATGTGATCTCAATAAGTGAATCCTTAACAACAGAATACTCGGGAAGTACTGCTGCATAAAGAAATCCATTATCCGTATAATGATTATAGAGTGTCTCCATAGTTTTCTGGATTTTCTCCTCTTCATACCTATCCCCTCTATTCCATTTTATGGTTGTTGAAGCAAAATCTAGATCATCAGTTCCATCAAAATAGGTGTTACCAAAATAGTAAAGTCTTCCTTCAGACACTGCATAATCAATAATAGCTTTATTACCTTCATACGTAACAAAAAAGGTATCCACGGTAGCATCAAGATATCCTTTCTTCCTATAAAGAGCTTCTACCTTATAGGCATCGGTTTTCAACGAATCAATCTTTAAGTCGTTGTTTCTCCAAATCATCCACCATGGTTTTGTTTTGTTAGATAAAACTTTGGAAAGTTCATGATCGGATAGACCTTTATTATTGTCAAAAATGATCTTTTTTACTTTATATTTCTCCCCCTCATCAATGTTATATAAAACCTTCACACCATCCTCCTGTTCTTCTTGCGAGATAGAAACCTCTGTGCCTGAGAACCCCTTTTCTTTATACAGCGTGAGAATTTTTTCCTTTATATTAAATAATTTATAATTCGAAAGGAGCGCAGGAGGGGATAAATCCACTAGTGAAGAGAGGTCTGCATCACTTATTTTTGCATTCCCTTTAAAATCGATGGATTTCAATCGGGAATTTTCCTCAACCTCGATTACGACTTTAATACCAGCACCTTCTCGCTGCGCATCCAATTCAATGTCTCTAAATAAACCTGTTGCATAAAGGTCCTTTATTGCCTTTATTCCCTTATTAAGGGTCAAAATTTCCCCAATTCTTAAACCAGAGGAGTGAACCACAAGAGCAGTATCAACCTCTTTTATCCCTTTTGTTTCAATATCAACGATTACTTCTCCATAGGGAAAAGAAATTAGAAAGAGCAGAATTAGCATAGCAGGGTAAGAATAATGGATTTGTTAACAAAGTCAAGGGGATTGTTCAATGCAAAATGAAGAATGTTCACCCCGTTAGATAATTTCATATCTAACGGGGCAAGAAGTGTAAAATACCCACTCCCCTTTTAATTTCTCGCAAAGTTCGCAAAGAAAAACAATAATTTAATTAGTTTTGTCACTTGAACCCTTTATTTTATAAATATCTGTCTTAATCAGTGATCATCCCGTGAAATATTTTATCCGTATTCGTCCGCTTATAATTTTTTACCGTATTATTTCACGGGGTAAATCAGTGTCAAAAAACACAGGATGAGTTGTGTTAAAAAAACTGTTGATATTTTATCTTATTTCGATATTATAAAACAATGAGTAAAAGACACTCTATTGTTTTTGATGCTATATTCTCAATAATTGTGTTCTGGATACTTCTTCCTTTATTTATTTCCATCATTTCTACCGTGATAGATATCCACTTTGAACTTTCCTGGGACTTCAACCATCTAAGAATATCAATAGGTGCTGTCTTGATTATTGCAGGTACATACATTGCCGTTTGGGCAGCAAATACTATGTACTATATGGGAAAAGGCCTTCCCCTATTCTGTCATCCTCCCAAATATCTTGTTAAATCAGGGCCTTATTCATTCGTCAGGCATCCTCTATATATTGCCTTTTTTTTATACCTCTGTGGTTTAGGATTAATATTATCCCCTTCAATGAGTTATATTGTAAATCCTATATTTCTACTCCTGCTAATGCTATATACAATAAGGGAGCAAAGGTCTCTTTGCAAAAAGTTTGGAAGAGAATATATAGATTATAGAAATTCGGTTCCAGCGGTTATTCCATTGAAAAGTAAGGTAACCCGGGCGCCTGACATGGTAAACCCAATTATAATATTTCTATACCTTGTTGTATCCCTTATACTTAGAAAAATATTCCACCTCAAACTGGAAGGCAAGTTAGATAAAGATCGGGGCCCATATATAATCCTCTCAAATCATCAGTGCTACCTCGACCCCCTGTTCATTGTTGCCGCAGTGTGCATGCCTGTAAGATTTATTACAACAGGTAAGATGTTCGAAAACCCCGTTCTTAAAAAGTTCTTTCTATCCCTTGGCTGCATTCCTATAAAAAGGGGTTCAGGTATAAAAAGCATTATCAAAACAAAGAAGGCTTTAAAAAACGGTGATATAATCGGTATCTTCCCTGAAGCAAGTAGAACCTGGGATGGGAATTTTGTGAATTTTGATATGAGAGTTGTAAAATTTATTAAGAGTCTTGGTTACGCCATAACACTCTTAAGGATAGATGGAGCCCACAATGTCCTTCCAAGATGGTCTAAGGTAATTCACCGAACAGACGTTACTGTCAAGGTTACAGGTAAGATTGAGAATCCAGAAAACTTATCAGAAAAAGAATTAAAGTCCATTATGGAAGAATCTCTTTCTGGCTCAAAGCGTAGCAGCGCACGCTGGGGAATTTTTAACAAATACATTGAAAGAATGTTCTGGATGTGTCCCAAGTGTGGGAATTCCAATGGGGTTAACAGAAAAGGTAAAAGAAGGTTTTACTGTGATAGATGCGAAAGAGAGTGGTATATTGACAACAGAATGAAGATCGTTCCGCTTTTATACAAAAAGATGAAGGAAAAAATTCTCACCTACGGAATAGCTCTACCAGTAAAAATAAAAAATCACATTACTCTCTATAAAGATACCTTGAGCATTGGAGAAAAATCTATATCCATTGGTGATATAACGTTCCTCTCCATAGACGGATTTAATTTTATTCAGATTGGAATCAAAGGAAAAGGTTCTATAGGTATCAAAACCTATGACGCCTTGAAACTTAAAGTTTGCATTGAAATACTACGCGGTGTAAGGGAAAATATTGACCGCGACCCATTCAGATTCTAAGCTATAGTGAAAATGTTTGTTCCTATCCACACCCTCAATACGGTTCATTCATCATAAAAACAGTGGGTTCACTGCAATAAAAAATGGAAAATGGTCACACTCCAAAATATTTTATCAACATTCGGTCGCTTATCATGCCTTATCGTGTTATTTCACAGTGTAAATCCGCGGTTGATGAATTAAGGAAAGCAAGGGGTCTTTGTGGTGAATAATAATTTTGCATTTTGCATTCTACAATGGAGCGAAGCCACTATCTCTATGCTTCTCTGTGGTTATGATTTCGGGAGTGGTAATTATGTGCTTTGGCTGTTACATCCAAAGTTAAAACCTTCTTGACAATAATCATAATTCATTCTATAATCAACTATATGAAAACTATAGGATTATCACGAATACAGGTTATGAAGGTGTGTGGGTTTGGTAAGGAAAGAGAAAAGCCACAGAGATTAGAAATAGACGTAGAGATAGAAACAGACTTCACTAAAACAGCAGAAAATGATAACCCGGATTATGGCATCGACTTTAATACAGTCTATAACCTTGTGACCCTGGCTCTCCAAGAGGAAGTCTACACAATAGAAACAATTGCTTATAGGATATGGAAACATTTAAAAGATCTGGATTCTGTAGAAAGAGTAAAGGTTAGGGTCAAGAAGTCAAACCCTCCCTTTAATGGAGAAGTAAAATATTCAGAGGCTATAATAGAAGAATAATGAATATATATCTCTCCATCGGCACTAATTTAGAAGATCGAGAGAACAATCTGACAGATGCATACAAAAGAATATCGGAATTAGGAAAAGTCATGGGTTCGCATATATACAGGACAGAACCCTGGGGAAGAGAAGACTTACCGGAATTTCTAAATGCCTGTATAAAATTGGAAACTGAATTCCCTTTGAATGAACTCTTCAGAGAACTTTTGAAAATAGAAGATGAGATGGGTCGGGTTAGAAAACAAAAATGGGAGTCGAGGAAAATTGATATAGATATCCTTCTCTCTGAGAATCTCATATTCAGAAATCCCTACCTTGAAATACCCCATAAATATCTTCGAGAAAGAAGATTTTATCTTGAACCTTTAAATGAAATCGCATCGGATAAACAAGACCCTATAACCGGTAAAACGATAAATGAACTACTTACAGAATGCGAGGATAAAAAGAAAATATGGAAGACTGGGAATATATTGCAATTGAAGGCGTAATAGGGGTTGGGAAAACAACTCTTACGACTCTGCTTGCCAGGGAATATAGTGCAAAAGCCATACTGGAGGATGTGGATGGGAATCCTTTTCTGCCTTATTTCTATGAGGATCCTGAAAGGTATGCTTTCCCCACTCAGATATTCTTTCTCCTTTCCAGATACAACGAACTCCGAAACCTTACAAACAGGGAACTCTTCACCAAGAGAATTATCGTAGACTATATCTTCGATAAGGATAAGATATTCGCATATATAAACCTTGACCAGGGAGAACGAGCCCTTTATGACAAGATTCATAACCTCCTCTATAAGGACTTAATAACACCAAATTTTATAATCTACCTCCAGGCAAATCTGGACACAATAATGGAAAGAATAAAGAAGAGGGGTAGAAATTATGAAAAGGAGATAAGTGAGGAATACATAAAACTCCTTATCCAGTCATATAATGAGCATTTTTTCCATTTCCGAAACTGCCCTGTCCTTATCGTGAATGCCAATGAAGTTAATTTTATAAAATACCCTTCTCATTTTGGACTCCTAAAAGAAGAAATAAAAAATATCAGAACCGGGATAAATTATTTCTCTGTAGGCCAGTGATTATTACGAGAAATATCAAAAAACAAAGCCAATGGTCACAAAAGGAGCGTTCCAAAGGCTTGAAAATTGGTCTTGTCCCAACAATGGGTTTTCTTCATGAAGGGCACGTAAGTCTCATTGGTAAAGCAAAGGAACATGCAGACAAAGTAGTTATTTCAATTTTTGTCAACCCCACTCAATTTTCACCCAATGAAGATTATAATGAATATCCCAGGGATGAAGAGCACGACCTAAAATTACTAAAGGAAGAAAAAGTGGATGCCATCTTTATCCCAGATGCCAAGGAGATGTATCCCGATGATTACGAAACCTATGTCACAGTAGAAAAACTCTCCAAGGAATATTGTGGTAGGAGCCGTCCGACCTTTTTTCGCGGTGTATCAACAGTTGTTCTTAAACTACTTAACATTATACTTCCCAATATCGCTGTCTTCGGCGAAAAGGATTATCAGCAGTATATCATCATAAAGAGAATGTGTGAGGATTTGAATCTACCTATTGAGATTATACCCTCGCCTATCAAGAGGGAGGCGGACGGACTTGCTATAAGTTCAAGAAATAGATATCTCACATTCGATGAAAGGAAAGAAGCAACTGTCCTTTATGAATCAATGAGAAAGGCAAAGGATTTAGTTCAAAGAGGAGTAGAGGACGTCCGAAGTATAAAAAAAGAAATGGTTAAGCTTATTGAATCAAAGAAATATCCCAGGATAGATTACATTGAATTTGTTGACCCGGTTAACTTAAAGAGGGTATCCACCATCAAAGGCCCAACAAGAGTACTTGAAGCTGTCTGGATTGGAAAGGCAAGACTTATAGATAATATTGAGGTAAGGATAAAAGAGTCAATTAATAGTTAAAAAGGAAATAAACTGAATTTAGAACGACGTAAGGTATTTCTACCCAATATTAGCTTTACTCCGAAATCTATTATATTCTTGTGATAATCAAAGGAAAATATCTGCTTAACATCCTCCTTGATTGCAGAATCTTCCCTTGCCCACTTAAATACTACATCAACTGTTTTTGACGGCACCTTAGAAATCAAGTTCCTCAGAACCATACCTGCTTTTATCTCGTGTCCCATTTTAATTCTCCACATTCTCTCATACTCAAGAAGCCTATCTGCACTAAAGTCATCTTCTAAGGCTGACTTTCTTAAGATATCATGGGCTAGTTGTGCACCTATAAGTCCATAATGTATTCCACCACCAGTAGTAGTCTTTACCTGTCCTGCCGCTTCACCAACTGCAATAACTCTTTTGCTGACCATTTTTTTTGAGTCGCCATAGGCAATAGGCGCGCCTTCGATTCTGTTTTCCTGGAGCTTGAACCTCCCATTAGTCTTTTGAATTAGGCGATGGAGTGCATTCCGATCGTAATCTTCTGATACAGTTCCTATCCTTGTTTTGTCCTTAAGCGGTATTACCCACCCGAAGGATCCCAGATCAGGATTACAGAGAAGATATATCTCCAGTGGACCCTTTATCTCATAATCCAATTCAACCCTACTTCCCCATAGGAATCTTTCGGGTGCTATGAGCCCAGCTTTCCTGTGTAACGCAAAATCGGAACCTGTGGCGATTATGATGCACCTTGAGCTAATTTTCCTTATGTCTCCCTGGTTGAAGTATTTCAATGAGACTCTTCCCTTTTCCTTCTCTAAATCAGTTACCATATTACCAAGGAAGGGTTCAACCCCTTCATTAATAGCTCTGGAAAATAGGATTTTATCAAGTTTTTCCCTGTCAGCAATATAAGCAAATGGATGGTCTTCTGAATACTGGAATTGAATCATGGACGGAGAGAAGATTGAGCCATCCGAAATCCTGCTAATTATAGCATCCTTTGGTAAATCGAATTCATGGTAAGGCTCACTCCCAATAATTCCACTGCAGACTACATCTCTTCCTACCTCTTGCTTTCTGTCAAAGATTGCTACAGAAAAACCATCACTAGCAAGTAGCTTTGAAAGGTAGGAACCTATAGGGCCTGCACCTATAACGATAAAATCAAATTCCATTTCTTATATATATGGATTGGTTAATTTTTTTCAAGTGTACTTTTTTGAATATCAAAGAAATCATTTCCCCCTCATCCATAGATACCAATCAAAAAACAGAATAATAAAGAATATTGATAGGAAGAACCAGTTATGGCGTAAATTTATATATAATTCTTTTTCCTTATATCCAAAGAGTGATTGGTCAAAACCATCTTCCCATTTTCCACCTCCACTTCCACTACTTATAGCGTCAAGCATTGTGATATCAACGCCCATTCCATCATTGTTTCCACTCATCACTTTGAGAGATTCTATGAATGTAGAAGAAGGGAAAACTACCTTAAAGTGATGGATGCCCCTTTCTGGAGATGAAATAATGATGTAATCTTCTAAAATGGATTGTGCATGCCCATCCCAAATAAAGGAATCGGGGCTCATCGGTTCGAAGGTCACCTTAAGTTCTTCACCTTCCAATAAGCGTTCTGGATATGAAATATTTAATTTGGCTGGAGTAAGATATTTTAATAGCTTATCCATCATTTCACCAAAAAGATCCCTTTTATACACACCCCCCCCAGCCAATCTCAGTCTCCATGGATCTAGGCAGGCAACCTGCGCTACTTGTCCTTCTCCATAATCCAGCATATAGACTAACTTTTCACCCATGATATCAATACTTCTACTTCCCCTTCGAATCCCAGTCGGCTTTAAATAGTGATGAATAGGCAGCTCCGAAGAGACGGTTGTAATTGTTGGAGCAATAAAGGGAAGAAAATCTGTGGAAAGCATTGATGAATTGACGACTATTGTTTTTCCACCATTCTTTATATAATCTCCTATTTTCTCCTCTACCATAATCTTCGGATTAATCAGACAGACAATCTCATAATCAGAAAAGGGGGAATCAAAATCATCCCTATTCCACACTCCACTGACATTGGAACCAAGTTCCTTGAAGTAACGGTAAAAGAATTTATAGTTCCAGTCTAAACTCCCGGTATAGATTAGAACTCGAGGTCTTTTTTTCACAAGGAGATTCCGGTAGGTTCTATCTATAATTCTGTCTCCTTTTGAGAGATTGAATTCAAAAGTGTGTCTTCCAGCAGTAGGATTTAGGGCAAACTCGAGCATCCCTTCTCCCTCTACTTCTTTCTTATCTAAGACGCCTTCTTCTAACACATTTATTGTTGAAGGGCACAAGACTCGATAATGCACCTTATAAACTGCATTATCACCTTCTTTGATAATCTCCGGACCAAACGCTGAAATATAACCCGAAGTATCCAAAGTAATATTCGGGTGCATTGTATAAACTGGTATACCAATCTCTGCAGCTGCCTCAATGGGATTTTCCCCTACAGTATTGGAGCCGTCAGAATAGAGTAGAATAAAACTCGCTTCTTCATATCTGTCTTTAGCCTGTAGCAAACCCTCTCCTATTGCAGTCCCATGGTGTTCACTTCCAAAATCAAATCTTTTAAGGGGAAAAGGAGAATCTATTTTAGGTAGGGTAGCTCTTTTCATTGACTCCGAGCGGTCTAAAAGCAATATACCAAAAGGAGAAATTCTTTTTGTGCAATGAAACTCAGGATAGAAGATTAGGAGTAAAAAAAAAGCAATAACCAGCCACTGGGTAGGTCGAAGCCTCACTTGATCACCTCTGCTTCAGGAAACAGTTTAATGAGAAGATTACAAAACTCAGGAGACCCAGAAGAGACGAAGCCGTCGAGTAGATAGCGTTCCCATACTTCCTTTAATCGATCCAGAGTCAAATATTGTAGGTCTTTCATCCAATTTAGAAATTCATCTTCACTAAGCCCCATCTCCGTTATGAGTACCAGCATCCTGGAACGATTGGAATTATTAAACTCAATTCTCATCCATTCCTTCACCTGATTTCCTCCTATTCTCATTTCCTCTGTTTCAGGTTCGCTAAAAATCAATCCAACATCGAACCCTGTGTCGTTTATAATGAAAGGTGATGGAGCAGTTTCTGGAGAAAATTGAACCTTAAAACCCCTATTATCTATAATCTGAAGGCATATCAAAAATGGCAAGAATTCATTATCGTGTGGAGCAGGGGAGATATTAGCTACAAAATCCTTATCCCCATAATATATATGTTTACCCTGCAATGGCCTTAAAGTATAATAATTGGAGACATTTGAAATGATGGAATCCGGGATAAGAGAAAACAAATCAATAATATAATTTTCATCTATTCTCCCCGTAAAACCCACAGTAACATCAACTACGGGTGAGATATTTCCTCCATAATCCAGGAGTGCGAGACGAAGTAGATTTGTAGGGGTTTGAACCTTGTCCATATAGAAAAGGCTATCTTTAGAGAGTAGGTGGGCAAACTGCTTTAGGCGAGGTAAAGAATCCGCATTCTTCAAATATAGATAATTATAACCACGTTTAGTAAATAGCCCCCTCGCTTTTTCAGAAAAAGAAATACTCGGATTAACTTCCAACCCAACCGATATTTGCGCAGGTAGATTTGATTTTCCCATCACTATTCGAACACCAGAAGGAAGCAGGATTTCTGAAAAAGATAAAATAATAAGGATTATTCCCATTCAATTGTTGAAGGCGGTTTGGAACTCACATCATAAACTACCCTGTTCACGCCTTCAACCTCATTCATTATCCGCCTTACAATGAGATTCATATTCTCCTTTTTGAAATGATGCCAATCTGCAGTCATACCATCCTCACTATCTACGGCTTTGAGTCCGATCAGATTCCCATAGGTACGTTTATCACCCATGACTCCAACGGTTCTCACGGGGATAAATACTGCGAATGCTTGCCATATTGAATCATAAAGACCTAAGGATTTCAGCGTCTCAACATATATATGGTCCACTTTCTTCAATATTTCCAATCTCTCTTTCGTAACCTCTCCGAGAATTCTGACTGCCAATCCCGGACCCGGGAATGGATGCCTTCCATAAATTCTTTTAGGAATCTTAAGGACTCTTGCCATCTCCCTCACTTCATCCTTGAAGAAATCTTTCAGAGGCTCAACCAACCCTAACTTTAGATCTTTTGGCATTGCTCCAACATTATGATGTGTCTTTATTAAATGAGATGGCCCTACATCACTTACACTCTCAATCCTATCAGGATAAAGTGTACCCTGGATTAGATACTCTGCATTCAGCCCGACTGCCTCCTCTTCAAAGACATGTGCAAATTCCTTTCCTATTATCATTCTCTTTTCCTCAGGATTATATATTCCCTCAAGAGCACTTAGAAATCGTTCCTCAGAGTCTAGTATCCTCACGCCAAGCTGCAATTCTTCACTGGCCTTCTTTATTTCATCAACCTCGTGATCTCTCATGAGACCAGTATCCACAAAAATTGGCGTAAATCTATCTCCAAGGACTTCCCTTGCAACAATAGAACATACTGTAGAATCCACACCACCGCTATATGCAAGCACAACCCTCCCATCCTGACATTTTGAAATTATTTCATCTTTAGCTATATCAACAAAAGACAAAGGGTCCCATTCACCTTTTACACCACAGATAGAATAAAGGAAATTCTCGAGAATCTTTTTACCCTCCACTGTGTGGGTAACCTCTGGATGAAATTGAAGACCATAGATATTTCCAGACCTTATCGCTGCAAACTCCGAATTACTGGTGCTGCCTATCGCCTTGAAATCAGGAGGTAACTCACTTAGCCTATCTCCATGACTCATCCAGACTATTGTTTTGCGAGAAACGTTAGTGAAGAGTGGATCATCCTTCACCTGAAATTCCATCTTCCCATACTCCCTAACCTTTGATGAAGCTACCTTACCATCGAATATCTTCCCTATTACCTGGAGGCCATAGCAAATGCCCAGTATAGGCACCCCGAGAGCAAATATGTTAAGGTCAGGGAATGGAGCATCCTTCTCATAAACACTTCGAGGACTACCAGAGAGCACTATACCTTTAGAATCCGATATCTCATTTACTAAAACGTTATAAGGATATACCACAGTATGCACTCTTAATTCACGCATTCTTCTTGCTATTAGATGAGTATACTGGGAACCAAAATCCAGAATAGTTACGCGTTCAACCACTCTTTCCACGAAGTCTCTGAATAGCGTATTTTCTGTCAGCTGATGAAAAGATATATGAAGCTGACACAATTATATTTGCCCCTGCTTCAATCACTGAATCAACTGTCCTATCATTTATACCACCGTCAACAGCTATATCAAGTTCAGGCGCAAGATTTCGAACTTCCTTAATTTTAGGAATAACATCCGATATAAACTTCTGCGCTACAAAGCCTGGATACACACTCATCGCAAGCACAAAATCAATTCTATCTAGATATCGTTCTACTGCTTTAATCGGTGTATTAGGATTAATTACCAATCCTGCCTCTACTTTGTTCTTACGAATTGTTTCAATAATTGGAATAGGATCTCCTTCAGTCTCAAGATGAAAACTTATTGCAGAACAACCGGCATTGATGAACTCTTCGATGTATTTTTCTGGATATGTTATCATGAGATGAGCAGATAGTGGAAGATCTGTGATCTTTTTTATTGCTCTTACGATAAACGGGCCAAAGGTTATATTCGGGACGAAGTGTCCATCCATTACATCCAGGTGAAGCTCGTCAGCACCTGCCTCCTCTACACTCTTTATTTCCTCACGGAGACAGGAAAAATCAGCAGAGAGAATAGAAGGAGAAACCCGAATCCTTTTATTCATCTCTTCTATATACCGAGAAAGTCACAGTTCCACCTCCAGTGCGTATCATTGGATCAAGACACTGCAGATATGCCTTCCCTTCTTTTCCCAATCCCAGATCTTCCGGCTTTATACCGCGTGAAAGTGCATTATAATATGACAAGAGAGATGCAAGGGAATGCATACAGATAGGTTTCGGACTTTTAAGTTTATAACCATCTATAAGTAAGAATGTATCCCCGATGGCATAAACCGGGCAATTCCCTTTTATCTCGACTACTTCAACTACTATATCCATATAACCATATTAGAATTAACCCTGGATATGTCAAGTCAAAGAAATCTACACTTCCTCAGATGAAACCTAGCGCGCTAAAGAGGAATCAACATATGACAATCTTCTCACACTAATATTCCCAGCTCCCTGAAAATTCAGTATAAGGATCCCCTCTGGTTAGCGATTTCGTGATAACAATCTTTATATTCCTGCACCCTCAAATTTCTAATGAACGTTCCATCCAGCCCAAAATACGATACTCAACAATATCAGTTGCCTCTGGGAATTCAGTCATCCTAAGAATGGCTTTGTCTTTCTCATTCATAACCACTTGGCACTAAATTTACTTACCTCCCAGGCTCCCTTTAGATCACCCTCGTAAAACACCTCACACATCTTTCTAGTAGGTTCTTCAATCACCTTTATAAGGGAATACCACTTTTCTATAATTATACGAGAAGAGTAAACCTTACGTGCTTCTTGAGAAATTGAATTTATCTACCTGATAAAACTATCTTCCCCGAAATCCTCTTTTATAAATCGCTGTAATATATGTGCTGCTCTACCCCTAACTTTAATATAACACCTCCTTATTTTGAATATAAACAATAAAAAATGAATGTCAATTTCGACCATGGCCACCGCCCATAGCTTAGTCATGGGTCATCAGTCGTGAGTCAGTATGATTTATAGCTAAAAGCTATTCGCCTTCAGGCTGGGAAGATATTTAGATTAGTTGTATGATAGACTATACTATTAATTTTAGGCGTTGTCCCAAAGTTGGTTGACACGGGATCTAACCCCCTCTCCCATTCGGTTAAAAGACCAAATAATCTTCTTGTAGGTGAGGGCTTCCGTCCAGGAAAGCGCCCTCGGAAGGCAAGCGGGCATGGTTGCTTGGAATACTTGTATTCCAAGGAGAGCGAGCCTGAGAGAGCGAATGGCAAATTCCTCGCTGGGGAATTTGACCATGGCTTTATCGGACGGAAGTCCGAACATTGCTGCTGAAGGTCATTATGTCCAAAATTGGTTCTTTTATAATCATCATACAACCTTGGGACAACCTTTAATTTTAATATATTTTAGTGGATAAAGATTATAAGTAAAGATATAAATTTATCAAATGGTATTTGATAGAATTCCCAGTGACAAACTAAATTTTTGAAAGTTTATGCTTCTTTTACCTCTCCTATTCTACTCCTTGTCTAAATACAATTGTAGTAAATAGCTCAATCAGCAATCCATAGATAGCGCCCAAAATTATCGTCCCGATAAAGATATATATTGCATTTTGTGGAGAATAGAGAACATTGAATGCCATCGGTATGCTAAATATGGTGCCAAGAATGATACCATGAAGCCACCACTTCATCTTAAAAACACTTATTCCTATTGCAAAACCTATAAGTGTCCGGCTGAAGATGATTGTAACGGCACCAAACCAGGGCATTGGTGCCTCACCTGATGCAGCAAGTCCCCAACAAACAAATCCAAAAATTAACCCAAAAATAGTCGCTATCAATATTCTTTTAGGATTAACCATATTCCCTCCTCTTTAAATCAAGCATAAAGAAAAAATTCTGAGTGTCAACACTAAAAATGCTTTCATTCATGATCGCTATTTAGCATTGAGTAACTCGAGCATTTTACTTATATCTATTGTTGTAATCATATCTAAGAATTACTACTTTACCAGGAATGAACTGCTTTTATTGTACTTTATGGAAGGCGAGTCGGATCGCATTCATTCTCAGAAGGAAGCAATTTGAAAAATCCTCTAACACTTCCCGCGCGAGTAACAAGCTGGAAAGGGAGATATCAATCCCAATAACCCATCCGGCTTTTTTAGCAAGCTTGGGGAGTATTCTTCCGTAACCACATCCTAGTTCTAAAACCAAGTCATTGTGCTGTATCTTACCCAAGACATGGTTCACCTCCGCTTTCAGGCACTGTTGAACCCGCGAGGATGCAATTTCATTACATTACTTCAGCCGATAGGCAAAAATCTATCCTTATAATACTTACTTATATTACCATTCTACATTCCCAATAAGAACAAGAAGTCCATTATTGAAATGCTAAGTATATTATTCTAAAAAATACCGTGAAGAGATTAAACTAATGTCACAGCATCAATATCTGATGCGAATAAAAACCCTTTATTTTTTTCTACCTTGCGCCTCGACCGTAGCAAAAACCCGTTTGTCACTCGCTGCAACTACAATTAATAGAACAATATTTACAGCCAGCACAAATGAACTACCTGCCATAAGGAAGAATCCGATGAGCGAATTAGTAAAGCTTGCAACCACTGTTCTTAAAAGAGAAAAACAAATACTCAAAGCGATTGCAATATAAAACAAACGGACAGCAGACTTCTTAATTAAAAGGAGCCAGATTGAAGTAAATAGATAGTATCCGTAAACGAAAAAACCAATAAGTCCAAACACAATACTCCACGTATAAAACCAATCCGGTAGATCCAAGAGTTTAGCTCCTATCTCAATAAATTCCTCTGGGGGAAAATCCTCAACACCCCTCCAACCTTCATCATATGCTTTTTCGACATTAGAAAGCACCTCTTTTTGGAACTCTATCACTCTGGGCATTACAATAGACTTTCCGGTCCCAAGTATACCAAAAAAACCTATTATGAGGCCAATAACACCTACAACTGTAATCCATCCAGGCTTTTTCATTATTTCCTCCTTTGGTTTTTATACCGCCTTAAATAGTCTCACGCGGTCTCAACACGATCCCCACCTCCTTGTTTAGCAAAATGAATAGCTTTTTCAGCACGATCCAGTAAGACAGTCATATTAGGTGTGTCCTCAGTCAGATTAGCCACTCCTAAACTAATAGTCACAATGATAGTACCGCCTTGAGTAGAAAGGGGCACATCTGCTACAGACCGGCGTAGCCTATCAGCTATCTTTTTCGCAATCTCTAAATCAGCCTCTGGTAGCAGAATGATAAACTCCTCTCCCCCATAGCGTCCCAGAATGTCAACATACCGGACATTCGTTCTGCATCGATCGGCAACTGTTGCCAAGACTTGGTCGCCAATGGCATGACCATAGGTCTCATTGACCTTCGTCAGTCCGTCGATATCCAGCATTACAACCGATAGAGGTCGGCCAAAGCGACGGGCTCTCACAAATTCGTGTTGTGCCAGATCAAAGAAATGTCGGCGACTGAACAAACCTGTTAACTGATCAACGACTGTTTCTTTTAATTGTGAGACTCTTCCCCGCAATTCCTTTAACTCATTTATTAGCTGTTCCTTCGGCTTATCTTCATCTTTATTCATTCCTACCTCCTAACTCCTGATTATCTTTCACTGCACTGAACGTCAATATTCCAATTCCCTCAATACCTGCTTCAATAACATCACCAGTATGCATCGGGCCAACACCCTCCGGTGTTCCAGTAGCTATTATATCCATTGGCTCAAGGGTCATAATAATTGAAATATATGACAGCAAGCTCCACCTCATAGTCTACGTGTTTTGAGGGTTTAGGTAAGATAACAACACCATTGTTACCAATTATTGAGGAGGGCGGTTTAAGAAAAATCTGTGGTTCCCTGGGAATAGATATTCCCATTCCTTCTGCATGAGTTTTATAGTTCCGGGCCGCTGCGATAATTTTTGTTGCTTTTAGTTCTATTTCACTACCGTTGAATTCCAACCTTATCAGAATTTCCCCCTTCAACGTCAATATAAAAATGCATTGACGCTCATAATATTAGTATATTAAACACTTATCTAAATGTCAATGTGAAATTTAGGTTTTTCGGAAGAGAACATGCACATCACGTAATTTAGGTTTTTTACTATTGAAATTAAATAAATTTACAGATTCACTTATTCACTCATATACCAATCAACTTTCAAATTATGAACGCTTCCCCTTTAGCTTAACAAAGATTTTACAGTCCTTATCTCCATCATATTTGTAATACCAGAAACAGGTGCAGGAACGCCGGCGGCCAATATTAAAATGTCTTTCTTCTTTACCAATCGTTTCCTGTAAAGGAATCTGGCTGAATTGCGTATCATCTCATCCGCATGTAGAGGGAATTCCATCAGGAAAGCCCGCACACCCCAGATGAGTCTCATTTGTCGCTCTACTATTTTTTTGTCTGTGAAAACCAGTATCTCAGTATCTGGACGAAATTTAGCCATTTTACGAGCAGTGTAACCTGAAGAAGTATGAACTACTATATATTTAGCGTTTATGTCCCTTGAAGCCTGCCACACGTTTTTTGCAATGATGTCAGCTATTTCATTATTCTTTGATTTCACTGTATGATGAACTCTACCCTTTAAAAAATTCTCCATCTTAACGAGGACCTCGGACATAAACTGCACGGATTTTACCGGATATTTACCCACTGCGGTCTCCTCGGATAGCATTACTGCATCGGCCCCATCCACAACCGAATTAGCCACATCGGACACCTCTGCCCTGGTAGCTCTGGGGTTTTCGGTCATGGATTTCAGCATCTGAGTAGCAACAATTACTGGTTTCTCCATTCGATTACACTTTTTGATTATCTCCTTCTGAAGGAGTGGAACATCTGACGCTGGAACCTCAACACCAAGGTCACCCCTGGCTATCATAACTCCATCAGAAGCCTCGAGTATTTCATCCAGGTTTTCGCAAGCCTTCATATGCTCAATTTTGGCTATTATTTCCATCTTTGAGTTTTTATTCTTTAACACTTTCCTAATTTTTCGGATATCGGAAGCATCTTTGACAAAGGATACGGCCACGAAATCGAAACCCATCTTTATACCAAACTCGATGTCTTCCAAATCCTTACGAGTAGGACCCAGTAGACCTATATCCTTATCAGGAACGTTAACTGACTTTTTAGATGAAATCCAACCCCCATAAATCACACGGCATCTGATAGTCTCATTTATCTCTTCTACCCTGAGCTCTAACTGACCGTCTGACATAAGTATTGTATCACCTGGCTTTAAACAATCCAGTAATTTAGGATACCCAATTGGCAATCTCTTGCTGTCCCCAATTATTTTATCTCTAACGAGTTCTACAACTCTACCCTGTTCCAATCTCGTACCCTCTTTTATCTCTCCGAGCCTTACCTCTGGACCCTGGGTATCCATCATCACTCCAATCCCTGTGGACAATCTACGTATCCTCTTCAATATTTTTCCATGACGTTCTGGAGTCCCATGAGAGAAGTTTAACCTGGCAATGTCTATGCCAGCTTTTATCATCTGCTTTAAGGTCTCCTTCGATTCAGATGCCGGGCCTATAGTCGCTATGATTTTTGTCCTTCTCATCTCTTCTCCTTTTAAAGTCCCTTCAATGTATCTCGTTCCCTTTTCAGTAATGCTTCTCTTTCCTCCCTATCCATCAGAGAAAATTTCACATCAGCCTTCAGTCCCAGTCCTTCAATTAATTCCCTTACACTCTTTGTTATTTTATTTATAATGGGAATACGGGGGAAAGGGAGAACTATTAATATAATTGCCTTATCCTCCTCAATTTTAATATCTTTAATCATTTCTAGATTGACCAGAGTCCTATCAATCGCTGGATACTTTACCTTTGCTATTGCTTTCCAGAGGTCCTCTTCTGTTATTTCTCCAGCCATTGTTTCCTCCTATACATCTCTTCAGAAAAAATAAGTTCGTTATCTAATTCTCCCTCATAGAAAATGTTATACGGATCCTCAACATTCATTATTTTATTCCCATTATACAATCTATCGGCATAGCACTTAAAAATAGAATTCTCCATCTCTCCCTTACTCATATTAACATCTCTAACACACTGGGATATAATTCGTGGATGATAAGGATCATCAAGCGAATAGACAGTATAATATTCTCCGAAGTCTCCACCAAAAGTATACATGAAATCATCGTTTATCTCTATACGAATAGGTAAATCGTAAGGTAGTGCTTCTATCAATTTCAAATTTGTTGAATCAGTAAAGAATGAAAATATAATTAATAACGTTGTTACTCCTTTTGCACCTTAATAATATTATAAAACGTTCTAAAAGTTTTGTCAAGAAATTTATCTAAATATAAAGACATTTCTAATATTTTTAATTATGTCTAAATTAAAAACAAGGCTCTCTCTTATCGAGAGAGCCTTGTTCCTTTGCAACTGATTCGGACATGACCCTTATTTATTAACCCTATAAAAAAAGTCTTACTTCTCGCTTCCTTTTACCCAACTGTAATCCATCTCGGAGAGTTGCTTATACAGGTTCCAGCGCCTGTCAACATCATACTGTGCAAGTTTGGCCAATTCTGATGCCCTTTTGGGATTGATTGATTTCAACACACGATATCTGTTTTCACCATACATATATTCCTCTACGGGAATCGATGGCTTCCTTGAATCGAGCTGTAGAGGATTCCTACCCTCTTCTGTCCGCCTAGGGTCGAAACGATAGAGCAGCCAGTGCCCTGACTTTACTGCCTTCTTCTGTTCGTCAAGTTCCTTACTCATGTCGATTCCATGCTCAATACACGGACAGTAGCAGATTACAATGGATGGCCCGTTATAACTCTCTGCCTCCATTAATGCTTTCACAGCTTGACCCGGGTTAGCGCCAAGGGCGATTTGAGCAATATACACATAGCCGTATGATTGGGCCATCATCCCGAGATCTTTCTTTGGCATGGGTTTACCTGCGGCAGCAAATTTTGCGGTGCTACCACGTGCGGTAGCCTTGGACATCTGCCCCCCTGTGTTAGAGTACACCTCAGTATCCAGGACAAGCATATTAACATCACGCCCAGCAGCAAGGACGTGATCCAGACCACCGTACCCAATGTCGTAAGCCCAACCGTCACCACCAAAGACCCACACCGACTTACGAACAAGATAATCTGCTGTGGATTTCATATTAGAATCTTTATTTTTCTTGGCGAGTTTTTTGAGTTCCTTAACCCTCTCCCGCTGCTCCTCAATCCCTGCATCGGTTGACTGATCTGCAGTAAGAAGAGCTGCCTTCAATTTATCTGGAACATATTTAGCCGCCTCGAGCTGTTCTTTGGCTTGCTGATTCAAACGGTCACAGGTGAGTCTAAAGCCATATCCTATCTCGGCGGCATCCTCGAATAGACTATTTGTCCATGCTGGTCCGAGACCATCGCCACGCTTGCAGTAAGGAGTTGTTGGGAGATTCCCACCGTAAATACTGGAACAACCTGTGGCGTTGTCTATTAGTGCACGGTCACCAAAAAGTTGCGTTACAAGCTTAATGTAAGGCGTCTCGCCGCAACCTGCACAGGCTCCGCTGAATTCAAAGAGGGGTCGAATAAGCTGACTACCCCTTACCGTCCCCCTTTTTATGGTGCTTGGGTCGGTTTCCGGTAAACTCATGAAGAAATCCCAGTTCTCAGCTTCCACCTTTCGAAGTTCAAACTGACTCTGCATATGAAGTGCCTTCCGCTCAGGATTTTTTCTATCTACTCCAGGACACACGTTCACACACAATTCACACCCAGTGCAGTCCTCAGGAGCAACCTGAAGAACAAATTTCTTTCCTTTATATTCCTTACCCCTCGCATCAATTGATTTAAAGGTCTCAGGGGCATCTTTAAGTTCTTCAGGATCTACTATTTTCATCCTAATAGCTGCATGTGGACAAACGATACTACACATATTACACTGAGTACACAGTTCAGGTCTCAAAACGGGTATCTCTACTGCAACATTACGTTTTTCGTACTGGGTAGTTCCTGTGGGCCACTGCCCATTAGCAGGCATCTGGGATACACGAACCTGGTCACCCTCAAGACGTATAATCTGTGCAGTAACCTCCTTCACAAAGTCTGGAGCATAATCCGGAACCGTGGGCGGCATTGGCCTATCGCTGGTTGGCTTATCAGGATATTTAACCTCATGAAGACCTTTAAGGGAACGGTCAACCGCCTCGAAATTCTTTTTGACTACTTCTTCACCCTTTCGCCCATAAGTTTTTTCTATGTTCTTCTTTATAAGCTTTACCGCCTGGTCCATAGGAATTATATCAGCTAATTTGAAGAACGCAGTCTGCATGATGGTATTGATTCGAACACCCAGGTAAAGCTCTTTTGCCAGATCAATGGCGTTGATAACGTAAAATTTTGCCTTCTTGTCGATAATCTGGGACTGAACCTTGTAAGGTAGTCTATCCCAGACCTCATCGGGTCCATAAGGTGAGTTCAAAAGGAAAGTACCACCTTCTTTCAATTGCTTAAGCATATCGTATTTCTCAATGAAATACCAGTTATGACATCCAACAAAGTTCGCGACACTGCACAGATAGGTGCTTAAGATAGGCTCATCCGAGAAGCGTATATGACTGGTGGTGCGACTGCCTGCTTTCTTGGAGTCGTAGACAAAATATCCCTGGGCATATTTCTTGGTTGCCTCGCTAATAATCTTTATGGTATTTTTGTTCGCGCCAACTGTTCCGTCGGAACCTAAGCCCCAGAACATCGCCTGGTAAGCTGAACCACACACACCTGTTATACTCTCATCCCACTCCAGGCTAGTGTTGGTAACATCATCGTATATCCCTATGGTGAAGTGATTCTTCGGCTCTTTGGCTTTGAGGTTGTCAAATACCCCTTTGATCATACCGGGTGAGAACTCCTTGGAAGAAAGCCCATAGCGTCCACCTACAATAACCGGCCTTTCCTCAAAAGGAGCCATACCTCTTTCGAACATCTCATCAACTGCCGAAACCACATCCAGATAGAGTGGCTCTCCCAGACTCCCCGGTTCCTTTGTACGGTCCAGGACTGCAATCTTTTTGACTGTCTTCGGCAACGCCCCGGCAAGATGTTTGATACTGAAAGGTCTATAAAGGCGAACTTTGATTACTCCAACTTTCTCCCCTTGCTTAGTCAGAAAATCTACGGTCTCTTGAGCCGTATCGGTACCAGAACCCATAAGAATGACAACTCTATCCGCATCCGGTGCTCCAAAATACTGGAAAATCTCATATTCCCGGCCAACAAGCTTTTTGAATCTCTTCATATACTTTTCAACAATATCAGGAGCTTTTATATAGAACGGGTTGACCGTCTCGCGTCCCTGGAAATATACGTCCGGGTTTTGGCTGGTGCCGCTGAGCATGGGATGATCAGGGGAGAGCCCACGTGTCCTGTGTGCGATTGCAAACTCATCCTCTATCATCTCTCGCATGACTTCCTTGCTGAGAACTTCAATCTTTTGAATCTCATGACTGGTTCGGAACCCGTCGAAGAAGTGCAGGAATGGTAACCTGCATTCAAGGCTTGCTGCCGTGGCAATCATTGCAATATCCATAACTTCCTGAACGCTACCCGAGGGCATCATACAGTAACCAGTTGTGCGACAGTTCATTACGTCTGAATGGTCCCCAAAGATTGATAAGGCCTGGCATGCCAGCGAACGAGCTGCTATATGGAAAACGGTAGGTAGGAGCTCTGCAGCTATCTTGTGCATATTGGGTATCATTAAGAGCAAACCCTGACTTGCAGTAAAGGTGGTCGCCAATGCACCTGAAGCTAATGCACCGTGGATACTAGCAGAAGCACCCCCCTCTGATTGTAACTCCACCACTTCAGGAATCGTTCCCCAGATATTTTTCTCACCCGCTGCCGATTTAGCATCTGCAATCTCCCCCATAGGACTGGATGGAGTAATCGGATAGATAGCAATCACTTCGTTACAGGCATGAGCTACATGCGCAGCTGCACTGTTGCCGTCCATTGCTTGCATTCTTTTTTCCATAATTAAATCCTCCTTGATCTTTAAGTTTAAATTATCGAATATTGTAATTATCTTTTGATTACCCTGTACTTCCCATGTAATCTAATATTACATTTGTTACTCTTTCTACCCGGGTATTTTAAGTAAAGTAAAACCTTTCTTATTTATATAATAGATGAATTGATATATTGTCAAGCCCAAAAATCCAATCTATAGATTCAAAGTGAGAATATAACATCTATCTTTCATATTTTGTCTTCCGTTCCTCAGTTCTTCTCTCTATTTCCTCTGTCTCCAATATTCTTTCGGGATTCTTGTTACGTGATTCCAGAAGCCAAACAGAACGCCTTGGATTGATTATAAGCAATCTTCCATGCTCGCTCCTCTCTGCTCCCTCCTTAATTAGTCCGCCTACATCAAGCGGGGAAAGAGAGGGTTTAAGAACGAATAATTTGGAAGCTAAGTTAGCTGCGTTCGGTGAAGAAGCTGAAGTTCCAGATGCAGATAATTTCTCTCCACCGGGCAGGTAACTCTCCACCTCAAATCCGTTGGCATAAACATCTATCCTCTCTCCAAAACTTGTAAAGGAAGTCTCGTCTCCTGCTTGGTCAACAGCTCCAATGACTAAAAGATTTGGTAAATCGAATGAAGCAGGGTAATAATCTTCAAAAGAAACATCATCATTTTCATTACCTGCCGCAGTGACAAAGAGAATCTCTGGTGCATCCTTCATTGCATCATATAAGGCTAATTTCTCGATATCAAAGATTTCACGTGCGAGTTTTGCACGTTCTTCGGCATCTTTGCCAATACCATTTGCTTCTAAATCGCTTTCTGTGCCTCTGAGAGTTCCTCCCCAACTCATATTAACTACTCGAACATTGTTAGCTTTGAAGTATCCCACCACCTCTTTATACATCTTTGCACTTTTGTGTGCCCTTTCCTTTGAAGGCGGGAGTGGGATTGTGCGGTAATCAGCAGTGAGACGCGCTATCAGAATTCGAGCAAAGGGGTTGCCTTCTACAGCAACACCTGCCACATGTGTGCCATGGAAATATAATATAAACTGCATAAGGTCCTCTAAAAAGGTTTTTACCTCTACTGGATGCATACTTGCAATCTTTTGTTTTAGCAGAGAAGCTTCGGGGCTGTCTATTGCAGCCTCTACATCTAATAATCCCTTCATCATCTCTTTCATCCCGGGAAAACTTTCTTCTGCATTATCGATTGGGTATAGTAATTCTGGTATCTTTTCACCTAAAAGAGTGTAGGCTATACCATGCACATCGTCAATAAATCCATTACCGTCGCCGTCTTCTCCATTTAGCTTTTCATCTGCGTTCACAAAAAGTTGGTCTGGAAATACTTCTGTATCCACACCGGTATCCCAGATTGCAACCACAATGGGTTGGAGATTTTGAGCTTCAGAAAGCTCTACCTGACGGTCTTTCCAGATATCAGCTTTCACAATCCTATTTTCCTTAATATACTTATCATATACCGCAATAATCTCATTCTTTAATGGCAACTGTATTTCGAAGATATAGCGAATACCTATCACCTGCGCTGCAACATCATTGCTTATCTGATGAGTTTCCAGAACTGCCGCTTCAAATTGACTCTGTATCATCCCCAACAGTACATTCTCACTAAATAATTCCATCCGCCCCTTAATCTCCTCAACCCGTTCCTGAATTATCTCCCAGGGAAGCTCATCTATACTTTTAGATAAATAGCGAGAAAAAGCCTGCTTGTATGCAGTTTCATCATCATACCCAACTTCACGTTGCGCCTGGATTATCGCATTATTGATAATACCAGTCATAAGTTTTCTAGCAGGTTTATCTTCCAGTTCCCTTACCTTTTCAATTCCAACTAGTACCTCATCATAGTTACCATAGAGTATATCGAGTGAAATAAGAATTCCAAGGTAATTTTTAAGGGTGGTTTTATCCTCAATCTCATAGGTTTCAAGGACACTCTCTATATCAGCACGAACTTTAGCAGCAAATGGTATAAATACATCTTTAGAAGTTATAAGCTCTGTTAACGTAGTTGGAACATCATATGTATATCGAGGTAAATCATCTATTGTTTTAATCCTTTTCTTTCTGGAACCAATCTCGTGTGCATACAGGCTGAATGCGAGTAAAAAAAGCGTGCAAATAAATGAAAAAGAAAGAACTTTCTTCATATTCTCCTCCCTTTTATTTTGTGTGACATACAAATATAATAAATTATTTCAGATTATCCTCTTATTCTAAACAAGATAATTAGTTTATGTTAGGTGCTTTTCCAAAAATACCAGGTAGCAATGGTACAGTAAGGCTCCCACTTTTTGGTCATAGTCCTTATCTCTTCCTAGGAGGGAAGATTCCCAAATCCATAACATTCTTGAACTGCTTTTTGAAATCCGCAGATATCAACTAGTCACACTCTATCGATAATTTCAGCAAGTATAGGGTCTTTCTCTCTTAAGAAAGCTATTTCGTTTTCAAACATTATTCCACGCTTGTTTGGCTTCATGGTAAAGAAGCCAGCTTTTTTTATCTAAACCTCCACCGTATCCTACGAGTTTCCCATCACTTCCTATAACTCTATGGCAGGGTATAATTATGGATATCCTATTTGCACCACACGCCCCTCCAATAGCTCTTACTGCTTTGGGGTTATCAATCGATTTTGCAACTTCCCCATAACTTCTGGTCGCTCCATATGGAATTTTCAAGAGTTCGTTCCAGACTTTCATCTGAAAAGGAGTTCCTTTCATTACCAGTTTACAGCTGAATCTTTCCCGAAAGCCTTTAAAATATTCTGCAAGTTGATCTACAGCTTTACCCCCAGTAACGGTAAAAGGTTTAAACCCTTCATGTTTCAAATCAAGCAGGATTCCTTTGAGCGACCTCAGCCGTATAAAACTGACTTCAATAAGTCCTTTCTGTGTCCATCCCACAAAAATACTACCTATTGGGGATTTAATCTTTTTCCAGAATAAGCGTTCAATGTTATTTTTTCTTTTCATTATTTATTTACTTCCAGCGTATCTCTAATTCTAAAAAATTTCATGAATCCTTCCTCATATAAAAGTTGCACATACGCAAAATTTTATCTACTCGCTTATATCCGAGGTTTCTTTTATTTTATAAGGCAAAAAAGCGGGATGTCAATATCCCTCTCTGCCGTAACTCTGAAAACACACACCATTCAATTTCACACCTAATGCGAGTATACTTAATAACACGTTTATTGTCACTTAGATGGTTGCTTTAGGTGGAGAGTTAATAGCTATTACCAAGCTTACCTATTCAGATACCTTGCCATTTCTACGGATTTTTGTATAATATAAATAATAAAAAAATTTGGTTCTCATCCAAACTTAGATTTATAAGCATTGGCAATCACCTAGAGAGGTTATTGAATTCATCCAGTGTACAAAGAATCCCCTAGCGCCTAACAGCCGTGATTTAACTCAACCTGAAAAAACTTTGGTCGAATCAGACAACAACTTTGGGCTCAAACTATTCAAGGAAGTCGTTCTTGAAGAAGAAATGGATAAGAATATTTTCATCTCCCCCTTAAGTGTTTCAATGGCGTTAGGAATGACCTATAATGGCGCTGATGGAAGCACAGAAGAGGCAATGCAAACAACCCTTGAACTCTCTAACTTAACGCTTGAAAAAGTGAATGAATCCTACAAAAGTTTGATAGAATTGTTAACCGGACTCGACCCGAAAGTGGAATTTAATATTGCAAATTCTATTTGGTATCGAGAGAACTGGTCTTTTGAAGAGGAATTCCTCGATCGTTGTAGCACATATTTCGATGCCGAAGTAAGTGGATTGGATTTTGCTGATCCGGGTGCCGCGGACATAATCAACGGTTGGGTTGATGAAAATACCAATGGAAAAATAACAGAAATTGTGGATTCCCCGATTGATCCATACACGGTAATATTTCTCATAAATGCCATTGGCATTTCCTATTCTTTAAAATTCCCCAATTTCTTCGACCCTGGAAAGCAATCCAAAGATTCCCCCTGTATGGATAAACAGGATTTTTTCGTTCTTAGCAAATCTTCCCTTCTCCACCTCCTCCATTAGCCCTCTCATTGCCTTTCCTGTATAAACAGGGTCGAGTATAATTCCTTCAGTCCTGGCAAGTCTTTTAATAACCTCGATTTCCTCTTGCCCAAATTTTGAATAACCTTTTCCCTTATATCCATCTATAATTTTGATCTCATCCCGCGAATAAGAAATCGGTTGGTTAAATGACTTATTCCACTTTTCAATAATCTCTCCTATCCTGTTTTTGAAATATTCTTCATCCTCTTCCACATTTACTCCATAAATCGTGCACTTTAAATCAAACAATTTCTTACCGATAAATAAACCTGCATAGGTCCCTCCTGTTCCTACAGGAACCACAATTGCATCAAAGTCCTGGATTTGATTCTTTATCTCTTCTGCCGCTTTAATATATCCCCAGATTCCGACAGGATAAGTGGCTCCAGCAGGAATCGGGTATCCTACCCTGTTTTCCTTCATTAGCTCGTCGATAATCTCGTCCATTATCTCATCCCTTCTTTCATATTCATCTACTGATAGATATCTTATCTCTGCCCCTACCAGAGTGTCAAGAAAAAGATTCCCCTGTGGATTGGAAGGTTTTTCTCCTCGGAGCAGGAGAATGGATTCCAAACCCATCTTTGATGCGAGAACAGCCGTTGCTCTTGCATGATTTGAGTTGATCCATCCGCAGGTTATGAGAGTATCTGCATTATGTACAATTGCATCCGCAACCACAAATTCAAGCTTTCTTATCTTATTACCTGATGTGGCACAGCCAGTAAGGTCGTCCCTCTTTATCCAGATTTCGGGTCCTCCAAGGGACTTACTCAATGAATCCAGCTTTTCAATCCTTGTCGGAAGATTAGCAAACGATATTCGCTCTGGATACTGTACACTCATATCAATCTCCTTTTATAACAAAACCACTCTTTCATTAAATTCCTTGATTGATTCATTTCTCCGACCTCGTTTCTTAAAACCATTCATTTATCTAATGATAGGATCGATAAGATTAAAAGCAAGACCTGCCACTCTTGACTAAAGATGCTAAAGATTATCCGATTAATGTAGGTTAATAGCTGCAAGCTGTTCGTAATCTTTTGACTCTTCACTTCTTATTTTCTTTTACTCATCCACTCATCTTGTTTTACAGAAAACCCTTGCCGATTCAAAGGATTTTTCTTATAATACGAGAAGCGATAAATAAGTTAGAGATTTTTATTCAAGAATCTACGCATCTGGAAAGTCGACAAAAGATTAAAAATACGAAAAAATATCCGAACTTAAGTTCAGATATAAACAGGTTAGGTAAAATTGCTTTTTATTAAAAGAAGAAGACATATTATAAACAGAGATTTCTTCTATTCATCGTTATTAACCGGATTGGCTTTTTTAGGAATGTTGATAGGAAACTGCATCAAAGCTCCTCCGCATAAGGCAACATCAGAGAAAGAGAGTATCATAGAAGTTAGAGAATCCCAAGAATTGAGAAAAATTATACAAATAAAGGCAACAGGGGCTGCTCTACGTTATCAAAGAGAATCTCTTTGGGCTGAAAAGGATTTTTCTGAAATTGTAAAATCAAAAGAGAAATTCAAGTCTAATGAAATCAACTCTTTTAAAAAATATTTAGAAAGATACAATAGATATGCGCTTAATCCTGAAATCAAATTTGATGGAGCAAGAAAATCAACTGTCTTATTATGCGATATTAAAGGTGCAAGATACGGTAGTGATTCCTATGAATTTCATTGGCTTTTGGGAGATTTACCTTTTGACCTATATCAATTCAGGCAATCCAAAAAAGAACTTAATTATGAAGGAAGAATAAACGGTGTCCCTACAACGATAAGACTTGTTTTTCCTTACACTATAGCTCATTGCCATGAACATGTCTGGCCAATGTAAAGATGATAACGATAAGATGCGCTAAATGTAAAAGGAAAATCTTTAAATACCAAAAGATCGGGAAAGGAAAATTATGGCACTGCTGGAGGAATCGAATAATAGAGAATTACAGCATCCAAGATGGAAATGAAATTAGGTGCCAGTGTGGTAATTTAATCGGCATTGATCAGAGAAAATGGATTAAAATGAAGCAACATTCTATTACATATTCAGGCTCAATAACAAGAAAATAAGGGGGTAAAATGAAAATCACTATAACTTACGACAATACAGTTTATCAAAAGGGTCTCAAATCCGATTGGGGATTTTCTTGTTTCATAGAAGTAGAAAATACTCCAAAAATCCTTTTTGACACTGGAACAAACGGCTCTATACTTCTCTCTAATATGGAGAAACTTAATATTGACCCTCCCATAATTTCCGAAGTTTTTATTTCTCATGCCCATTTCGACCATGTCGGAGGGCTATCGGATTTCCTTAAAGTAAATGAGACAGCTAAAATCTACGTTCCGCCATCATTCCCTGGACCTGCAGGAAGAGAAGTAATCACTATACAGGGGTCTACGGCAATCCATGAGAATATCTCTTCAACTGGTGAACTCGATGGGATAGAGCAGAGTATGACAGTTAAAACTGATAAGGGGATAGTCTTAATTGTAGGGTGTTCCCATCCAAAGATGACACATATTCTCAAAAGAGCTTCACAATTTGGAAAAGTATATGCGATCGTTGGTGGTTTACATGGATTTAGTGAATTTGAATTGTTTAAAGACTTAGGACTGATTTGTCCTACCCATTGCACTCAACATAAACAGGAGATAAAGTCTTTATACCCGGAGAAATACATTGATGGTGGAGTAGGGAAAATAATCGAAATCTAACTAAGACAAAACCTTCGTAAATCCTGGTCCTATATTTCGCTGTAATAATTAATTATAGTGTATAATAAAAGTCCTTTGGAAGACGTTAAAAACTAAATAGGAGCTTACGAAGCAATATGTCAAACAGGAAACCTAAAGAGGAATATTGGAAAAGGAGAAAGAAAGTTCGAAGAGTTTTAATCGAATGGGGCATTAAAAAGGAACTGGTTAAAAGTATTAATCGTGAACATCCAGTTGGTGTTTTAGAAAAAATTATTGAAGCAACTAAAAAAAGAAATCCCAAAGATTCAGCTAAATATTTCCTGAATGGACTTAATTATTCCAGGATTAAACATGGAAGGCCACTATTATCAATCTCGTTTAAAAAAAAGAACTAACTAAAGTCTTGACTTTTATTTTTATTCTCCTTAGGATTTAAAGCGAGGAGGAGGAATTTTGACTATCAGTAAACCCATAATATGCTTTTTAAGTATCTTACTGGGCTACCTTATTGGTTCGATTTTGCCTGGTTATTTCTTCGGTAGATTAAAGCATATTGACATAAGAAAAGAAGGCTCTCGTAATGCTGGCACAGTAAATGTGTATAAAATATTAGGGCTCACACCTGCCATCCCTACAGCAATATATGATACTCTAAAAGGCGTATTTGCTATCTTTCTGGCGCAGTCAATGGGTGCAAATTTTGCCTGTGCACAGTTAAGTGGATTAGCAGCTATTGTTGGGCATGTTTTACCTTTTTATCTTGGGTTCCGTGGTGGTCAAGGTGTAGCTTGTGCTACAGGAATAATGCTTTTCTACTTAGCACAGTATATTCTTGCAAGTACGCAAATTCTTTATATTCTTGGGTTCTTGCTTATTATCGTAGCAATTTTTTCATATGTGGCAAAGACAGGGGAATTTGTGGAAATGATTGTGCTTCCCTTACTCTGTTATTCACTCTTTGTGCATATGCCTGCTAACCCTCACAATATATTTTTATGCATCATCGTTGCTTACATTATCTCTATCGGCATTTACAACATTAAAGCCCATAAACTGTTACAAATTCGTGATGAGACCCTCAAATTTCACTGGTGGAGAGTCGCCCTTAGACCCTTTGCCATTATCTTTGTAATTTTTTATCTTAGTCACTCACAGCGTGAAACACTTGTGTTTATAGGTTTTGTAGCTCTATTTTTTATATTACTTGATCTCGTAAGATTTTTCCATCGAAAGACCGAGGAACTTTTCAAAACGCGAATTAAATCATTTTTCAAAAAAGAAGAGTACGGAAGGTTCTCATCAATGACAATGTTTTTGGTCGCTGGATTCATAACTATACTGGTATTCAAGAAAGATATTGCTATCGCTGCGTTTACTTTCCTTATTTTTGGCGACATTTTCAGTAAAATATTTGGATTAGGCTTTGGACAGCACAAGATTCTTAACAAAACACTTGAGGGCAGCCTTGCATACCTTGGCGGTGCACTCATCTGTGGCTATATACTTTATACAACCCTGCACATTCCAGTGTTTCTGCTCACAATTGGGGCACTCGCTACAGCCATCGCTGAGCTTTTGTCATTGGGACTGGATGATAACTTGACTGTTGCCCTGATAAGCGGGGCAGTAATGACAGTAGCAAGAATCTTTGGACTCTGAAATAATTTACTTTTAAATTTCTTAACTATTTCTATGTCTTATAACTTTTATAAATTTAACTGTATCAATCAGGGTTACTTTTTAACGCTTCCAGTATCTCTTTTAGTATACTATTACTCTGTTTGTTCAGATTTAATGCTTCATTACTTAATTCCAGTGCTTTCTTTGTTAATTCTTGAGCTTCATCGATATATTTTGTATTTTTCACTTGAGCAAAGCTACTACTCCCTGCCCTCTGCGTCTTTGTGGTAAAATATCATTCAGAAAAAGGATTTTTTATCACAATCTTGCCCACCTGTGCATCTGATAATCCAGCATATAACTCGACATTCCCATCGTCTTGAAAAACAAACCCACCACTTAAAACTACATCATCTAA
>CAYZBF010000004.1:100061-102390 GCA_964476585.1 uncultured bacterium | reverse complement strand
CAACAAGTTCAACTCCAATCCAATCAAGTATCTCTCTGGGTTCCCTTACCATATCCATACCCCTGCTAACATTACAGGGATCATGGTAGGTAACACTAATTCCCAATTTTTTGGGGTTACTGGCAGGCAACCTTTTATAGATTTCCTCGATTATATAGATTGGATTAAGATCTGGGTATACTTTACTGATAAAGAAAACACAGGTGGTACACATGCAAATAAAATCTTTATATGGAAACCGCTTACGGAATGTATCCATTTGCTCCTTCAATCTATCTTTATATCCAAGGACCCCCTGAGGCATACCACAGCAGACCTCATCTTTCACTACCAATGGTTTAATGCCAAGCCCTTCCAGAATTTCAATATATCTTTTTGCATCTTCTTTTCTTTCTAAAAACCTGCACCCGAGAAGGACCGGAATTTCACCCTCCTCCGCAGGTGCTTCAAGTTCCATTCCAAAGATATTTCCAGTTGCCTCAATTTTTTCTAGGAGTTCTTCATGTTCTTCATATCTAAAACCATTTTCAACTAAATCAGCCCTGGCTGCAGAAAGTATATCAGGAACATTGACATCAGCAGAACACCGCTTGACACAATCCTTACAAAATGTACACTCGTATATCTTATCCGCAATATACTTGGAAGGCTCAAGTTCTCCGGAGAAAAGTCCGTATGATAGGATTACTTTGCCTCTTGCTCCATCTGATTCCCATCCAAGCTCCTTATATACAGGGCAACCTTCAAAACAGTAAGCACACCTTATACAAACATTTAACTCAGATTCCCATTTTTTTAAATTTTTAGCTTTCACCCTCTTTCCTATTCTTTCATCTTATATCTTATAGGTGTTGCTGTTAGCCAATCATCCGGTGCATCCATTAATTTATGTGGATTTAGAATATTGTTTGGGTCCAGTGCATGCTTAATTTTACTCATAACAGGCAGGAGGTCCTTTCTTGCCTTTTTCCAGGAAGGCGCCTTCGAAAGAGCTATGCCATGCTCTCCAGATGTTATCCCCCCAACACTATTAACATAATCATAAACCTCTTCAACTGCGCATTTCGCAGCTTCCCATTGCTCTTTCTGCGTTGGATCCATCAAGATTTTTGTATGCATAACACCTGAGCCACAGTGTCCGTATGCAGTCATTATTAGGTCATTCTTTTTAGCTATCTCGTGTATTTTTCTTGCGGTTTCTGCCATCTTAGAATAAGGAACTGCCATATCATCTGCAAGTGAAGTACATACATATCCCTCTTTGTATCGCGATAATGAGGGGAAAAGTTTCTTACGGCCTGCGTATATCTTCGCTCGCTCTTTCGCATCGTAACTCATATCCGTGACTTTACCATTGTGTTTCTCGCAAATCTCTTTCATCCCCTGCATTTCAAAATCCACGGCTTCCTTGACCTTACCATCCGCTTCAAAGAGTAGAATTGCTTCAACCTCTGGCAAGCCAAGCTTTGATGCAGTATTTACTGCTTTTATTGCTATATCGTCCATAAGTTCCAGCATTGACGGTTCTGAACCGCTCCCAATTATATCCGCTACTACCTCGCCCGCATCTTCGAGCTTTTCAAAGCTTGCCATACCGAGACAGCGAAACTTTGGCAACGGAATAAATTTCATAGTAGCTTCAACGATAATACCAAGGGTTCCTTCTGAACCAACAATTAATCTGTGTATTTGATACCCTGCCGCCTCGACACGAGTCTTGGCTCCAAGATTCACGAGTTCACCATTTGCAAATACAACTTTCATACCCAATACATAGTCTCGCGTTGCACCATACTTAACCGAGCGTATGCCACTTGCGTTATTGCCTATTTCACCCCCTATTGTCGCAATCCGAGATGAGGCTGGCGAAGGCGGATAAAACACTCCGTAAGGTTTGAGAGCACGGTTGAGGTCATTATCCACTACCCCGGGTTCTACTCGGCAATACATATCCTTTGGCTTTATCTCAAGGATGCGATTCATCCCCTTCATATCGAGTACAATCCCGCGGTCAATAGGTACGGAGTGACCGGACATTCCAGAACCAGCTCCACGTGCTACTACAGGAATTAACTCATTATTAGCATACTCCATGATTTTTTGGATCTGTTCAGTTGTGTTAGGTCGAGCAACTATAGTTGGTAAATTCTGGTGAATAGATGCATCTGAACCATATACATATAACTCTGCAAGTGCATCTCGAACGTTTTCTTTACCAACGATTTCTACTAACACCTTTTGGATATCCATACCAAACTCCCATAAAATGTAAAGTAAACTTAATAAAAAAATATAGAATGTCAAGGTAGGAGAGTGTTTTCTTCCTTAC
>CAYZBF010000004.1:41776-100051 GCA_964476585.1 uncultured bacterium | reverse complement strand
ATTTCTTTACCTAATTCGTTATAGAGACTATTTCCGTGTGCATCCATGGTCACAATTAGTGGACCAAATTCTTCAGCATCAAGTATCCAGGCTGCCTCTGGTATACCCAGGTCGGTTAGCCAATAGACGTCCGTAACCCTTTTTATGGCTCTAGCTGCTAGAGCCCCTGCTCCACCCGTATAATGAACATATACAGCGCCTACTTCTTCCAATGCCTCCTGAGTCCTATCAGCCATTCCGCCTTTACCAATAATCATTCTGGTTCCAAACGTTTTTAAAAATTCGTCTTCAAAAATCTCCATCCTGATAGAAGTCGTTGGACCTGCTGATACTATCCTCCATTCATCATTCTTTTTCTGCACCACCGGTCCACAGTGAAAAAGAGCCATATCTCCAGGTTTGAAAGGAATTTCTTTACCTTTTTTATGTAACTTTAGCATTTTCAAGTGACATTCGTCTCTTGCAGTAAACATTTTCCCTGTGATATACACTGTATCACCAACTTTTAGGTTCAAGATATCCTTCTTATCAAAAGGGATATTCAACTTTAAAGTTGCCATTTAAATTACCTCCACTGTACCGTCTTTACTTATTTTTACAGTAGATCGCCTATCAGCCCAGCACTGAACCACAATGCCTATGGGGAAGGAAGCTGGATGTCTATGTGCATACTCTATATGAACATCAAGAACTGTTGTCTTTCCCCCAACACCCATAGGCCCAACCCCTGACTCATTTATCAATGTCATTAATTCCTCTTCAAGTTCTGCTATATAAGGTTCTGGATGACGAACTCCAACATCTCTGAGTAACGATCTCTTTCCTAATTTAAGTGCTAGATCTGCTCCTCCACCAACACCAACGCCTACAACAGTTGGCGGACAGGGTTTCCCTTCACAGCCTACAATGTGGTCCACCACAACTCGCTTTAATCCCTTAATCCCTTTTCCTGGAGCCATCATATTAAGCGCACACATATTCTCAGAACCTCCACCCTTAGGCATTAGATGAATCGTGCACTCTTGACCCTTTACTATATCCCAGGTTATATAAGGAACATATCTTCCTACGTTATTACCTGGATTATCACCTGTAAAGGGGTCAACCGTATTGGGTCTAAGGGGAACTTCCCCGCTTGCTCGCTTCACTGCATTCGTGATAATATTTTCAAGTTCTCCAAGGTAAGGAAAATCTACGCCTACCTCAATAAAGAAGGTCTGTATCCCCGTATCCTGGCACATAGGGGTTGAGGTCTCCCGAGCAATCTTTATATTCAGAAGAATAGCTTCGAGTTGAACCTTTGCTAAGCCTTCTTCAATTTCATACGCTCTCTTTAGAGCTAAGACCACATCTTTGGGTAATTGTGTCTCTGTACGTCTAATCGCCTCTACCAGTTGATCTTCAATGTCTTTCTGACTCACGATAAGCCTCCTTTTTTATCGACTGGATTTTGTAATTTGTTAAACACTTTAATCACAGTAAAATGAAATGTCAACCCACGAATAGTCGGCAGCCTTTAGTCAAGGTCATGAGTCTGGACCCGACAGTTTAACTAATTCCCTCATTCTCTTCTTTGGAATATTAAACATATGTGTGAAATATCCATATCTTCCATCTCCTGTCTTCGGGTCCCGGTCCTTAACTATCCAATCATTGACAACAATTTAAATCGAATTATCATTTGGGTATGAAGTTTGATGAAATTATGATAGAAAAAATTAAGAATGCTAAAAGAGGTTTTGCACTTACAGGTGCAGGTATTTCTGTTCCTTCTGGAATACCAACATTCAGAGGGGAAGATGGATTCTGGAAGGATAAGGATCCTCGTGAGCTTGCTTCTCAGATGGAATTCAGGAGAGACCCAGAACTCGTATGGAACTGGTATAATGAAAGAAGAGCGAAAATTAGACAAGCCGGACCAAATGCTGCCCATTATGCACTGGCTAAATTAGAAGATTCCTTTGATGAATTTGCTATAATAACACAAAATGTAGACAATCTACACCAACAAGCAGGGTCTAAAAATGTCCTCGAACTCCATGGTAATATATTCAGGAATAAATGTAATGAATGTGGTAAGCCTTTCGGCAATATCAACTCAAAAGAGATCTCCCATTGTAATGTGTGTGGTGGTCTTATTCGCCCCGACGTTGTTTGGTTTGGAGAAGTATTACCAGGAGACGTGCTTGAAAACGCCATGCAGTTGTCAAAAAATAGCGATATCTGCCTGGTGATAGGAACCTCAGCTATGGTTCAACCAGCAGCCTCTATACCCTTACTTTCTCGAGAGAATGGGACATTCGTCATTGAAATCAACAAAAACATTACAGTAATATCTTCCTACGTAAATGAAAGTATCTTTGGAGATGTTTCAATTATTCTACCAGAACTGAGTAAAATTAGATGTTAAATACGGCAAATATGAAATTCCTTAAGAAGGCGGAAGAAGTAAAAGAAAAATACGAAAAGATTTTAAAGAATCTTCAGAACCCTGAGATAGTAAAAAACAGGGAAAAACTAATAGAACTCTCAAAGGAAAAAAAGTCATTAGAGGCAGTAATCAAACCCTATGAAGGATATAATGAAGTAGAAAGAAAGATTGGGGAAGATAGAAAAATTATTGAGGAATCAGAGGATCAAGAACTCATCACCCTTGCCAAAGAGGAAATTCAGGATTTAGAAAAGAAGAAGGAAAAATTTATTAAAGGGATCAAGAGCGCGATGATACCCGAAGACCCGGAGGCTTATAAAAATGCCGTCCTTGAAATACGTGCTGGGACTGGAGGAAAAGAGGCAGCCTTGTTTGCCTCTGACCTCCTGCGCATGTACAGCCATTTTAGCGAACAACAGGGCTGGAAGTTTGAAATCGCTTATAACAACAGAACCAATATGAATGGATTTAAGGAGGTAATAGTATTAATATCAGGGAAGGACGTATATGGAAAATTAAAATATGAAAGCGGCGTCCACCGAGTTCAAAGAGTTCCAGAAACCGAGTCCGGGGGTAGGATACACACTTCGGCTGTATCAGTTGCAGTTCTTCCAGAAAGGGAGGAAGTAGAGATAGCGATAGACCCGGATGACCTTAAGGTCGACTTCTACTCAGCATCAGGTCCTGGAGGACAACACGTAAATAAAGCATCCACTGCTGTAAGGATTGAACATATACCTTCTGGTATTATAGTTACATGTCAGGATGAACGCTCACAGTACCAAAACAGACTAAAAGCCATGAAACTCCTCCGCACCCGTCTTTATGAAACAGAAAAAACGAAAAAGGAAAAGGAAAGAAAATCCACAAGAAAGAAACTGATTGGAACTGGAGACAGAAGTGAAAAGATAAGGACTTATAATTTTCCACAAAACAGAATTACTGACCACCGCATCAATTACACAAGGTATAATCTAGATGCAGTAATGGATGGAGACTTGCAGAATTTGATTGACTCGCTACTTCAGGTAGAAAAAGAGGAACTGTATCATGAGGTTTATTGAAGCCCTGAATTACGCGACAGAACAATTAAAGAATCACAGTGATTCACCTGAATTCGAAGCAACTGTCTTACTGGAGGAACTCTCTGAAAAATCAAAAGAAGAAATCTTAATAAAGAATGAGCATATTCAAGGGGACATTTTTTCTCTATACAAAAAACACATTAAAAGACGGACAGCCGGGGAACCATTGCAGTATATAATTGGAAAGGTTAATTTCCTTGGGATAGACATAATTGTAAGCCCAAAAACATTTATTCCTCGGCCTGAAACCGAGTTCATGGCAGAGAGCGCAATAAAGGATGGCAAGTTTATCAAAGATCCTGTAATCCTTGAAATTGGAACGGGTTCAGGGGCAATCGCAATATCTCTGGCCTTAAATCTTCCTGATTCACTGATTTTGGCAACAGATATTTCTAAAGAAGCATTAGAAATTTGCAAAAAAAATATTACCTCTTATCATTTAGAAAATCAGATACTGCCTATCTGTGCTGATTCTACAGAATCATTTAGAATAAAAAAGCAATTCGATATCATTATTTCCAACCCTCCATATATACCTGAAATGGATTTAACACACCTTCCTGCCCTGGTCATGAAAGAACCAAGTGTTGCTCTTGATGGAGGGAAGAACGGTGTTCATATAATCAATAAAATATTAAAATCAACTTCTACCATCCTGAATGAAACAGGCATTCTATATATTGAATTGACCGAAGCAAATATCCTCCATCTGGATATACCAGAAGACCTTACCTTTTCTATACTGGATGACCAATTTGGAAAAAAGAGAATTCTTGAAGCTGAAAAGAAATGAAAATCGTTATCTTTTACACTCCAAAAAAGAAATATATAGATGAAGTTCTTAAAAAGATAGAAACATCGGCAGAGAAAAATAAATTATCCGTCTCTGTGTATAATGGGGACAAAAAAAGCCTTAAGGAATTCGATCTTGCCATAGCTGCAGGAGGCGACGGAACATACCTCCATACCGCATCAATCATCCATTCTTCTGGAATCCCTATTATGGGAATCAATCTGGGAGGGTTGGGCTTCCTTACCGATGTAAGGAAAGAAGAAATCGAAGAAACATTTAAAAATATAGCAAATAATAATTATGATGTCCAGGAAAGAATGATGCTCCACGTTACTTACAGGGATAAAGAAGATTATGTGCTAAATGATGTAGCGGTATCAATGGGAGAAGGCAGGATGATTGAAATAGAGATATCGATCAACGGAGATTTTGTAACTGACCTTTCAGGGGATGGACTAATTGTGAGTACTCCAACGGGCTCAACTGCATATTCTCTTGCATCGGGAGGCCCGATTTTAACCCCAAAAACTTCTGGAATTGTGATGACTCCTATCTGTCCTCACACACTGACCTTTAGACCTCTGGTGGTGGATAGCCAGTCAGCGATAAGCATTCGCACAAGAGATAATTGCTGGATTATCTGTGACGGGCAGCGGAAAGAAAAACTCAATCCAGATGAGAATATTCATATTAAAAAAAATCCCCATTCTCTTAAGATAATAAAAATAAGGGGTAAGAATTATTTTCAGATACTCAGGGATAAACTTCACTGGGGTAATAGATGATAAAAGAGATGCGAATCAGGAACTATGCATTATTGAATGAGGTCGATATAACCTTTGATAAAGGATTTAATGTCCTTACTGGCTCAACAGGCACTGGAAAGTCCATTATCATAAATGCACTATCACTGCTCTTAGGTGAAAAAGGAGACATTGGTTCTATCAGAAAAGAAAAAGATAAAGCAATAGTTGAAGGAGTCTTCACAAGATCTCCGAGAATTGATGAACTCCTACGTTCCTATGGAATTCCAGCAGATGATGAACTTATCATAAGAAGGACAGTTAATAGAAAAGGTGGGGGGGGAGTCTATATCAATGGATCTATTGTAAACCGAAGAATACTACGTGAAATAAGCAAGCTACTCTTTGATATACATGGACAGCATGAGCATCAATTGCTACTTAACGAAGAAACACATATCGATTTTTTAGACGCATTTGGGAAGCTGCTTTCTTGTAGAAAAGAGGTGGAAAATCTCTACAATCAAATAAAAGAATTAAAATCCTCGCTAAATAATAAAATTAAGGAAAAGAAAGAAATAGAAGAAAAAAGGGAATTGTATGAATATCAAAAGAAGGAACTCGAATCAGTAACCCATTCTCCTTCTGAATATAAGGAATTAAAAGAGGAAAAGAAGGTTCTGGAAAATTTCGAGGAAATCTCACACATAGTAGAAAAAACAATCACAAGGATGGATGAATCGGAGGATTCACTAATTGCGTTGCTATCTGAAATAAGTGATGAATTAAAGAAGGCGAGTAGCTTCGATAAAAAATTAGTTTCTATATATAATAGAATTGGTGAATCTAACCTTGTCCTTCAAGATACTCTACTGGATCTCTCTCGTTACCGCGATTCTCTGGATTACGACAGAGAGAGATTGAGTGAGCTTGAAGAGATAATAGATAAAATAGAACATCTTAAAAAGAAATACAGTTATGATTATCCAGAACTGCAGAAACTAAGAAGTGACTTAGAGAATAAGATTTTCAACATTGGTTCGCTGTCAAAAGAGATAGAGGAATTGAATGACACTATTAATGAAGAAGAAAAGAAGCTTGCAGAATTAGCCGAAACCCTCTCAGTAAGGAGAAAAAGGATTTCAAAGCAATTTGAAAAATTAGTAGAAGAAGAACTAAAGGACTTAGGATTTGAAAAAGCGCATTTCCTGGTGAAAATAAAAGAGAAAAAAGATATAGATGAGAAAGGAAAGGATTATGTGCGGTTTTTATTCGAGCCCAATGTAGGTGAAGGATGGAATCCACTCTCAAAAATTGCCTCTGGCGGGGAAATTTCACGCGTAATGTTAGCACTGAAATCAATCCTTTCAGCTGTGGATAAGGTGGAGGGTGTGGTATTTGATGAGATAGATTCCGGTATCGGAGGAAGCCTTGGCAAGAAGCTAGGAAAAAAAATGAGGAATATCGGCCAGAAGCGTCAAGTTTTATGTGTTACTCACCTGCCAAACTTAGCTTCTCTGGCTAATTTCCATATAAAGGTAGAAAAGAAAACAAAAGATGGAAGAACAATAACAAACGTACACACCGTCAAAGGAGAAAAAAGGATCAAAGAGGTGGCCCGAATGCTATCAGGTGATAGTCTTTCAGAAACTGCAATAAAGCACGCAAAGGAATTATTAAGGGAACAAAATTAGCCACAGAAGGCAAGAGGTAAAATAGTGAAACTACTCAACTATTCAACAATTCGACTAATTTTATAATGGAGGCATAAATGGGCTTAAATGACGCAGCAAAGATAGCGGTAGAGGTTGCAATGGGCTTAAAAAACGATGAGACAGCTCTTATAATATGCGATGAAAAAAGTAGAAAAATTGGCTATGCACTTCTAAATGCAGCAAAGTTTGCTAAAGAAGCTATGCTCATTGAAATGAAAGAAAGGGTAAGTAATGGAGAAGAGCCACCGGAGTTGGTGGCCAATGCCTTACTCCATTGTGATGTTGCTCTTATTCCAACAACAAAATCCATAAGCCACACTAAAGCAAGGAAGGCTGCTTGTGATAAGGGAGCAAGAATTGCAACATTACCGGGAATTACAGAGGATATGATGGAGAGAACCCTTGATGTTGACTACAAAGAATTGGAAACCCTCTCCAAGAGATTAGCAGATTTCCTATCAGGGACAAAGACGGTTTTAATACATACAGAAAAGGGAACAGATTTAACATTTTCCATAGAAGGGAGAGAGGGTCATCCTGACACAGGAATTTGTCACTCACCGGGAGACTTCTCCAATCTTCCCGCAGGTGAAGCTTACATTGCCCCTGTTGAAGGGACCGCAACAGGAACCTTAATAATTGACGGCTCCCTTGCAGGATATGGGTTATTAAAGAGCCCTCTGGAAATAAGGATAAAGGATGGATTTATCGATGATCTTAAGGGAGACGGATCTAAGTTTCTTAAAAAAGCATTTGATAAATACGGAAAAGAGGCATGGAATGTCGCAGAACTGGGCCTGGGAACAAACCCAAAGGCTAGGATTACAGGTAACGTTCTGGAGGATGAAAAAGTAAAAGGAACTATTCATATAGCATTTGGAGACAACTCCACCTTTGGAGGAATCGTCTCTGTAGATTCACATCTTGACGGAGTCCTAACTAAACCCACACTGATTCTGGATGGCAACATTTTGATTGAACGTGGAGAACAGATTATTTAGTGAAGGGATAGAAAACGGGGGGTTCGGTCTCCGGTTATTTAGAATATTCCTTCAGCTTTGTTATAAATTCTTCCTTTGAATCTTCAAACTCAATGAGTTTATCTCTAGAACTCTCACCCGCAATAATATTCACTCTCATTCCTGTTAGATGTTTTAAATAAGTGAGCAGTTCCTTATTCGCTTTCCCCTTTATAGCAGGGCTTTTTACCCAGATCTTAAAAGTGCCATCTGCCATCCTTTCCACTTTATTTTTATCTGCTCGCGGTTTTACCCGTATCTTAAGCTTTGCCATTAGTAAATCATATTGCGAGTGTGTGATATGTCAATAAAACATCTAATCTATTGACAGAGAAATTAAATATTCCTATATTTTCTTTATGGATGAAAGTTTAGTTTACCAACAGATAATAAATGGCATAAAGAAATACTTTCAGGAAAGCACTTTCAAAAAAGCAGTAATTGGCTTAAGCGGAGGTATCGACTCAACTCTTTCAACGTTGCTTGTTAGTGACGCATTGGGAAAGGAGAACCTCTCCCCTATCTTTATGCCAACTGTATTCACAATGGAAAGCAGTATAAATAATGTATATGATTTGTGTAAAAACTTAAAACTTGAATTAATAGAGATAAGTATCACTTCTATAGTTGATAAATATCTTGAAACCCTGGGGAATAAATTCCTGATAAAAGGAATTGGAATACCCGAAGAAAACCTTCAGGCAAGAATAAGGGGGAATCTGTTAATGTGGTTTGCAAATCGTAACCACGCTCTTGTTATTGCAACAGGAAACAGGTCAGAGATTCTAACGGGTTATTGCACACTCTACGGGGATACAGTTGGAGCTATTGCCCCGATTGGATCTCTCTACAAAACAGAAATATATGAAATGGCTCATTGGATAAATAAAGAACGTAATAATATAATTCCCCCCCCAATATTAAAGCAGGAACCCTCCGCCGAATTAAATATTGGGCAAAAAGATGAAGAAGACCTTCATCCATACGAAATTCTGGATTCCGTTCTAAAACTTTATGTAGACGAGAAAAAAAGCGTGAAAGAGATAACAAATGCAGGCTTCGAAAAGGGAGTGGTTGAGGATATAATAGTAAGAGTGAAAAGAAATAAATTCAAATTAGAACAATTACCGCCAGTAATCGAATTAAATAAATATTTAAGTGAATAATAGATTTTTAATTTTTCATTTTTCAATGGAACGAAGCGACTAATCTGCATCCAAATTTTGTATCAGGGTCTATAAATTCGTTCTTTCCAGACCATAGCCTTGTTTAGAAGTGTTAACTGCATAGAATTAAGCGCTATTAAAAATCCGAAAATAAGTGCTGCAGGATGGAGAAAAATAAGCCATAAATTTATTCTAAATCTTACAGAGAGAATATATCTATGAAGTGTAATTAAAAAAACTTGAAGTGACGGTAAAAGATATAATTGATATTTCAATACTCCTGATAAAAATAAAAAGCAGGGTAGCAAATAAATTGCAAAATTTAAAGCAAGAAATATAAGCAAAATTAACGGTGAATTATCAAATGCACCAAAGGAGTTTTTTGAAAAACCATTCCATAGGTCTTTGAAATTATCATAAAACCTTACAGAAACTATATCCTGTCCATCCATAAAGACAACCTTACCACCGTTTCTCTTAACCTCCCCAGCAAGTTTCAAATCATCTACAATCTTATCCTTAATTTTTTCATGACCGCCAATCTTTCTATAAAATTTAGTATTAATAAGCATAAAAGGCCCCATAGCAATAACAACTCTGGGATCTTTTATAGTATTCATAAGTCCAAGAGGAAGAAAACTTAGAAGTGCAAAATGAGCAAGAGGCATAAATAGTTTTTCTGAAAGTGATTTCATAACTAACTCAGGCATAATCGATAGTAGTTCAGCTCTTTCCTCCATGATGGCTTCCATAGATGAAGTTATGGAATCTGATGAATGAACAGTATCTGCATCTGTAAAAAGTAACCATTCACCTTTAGCATATCTAGAGAGTGTGTGGCAGGCAAAATTCTTACCTGTCCACCCATCAAGCAAAACATCGTTTGGATATACCTTAAGTTCAGGATATTTTTCCTTAATTCTCTTCAATTTGATTAATGTATCATCTTCGGAATTGTCATCGAGTACAATAACTTCATAGTTGGGATAGTCCTGTTTTAAAAGAGAGAGTGTGCAATTTTCAATATTTTCACTCTCGTTCCTTGCGGGAACAAGAATTGAAACAAGCGGAGACCCTGTAGATTTTCTTTCTCCACCCTTTAGAGGCTTTAATAACCTGAGATTATTCAAGAGATTTAGAAGTATAGTCAGAAGAACCACTGTGATAATTACGTTATATAGAATCATCCCTTATTCCATCCTGATTCTTCTTTCACACTTCTCATATGAGGTTCATCTATTAATCGCTTGACACCAAGAAAGGAGAGGTAACATATAGTAAATATGATTTCTTTAAGGCTATTCTTAAAAATTGGCATCCATAAAATAGGTAAACTACCCATTCCAATACCTGCGGCAAAGTGAAAATATCTCCTAAAGGAAAACAGTATTAGCATTAGAAAAAGGGCAGAAAATGTAGGCATTGGAAATAAAACACTCAGAAACCCAAGTGCCGCAGCCATTCCTTTGCCTCCTTTGAATTTCAGGAATACAGGAAAATCATGACCAATAACTACACCGAATCCAGCAACAACAGTAAGCGAGAACGGGAAATTCAATGATATACATAGTAAGGCTACAATAACTCCTTTCAGAAAATCCAGTACACCTACAAGTATACCGTATGGCTTTCCCACGGTGTGCAACACATTCCTTGACCCAACATTCCCTTCCCCAGTGTATCGAATATCAACACCTTTCACAATTTTTGCGATGATAAAGGCAAATGGTATGCTACCTATAAAATATGAAACCAGAAAAACAGTAATATATATAAACCAATTATCCATTTATCTATTATATATCCTACGAGACCTATTTGTCAATAAATATTATTTTATTTTGGGAGATACTCTTCTACTTAATTACTTTTAGATTGACCTCGCCGACTCCAGCTTCTAAGTCAATATGCTCCATCCAACTCAATAGTTTCGGATTCAGTTCGCAGTTTTCCTCTAACAACAGAATAGTTAGCCAGAAGCAAAAGTGTTACAATGCCGGGTGAAGCTTCCTTATAATTTAACATTTATCCTATTGAATAAGGCCCTGGTATTATTTCCCAACCCCATAGAAGTTCTAAAACGCTCCAGGCGAGATAGAGGGTAGCAAGTGAATAAGCCATCGTTTTATTAATCCCTTCTGAATGTAGCATTTTATATCCTGAGAGTATTGTACCAATCAGAAAGATACAAAAGAGACAATATGTAATAGGAGCGGTTCTTCCGAGCACTTTATAGACGAATATTAAAATATAGTGTAAGACCTAGATTCCCAAGCCACTGCCAAATATAAAGAGAAGTGGCACCGGTAGATATCGCTTTCGCATGAGATAAAAGAATACAAAAATGACAAAGAGCAGGATAGGTAAATAGTTCCAGTATGCAATCTCTATAGATGAATTCGATATATATAGATTTACATTCTTCAGAAATTCACCAAAGAATCCCCAGAGGAATATGCTTGATAATACCGCCAGGATGTTACTCTTGAATTTTATTTCTTTGAATCTATCAGCTAATAGTAGAAACCAGATTCCTAAAATAATTAAAGAAAGGCCTGCAATTAGATAGGGAATCTTTCCCCACCGATTGGTAAAGAGTAGAATCATATATACTATTCCAAAGAACAAAAAGGTTATGAATAAGGTTTTATACGTTATTTTCTTCATCCTATTTTACCAAGTGTTTTTAGGTATCTCTTCCTTTTTTCATTAAGGTCTTTGCTTAATCAGTTTTACACTCAAATATCATTACTACACAGTTCTCTATAATTACAATAAGCACATATCTTTTTGTTTTTGGTCTTTATAAATTTCTTTTTATCCTCTGGGATATTTTCTTCTATATTACAACAGAATGAATACATTTCCTCTGTTTCATCTCTTACCCGTGTTATTAAATCCTGAAGGTCGTATTCATTAAATCTCATTTTAATTTCCTTATAAGATGGTTTCAAATAAGCAATTATTGGAACGATTCTTTCTGAACCAATCTTAAAATTATAAGAAGCCCATGAAACATATCCTAACAACTGCTTTCTATGTTTTTCGCTATCCAATTTACCTGTTTTCCAGTCTATTATATAGGTTTCATTATCAACAGGGAAAAGAAAATCCACCTTACAATACACTTTCATACCAGTAAGTCTGAACTCTCCATATCCAGGAGGCTCAATTATCCAATTGTCTTTGTTAGTTATGGCTTTTGTTTTTATCCATTTGTATCTATTGCTATTTAAGAAATTCATCAAATCCTTTTTTATCTCTTCATATAATTCATTTGGATTAACATGATTGATTTCATTATAGTATACTTCGGCAAATGTATTTCCCTGACAACACCTTTCAGTTTCCCTCTTTGCAAAGTCCAAAAAACGTTCTATATCTATTTCTTCCTCAGACTTCAATAACCTCTCTAAAAGCACTCTGATAACATTATGGACAATTATACCTATCGAAAGTGGAATTGAGAGCAATTTTTTCAATTCCTTAATTTTAGGGTAGACTCTATCGTATTTTCCATAATACTCATAAAAGTATTGCCTCTTGCAAAGTTTAAACTTATCGTATCTACTTACTGACCACCCTAATATAGGTGTATAGTCAAATTTCTTTATCATCATTTATTACCTGTATAAAATATAAGCCAATATACCTCATCTTAAACTCACTGTCAAGAATCGATGGGATTAAGCCTGTCAAATAAAGGCTGGTTACTGTTTCAGTAACCAGCCTACCAAGGTGCCGAAGATAAAGTTCTCCGGGAGTATTTCCGCAAGATGAACCATTCGCACTGCTGCAGGCATATATGGATTTGGCAGTAACAACTGCGTCGCCTGCACAGCAAAGAAAAGTCCAACCATCAGTCCTACCTCTAAAGAAGAACCTTTGTGCATCCGAATCACAGGAAGAACGAGCGCTGTCCACAGCAACGCTCGAAACATTTGAAAGGGAAACATCAAAGGTGACGCTGCCCATATCCCGGATAAATGAGCGGAGAAGTTTCCTGGTGCAGTCCCGCCATAATAGGCCTGAACCGTCGGGTTCTTCCATGCAATGAAATAACCAAAGATCAAATAAAGAATTAAATAGACTACTGCGATCGTTACTAACTTCCAAACCCAATTGCCTGGTGACATGCCCACTCGTAGGTTCCGAGTTTGTTCTTTCAACCCCCTCCTCATCTTTCCCAAAATCAGAACAGCCAACGGTGAGAACAACCCAGCCACTATCGCTCCTATCATAAAGAGCTTTAAAACTGAGCCTCCGGACATTTGATGTTGGAGAAAAACTAGCGATTCGAGTTGCTGGATTACCGTCATTGAACCATAGAAGGCAAGGAAGACAGCTCCTTTCAATTTCCACCCGAACCAACGTGAGCGAAGGATTATATAAGTTAGGACAACTGCTTTTAAAAAAACAAAAGATTAAAAGCATACGCAGACAGAGAATTCGCAAGGAAACTTGAGAAAGATATTAAAAATAGATGAAAAAGTCATACTTTCCATCACCATTTTCGGTAGGTAACTGATTTACAAAAGCTTTATGAAATTGGTATCAAACTTGGGTAGAAAGAACGGATAGAAGGATACATTCTCTTCTTTGGTCCTCCGTTTCCAGTCAATATTTCCTAAACCTGACGCCGTCAAAAAATTCAAATTACCCAAATATGTTACAGACATAAATGGGTAATTTGGGACAGTCATGGGTCATCATTCGAAAGTCTTCAGTCAGAGGTCAAAAAGAGTTAAATGGAGAGTTCCTCTGTGCCTTTGTGGCGATTAGTAGGGCTTAGGGTTGTTGACTTTTAAGCCTTATTGGCTATAATGGAGTTATGATGCTGCTCTTAATAATTGCGTTCAGTCTACAGTCTAACAAATTGATACTTAAAGATTTCACTCTGAGCAGAACTAATCAGGAGAGTTTTTTCGATATATATGACAGGATGATGGATAGAGAAAGCAATATTATCATAACATCTGACCTATTCTTCCATTCATCCATTTGTTTATATGATTCTGTGATAACACTCATAGAAAAAGAACAAATTATACCGCCGCTAAAGGAATTACTCACCTCCCTATACTCAAAGGCCACAGGAACTAATAAAGATTACTTTGAAGTTGCCCTATCGCTCCTTGGAGAAATAGAACCTAAAACTGAAAAGGTAAAAAGTGAGATAAAACTAATAGAAAGTGCATCAAGATTCGCACGTTCTAAAGTTTTAGGAATAGAGATAGATTACTCTCAATTCAAACCAAGGGGTCATTATACAAAGAGTGAGAATCTATCCAATTACTTCAAAGCAATGATGTGGTTATCCTTCCCGAAAATTCCCCTCGAATCTAAAGAGTTCTATAATCTCGCCCTGAAGCAGGCAACACTGATTGAAGAACTTAACCTCCTCCGACTTTACAATGGAATCAACTCGCATATAAGCAGACTCATAGGGAGCTGGAACGACATAACACCAACCCTGGTCCTAAAATACAAGGATACATCTTCTCCCCTTAAGCATCTCACTAAATTCCGAAGAGGAATAGTCTCACGAACAAAGAAGGAAATAATAAAATATTCTTTTCTACCACAAAGGTTTATCCTGGATTCCTACATCTTCCAGCGACTTACCTATGACTACATTGAAGGTTATAATGGAAAGATTGACAACCTACCTTTCACAGCTGGGTATACCTTAGCTGGCATCCAGAGAACCTTTCCAAGAGGACTGGACTTCTTCTCGGTTCTTGGCTCAGAAATCGCTTATGAAATCCTTAGCGCAGAAGGAGATATGGATTACCCAGATTATACAAGAATCCATAATCAACTAAAAAGGGAGATAAAACTCAAAGAGGACGGTTCACTTTATGAGATATATCTCCTTGCCTTAAGAGAACTTATATCCCAAAAACCATTTGTTTCTCCAACATATCAATATAAAAATCTGATAACTACCTCTGGCGCATGGTCTGAACTCCGGCATGCAACAATTCTTTATGCAAAACAGAGTTATACAGCAATAGTTGGACTTCCGCCAAAGAAGGAAAAAATAATTTTAATAGAACCCTTCCCAGAAGTATATCGATATCTCCTTGAATTTGCAAAAGGGATGGAGGCCCTCTATCCATTGGAGGGAACCCGGAAACTCATTTTAAACCTGGAAACAGCAATATCGGTCAGCGAGAAAGAGTTAGACGGTGAAATACCCGAATTAAAAACTGTTGAATCAATACCCTATGGACTTAAGAGAATTACAGGCAATAAGGCGACACCACTTATAGCTGATGTCCACACTGACCCCAACACACAGATGGTGCTTGAGGAAGCGACTGGTAATCCATATATAATTGATATTTCCTTAGAAATGAACCATAAGCAGATGAACTTCCGCGGAGTTACTTATTCCTATTATGAATTTAAACAACCCTTGGGTAAGAGGCTTACGGATGAGGAATGGAAAGCTATTATGGGAGAAAGTGAATCTCCCAGATGGATAGAAAGATTCATTAAATGAGGATAATTGGAGGAACCGCTAAAGGACAAAAGATTTTTGCTCCAAAGACCATAAGGCCAACGAGAGCAATGGTTCGTGAGGCTCTATTTTCTATTATTCAAGTTACCGGTAAAACATTCATAGATTTATTTGCCGGCTCAGGAGCAGTCGGAATAGAAGCCTTATCAAGAGGCGCTTCAGAGGTTATAATGGTTGAAAGAAGCAGAAAAGCAGTTGGGTATATCCAGAAAAACCTCGAAAGAGTTAGGTTGGAAGGAGAGGTTATAAACAAACCTGTTGAAACTGCCTTAAATTTACTGGGGATAAGGGTTGATTTTATCTTCATGGATCCTCCTTACAAGGCAGAACTTATTAGAAAAACGCTCCAGCGGATTGATAATATATTAAAAAAGGATTCTATCATAATCATTGAATATCCTACGGATAACACCCCGTGCCACAACGGATTTAGAGAAATAAAGAATAAAACATATGGAGATACATCTCTTCTTTTCCTGGAAAGATGAAAAAAGCAATATATCCAGGAACATTTGATCCCATAACCTGTGGACACATTGACATTGCGAAAAGAAGCCTTAAAATATTTGACGAAGTGACTCTACTTGTTGCACAACATTACAGCAAGGAAACCTTATTTACACCGGAAGAGAGAAAGGAATTAATAGAAATAGCAATAAAGGACATGGAGAATGTAAATGTTGAAATATGGATGGGACTCATCGCTGAGTACGTAAACACTCACAAAATTGATGCCGTTATACGGGGAATGCGTGCTATCTCTGACTTTGAATATGAATTCCAGATGGGAATGATGAACCGCCGACTCTCTCCAAATATCGAAATAATATATTTCTTCCCTGATGAAAAGTATATTTTCTTAAGCTCCAGGGTATTGAAAGAAATAGCCTACTTTGGCGGTGACATATCTGAATTTGCACCAGAAGAAGTAGCGAGAAGGCTAAAAGAACGCATAAAGAACCAGCCAGAATGAGGGAAAACACTTATAGTTACACCCTCGCTGCACATCCTCTATAAAATCTCAAATGAATCTTTCACAGAAAACATTAAAGAAGGTTTATGAAAAATAATCTCTATTCAGTTAAGATAGTAGTAGAGGCAGGAAAAGGAGGAGACGGTCATGTGAGTTTCCAGAGTGCTCCTTACAAACCGCGAGGAGGACCCGATGGAGGAGATGGAGGCAAAGGGGGCGATGTTATAATAAAAACAGATAATGAATATCACTCACTTGAGCATTTGCAGTATGAGCTAATAGTGAAGGCCCCCGATGGAGCTCCTGGTAGTAAAAATAAGAAGCACGGTAAAAATGGACAAGACAGGATCATTCTCGTTCCCCCTGGAACCATTGTTTATAACCAGGATAAAAAGGAAGTAATAGCTGATATGGTTCTGGAGGGCAAAGAGATCAAACTTGCCCATGGCGGAAGAGGCGGACAGGGTAACAGTCATTTTGCTACGTCCACCAATCAGGCGCCGAGGGTTGCAACACCTGGGGAAAAGGGAGAGAATAAGTCCATACAATTCGAATTCAGCCCTATAATTGATGTGGCTGTAATAGGTCCGCCAAACACAGGTAAATCCTCATTAATTGCAAAAATAACAGGAGGTAGCCCTGATATTGGCAATTACCCGTTTACCACAATAAAACCCCATCTCTGGTCATATTTACATAACTATGATCGTCTCACTTTCCTGGACACTCCTCCATTAGTCTCAGAATACTTAGAAGATATCAAGATACTGATAAGGAGAGCACGCCTTCTTATTGTAGTTTTTGAAGGAAGTATTGATGACATACGAGAACAATATAAATCCTTAGAAGAAAAAATTATACCTGCTTTTGTAAAGAACGAAAAAAAATCAATTGTTTTTGCAGTAAATAAGGTGGATAAAAAAGAGGAAATTGTTAATATATCAATTCCTTATCCTGTATTTCCAATTTCAGTTAAGCATAATAAGGGTTTAAAAGAACTCAAATCCTATATATTTGGCGAGTTAGGAGAAAAATAAATTGTCTTGGAAGGTACGGATAACCAATCTTATAAAATTATCCAACACTAAAATAGATGCTCGCCGAATGAGGGAAATTATCATAAACTATAAAGAGCTACTGGAGGAAGAAAATCTCATTGACAAATTACAGAGATTTGGAGAAATATCATATAATGAAGTGGAGCGCGCTAAAAAAGTTAACTTCGAGAAGCAACTCCAGGTGCTAAAAAATGATGAGGTATCAATAATAACCTTTGAGGATGCTCTATATCCAGAGAATCTTCAGAATCTTGAAGATGCTCCACCTGTCCTATACTATAGAGGAAAGTTATCTCCTCTGGATAATAATGCTGTAGCAATCGTTGGAACTCGCAGAGCTACCGAATACGGAAGGATGGTTGCCAGAAATTTAGCTAAAGAATTATCAAGACGCGGAGTAGTCATTGTAAGTGGACTTGCCAGAGGTATTGATACTCAAGCTCACCTGGGCGCTTTAGAAGAAAATGTAAGAACAATAGCAGTTATGGGGACGGGAATAGACAGGATATACCCTCCAGGCAATAAAAATCTCGCTCACCAAATTACAAAAAATGGCGTTTTATTAACCGAACTCCCACCCTTCTCACCTCCCCTGCCATACCACTTTCCTTCACGTAACAGGATTATCAGCGGATTATCAAAAGCAGTTATAGCAATAGAGGCACCTCTTAAGAGTGGCGTATTTTCAACTGTACAGTGGGCTTTAGAATATGGAAGGGATGTATATGCCTTACCTGCAGATATCACCAGAGAAGTAAGTAAGGGCACAAACCAACTCCTAAAATTAGGAGCGATTCCTATAACCGGGTATAAGGATGTGTTAAATAATACAGACCTTGATATAAAAGAAAAAGAAGTGGAACAAACAGAGAAAATTGAAAACAATCTACCTGAAAATGAAAGAAAGGTGTATAGAGTGTTGGAAGTGGAACCCAAGACCGTTGACATACTTGCATATGAAGCGAAAATGAAGCCACAAGAAATCTTAGCCATCATGCTTCTTCTTGAAATGAAGGGGCTGGCAAGAGAGGTAGGTGGGAAGCGATTCATCAGGGAAAAACTATGACTGGTGTAATCAATATTGGGAACACAAATAACCAATGCGCAGTATTTGACGATTTCACCTTAAGGAAAGAAGAGAAGATCGATGATCCAATCAAGATAAAGGAGTTTTTCAAGAGCGTCCGAGAAATTATCATGATATCTGTTGCCCCTGGTAGAGAAGAAAAAATTCGAGATATAATTGAAATCCCTATAATAACTTTTCCAAAAGATATAGCTGAAATGGCCTATGAATCTGATGCTGGAGCGGATAGGTTAGCGAATGGACTTGCAGCTATGGAATCTCAGGGACTACCTGTTATCGTAGTAGATTGTGGGAGTGCTATTACTATCGATCTCTTTACTGAACCCAGCGCACCTAATAGCAAATCCCAAATCAGATTTGAAGGTGGAGCAATCTTACCTGGACTGAACTGGTATTTTTCCTCACTTCATAAGGGAAGAGCTTTGCCCAAAATCATACCAGAACTTCAAAACTTCATTGGAAAAAGCACCTCTGGATGCATAAAATTAGGAGCCTATGGCGCCCTTGTAGGAGGTATCAAAGAGATACTTACCCTTCTGGATTATCAGGATAAAAAATTGATATTCACCGGCGGAGATGGTAAAATATTTAAGGGTTTTTTCGATGGAGATTACGATCCTTTTCTTACAATCAAAGGAGGCATTATTGCCTATCACAAAAAGTGCTTCTGAGACAATGAAAGTGGCAATGGACCTCACATACGGCTTAAAGGAACCCACCTGCATAGCACTCATTGGAACCCTTGGAGCAGGGAAAACAGTATTTGTTAAAGGAATAGCAAAGGCCCTTGGAATTAATGAAATTATTCGAAGTCCTTCTTTTGTGCTTATGCGTTCATATGAAAGTAAAATGAAGTTGTATCATATTGACTTTTATAGAATTGGAACATCTGATGAAATAATTCCATTTGAAGAATATTTTCTCTTAGATGGAATAACTGCTATTGAATGGGCTGATAGGGTAAGGTATAAACTCCCCGAAGAGAGAATAGAGGTTAAGATTGATATAGTAGGAAGAGAAGAACGAGAGGTAACTATAAATGATTATAGGAATTGACAGCTCGGCTAAAAGGGGCGGCCTTGCAATAGACGATAACAGATATTTTGAACTTGAATATGTGGAAGATGTTCCTCATAAGTTAAAGGGATTAGGAATAAAACCGAAAGAATTAGAAAAGATTTTAATAACTATTGGGCCCGGATCCTTTACCGGCCTTCGTGTTGGATTAGTGATTGCACAGGGCATTGCGTTCCCTCACAATATACCTATCCTTGGCTATTCTACCTTCCTTACAATGATTGAAGGAGCACCAATCGGACATATCTTACCCATTTTGTATGCAAGAAAAGAGGTTGTTCATGCTGCTCATTTTAAAAAGACACCTTCCTCAACTGAAGAAATATTTACTGGCAGAGTAATGAAAATCCTGGATTTTCTGGACTATCTGGCAACCCTCCATGAGAAACCAATTATCTTTGGGAATGGAGCAGAATTAAATAGGGAGATAATCGAAGGGAATGGATATTCAGTCTATCCTCAGCCTGCCGTTGCTTCACTTTTGATAAAACTCTACAGAAAGGAGGCGCCGCACACGCTTAATCCTGTAGTTCCGAACTACGTTGCTCCTTCAGAAGCATACAGAAAAAAGGGGGAAACAAACCTCATTTTACGCCCAATGGAGATCGATGATATAAAGGAAATCAGCAAAATTGAAGAAGATGTGTTTTTAGAGCCCTGGGATGCAGATACCTTCTATTTTACAATTATAATGAAAAACTGCCTTTCGATAGTTGGCACTCTCGATAACAGTATCATTTCATATATGATTGGACGTCAGGAAGGAGAAAAGTTTCATCTAATGAACATAGCTGTTTCCAAGGAGCACTGGAGAAAAGGGTATGGTGCAACAATGTTAAACTATTTATTGCAAGAATTAGAGAAAAATAAATCAATTAAATCTTGTTATCTTGAGCATCGAATAAATAATAAGGCAGCTTTTGAGCTATATAAGTCATTTGGATTCAAAGTCGTTGGAACAAAACATGGTTATTATCATAATAACGTTGATGGCGTAATAATGGAGATCAGTGTCTAAATCGACTCTCTCTTGAGAGTCGATACATTAAAGAATCTATGATTGATTAAGGTTTGCTGTTAATTATATAGATTCTCTTGAGGTTGCCTGTTGTATCATATTATCAATTCTATTCTGGAGACCTTCTGGAAGTCCTTTGATGCCTCCTTCAAGGAAACCTCTAATCAAGAGACCTCTCGCATTTTCTTCGTCTAAACCCCTGGACATAAGGTAGTTTAGCTGTTCTCCTGCTATCTTGCCTACCGAAGCCTCATGTGAAAGTTGAGTATCAAGATGAGTTGCTTCTAATTCTGGAATAGCATAAACCCAAGCTTCATCATCCAGGAGAAGACCATTACATTCCATGTGTCCCTTTGTCCCTTCATTTCCCCCTTCAATATATCCCCTTGATATTATCCTGCTATTTTTTGATACTACCCTGCTTATAATCTCCGCGCTTGAGTTTCGTCCTTTGAGCACTGCTCTGGCACCCATATCAATCTTTGAACCCGGTTGTCCGTATATTATTGAACTAAATTTCACTGTTCCGTCATCTTCAAGATATGCAATTGGATTACTCTGAATCTCTTTAACCTTTGTTAAAGCAATATAGTTGGAGGTATAAGTTCCTTTTCTTTCGATATTTATTGCAGCCCTGGGATAAACCACAGTCTCTGCACCCCAATCATGTATCATTGTAAAGGAAAGGGATGCTTCCTCTTTTACAAAAGTTTCAGTAACTGCAATGTGCCTTCCCTTAGTTACGAGATTACCGGTGGTACACCCAGTAATTACGTCTAACTCTGAGCCTTGTTCCACTACTATAATATTATGAAGGATTTGCTCAAAGCCTTCACTATGAAGGAAGAAACAAGATTGAACCGGAAATTTTACTTTAACTCCTTCTTTAACATAGATGAAACTCCCGACAAGTTGCTCTGCTTCCGATACCATTTTTGTCCATTTGTCCTGGTCTTTATCTACAAGTGAAAATAGAAGACCATTTACCCAGGGAAATTCCTCACAAGCCAAAGACATTGGTAATATGATGAGTGAATCCTCGTGAGATAAAGATTCCTCTTCCTTATCATCTACAATAAGAAAAGATCCTGAACGTTCTATTTCTCCTTTTGCATCATACCCTACACGCCGAAGAGCAGTCATCTCTTCTTCTAAAATCTTATAGTCCTTTAGATTTTTCAAATTTCCTTGCTTCCCTTTCACATTGAGCAAAACCATTGGTTTTTATCTGGTCAAAGATATCCAGTGGAGGACCAGAACAGACGATTCTACCACCAATCATCACATATCCTATATTTGCATGTATTTCTTCCAATATATTGCCTGAATGGGTCACTATTATACCGCTATTTTGTCGTTTTATTATTGGAACGTCTTTCTGTAATAATTTCCTAATAATTTTTACTATTAGCCCAATATTTTCTACATCTACACCCGAATCAGGTTCATCAAACATTACGAGTTGCGGTGATTGGGCAAGAAGCTGCAAGAGTTCGCCTCTCTTTCTCTCACCACCAGAAAAGCCCACATTGACCTCCCTGTCAAGATGATCTTTTAGGTCAGCCTCTTTTGTTATTTCATCCAATACATCTTGATCTTTAGCTATTGCATGGATGAGAACATCCAATGAAACTCCTTCGACCACTGGCGAATGCTGAAAGGCAAGTCCAATCCCCATTTTTGCTCTTTCAGTCAAGGAAAAATCAATAATTGATTTCCCTTTGAATCTTATATCACCTGATATTATCTCATAATTGGGCAAGCCCATAATCGCATTTACAAAGCTGGATTTACCCGAACCATTAGGACCAAAGATCACATGGACTTCACCTTTCCTGACTCTCATATCTACATCGTGAAGGAGTTGCTTATCCCCTGCTTTTACAGAGAGATTTTCTATCTCCAAAAGCATCTTTTTTCCCATCTTACCTCCTGAATTCTGTGTATTATGCGATTAAGAAAGTAGTCTGTCAAGGTATTTGGGTAGATGAGTGACTGAGTGAATCAGAAGTTAGTAGTTAGTAATCAGAAGTCAGAATACTGGATTCCCGATGCTAAATATTCGATCCTCGATTGAGATAACTTCTCATGGGTTGTGCATGAAGTAGGGTATGGCTTTAGTTATGCAGAAGCTCTTGCAAATCAAGCGGTTAGCAAACCTAAAGGTTTGCCCTGCGTAGCGATAATCTCGATGTGTATATCTGCGTTCACCTGCATCCCATCACTTTTTTTTAGTGGAGCGTGGCGACTTCCCCCCTTGACTTTGCTAACTCTAAATCTATTCTTTAATTAAATGAAAGACAGATTCAAAAAGATACTTGCCTCAGCAGGTGGTGGAAAGACTCATAGACTGTCAAAAAGATATATCAAATTATTAAAACAGAACAGGGAAAATCTCAAAAGAACTCTCGCCATAACATTCACGAATAAAGCAGCAACAGAAATGAAGGAGCGGATACTCTCCATTTTAAAGAGGGAAGTATTAGTTAAAGAAGATAAATATTCTGAAAAATTGGTTGACTGGATTCTTTACAACTTTAGCGATTTTTCAGTAAGAACCATAGATAGTTTTATAAATAAACTCATAAAAGTATTCTCTATAGATCTCGGATTATCCCCACAAACTGAGCTTATATTTGAAGTTCAATATTATAAAGAATATGCTATTTCAAAATTGATTGAGAACGTAAAAGATGATGAAAAATTACAGCAGTTAATGACTGACTTTTTAATCTCTATGATTGAGTTCGAGAACAAAACCTACTGGAGATTTAAAGACATCATATTAAATGAAATGGAAGAGATCAGTGATTATGAGAAAGAGTTAAATCAGCCCTTTGAAATCCCAAAAAGAAGTGTTGCAGAACCTTACAGGATAATGAAGAATTTACGTAAAGACGCTATCGGTATTGCTACAGAAATACTAAAGTTACCAGGGGCAAACCAAAATTTACACAAAATTTTCCTTAAAAAACTAAGAAAAGGGACAACAGATATAAATGAACTCCTGAACAGTGCCTACCTTAAAAAAGATTGTGAGGGCGTTTTAAAAAATAACGCAACATTAAAAAGGAATAAGTTCTGTCCTTTATTTGAAAGGCTAAAGAATACCATCTTCGAATACTACACTTATAAGATATTCAGGAATTATAATTATCATATCCAAATATACCACAATTATAAAGAAATACTAAAAGATTTAAAGAAAGAGGAAAGAATTAGGTTCATTGAAGACATAAATTCTGAATTGAAGAGCCTATTTGATGAATTTGATGTTCCTTTTATTTACTATAGAATTGGTGAAAGATATGACCATTTCCTGATAGATGAATTCCAGGATACAAGCCACAGTCAGTGGATAAATCTAAACCCGCTCATTGAAAATAGTCTTTCAGAGGGAGGAAGTTTCTTCTTTGTGGGAGATCCAAAGCAGGCTATATATCAATGGAGAGGCGGAGATGTAGAATTATTTGACAAAGTATTCAATAGCTTTTCCTGTGTAGATGTAAGCGAGAAAAAGGATGAGGTTATCGATACAAATTTCAGGAGCGGCTCAGAAATAGTGAGATTTAACAATGAGGTATTTTCGAACCTCCCCGACAGTAGTAGAGCAAGAATGCGGGAAAAAGCGAATTATTATACAGAAGAAAGTGTTAAACAGAGATACTATCCAGAGAAAAATAATTTCGAGGGTTATGTCTCTCTTAAAAAAATCAAGAGCGATTCCACTGATAAGGAGAGTTTAGAGAAAAGTATAAGAAATGAATTAATAAACACAATTCACAAAATAAAGAAGCGATTTTCCAATAGGGAAATAGCTATACTTGTTCGAACAAATCAACAGGGGAAATCAGTTGTTGACTGGCTCACATCTCTTAGTATCGCTGTAATATCAAACGAAAGTCTTTATTTATCCAGCAACAACAATATTAAGGGGATTATTTCCCTTCTGAAATTTCTCCAGCATCCAATTGATGACCTGGCATTCTTTGGGTTCATAACTTCCCCATTCTTCACAAGAGAAACAAAAAAGTCTTTTGAAGAGATAAAGGGGTGGTTTGAAGGAAAGGTTTCAGATGAAGAATTTCGAAAACAAAATTATATATATGAGCTCTTCAGAGAAGACTTCTCTGAAATCTGGGAAAATTTTATACAGAAATTTTTCGCAAAGGCAGGGTTCCTCCCTTTATATGACCTCTTAAGCGATGTATTGAAAACCTTCAGGATTCCTGAAAATTTCCCCGAGTCGAGTCCTTTCCTGGAAGGATTTTTAGAATTTGTTCATAAACTTGAGAAAAAATCAATCACTTCAATTGGTCTTATGATGAAGGAATGGGAGAACGCCCTATCCTCCCAGGACCCTCCATCAATCCTTCTCCCAGAGAATGTAGACGCTGTTAGAGTAATGACTATCCACTCTGCGAAAGGGCTTGAATTCCCTGTTGTAATTATACCTTTTCTCTATTTTAGTACGTTGGGAAGAAGTAAGAAACAGAAAGAGTTTGTCGTAGAATATGAAGGTATCAAAAGGATTGGAAAATTGGATAACAAAGATTTACTTCCCGAGAATAACCCTGAGCTTAAAAAAAGAGTAAAAGAGGAATTGGAAAGGAGAGACGCAGATACCACTTTTGAGGAAGTAAATAATCTCTATGTTGCAATGACAAGGGCGGAGAAAGAACTCCATATATTAATTCCCGACAAAATTTCAGGAAACTATAGTAAAAGTTGGATGCAAATACTAAAAGATTTTACCGTAGAGGGAGATTATCGCTGTGGAACACACCAGAAAGGCGAGGGATTTAAAGAAAGTGCTACTTTTCTGGAAATATTCACAGAAGAAAGAGAAAGCGTTGGTGAGATTGAGAACAGGCTAATCTTAAAGAAAAACGACATTGGCTCAATGATAAATAGAAAGAGGAAAGAAGCGTTAAAACTGGGCGATATAGTGCACAGGGTTCTATATTATGTAAGAGATATTAATGATATGGAAAATCTTGAGAATATTATAGAATGTTCACTAAATGAAATAGCACTACCACAGGAGAGACAATTCTTTAAGGAAAAGACAAATTGCATAATTAGAAAAGTAATGGATATGAAAGAAGTTAAAATGTGGTTCACTCCAGGTCTTAAGGTGTGGAGAGAGAAGGAAATGGTTGGTAGGAATGGCAATCTACACCGTTTTGACAGGGTTATCTTTGATCACGATAGGATAAATTTAATCGATTATAAAACAGGTGATGAACCGGTATCACGTTATAAAAAGCAAATCCAAATTTATAGAGATGTTCTTCTGGATTTCTTTCCTGGAGGAGTCGTGGAATCCCATATAATACAGATGAGCACAGGGAAAGTGGTAAAGATTGAATAAGATAGCGGTAGTTCCTGTTAAAGCTAACTTTATAGACATCATATGTGATTATATTCTCTCCCTAAACGGAAAAAGAGACCTCTCTAAAATATGCGTTGTATTCCCTGGCAAGCGACCTTCTCTTTTCCTCCTTGACTCCCTTGCCAAAAAGGTTGAGTTGCCATTTATCCCGCCAGAGAGATTCTCAATTGATGAATTTATGGAATTCCTTTTTGGGCTAAAGCGCAATGAGCGGATTCCTGAGTATGATATTGACTTAATCTATCTTCTATACAGAGCCATAAATGAAAGCGAACCCAAGGGTTATAAAGGCCTAAACAAAATAGCAGAATCTATGGACATCTTTGTTGAATGGGGTGGGAAAATACTCAAGGCTATTGAGGAAATAGAAATAGAGTGGGGTCATGAATCTGGAATAGAGAAACTCGCAGAATATGAAGATAATATAACAGAATGGGCAAGGGATTTTTTGAGAAGATTTTCGACTGTTAAGAAAAAATTCCATACCCTTCTAAAAGAGAATAACCTCACATACAGAGGAGAAGTATACAGGTATGTTAGTAAGCATATTAACGAGATAGAGCCTCTTATACCTTTTGAAAAGATTGTTTTTTGTGGATTTTATGCATTAAACAGATCCGAAGAGAAAACAATGAAATGCCTCTTTGAGAAAGATAAAGCGGAAATAGTTATTCAAACTGATGATATAGATGATACAGGTGAAGAAATTCCTGAATCGGCTCCATACTATTTCCATCAGGAATGGAAGAAAAAATGGGGTGTTGGTTTCGATAAACTAACGGAAGGGTGGAAAGATGAGCCGTCCATAAAATTTTATCAGGGCTTCGACACACACTCTGAAGTTTTAAATGTAGATAGCATTCTGAACAATGCTGGAAATATTGGCGATTTTGCCATCGTTCTACCAGATCCTTCTCCCTTAATACCGGTGTTGAATATTGTGGCTTCCGCCCACAAGACCGATTTTAATATTACACTGGGGTATCCGTTCAAAAGAACCCCATTAGCAAACTTTATAAAATACTTGTTTTCACTTCAGTATACAAAAACCGAAGAGAATGGTGTCTACCATTATTATGCACCTGATTATTTAAACCTTCTTCGACATCCCTATATAAAGACATTGCCTATTGATAGTAGTAATTATGAGTTCAGTATACTCGTAAATACCATAGAGAAATTGATCGTTTTAAAAAATCGAGAGGAACTGAAAACCTTCTTCACCCTTGAAGAAATTGAAGGGCTTTTGAGTGAGAATAAGGAGTCTATAAAAATCTTTGGAAGTGAGGAAAATCTTCATGTTGCCATAGGAGAACTCAAGAAACTCCATAGAATTTTCATAAGTAGATTTGAAGATGTAAGAATCCCCAATAAGGTAGTGGAGCTATTAAAGGAATGTCTTCTGTTTCTATATGAAAATGCATCAATAAAGAAATACCTTCTTTCCAACCAATTCTTTGGCACATTGTTAAGGAAACTGGAAGAGATACAATTCTCAGTATTTTCAAAGAGTGAAGATTTCGATAATTCACTTCAACTTTTAAACTTTTTACAGAATTATTTAAATAATACAAAAATTCCATTCACAGGAGAACCATTAAAAGGTACTCAAATTTTGGGTCTGCTGGAGACCAGGAATCTTAATTTTGACAGGGTTATCATTTTAGATGTTAATGAGGGTGTCGTTCCAGGGGTAGAAAAATATGACCCACTTCTCCCCCAACACCTCAGAGTGGATATAGGGATTCCAGGATATATAGAAAAAGAATCTATTTATGCACACAATTTTTATAGGCTTGTTAACGGTGCTAAGGAAGTCCATCTTCTCTATAAACAGGGTAAACTCAAGATGACTGACGAAAATATCAGATCCAGATTCATTGAGAGAATACTCTGGGAGAAGGAAAAGAGGGGAGAAAAGATAGCGTTGTGTAAACCAGTATTTAAAGTGGAAATTGTCAAGGATGAGAAAAAATTTCCGAAGAGTGAAATAATTCTAAAAAAACTAAAAGAAAATATAGAGTATCATTCCACTGCAATAGATATATATATTCATTGTCCTCTAAAGTTTTACTATAGATATGCACTCCGTTTAAAAGAACGGGAGGAAATCGAAGAGGATATTGAGAGAAGTACTATAGGAATCTTCATTCATGCTTTCCTCAAAGATTATTATGGTCGATTTCTTAATGAGAAGATTATGATTGATAAGAGACATTTCATGGAAACCCTTACGAAACGCCTTGAAGAAAAATTTAAAGACCACGGGGGAAGTATTATAATCAAGGAGATTATAAAAAAGACCCTTGAGAGATTCATCCGTTATGAGATAGAGAGAACAAAGGAGAACGATATTTATATAAGAGGTCTTGAAGAAAAGATTCTCACTGAAATTGACGTTGACGGACAGAAGTTCAAAATTAAAGGATGGATAGACAGGATTGAAGAAATAGATGGAAAATATTACATCATAGACTACAAAACAGGGTTTATAAAGAAACCCAATAAAAATCAATCCCCCGAATTCGCCCTGAGTAGAGAATCCATAAGAGACAGAATGAAAAGCCTACAGCTCCCAATTTATATATATTTATACTCAAAAAGAAAGAACATAGATATGTCTAACATTTCAGCACAAATTTTTAATCTACGAAACCCTTACGAAGAGAATATCATTGACAAGAGTAATATGGATATTTTTATGGAAGGCTTGAGGTATATACTTAAAGATATAACGAATCCTGATAAACCATTTGCACCTGACAATTGTGATGATAATTATTGTAAATATTGTCCCTTTCTCCTAATATGCCCGACGTAGCAGCAATACACTCGCTGGGTGTATTGACTGCGTCTTCATCGGACAGGGAATCGGATTAGAGCAAATTCTCTCTGATTCGTTCATTCTAAGAATATCTATCTCGCTTTTCAAAATTCGATCTCCAAATTTGATATTTATGACTTTTTTCGCTTACTAAATATTTTTCCTGATTTCTTCGAGGGTAAGTTTTGCGTCAGGCACAAAATCCAAAATTTTGTTTAACCTCTCACAAGGATATTCATCACAATAGGCGCAATTTTTCAATCCTTTTTCCTGTGCACACTTCTTTATCGGACATTCCCTGCAGTAACTAAAAAGCCGTCCCTCATCCTGTAAACATCCATCACAGTTGATGTCCTCTAAGTTTATCCCGGAACTAAGTTCCTTAGACCACATCTCGGCTACCTTTTTCCTCTCATTATCGTCATTCTTTTGTGTTGCAATATATGCAGGACACTCAGCACAGGTTATTCCACAAAAAGCAATCATCTTCTCCACGGTTTACCTCCTACATTTCTAACTTAAATATATATAATTTTGCAAACTCTTCGGGATTCATACATCTTAGAGCTAACATTATTACCTAAATATCTAAATACAAACAAAAGTCAAGCATGTAAATTGCTTACCCCTTGCTATATCGTAATTGTAAATTAAAATATCCATATGAAAAAACTCATAGATAAAGCATATTCAATAAAAGACTATATTATTAGGATACGAAGAGAGCTGCATAGACATCCCGAACTGGCATTTAAGGAAAAGTGGACGCATAATTTTATCTCAAAAGAACTCAAAAACCTTGGATTGAACCCGATCAAAATAAACAAAACCGGAATCATAGCGGATATCGGAAAAGGCAACGGTAGAGTAGGACTTCGGGCAGATATGGATGCTCTACCTATAAAAGAGGAGAGTGATCTTCCTTTCAAGTCCCTTAATGACGGAGTTATGCACGCCTGTGGACATGATACACATATGGCTATGCTACTCGGAGCAACAAAGCTACTTACAGAAAAACCCCCAAATCATCCGGTGAGATTAATATTCCAGCCCTCAGAAGAAAAAACACCAGGGGGAGCAAAGGGAATGATAGAAGAGGGTGCACTTGAAGGAGTTTCTGAAATATTTAGCATCCATATAGATCCTCAACTTGAAATTGGCAGTTTACAGATAAAGTCTAACGCCATGATGGCAGCACCTGATGAGATGGATATAACAATATCCGGGGCTGGAGGACATGCTGCCGAACCACATAAAACACAAGACACTATATATGTAGCTTCACTTTTCATAAACGAAATTCAAGGACTTGTATCAAGAAAGTCGGATCCAACAAACCCGGTTGTAATCTCAATCTGTTCAATCCATGGAGGCACTGCCTACAACATAATTCCAACTGAAGTAAAACTAAAAGGAACGGTTAGGACTATTGATGAAGAATCCTGGCAAAATATTCCCGAATGGATTGATAATATTCTAAAGGCCATCAGTCATTCATATCATGTAGAATATGAATTCGTATATAAACGCGGATATCCCATTTTAAGAAATGACAAAAGGAAAACAGAAAAGTTAGTCTCTGTTGCTAAAAAAATCTTTAAAAATGTAAAAGTCATGGATAAACCCATGATGGGTGGCGAAGACTTTGCTTATTATCTAGAAAAAATACCTGGTGCCTTTGCTTTCATCGGAGGTGCAAACAAAAAAAAGGGTATATCTTCAAAACTTCACACCCCACATTTTACAATAGATGAGGATGCCTTGCCCATGGGAACTGCTCTCCTATACACACTTGCAGATGAAAAAGCTGATACCTGAAGAACAAATTAAGAAAAGGCTTAAAGAATTAGGTGCAAAGATAACCAACGACTATCGAGGAACTGTCCCTGTATTCATAGGGATTTTAAAAGGTGTTTTATGCTTTTTACCCGATCTGCTCAGAGAGGTGAATCTCTCACTGGAGTTAGATTTTGTAGTTATTTCTTTTTACCATGGAAAGAAAAAGCCCGGAATGCTGATACTGGAGAGAGAGATAAGAATAGATGTAAAAGACCGAAATGTTATCTTAGTAGATGATATACTCGATACAGGAAATACACTTGACTTGCTCATAGATAATGTTAAGAGAAAAGGAGCTAAAGATATATCAATATGTGTTCTTCTCCAAAAAGAGAAGAAGAGAGAAGTTAATATAACACCGGCCTATGTTGGTTTTAAAATTCCAGATAAATTCGTAATTGGATACGGTCTAGACTTTGAGGAACGCTTCCGTAACCTCCCCTTTATAGGAGTATTAGAAGAAAATAGTTAGGATTTGGGATTCAGGATTTAGCTGGAGGGGGGAATAAGGATTAGAAGTGACTAAAGTTAAAATAAGCAGGGATTAAGTTATAAGACTTTAAATATAGATTTAAGAATAATTCTAGATAAAAACACTAAGCAACTAATAAACCAATCAACTAATCAACTGTCACTATAAATAGTGACTGTATCAGTGTCTGAAATGTCTCATTTTAGTGAAAAGAAGAGCTATCCCGTGCTCATTGGCTGCATCAATCACTTCCTGGTCCCTTATTGAACCCCCTGGTTCTACAATTGCTGTAACACCAGCTTCTGCAGCTGTATCTATTGAGTCTCTAAATGGAAAGAATCCGTCTGACGCAAGAGCAGTTCCCCCCGTATGGTGACCCTGGCTACCTGCTTTCTTTATTGCCAGTTCCACAGAGTCCACCCTTGAAGGTTGGCCTGTTCCTATACCAATTGTTCTATTCTCAATAGCAATAACAATCCCGTTTGATTTCACCCATTTCACTACTTTCCAGGCAAAGTCTAATGCCTTAATCTCTTTTTCAATTGGTTTAACATCACTAACGATTTCCCAGTCATCAACACTTACTAATGCACTATCACTCTCTTGGAGTAACAGCCCTCCTTTGAGCGGGTAGCATCGTAATGATGAAGATATCGAAAAAATGTTCGGGTCTACTCTTATTATACGCATATTTTTCTTAGTCTTTAGAATTTTTAATGCTTCCTCCTCGTAAGATGGTGCAATAATCACTTCAAAGAAAGAAGTAATAATATCCCTTGCAGTATTTAAATCAATTTCTTTATTTGCTGCAACTATTCCACCAAAAGAAGAAATCGGGTCAGTAATATAGGCTCTGTTAAAAGCATCATACATATTCTCTCCAGTTCCAACACCACAAGGGGCTGCATGCTTTAATATTGTGCAAGCTGCCATATCAAACTCGCATAAAACTGAGACAGCAGTATCAGCATCCATCCAATTATTATATGACATTGGTTTCCCGGATAATATATCTGAACCAATAAGATTTTTTTCATCTGTTGTGTCTCTGTATAGTGCGCTCTTCTGATGAGGATTCTCCCCATATCTAAGATCCATTACTTTCTGTAACTCCAGCGTTAAGATTTCAGGAAACATTTCTTCTTTGACTTCCCTAAATTCAAGAGAAAAGTATTTTGAAATAATTTCATCATACCTGAAAATATTCTCAAATATTTTCATAGACTGTCTCCTACGATATTGAAGAGAAACTTCTCCATCATTAGAACTCAACTCCTGGAGGAACTCATCATATTGAGAAGGGGAATAAAGGGGTATACAATACTTATAATTCTTAGCTGCAGCCCTTAGGAGAGAAACACCCCCTATATCTATTAACTCTATCATATCCTCTTCTCCCCTACCTTCAGCAAGACCACGTTCAAAGGGATAGAGGTTTACTACAACCAGGTCAATAGGTTTTAGATTTAATTCTTCTAACTGGGAAATATGTTTCTCTTTACTTCTATCTGCAAGTATTGACGCAAAAATGTTTGGTTGTAAGGTCTTCACCCTTCCATCGAGTAATTCTGAAACTTTAAAAACATCTTCGATAGTTACAACTTTAATACCATTTTTTGAAAGTGTGGAAGCAGTACCTGATGTTGCAATTATTTTCACGCCAAAATTGCATAACTCCTTTGCAAATCCAACTATTTCCTCTTTATCATACACAGATATAAGGGCATTTTTTACCTTAAGCATCATTCCTCTAATATTCTTTTTATATTCTCCAGTCTTTCTAATATATTTGACTCAGGGGATCTTTTATTAAAGCACCTTCTCGCTCCTTCAATAGAGTATTTTGCCTCATGAAGGAAATACTGGATTTTTTTAAGTAAATTAATATCTTGTTCTGTATAAAGTCGCCGACCTCCGGAACTTCTTCTGGGTTTGAGCTCATTAAATTCTTTCTCCCAATACCTGAGTGTCGACTGCTTTTCCTGTAGAAGTTCGGCAACTTCACCTATGGAATAGTATATCTTTTTCACCTTTTCTCCCTTTTTAAATCCCTTTGCATTAAATTCTCAATTGAAACTTTCGGGTTCTTGCCTTCGAACAGGACGTTAAATACCTCTTTTGCTATAGGCATATCCACGTTATATTCATCTCTAAGCCTGCTGGCAGATCTTGTAGTGGGAACGCCTTCTGCTACCTCAATCATACTATCAAGGATCTCTTTCAGGTTCTCTCCCCTGCCCAATCTTTCTCCAACACTTCGATTCCTGGAATGCACGCTGAAGGAGGTAACTATGATATCACCAAAACCTGAAAGGCCAGCAAAAGTATGTCTCTCACCACCCATCATAATTCCAAGTCTTGAAAGTTCCGCCATTGATCTCGTTATGAGAGCAGCCTTTGCATTCATACCAAGTTCCATACCGTCACATATGCCTGAAGCAATAGCATAAACATTCTTAAATGCCCCACCTAACTCCACACCAACTATGTCTTCCGAAGTATAAACTCTCATTCGCTTACCCGAAAGTAAACCCTGAACTACTTCAGCTCTTTTGATATCTTTTAAGGCAGCAACCAGAGAGGTAGGAACTCCACGGACTACTTCTCTCGCTATAGACGGACCAGAAACTGCAACTATCTTATCTTTCTGATTAGGAAACTCTTGCTCCAGTACCTCAGACATCCGCTGTAAAGTTTCAGGATCAATACCTTTCGTGAAGCTGGCAACGATTTCATCTTTTATGTAGTTACTAAAAAGAGATGCTACCTTTTTAAGAGTATGACTGGGTTGGACAAAGAATATGACGTCAGAAGCATCTACAAGCTTCTCTGGTTCATTGGTTATAAGTATATCTCCTGATATTGGATAACCTGGAAGGAATTCTTTATTTTCTCTTTGCGTCCGTAAACACTCTGCTCTTTTGGGAAAATACTCATAAAGGCTGGGCGCTTTTCCTTCAGACTCAAGATATATAGCAAGCGATGTACCCCAGTTGCCTGCTCCTACTATTCCTATACGCATATTATTCATTTTATACTTAAATATTTAACCATAGAATCCTATAAATCAAGGGGTAAATATAAATTAAATGGAAAATGGAGAATGCAAAGTGCAAAATTCCTCCCTTCCCCTCATGTTTTATCATATACTCTTACCCAAGTGGCTCATAACTAATGATAATTCACTTTAGGCTATCAACCATCTGGGGTTGTATCCCGATAGATTAAAAGTGACGCCTTGACATATCATATTATACTCATATATAATTATAAAAAAGTGGCCTAAAGAGGAGGTATAATGAAAAAATTATTGGTAATTGCAATACTGATTGCTCTTATCCTTACCGGATGTAAGGCACAAGAAATAACCGGTGGAAACATAGCAATTCAAAATAGGGAGTTTGATAAAGCAATCTCCCTATTCAAACAGGCAGCCCAAAAATATCCTGATAAGGCTGAACCATATGTAAGTCTTTCCGTTCCTTATCATAAAAAGAAATATCATAAAGAAGCAGCTGATGCACTTGAAAAAGCACTACAGATAAACGAAATGGAGACAAAGGAAAAGGTAAAGTGGTATGAGAACTTCCTCCATACTGAAAATTATGCTTGGAATGTGTTTTATAATGGGGCTGTAAAATATAGTGATGAGAATTTTGAAAGAGCTCTTGAACTCGTAAAAAGATCCGAGTCTGTAGAGACACCAAAGTATAAATCTTATTCATATAACCTACATGGAAACATATTGAGCATGACGGGAAAAGTAGATGAAGCTCTAACATATTACGAGAAAGCAATCGAGGCCGACAAAACCAATATAGATCCATATCTCTCTCTGGGAAGATACTATGTAATTCACACAAACCCAGAAAAGGCTGTGCCTTATTTAGAAAAAGCTCTTGAAATTGATAACACAGTTACAGAAACCTATATAGTGTTAGGGCAAGCATACCTTGATTTAGAAGAATATAAAAAAGCAATAGAAGTGTTTAAAAAATCACCCCCAACCCTAAAAGAAAATCCAGGTATCCAATATAACCTCGCACTTGCGTATCTCAAGGCTGAAGATTACGAATCCGCTCTGGAAACGGGTAAGAAAGTCATAGGTATGAAAGATGTAGACCCTGTGATTTTAAGCAAGGCCTATGATCTTATAGGACAGGTATACATAACAAAGGGTAAATATAACGATGCTGTTAGTGTTTTGAATGACGCTGTAGCTGAAAATCCGAATAATTGTGAAGCATATCATCTTATGGCAATTGTATATTTGAAAATGAAGAATAATAAACTCTCCAGTGAGTACGGTGATAAATGGATGGAGTGTTTAGGGAGAGAATAAAGGGTTCTCACAGAGGTTCACTCTTTAATAATAAATAGAGACCTAAAGAAAGAAAAAGAATATTAGGAATTATAACTGAAAGAAAAGGGGGCATTGTCCCCTTTATTCCTAATTCCTTGAATAATTGAATTATTCCCCAGAAAGTAAAACTTGCTAAAATACCAAGTCCAAGACCAAAAATCAAACCCCTTCTCTTTACTTCCAGTGCCAAAGGACAACCAAAGAATAGAATAATAAATCCCATAAGAGGATAAGTTATTCTTCCGTAAAGTTCGACCCTCTCTCGAAAGCTTATTTGCCCACTAAACTCAAGCCTCCTAGCATATCGCAAAAGATTCAGAAAAGACAGATTCAATGGATCATATATACTTTTTGCTAATTCCTGAGGCGGAATTTGCAGAACTTCACTTCTTTCCCTCATTTTATAATCGTAAGTTGTTAAAGTGCCCTTATCAGTAAAGGTTCTCTTGTAGACCTCCTCCAATAACCAAAAAGAGTCCTTCCACTCACCTCTCTTAGCATATATCCTGGAAACTATCCTTCCTTCCCTATAGAAGAAAAGATCTACATCGCTAATCTTTTCTCCACTTAGTTTCTTTATCTTTACTATCCAGCCCGCTTCCGTAATATAATTAATGTTACGCCCATATGCTTTTTGCGTTCCCTTTACCTTATCAATCCTTTTTCTCTTGAACTCCTTCAAAAGATGATCTGTCCCAGGGATAAGGGAAAGATTAAAAGCAAGGACAACGATAGATATAAAAAAGCCGTACGTAAATATCGGCTTATAGATATTTAGGGGAGAGACACCAAGTCCCCTTATTGCAAGTACCTCATTATGCCGTGCTAACAACCCAAGAGAAAAATACATACCTAATAAAACTCCAAGAGGCATAAGTCGGACAAGAACCTTGGGAGAAAATAAAAGATAATACCCTATTATATCAAAAGTTTGCGCATTTCTATCTATGAAATATCCTAAATGTTCAAATAGGTTTGTTATAATATAGATAAACAGAAGGCCAATAAGGGTTAGTAGAAAGGCTTTAAGAAATCTTTTCAGAATATATCTCTCTAATATTTTATTTCCCATATATTACCTTGAAAAACAGGATTATGCCTAAAAGCCCCAATACTATATTAGGAGTCCACATAGAGATAGAAGGATATAGATTACCTCTCTCGCATATCTCCTCACCACCAGCCAGCATTATATAATACACCATAAACATTAAGAAACTAAGCGTGATACCATTACCAAGACCACCCTGTCTTACCCACATACCAAGAGGGACTCCAAGGATAACGAATACGATGGAAGCAAATGGAATAGAGAATTTTTTATGCGCCTCCAATAAATAACGCCATTTGTTACGTTTCGAACGTGCCTGACGTGAATACTCTAGTAATTGCTTAAGGTTCATTTCCCTCGCACTACGCATTACGTTAGCACTTTTCTTTCCTCCAAGTGGTATTGACATAACCTGGTGAGAAAATTTTAATATCCTGTAACTTGATGGTTCGGATGGATCAAATCGATGGAGCTCACCATCACTGAGAATAAGGGTGAGACTATCTCCTACTACATTCATTTCCCCTACCCTTGCATAAATAACCCTGGGCGATTCCTCTGGTAACTCCTCATATATCTTAACGCCTGTAAGCTTAGATTTTGCATGGTCAATTGAGTCAGCCCAGAGAGTGTATCCACGACTGATCTCATTAAATCTACTCTCATATAACCTTAATGTTGGACGTGATCTGGAAACCTCGACTAATCGTTTTTTCAATTTATAGTTCGCCTCAGGGAGTACGTAAATATTGAATAAACTCATTCCTATTGCTATTACACCGGATATAAAAAGGAATGGACCCATAAGCCTCAGTGGAGTTATTCCTAAAGCTCTAAGAGCAAGGATTTCAGAATCTCCACTCATCCTACCATAGGATGCTATTGTAGTTACTAAAACCCCCATAGGGACAGTAAGGGCAATAATAAAAGGCAAACTGTACATAAAGATCATAAAGACCTTTATTATCCCAACCTGTTTCCCTATTAACAGATCAAATAACTGAAAAACTCTGTCCATAAGAAGTATAAACGTAAACAGGAGAATACCTGCCACAAAGGGTGTTATCCCTTGTTTAAGAAGATATTTGTGGAGAACGGGAATCTCACATCTTGGTGAACGGAAAGAAAAACCTTTCGTATTCATCCTGGGCAAAACGGTCTGTCATCCCAGCGATATAGTCAGCAACTACCCTCTCTTCACTAAACTCATCAATCATTTTAATGAATTGAGGGGGAAGTTGATTAATATTTTTTATATAAATAGTAAAGAGCACCTCAATAATCCTCTTGGATTTTTCCTGAATCTTAACCACCTTATAATATCGGTATAGATTCTCCCTTAAAAAATCTTTGAGTTGCCTATTAGGGGATTCCAGCTTGCGAGAGAATCTGATCGCAGGCTCGGAAGAGTATACATCCTGCAGGTTCTTAATATTCCTCTCCTCAATCATTCTACTCGAATTTTCAATAGAATCATTAACCTCAAGTTTTATAAATTCCCTGATTGCTGCATAAATCTTATCCTGTTCACTCAAATCTGGATTGACTTTATCAAATATGGACTTCCATAATTCAACTTCAGCTAATTGTTTAAGCTTGAGATATTTAGACTTAAGGCCATCATCAAGATCATGAGCATTATATGCAATCTCATCAGCAAGATTTACCACCTGTGCTTCCAGAGAAGGAGATTTATTCACGCTAAATTCGTCTCCAACTTTATGTGCTGAATCGTACTCGGATTCATGCTTTATTATACCTTCTCTCGTCTCATAGCATAGATTTAGGCCCCTAAAATTAGGATATTTTTGCTCCAGTATATCAACAACGCGAAGCCCATGGACATTATGCTCGAATCCTCCAAAATCCCGCATCAACTCATTTAACATAACTTCACCAGCATGTCCAAAGGGTGTGTGTCCAATATCATGGGCAAGACTTATTGCCTCAGTTAATATCTCGTTTAGTCCTAATGCCTTGGCAATTGTTCGTGCAATCTGCTGAACTTCCAAGGCGTGAGTCAACCTCGTCCTATAATAATCTCCCTCATGATTAACGAAAACCTGGGTTTTATATTCCAGCCGTCTGAAGGCTGTGGCATGAATAATGCGATCCCTATCCCTCATAAAAGGCGTGCGGTATTTAGTCGGGGGTTCATCGTAGACTCTCCCTCTGCTATTTCCCGATTTCACTGCATAGGTGGATAGAGTTTTATTTTCTTCCTCCAATTGCTCTCTTAATTTCTTCATTACGCCTTAAAACCCATTCCCATGCCTTCTTTTACACCTGCAGGAATTTCAATGTTTCCAAATCTCCCCTCGTATTTCTTTAGATTCTCGGATAGTGCATTGAGCAGAAGTTTTGCGTGAAGGGGTGTCAAAACTATCCTATCCTGGACCTCAGGCCTCTTCATACCCGGTAGTATTCGGGCAAAATCAATTATAAACTCTGCTTGTGAATGGCTCAAGACGACGAGATTGGAGTATTTTGTCTCTGACTTCTCGAAATCAAGATCAATTGTTCTGGTTTTTTGTTTCTCTTTGCCTACCATTTTTACCTCCCGAAGCTTTGCTTCATTGAAAAATGCAAATTGAAAATTTAAAAGTCCCTGATTCACCTCACTATTTATTTCTTAGTCTCTTTGCGAACTTCGCGAGAGATTAATGGTGGTGCAGTATATTTTGCACTTCTTGCCCCGTTAAATACAAAATTATTTAATGGGGTGAACATTTTGCCTGTCTGCTGTGCCAACGGCACAGGTAGACATTCTTCATTTTGCATTAAAGTTTGTACCTCTGCGGCTATTATTCATCTCTAGTTTTATCCCCTCATAGAGTGAAGAATCAGTCAAAATCTGAGCTTCACTATCAGTTATAAGTATTGTATGTTCATAGTGTGCAGAGGGCTTCCTGTCTTTGGTTACTACAGTCCAACCATCATCTAACACTTTTACCTTAAAAGTCCCCGTATTTATCATTGGCTCTATAGCTAACGTCATTCCCTTTTTCAGTCGGGGACCAACTCCTCTCCTTCCAAAATTTGGTATTGGAGGATCCTCATGTAATTTCCGTCCAACACCATGACCGACAAACTCCCTAACCACACTATATCCTGCTCTTTCTGCTGTCTCTTGAATTACATGCGACATATCACCTATTCTATTTCCTATCCTTGCTTGCTCAATTGCTTTGAATAGAGCTCGCCTTGTGGTCTTCAAGAGCTTTTGGGACTCTTTAGATATTTCATCCACTCCAAACGTATAAGCTGCATCGCTAAAACAGCCCTTATATTCAACACCTATATCAATCCCCACTATATCTCCTGACTTGAGCTTTGTTTCATCTGGAATTCCGTGGATTACGACTTCATTGTTTGATATGCAAGCAGACGCAGGATATCCTTGATATCCCTTAAATGCAGGGCTTGCACCCATACTCAGGATGTAATCTTCAATTTCTTCATCAAGTTCCTGTGTCGTTATGCCAGGGGAAATCAGGTCTTTTACGTGTTCGAAGGTCTTTGCCAGAAGATATGATGACTTTTTAATACATTCAATCTCTCTCTCGCTCTTTATTATTATCATAACTGGATAATATTGTACTCTTCCATATCTGTCAAGAGTATCTACCAAGACTTACCCAATTAATTTCCCGCAAGACCGCAAAGGAATGTGTCGGTTAGACGGTTAGTGAGTAGTAAAATTATGGTAAGGCTTTTGGTCTTACTTTTCTGTAGTTTTATCTTGACCCCTCGACCTCTCTCATTTTTAATTGGGGTGAAGCGACTGTCTTATTGGTAAATGAATGTATATAATGAGAAGAATGAGAAAAAATCTTAATCCTGTTTTTTTAAAGCAACAACTATTCTACTGCCACCTTTTTCTTTTGCTTTATAACAAGCGCGATCCGCAGCATCTACAAGTTCTTTAAAAAAATATCCATTTTCAGGAAAACCTGAAATCCCGATAGAGAATGCTAAACCAAGAACACTGTCATCATTCGTTACTTTATTTAACATCCTTTTTGCTACTTCTTCTGCATGAGCTACATCTGTTTGATAAAGAAGTGCTAAGAATTCGTCACCTCCATATCTACCAAATATGTCTCCTTTACGAAAAAGCTTTTTTATTATATTAGAATAGCCTATGAGTATTTTATCTCCCTGGGAATGCCCATATCTATCATTAAATTCTTTAAAATTATCAAGATCAAGAAATAATAGGGAGAATTTGGTTCCGTGTCGTTTTGAGCGTTCAATTTCCCTGTTTATCGCTTCCGCCAGCCGTCTTCGGTTTAATATACCTGTCAATGGATCTTCTCCTGATAATCTCTTTGTTTTTTCATATAATCTTGCTTTCCCAAACGCTATTGCTATATGAACCCCCATGGATAACAATAGATTTCTGGTATCTTCTGAAAAATCATCCAATTTAAAACTCTCGATATCCAGCACTCCTATTACTCTATCACCTATTTTTAAGGGAATGGCGAACTCGGATTTAACATCTTTAAGGGCTGCTGAATAAAATTCATCCGAAGAGACATCAGGGGCATAGTATGGTTCTCCAGTTCCTGCCACCTTCCCAACAATACCTTTTCCTCCTACCTTAAATTTTAACCCGATAAAATTCTTTAACGCTTCTAATGTATAATTCATAGTAATATAGCCATCTTTTTCATCTCTAATAAAGAGCGCAATAAGCTCATATCCGAATCTATTAGTTATTTCCTCAAATATTTTATCTACAAGTTCCTCCAGATCAAAGACCGACAACAAAGAACGGCTAATCTCAAAGGAAATCTTGAGATCCTTCAGTGCTTTGTCCAATCTATAATAAAGTCTGGCATCAAAAATGGCTGAAGCAACAATGGTAGAGAAGAGTTTCATCCATGAGACTGAATATTCATCAAAATTTTCAGGGATTCTGGAATTGATATAGTTTATATATAGGATTCCTTCTACATTATTACCGATTATGATGGGAAACGCGGCGAAAGACTTCAGTTGCTTCTCCTTCATCTTTGGATTCAGCTCTAAAATCTCATTGGTATCCTTAATCACAATAACCTCACCATCCTTTAGAATTTTATCAGAGATCCCTGAGTTTAATCCGGCAGTGCTCTTATGGGTGGTGATTTTGCTTTCTCCGTGTTTATAGTCGTATGCTAAGCTTTTAGGATTATCCGTCAAAAGAAATAACGAAGAGGAGTCACAGTGAGCCATCTTAACGACCGCCTTAAGTGTCTGCTCTATAATTCGTTCCTTTTCATGGACGAAGTAAACATCTCTAATAAAATTTGAGATATCTTTTATAACCTGATTTATATCATAATTAATCATCTTTTAATCTCCTCGAGAATGGCATCTGAAACAATAAAGAAAAAAATACAATTGTCAAGAGTTAATGGATTTAGAGTTTTATGATTTTTCTCTGATTAATCTTCATAGGTCTTTCGTAAAAAGGCGAGATTACTTCTGGGAAGAGGCGCATAAAGTAGCTTGCAATAAAGCGAAGCGACTCCCTCTGTGTCTCTGTGGCTAAAAGACCTTGACTTTGAACTACCTCAAGATATATTTGGGGGTATGAAAGCTGGATATGTCGCAATAATTGGAAAACCAAATGTAGGAAAATCAACCGTCTTGAATCGCTTGGTCGAGAAAAATCTCTCTATCATCACAAATAAACCACAAACCACAAGGCATAAAATCCTTGGCATCTGGACCGAAGGCGACAATCAAATTATTTTCCTTGACACACCAGGATATTTCAAACCAAGAAACGAATTGGATAACGCTATGCAGAGCCAGATAAAACGTGCAACCGAAGACACGGATCTTGCGCTAATTCTTATATCACCTGAACATCAAGACATTCCAACCAAAATCCTCTCTCACATCAAAGCTCCAATCTTTCTCCTGATAAACAAGATTGACAAAATCACTCGTGAGGAGTTACAGGAACTAAGAAATTCCATTGACGAAGATCCATTTGTCAAAGTACTTTCAATATCTGCACTGACGGGAGAGAATGTAGAAAAACTTATTCCTCTTATCCTTGAGTATCTACCAGAAGAACATTTATTCTACCCACCAGAATTTCTCTCTGACCGACCTCTTCGGTTTTTCATAGCTGAGATAATGAGAGAAAAGGTGCTCGATGAATATAAACAGGAGATCCCATATTCTACTGCCATTCAGGTAGTTGCGATGAAAGACGGAAGAATAGATATCAATATATATGTTGAAAAGGAATCACAAAAGGGTATTATAATAGGTAAGGGTGGAAAAAAATTGAAAAAGGTTGCTTCTATGGCAAGAAGGGATATGGAAAAATTTCTTGATAAACATATATACCTCAATACTTGGGTAAAGGTTAAAAAGAACTGGAGAAAGAATAAAAAGGATGTGAAAAGACTCGGATATTATGACTAGAAGAAATTTTATCATAGTACTTATAGGTATTTTAATAGGGTTTAAAAATCGTATAGCTTCCCTATTCAAAAGAAGTGGAAAACTTTCAGAACATGAGCTTCAGATGGATGAAGATTTACTTGGGTGATAGATGAACTACTTGGTCATTATCCTATCAATTCTTGCCACAACTGTAGAGTCACCAGAGGAACGATTACAAATACTGCGGGAAAGATTAAAAAACCAAAAAGAAAAGATTTCACAATTAAAGGGAGAAGAGAGCGGAATATTGAGAAACATCCGGGAACTAGATAAAGAGATAGACCTCAATAGAGAACTAATCGGTGAACTCTGCCGCATGAAAGAAATAACCTCTGAAGAGATTAAAAACATAGGACTATTAATTGAGGAACTTGATTATCGCTTAAATGAAAAACGTAACATACTGAAGAAGCGTATAAAGGAGATATATATACATGGTCCCCTGCATCCAATAGCTGTAGTCCTTCTCTCCTACTCATTTAGTGATGCATTGAAAAGAATGAAATATTTATCTCTCATAGCAGATCAGGATAGAAGGGTCTTAACAGAAGTCATGCAATTGGATGATCGTCTTAAATTAAAAAAATCTCAAATAGAAGGAAAACTATCAGTTCTGGAAAAGATATATGTGGAGGTAGAGAAACAAGAAAAGGAATTAAAGAAAGATAAAAAGGAAAAAAGCGAATATCTCACAAAAATTGAAACGGAGCGTAAGAAAACAATAAAGATGTCTAAAGAGATGAAACAGGCTATGAAGGATCTTGAAGAACTCATAAAAACTCTCTCTACAAATGAAATGGGTGAAGGCTGTGCCTACTTTGAAAAAAAACAACTTATACTTCCCGTAGATGGATTGATAACAGGTTATTTTGGCAGGAAAAGGCACGAACGATATGGAACTGTTACACTAAACAAAGGCATCGATATCAAAGCAAAGTGGGGAGAGGATATAAAAGCAGTAGCGCCTGGCAGAGTGGTATTTAGTGATAACTTCCTCGGGTACGGCAAGATAGTTTTGATAGATCACGGTGGAGGATACATCAGTTTGTATTCTCATCTCTCTACAACAACAGTAGAAAATGGAGATCATGTTGGAGAAGGCTCTGTAATTGGAAAAGTAGGACAAACTGGCTCGGCAAAGGAACCAATGCTACATTTTGAGGTAAGGGAATCGGGTAAAGCAGTGAACCCTATGAACTATATAAGGATATAGATTAAAATGATAACTCATATAAAAGAACAAGAAATACCAAAAAAAATGTTATCTTCGATAATAACGAAGAAAACTATACCGCAAGCTTTGTTATTCTATGGCCCACCGGGAGTTGGAAAATTTTCTCTGGCTTTAGATTTCGCAAGTAAGATTATTGGAAACAAAAAAAAAGTGGAAAAGGGTGTCCACCCTGACGTATTAACAATATTCCCTAAATTTGAGGAGTATAAATATGATGAGATATTTAAAATAAGGAAGTCTGGTGAATATTACAAACTCAGGTATAGTAAAGCTAGTATCTCAATTGACACGATTAGGGAAATTCAGAATTATGCATATTTGACTCCGATGGAAAGCGATTGGAAGATAATCATAATATTACAGGCTGAGAATATGAGTATGAATGCTGCTGATGCTTTTTTGAAAATATTAGAAGAGCCTCCTAAGAATGTCCTGCTTATACTAATTACACCAAACCCACACCTACTTACGGAAACAGTAATTTCGAGGACCTTTAATATTAGGTTTACGGCATTACTTCCAGAAATTCAAAGCCAGATCATTGAAGAATTAGATGTCAAACACTTTGGTAGAGGAATTGAAGAAACACTCATGCTTAGAGAAATGAGAAATATGGAAGATGAACTTGACAGGCTGTTTTTTCAAACTCCCAAGAATGTTCGAATAAAGAATTGGAGTGAAGATTTAGAAAAGAAGTGGCGTATTGAACGCCTGCTTCTATATTTATGGAAAATGGTTGAACATAAGTACAAAAACAGTGATATTGAAACAGATAGAGCATTAAGGATTTTTTCGTATCTAAAAAAAGCCTATGAATATTATTACTCGAACATCACAGCTGAAAAAATATTATTCTACCTTTTTTTGAAAATCTGATGTTGTATTACGTAAAATTCGCAGGTATACAATATCCACTGGATTCCTCATTTACTCCCAAAAATAAAGAATTTGTTCTCTGTGAGATAAAAGGAGAACATTTTATAGGCATTGTAAGTGAAAAAACCAATGCCGATCTTCAATCTAAAGGAAAAATTCTTCGCCCACTCTATGATAATGAAAAAGAAAAATTGAAAAATTTGACGAAAGAAGAAGAGAAAGCTTTTCAATTCTGCATCGAAAGAATCAAGCATCATGATCTACCCATGAAATTGATAGGAGTTGATAAGGAATGGGATGGGAAACGATACAAGTTCTATTTCCTCGCAAATAAGAGGGTGGATTTCCGAGAACTTGTAAAAGAACTAAAAGATGAATTCAACGTCACGATTGAGTTAAGACATATCGGTGTACGTGACTATTCAGGCTATCTCGGTGGAATTGGATTATGTGGCAGACCCCTGTGCTGCAGTTCTTTCCTTATACAAAAACAATCTATACAACTTGAAGCTGCCAGAGAACAAGATATATATGTAATCCCTTCAAAAATATCAGGACCTTGCGGTAGATTACTTTGCTGTCTTGCTTACGAGCATGAATTTTATAAAGAAGAACTAAAACAATTCCCTGATAGAGGAGATGAGATTTTAACAGAAAAAGGAACAAGTGTAGCACTTCATAGGAACCTCATGACGAGAGTCGTAACCGTAAGTCATGAGGATGAAACCCAGGAAGAGATCTCTTTAGAGAAATTGAAACGGAAAGGAGACAAATGGATCAAAATCACAAAAAGAAACTGAATGAAAGGATTATAGTAACTGATGCTCTACCATATGCAAACGGGCCTATTCATATAGGTCATCTTGCAGGTGTTCACCTCCCTGCAAATATATACACCAGATTCCTCCGAAAGAATGAAAAAGATGTAATCCATATATCAGGGACAGATGAAAACGGCGTTCCAATAATGTTAGCCGCTGAAAAACAGGGCATTACTCCAAAAACTCTAGTAGTTCAATATCATAAAAAGATAAAAGAATCCTTAGAGAAATTAGGTGTAGAATTTGATAACTTTTTTGGAACATCCAGAGAATTACATCATGAACTGGCTCAGGATTTTTTCCTTAAATTATATGATAAGGGCTATATAGAATCTACCATCACTGAAGAACTATATTGCACTAATTGCAAAAAATTCCTCCCTGACCGTTATATAGAAGGAATATGTCCTTATTGCAATTATGAAAACGCAAGAGGGGATTCCTGTGAATCATGCGGTAGCTGGTTAGAGCCAGAACAACTAATAAACCCTCACTGTAAGATATGTGGTCATGCGCCAGAAAAAAGAGAAACAAAGCACTGGTATTTGTTGCTAAACAAATTTCAGAAGGAACTAGAAGATTGGATAGGCAAAAAGGACTGGAAAAGAAACGTAAAAAGATACCTAGAGGGGTGGCTCGATGAGGGCTTAAGACCCCGTCCCATCACTAGAGACCTGAATTGGGGCGTAGCGGTTCCCTTGGAAGAAGCAAAAGACAAGGTCCTCTATGTATGGTTCGATGCACTCCTCGGCTATATATCTTCCTCCATTGAATGGTCAGAGAGTATTGGAGAAGCGGATAAATGGAAAGATTATTGGCAGAATAAAGATACCAAATTAGTCAATTTTATAGGCAAAGATAATATCGTATTTCACGGCATCATGTGGCCAGCCATCCTAATGGGATATGGAAATTATACACTTCCAACAGATATACCTGGCAATGAATTTCTAAATCTGGAAGGACAAAAGATATCAACAAGTAATAATTGGGCTGTGTGGCTACATGAATACTTAGAATACTTTGAGCCTGATTTTCTTAGATACTATCTCACTGTTATATGCCCTGAGACAAAGGACTCAGACTTCAAATGGAAGGAGTTCCAGGTAAGGGTAAATGCCGAATTAATAAATACGTTTGCAAATTTTGTTAATAGAACATTGAAATTCATCGAAAGATATTTTGATGGAAAGATACCAAAACTATCTATAATTGAAGATGAAGACAGAAAGTTGTTGGATAAAATATATGGGCTAATAGACAGTATAGATAAATCATTAACAACTTTCCATTTCCGTCGTGCACTGCAGTACTTTATGGAGATTGCTGCAGTTGGTAATCGCTATTATGATAGTATGGAACCATGGGCTACTCGAAAGGAAGATGAAAAAAGAACAGCCACTACGCTTCATTTATGTTCATATATTGTATATACATTAGCAAATGTAGGTGAATTATTTACACCATTCGGAGCAAAGAAAATCCTCTCAATGATTAATCTTAGAGAAAAGAAATGGTGGGAGCTAAAAGAAATATCTATACCACCAGACCATCCTATAGGCAAGGTAGAACCCTTGTATAAGAAGATTGAGGATGATGAAATTGAAAAACAGATAAGGAGGTTAAAGATGACCTATATCAGTTTTGATGATTTCAAGAAAATGGAATTAAAGGTTGGAATAATTGAAGAAGTAGAAGAAATTAAAGACGCAGATAAACTTTACAAATTAACTGTTGATACAGGAGAGAAACGTACTCTTGTTGCGGGTATAAAAGAGCAGTACACACCCGACGATTTAAAGGGTGTGAGAATAGTGGTAGTAACAAATTTGGAACCTGTCACAATAAAGGGGGTCCGCTCCGACGGAATGCTTCTTGCTGCAATAGATGGAGACATCATCTCGATCGTTTCTCCAGACCAGGATGTAAAGCCTGGCTCTAACATATCATAGTGAGACTGACTAATGCCACCATCGCAGGGGTGGCTGTTCTATTAGGTGCTTTTCTCTCATCACTTAATATAAACATAGCTGTTTGGCTGTCAGGATTTTCCATAAGTCTATTAGCAATTGGTGGAAATCTGATTAATGATTACTTTGACGTTGCGATAGATAAAATAAATCAACCTCACAGGCTTATCCCCTCTGGTAAGTTAACCCGTAAGCAAGCTTTAAGATATTCTATTATCTGTTTTTTTATCGCAAATGCGATATTTATTTTTGTTGATTTAAATCTTCTATATATAGGTTTAAGTATATCACTTTTATTATTTCTATATACACCGTATCTGAAACCCCACCCACTTATTGGAAATCTTGTAGTATCTCTACTGCTTGCATCAACTTTCCCTATAGGAGCCATAGCTGCCTCCGGTGAGATAAAAGCGATTATATTTCCCGTCATCTTTGCAATTCTTTTAAATCTCCCTCGCGAAATCCTTAAAGATGGAGAGGACTTAGTTGGAGATATTAGGGGAGGCCTTCGGACATTTCCAATAGTTTTTGGTATAGAAAAAACCCGTCGAATCATTTTAATACTTCTTTTCTTACTTATCCTCTCATTAATCATTGCCTCTTTTTATTATGGTTTATTATTCACTTTAGTTGCTGGGGTTGGAATGGTTGTACCAGTCATAATTATAATTATAAAGTCAAGAAGATCTCCCAGTTGGTTCAGAAATTCACAATTGATTCTGAAGATATCAATGATACCCGGTATGATTGCCCTGTTACTCTCTACTATTCAATGAGAGCGATAATATTAGGCATAGTTCAAGGCCTTACAGAATTCCTACCAGTATCGAGTTCCGGGCATTTAGTACTCCTGAAAACACTTATGGGATTGAAAACGCAAGGAGTTATACTCGAAGTGTCACTACATTTTGGTACATTACTCTCAATAATTATTTACTTCAGAAAAAGAATCTTAGGTTATCTATCTAAGAAAAGGGTAACACTCATAATAGTTGGAACAATCCCAATTGCATTCTCTGGGGTATTGTTGAAAGAGAAAATAGAACTGATGTTTACAAATCCAATATTAGTTCTTTCAATGTTATTTATTACAGGATGTATGTTACTATTAACTTTGAAGAAAAAGACTAAGGGTACGCTCAATCTAAAAACAGCTTTTGTTATTGGGGTTGCCCAAGCTTTTGCACTTATTCCTGGAATCTCCCGCTCTGGATTTACAGTGGCAACTGCGCTCCTCCTTGGCATATCCAGTGAAGAATCCTTTGAATTTTCTTTCATTCTCGCCATACCTGCATTATTAGGAGCGTTTATTCTTGAAATGAAAGAATTTACTTCTATTGAATTAGATTATGTTCAGTTAATTTATGGAACTATCGCAGCCTTTCTGTCGGGACTTTTTGCCTTATGGGTATTTTACAAAAGCGTTAAGAAAGGGGAACTCTACTACTTTACTTATTATTTGTGGTTTATGTCTGTTTCGGGGATTCTTCTTTTTCTATTCGTTCGAACTCCTTTCTAATAAATTCTTGCATCGGCCTGTTTCTTGGCATTATAAGAGAGCCTGCTATCCAATCCCATTCTTTCTCACTCATTCCATACCTTTCATAGACTGAGGCCTGTTTTGTTTGCCAGTCCTTCTGAATTCTATCCCACTCTGCTATAATCTCAGGATGCTTTTCTTTAAAATCTCTATCATTAAGTTCGTTCATATCCAATGAAATGTTACACTCTTCTCGAAAATCCTCAATAATAGCCGCTTCTTCTTCTACAGCCTTCGTGAGGGCAATTGATACCCTTGCATAGCTCTTTGCCATCTCTTTGGTGACTATTTTGTCCTTTGGAGGTTCAAAAGCGGATTCTGAAGGTGAACTGTTGTTACAGCCAGTTATAAATATTGAAAATAGAAATATTATAAAAACCACATTTTTCATTTGCTCCACCTTACCTCCTTTTAGTCCATATTATTGCTATCTTCCTTTCTGTCAAGCCCCTCGAGAATTTCTTCTTTAATGAATTTCAAAGCTTCATCCTTGGTCTTGATTTCCCCCTCTTCATAGGCATTCTGAACTTTAGTAAGTATTCTTCCAAACATTGGACCCGGTTGTATATTAAAGTGTTCAATAAGATCCTTGCCCTGGAGAAGAGGCTTTTCAACTTCATCCTTTGATTTAAAATAATACGATATAATCTCATTGCAAACATCTATTAAATGTTCATCACTTTCATCTGTAGAAGCCATTTGATCCGCTATGGTCAGAAGAGATAACCCAATAACATCTTCTCCTAATCTAAAAATCATTCTCCTCTTTGCTCTTTCTGTTACCTCTTTTTGCACCGTAAGAAGGTGTATCCACATATGGTTCTCAATCAACCTTGAAATAAACTTCCTTTCTGCATATGAAAATTTAAATTCTTTTAGTTTCATTATAGCCCATTCTGCAGCCATTTTATCATGTCCATAGAAATGGACTTCGTTTCCTTTCATCTCCATTGTATCTGGTTTTTTAATATCATGCAATAATGCTGATAATTTCAATTCAACCTGTTTATCCTTTACATATCCCTCTACCTTCCTCTGATACTTTCCAAATAATGAGAGAGTACTCATTAATGATTCTAATTTCTTTAGTGTAAGCACCGAATGCTCAAATAAATTTTTAGTAATTTTACCACCCGTCACCTCTTTCATTCGAAGGAATCCAGGAAAAATGTTATCAAAGACCTCAGGAATTACAGCAAGATATGAATTCTCGTGACTGAATATTGATACCAGTTCCATATGAATACGTTCAGGAGCACATTCTGAAATTCCATTAGCATATTCCTTTAAAAGACTCATGGTGTTATCTTCTATTTCAAAACCAAAGGCAACTTTAAATCTTAATCCCCGGAGAATTCTAATTTTATCTTCGACTATATTTTTACGACCTATAGCTTTGATAATGCCATTTTCAAGGTCTTTTACTCCATTAAATGGATCAATAAATCGCTTGTCCAGGAGATTATATGCCATCGAATTGATTGTGTAATCTCTTCTTGCAAGGTCATCAAGTATTTCTCTTGTCCCAAGCCCCATTACATCTACAATGTACTCATCCACCATTACCCGAAATTCATCCATATCTTTTTTTAGTTGGAACGACTTACCCAGTGCCCGGGCAAAATCTTCCCCCTTACCACTTACTGCAGTATCAATATCGTTAATCTCTGAATCCAGGAAAATGTCACGCAGGATACCTCCCACAAGATACACCTGTTTTTCGGATCTCTCCGCATATTCACGTATCTTTTTGATCGGTTTTATTCTGCGCAAGATGCTCTCGAGGGAGCGTTTTTTAAGCATCTGGATTCTTCCTATATATGGCCAATCCAATAGCAGAAAGAAGAAATAGCCATCCAAATAGATCGCCAATCCTCGCATATACTGTGAGCCTCTTTACGAGAGGAATTGCTGCCGTGATATAAGACTTTCTGTAAATTGTAGTCTTCTTGATTATCCTCCCAAAGGGGTCGGCAATCAAAGAAACACCTGTATTTGCTGATCGTAACAATGGTCTTCTGTATTCAATAGAACGAAAAACAGCCATCTGTGCATGTTGATAGGGAGCCTGAGTCCTTCCGAACCAGCCATCCTCTGTGATATTCACCAAAAAATCCACATCTTTTAACACAAAGTTCCTTATGAGTTGGGGAAAGATTGCTTCATAACAGATAACCACAGAAAATTTTCCCCAACCAACATCAAACACTGAAAAAAGTTGTCCTGGAGAAAAATGTCCCTGTCCAAGTTTAATCTTCTTAAAGAGTGGTATAACATCATCATATGGGAATCTTTCTACAAATGGAACCAGGAACATCTTCCTGTAAATATCTATAACACCCGTTGAATCAATCAATGCTGCTGCGTTATAATGACAAACTTCTTTATTCTTTATTCTAAAATCTTGCATTCCCGCAATGATATAGGAATTTTTACTATTTGCAAGGGACGAAAAGAACCGACTCGCTCCTTCACTATAGGTAAGTGAGTAGGGAGACGCCGTCTCCGGTAATATATATATATCAGACACTGGGGCATCACGGATCATCTTCTCTATTCTACCCTCTCTCATTTCCCTGTTTACAAATCTTTTTTCCTCGGGAAGAACATTTGGCTGCAGGACGGTCGCTGTTATCTCCCCGAAGCTCCTGTACCCTCGAAGTATTATAACTCCTGAATACAAAAATGGGAAGATTATTACCCCAATAAGTAAATACAGATAGACCTTAACCGGTTTATTGTTGATTATATACGCATCTATTAATAAGTACAAAAGTATATTTATTAAAACCACCCAGAAAGTTACAAGGGGAACGCCACCCAGTGAAGCAAATTGGACAAGATAAATAAGGTTCCCTTGAGAATAACCTAAGGAGCCCCAAGGAAACCCAAACACTGAGGAAAGACTTCGAAAGAATTCCACCCCTGAGAATATGAAGGGAAACAAATAGATTCGATTCTGACGTCTCAATTTATTATATAGAAACCCTGAAAATCCAAAGTAACACGAAAGGTATAGTAAAAGCAGGAAATAACCAATAACCATCTGTGGTATAACAGAACTCTCCACATGAGAAAAGGGAATCCAGGAGAGTAAAGTCGCAAAGAATGTGATTCCCATTGTGAATCCTTTCAGGAATGGATATTTTCCATCTCGTATAGAATAGAAAAGGGGTATAAAAGCAAACCAGGCCAGAAATGATAATTTATAAGGCGCAAACGACAATGTAAGAATACACCCACAGAGAGCAGGTAGTAAAAAGCGGCTAAATGTCTTCACTGAAGCAAAATCTCCTTTTCTTCCTCCGCCGATCGGTATGCAGCATCAATTATTAGTGCAACTTCATACGCATCTCTCCAACTATGTTGAGGTGCCGATTTGTTCCTTACGTAATTTATGAATCGTTCCATCATATTGTGGTAGGAGGTTTTAATTGGATGCTTTGAGATATTAGATGGGGTTATATCGACTACCTTGTCATCTTCCAATTTCTTAATTTTCAGAGGATTGAGTAAAGCTACTCCATCGGATCCATATAGATTAAAATAAGTGAAATCCTTCTCAAAAAGCAAAGTCCATCCAACTTCTATCATAAGATAGCTTCCGTCTCTATAGCGAAGGAAAATTATCCCTGAATCTTCAATCTTATCAGTAGTGTGAAAACCTGCTACAACACTTGAAACATCAAGTCCTACTAGCCATGATACGAATCCAAGTATCTGAATACCCAAAGTCATAATTACCCCACCTCCGGACTTTGATGGGTCACTTCTCCAGCCATCTCTTTCTTCATGCAGAGACTTAAGCCATCCTGCCTTGGCGAAAGAAAGATGTCCTAATTCTCCTGATAATACTATATCCTTTAATATCTTAATATCCGGTCTAAAACGGCCGCTGAAAGCAGCCATCAATATATTATTGGAAGTATCAACCACTTTACCAAGGTCTTTGACTTCATTGGCATCAAGCCCTAGAGGCATCTCACACAATACATCCTTTCCATACTCAATTGCAGAAATTGCCATTGGTGTATGAAGATAGTTTGGGGTCGCAATAATTACCACATCTATATCTGCATCCCTCAACATCCTCTCATAATCTGTGTAAATCTCTTTAACATTATACCTGCTTGAAAGCACTGCCACTTTTTCTCTATTGGATTCACATACGGCTCCGAGAGTAAGTTCGTCACTCTGTTCAATTATGGGTAAATAACTAACCTGGGCAACAGCACCTGCGCCAACTAGTCCAACCTTGATCTTCTTATTCATCCATCCCTCCAATTACCACCCTGTTATCTCTTATTTCTAACTTACCCTTTGCAAATAGATTAATAGCCTCTGCATAGATCCTGTGCTCCTGGATAAGGATTCGCTTAGAAAGGCTCTCTTCCGTATCGTCCTGGTATACAGGCACTACTGCTTGAAGTATTATAGGTCCTCCATCAACGTCTTCTGTCACAAAATGGACTGTAGCTCCTGAAAACCGCACACCTTTATCCAGTGCCTGCTTCTGCGCATGAAGGCCATTGAAGGATGGCAGGAGTGCAGGATGAATATTCATTATCCTCAACTTAAACTCAGTTATAAATTTTTCTTTTAATATTCTCATAAACCCAGCCAGACAAACAAGGTCTACCTGATATTCCTTTAATACCTTTATATAATCATCTTCAGCTTCCCCAATGAGTAAAGGTTTAGTAGTGCGTGGGTCCAGGTAATTGGCAGATATGCCCGCCTTGCCGGCCCTCGTAAGTGCATAAGCCTCAGGATTATCAGATATGACCACTACTACTTTAGCATCAATGTCAGAAGAAGTACACTTATCAATTATTGATTGAAGATTGGTACCTCTTCCAGAGACCAAAACACCAAGTCTAAGAGTCATTGGGTTCCTCCTTTGTAATAGCAAAATAGACGTCTTCAAGTGTTGCAGATGAACTTTTGAGGAGTTTTTTCATACTCTTTACCTCTATTAACTTTCCCTCATCTATAACCCCAACCCTGTCTGATATCTCCTCTGCAACATTAAGGGAGTGAGTTGACATAAAAACTGTGACATCATTTCCTACACATTCCCGAAGCATGCGTTTTACTATTCTAGCAGAAACGGGGTCCAACCCGACCATGGGCTCATCAATAACAATAACTAAAGGATTATGGATGAGTGCCTGAATAAATATAACCTTTTGTCTCATACCATGGGAATACATAGATGCGGGAAGATCTATCCAATCCCCTACCCGGAATTCCCCAATCAACCTCTCCATACGGTCATTTATATCTTTATGCTCCATCCCGTATAATCTGGAAACAAATATTATGAATTCTCGGCCGGTGAGCTCAGGGTATAAAAATGGCTGGTCTGGTATATAGGCGATTATTTCCTTAGCTTTCTCGGGAAATTCTTCAATATTAACATCATTAATAATAATCTCGCCTTTTGTTGGCTTAATTAGCCCGGTAATCATTTTGACTGTTGTGGTCTTTCCAGCTCCGTTTGGTCCGAGTAAAGTAAACAATTCTCCATCAGATACTGTTAGAGTGAAATCTTTAACGGCACAAAGGTTACCAAACTCTTTCGTTACATTACGTAATTCAATCATACTCAAGGATTGATATTTTTAGCTTGTTAATCACCCTATAGAGTTTTGCCTGCTTCTCAAATCCACCAAACTCCAGTTTTATATGTGTGGGGTCGGCAATAAATTGTCCAAAGGTAGGATCAGCAGCCACCCATCTTCCACCTGCGTATACACCTATCCAGGCATGGTAGTAAAACGCTCCACCCACATAAACAATCCCGACTTCGGTCCGGGCTGGAATACCCACTGCACGAAGTAGTGCAACAGCAAGTGACGAATGCTCATTACAATCTCCTTCTTTTAATTTTAGTGCATCAAGCGCGTTTGGAATCGAAAAGGTAGGTGTATCTTTTAAGGTTGTATCAACAAATGTGATGATCCTTTTTGCAGCCTTCCAACCCTTTTCATCTCCTACGACCTTCTGCGCAGTCTGTCTTACCAGCTTGTCATCACTCGGGATAAAAGGGGTAGGTTGACGATAGGATTCTATCTCTTTGGGTATTTTTTTAGAATATCCTGGTTTTATTCTCTTTATTGCAAGTATATCACCAGAAAGTGTTTGGCGATCATCTTCAATTCGAAGACCAGATAAATCCACACTATCAAGGCGAACCTTAAGCATGTTGAGCGTTCTTGGGTTATTAATTTTCTTATCCGGTCTAATCGCATAAGAATCATACAATTTAAAGCTCACTGTCTCTATTTCGGAAAGGTCAGCACCGGACTCTCTTTTCATCACAAGCCCTATGGGGGATTCTTCTCTTATAAGCCGACCCTCCTTTGATACCCAAAATAGGACCTCAATACCGGATTGATATACTGCATACTTGGTGGTTGCTATTCCTTCTAATGTATCTGGACCTAAGGTCTCAAGGGTTATATCAAAGAGGGATTGGAGGGTTGGGTCAAAATATTGAAATTTCCCTGTTTTCCCAGTTTTAACCATTCCCTCAATAGTGGCAGGTATGTAAGAAGACTTAAGTGGAAACTCCATCCTCCGTTTTTTCCCTCCTAACTGCATCTCCACAACTAATTTATCTCTTATCCTTTCTCCAGAGGCATTAAATACATAATCTCCTGAGAGCATACGAAAATGAAAATCCTTAAGGTTATAATCTCTATCAGTGTTAGCAGCTACCTGATAACTAACCTCCTTTCCCAACTCTCCAGTTGGAGACATCTTAAGATAGGTATTGGAATACACCCTGTATCCTTCGACTGTCGAATCAATCCTTGAAGCAAGATATCCCACTTTATGTCCTTTAAGATATATACCCATCCATTCTATATTTGCATCTTCTTCAAAGAAACTTTTAGGGAATATCTCTTTTTCTCCCCTATCACTCCTAATAAGAGAAAAAATTACACCTGCACCCACAATTATAAGAAGCGCAGGGAAGACAATTTTCAATCTATACAAGTTTCACCTCTTTTTTTGAGAATAATAAGGCTGTAGAGTAGAAAGTCAAGGGACGGTCGCTTCACTCCATCTAAAAAATAGGGGTTAGGATTTGGGGATTAGGATTTAGTTAAAAAGATTAAATATTTAACATTGGTAAAATTTCACTTAAACCTTTGATCCCTTGACACCTTTTATATCTAACCACAGATGAACACAGATGTTCTCAGTATCAATTTAAAATAAAGAATGAAAAATGCAAATTGGAAATTGTAAAATTAAATGGATACCCATCACCAATTCATAGGACATAGATCAACAAGGATAAATACTGATATAAAAAAACGCATCTACTTAAGTAGGGCGAGGCTTTAGCCTTGCAAATATACAAACCTGAAGGTTTACCATTCCTCATTTCTGGGAGCGACATCCCTGAGGCGATATTTCAAGTTCCTTTATTTATAAAACCCGAATCCCCTCGGACCCTTGACTTATATAAATTAGCAATCTCAGAGGGCAATGACGATGTCATTACCTGCAGGCGTGAACTGCATTTGCTCTATTTCAAAAATTAGGGACGGGGGTTGACTTTTTGACATTAGCATTATTTCTCTTCATCCATAATCTTCTTTCTTGCTCTTTTGTACAGTTGTCCCAATGAGGAATACTTTATCTAGCTAAATAATAAATATCTTATTATCTCTCTGTAGGTTAGTCCTGCTCTATCCTTTAACAATACAAGCAGTCCTGACCGTAAAGCTTTACCTCTTATTGTTTTTGTATTAATATCCTTCTCATAAAATCTGACATTCTCCCTGAAGAATTCTGTAGTATTAGATGATAATGATTATCCATAATACAATAAGTAAATAATTTTATCTTGTATTTTCCTGACTCCTCTTTAAGATTAAAAAGAAAATACTCCTTGAATTTATTATCTAAAAAGATATCCTCTCCACCTATACCCCTTCCCATTAGATGATGATATGCACCAGGGAATGTAAACCTTGATTTCCTCATATCTATATCTTATTATCTATTGTCAAAAAGCCTGCCTCGCTTGCCCCATGAAATATAGAATTATTTCATTCGGGTGAAATGAATGCCTATCTATTTCACTGGGGTCATCCCCCATCCCCATTACTAATCAACGAATTAACTAATAACTAAAATCACCATGCATATGCCTCAGGTGCTTCACCTCCTGGACCAGGCCATATCTCATCCAATTTTTTCAATACATCTTCCGTTAATTTAACCTCAATAGCCCTCATGCTTCCCTCAAGTTGTTTTAAAGTTCTTGGTCCTATGATTGGTGCTGTTAAAACTGGATTGCCTAAAAGCCAGGCAAGGGCTACATTGGAAGGTTCCTCTCCTATTTTATCGCAGAGTGATTCGTACTTTATAAGCTGTTCTTTATGTTTTTCTATTCCTTCTTTTACCCAATCTCCTCTGCGACGCCCCTTTTTAGCTTTCTTTAAACTTCCGGCTAATAATCCACCTCTTAATGGACTCCATGGAATAAGGCCCAAACCAAAAGCTCTACATGCGGGAATAACTTCAAGCTCTATCATTCTATCACATAGATTATATAGACTTTGTTCTGATACCAGACCCATGAAATTACGTGCTCTTGCGGTTAATTGAGCCTCAGTAATATTCCATCCAGCAAAGTTACTACTACCAACATAAATGATTTTACCTTCGCTAACTAATTGTTCCATTGCCTGCCATATCTCCTCCCATGGAGTATCACGGT
>CAYZBF010000004.1:0-41643 GCA_964476585.1 uncultured bacterium | reverse complement strand
TCCACCCTGTTTAAACCACTTACCAATTATTTTCTCAGTAATACCCTCTCCCTTCCGGCCACCGTATACATTTGCTGTATCAAAGAAGTTTATTCCCAATTCCAGTGCTCTATCCATTATTGCAAAAGCATCCTTTTCATTAGTATGAGTGCCAATGTTCATAGTGCCAAGGCACAATCTGCTAACCGCGAGTCCCGTTCTCCCTAGATTTGTGTATTCCATAATGTGATTCCTCCTTTAAAATTTATTCAGATTGTAAATCTGAGGATAAACCTGAAACGGGCGTCCTCCTCAAACCACCTAAGTTTTATGGGGACGCTGCTTGACTTTGTGATATTTCACTGGTACTTTGTTTTTCTTCCATCCTTTAATCTGCCATATTTAAAATATCAGTAAAAATAATTAAAAGTCAATATTCTTTTTAAACTTCTCGTAGTTAGTTTGCTACAATTAAAAAATTAGGTTAGTGTGTTGGTCAGTTGGTCGGTTTGTGCGATCAAACTAAATTAAGGCTTTAGTTTTGGGGATATTTCGCTTGAATCCTTGACTCCTAACTATTCAACATTTTAACAATTATTCTATCTTCTAACTGAAACTACGGTCTTTCTATAGGACGATATATTGGTATCTATATCACTAACCGAGAGAAAAACAATATACAGTCCGGTTGTAACGATATCTCCTTTATTATCTCTACCATCCCAGACCCACTCTCCCCTATCTCCTCCGTACAGTCCTCTCTTCTCTAGTAGAAGATGTCCTCTTCTATCATAAACTCCTATAGTCACCTCATTTCTCGTATAGGGAAGTTCAAAAGAAATGACACAACTTTCATCTATTCCATCTCCATCTGGAGTGAAATGCTCAGGTGTTACCAAAAGACTAACCTCTTCTTGCTTGTACTCTGCAAAAATTGAATTCACTGAACCTGGAGTTCCACCCTGTAGAATAGATTGCCCCCAATTGGAAGGATTTTCGTTCCCGATATTAGGACTTACCCTTTCCAGGGTATAATTTCTCTCTGCATCATTGGCACTATACACACATTTATCAACAAGAAAGCCATTCTCATCAAATATAAATATAGAATCCCCACTGTTTGAAAATGAAAGATTCAATGTCAAAAGAGGAACAGAAATATTACCATAATATGCAAAGAATCTGGATAAATCATCGGCAATAACCAAATATTCACCAGCAGGAATCCTAATGCTTTTGGATAAAAGATTTTCGCACACCCAGCAGGAATCAAGATAGTAATCAAAAAGAGAACGGTTATATAATTCTATCCACTCAACTGTTTCCAGGGGTGCAAACATTACTTCATTTAGAACAAGATTCGATATGCCATTATTAATCCTTACTCTTCTAAATATAGTTTTATGTAAAAATTGAAATCCAAGCAGATACACACCTTCATCTTCAACAGAGAATTTAATAGTTGTTATTGAATCCTCTGCCACATTCAAAAGATAATAAGAGTTAAGCAATTCACTCGGGTCCATTTCTCTGTTACGATTTTCATCGTTGAACGCATAAACAGTACCGCTAAGTATAGTATCGGTTGTATTTTTTATCCATATATTAACCTCATGACCCTCGATGTAGAGAGTATCAAGAGAAAAATCTGGAGGAGAGTATATTGAATTGATAGATCCAGGGGTTGAACCAGTAGAATCCTTACAAGAACCCCAATTGTCAGAAATGTCACCAACAGACGGAGAAATCCTCTCAACAGAAAACCCATTGCCTGCGTTAAAAGGATGATAATAGGTACTCACTGTATCACCGTCTGGACTGATAAGAGCAATAGAATCGTTATTTTCAAGATCACTTCCAATAGAAGTGTTGCCCACTTGAAGTAGGACACAGGAAGGTACACCATAGGGCATATAATTTTCCCCCGAATCTACATACTCTGGATCCATTATCAAAGCAAATCCTCCAGGAGGAATTTTCGCGGAGGAATCTCCAGAGAGAGAAACGAAGGGAAAAATATAATCATCTGCGTCAAAATCGGTGATCTTCCAGTTGTATAAATCTACAGTATCTACTCCTTTATTAAAAATTTCAACAAATTCATTTCTGTCTTCAGGAGCCCCAATTCCTTCCCCTCCGAGTGGATTTGACATAACTTCATTGATACATACCGAAGATATTAACAAAAATACTAACATCATAATTTTACAATTATAGAAACAAACACCGCTATGTCAAGAAAAAGGGGGTTTTTTTATTATGTCCAAAAACCAATTAACACACCATAAAAAAAAATCAATAAATGTCATATTAACACAATGTGGAAAACTCGTTGATAAAAGTCGAAGACCAATATAAGTTCTTATATGTCAATGCGTTAAGCTATCCAACTTATCCACATATATTTACCGTAAACCCTTTATTTTTAGCAATTTAGCAAAATTTTTATTTCTCGGAGACAAAAATATTGCATATCATTATTTATTGATTCTAATGTTCGGGAACTTTTGAGACACCTTGCCATATCGCATTTGCCGTTATATAAATTTTTAGAGACAAAATTTTAGAATCCATTCAATCAATCTAATATTAGAAGGGTAAGAAGACCAAAATTGTTAAAAAAATGTTGATAACTACTTTTGGCTATATAAGGAATTGATATTCAATCAATTATGGGAAACGGGTTTGTTTGCATTATTTAATTGAATCTAAGGACAAATTTTGAATTATAACTTTTTTTCGCAGAAATTTTTGACCGGGCATATTTCACATTTAGGGTTACGGGGTAAGCAGATATTCTGGCCAAGGGTAACGAGGAGGTCATTATAAATAATCCACCACTTACGTGGGAGTTTCTCTCTTAGGGAAAATTCGGTCTCTTCGGGGATTTTTGTCTTGACATATCCAAATCTATTTGATATTCGGTGGACGTGTGTATCAACGCATATACCTAGTTTACCAAAGCCAAGAGTCAAAACAAGATTTGCCGTTTTTCTTCCCACTCCCGGTAATTCAAGTAGACCTTCAAGTGTATCTGGAACCCTTCCATTATATCTTTTTATTAATGTTTCTACAAGCGGAGGAAGCCTTTTTGCTTTCGTTTTATAAAAACCAACAGGATAGATCAATTTTTCTATCTCCAGAGGGGAGAGTTTCACCATATCGAAAGGTGTAGTGGCTTTTTCAAACAAACGCTTCGAGGCTACCCTTGTAACAGCATCTTTTGTCCTTGAACTGAGCACTGTTGAAATCAAGATTCGAAAAGGGTCTTTAGTATCATTTGCAATCTCTGTAACAATAGGGTCTTTCCATTTCTTATATCTTTTTTTTAGTATCTTTAAAACTATAACTATGGTTTCATTATCCATAGTAAAATAATATTAGTATCCCTAAATAAAACAACCATTCAAAAACTTAAACCCTTGATCCTCGAACCCTTTATTTATTTCTTGACACACACCCCATTTTCCATATATTTTAAGTGAGAAAAGAGGTGTGAATTGACAACTATAGAGATACTTACGACTGAAGCTGGATATAAGATTAAAATGTCACAGAGTCAAGCAATGTCCCCAAAATATAAACTATATGTGCCCTACTATTCATCAGTGAGGAGGAATTATGGATAAATTAAAATTTGTCACGTATTGCGGTCTATATTGTGAACTTTGTTCTGCTCGTGGACGTACACCAGAAAAGGCTAAGTCTCTTAGGGATTTAATGGCTAAAGAAGGTTATGCGGATTGGGGTAAGGAGCTTCCTGGATTCAAAGAATTCTGGAAGTTTTTGAATAACCTATGCGATCCTGATGAAAACTGTCCAGGATGTCGTCAGGATGGAGGACCGCCTTTTTGCTCAATTAGGAAATGTGCACGAGAGAGAAAAGTCGATGTTTGTGTCTTCTGTGAAGAGTATCCATGTGAACGAATCCTGGAACTGGCAAAAGGTTACGTAACACTCATAGCAGATGGAAAAATAATGAAAGAGATTGGGATTGATGCCTGGATTAAGGAACAGGAAGAAAGAGCTAAGACTGGATTCGCATATGTCGATATCAGACACCATCCTTACAATGTTCCATCGGAATAAGCACCTGGTTTATCATCAAGGGAGGAGAGTATAATTTTATGGAAAATATCTACGATGAAAAGTACGCTCAAGAAGGGTATTATTGGGGTAAAACTCCATCAAAAATGTGCTATAAGATCTTACAACTCATGCCTCCCGATAGACCACTCAAATTACTGGATATTGGATGTGGAGAAGGCAAAAACGCTGTTTTCTTTGCAAGGAATGGATACAATGTAACAGCTTTTGACCTATCTCCCAAAGGCATAGAAAAAACCAAAAAAATGGCGGCTGAAGCAGGAGTGTCTATAAAAGTTTTTCAGGCAAACGTTATTGAATTTAGATTAGAAGAAGAGTACGATATATTATTCTCTTCAGGTGTTTTACATTACACACCAGAAGAATTAAGAAAAGAAATATTCGAAAATTATAAAACTTATACAAGTAAAAACGGTTTAAATGTTTTTTCTATATTTGTAAAAAAGCCATTCATAGAAAAAGCACCTGATGCAGAAGAAAAAGTTAGAAAATGGATATCAGGAGAGTTATTTACTCATTATCATGACTGGAAAATAGAATATTGTAAAGAGGAAATATTTGACTGCTATTCTTCCGGTATTCCACATAAACATGCAGTTAACAGGATAATAGCAAGGAAAGTATCTTAAAGGGGCAAGGATTATAGAATTAGGGATTAAGTGATAAGTGAAAAATATGTAATTGAAATTCAGCAACTTACATTAATTTTATCGTCAGTCACCCGTCCTCGGTCTTCGGTCATATATGCACTTGAATCCTAGATCCCTGAACTCCTATAAATTATTCCCCTTGACAATAAATAAAAATTATATATTTATGTGCAAATGATTTGCGCAAATACTTTGTAAAGGAGGAAAACAATGAAATCCAGATTGACCGATTTTAAGAAGGAGGTTTTAAGCGTTATCGATAAAGCAGAAAAGCCGCTTATAGCAAAAGCTATTCTCAATCGAATGAATTCCGAGCCCAATCTTTCCACTATTTATCGGGCTCTGGATTTTCTTAGAAGGAAAAAATATATACAATCAGTTTCTTTTTCAGGAGTAAAATTTTACTTCACCGGTAAAAAAGGAAACGGCCACTTTCTCGTATGTAAAGAGTGTCATGAGATTATTGAGTTTGAAGATTGCATCGCTCTAAATCTACAAAAAAAGATACAAGAACAATATGATTACAAGATAACAGATCATGTTTTATACTTTAAAGGGTTATGTCCGGAATGTCAGAAGTATTTAAAGAGGAAAGAGAAATTGTTGATGTAACGGATATAAAGGTTTTACAACATGTTTAATGTAATAAGAAAAGAACTAAGGAATCATCTTCCACACACCTCAGTTGGGGTTATTTCTGGGATTATTGCAATGTTTTTTTTCTACAATCTTCCCGAGAAGGCTTCTTTCAATATCTTTTACACACTGCATCCCCTTCATGTCATTTTTAGTGCCATGGCAACTGCATCGTTATATAAGATTCACAAGCAGGGAAAAGAATTTAATATCTGGATGTTATATCTGATTGGTTATACCGGTGTCATCGTTGTGGCTACAATAAGTGATTCCGTTATTCCATATATTGGAGAAACCTTACTTAACTTACCAAACAGGGGAATTCATGTAGGCTTTATCGAGAAGTGGTATCTCATAAATCCTTTAGCTTTATTAGGAGTAACCATTGCATACTTCTGGACCAGGAGCAAATTCCCCCATACTATTCATGTCCTTCTCAGTACCTGGGCATCCCTGTTCCATATAATCATGGCTTCAGGCGGGAAGTTGAATTGGATTTCGACTATCGTAATTGTCGTATTCCTCTTCATTGCTGTCTGGATCCCTGCCTGTGGAAGCGATATTGTATATCCAATGTTGTTTGTGCGGGGTTCAGATGAAGCAATGGAATATTAAGAACTTGATTTGTTATTTTTTTCCCGTACTCTTTCTTTGGATTTTAAAAAGAAATTTTAAGTGATAATTGAAAAAACATGGCAACAGAATATGGTCAAGAGGGAGCCTAAATAAATTGATGTTCATCCTTGAGGGAACGAAATAAAATGCAGTTTTCAAATCCAAATCAAAAAGCATTCTTTGATGAACGAGCAGAGGAATGGGATAACATGAACTATCATGACCCTGAGAAATTAAAGTTTATAGTAGAACTTCTCTCGTTACAACCAGGCCAAATAGTATTGGACGTTGGATCCGGAACAGGCGTAATGATTCCCTATTTACATCAGTGTGTTAAAGGAAAGGGCACAATTATTGCAATTGATTATTCAGAAAAGATGATCCAAGTATCAAAACGAAAGTATCCCCCTCGAGAATATCCAAATATAAAATTCCTGATTCATGATGTTAATGATACACCGATGCACAATGAATATGATGCAATCCTTTGTTATTCATGTTTCCCACATTTTCATGATAAAGTCGCAACCCTCCAACACCTGACAAAAGGTTTAAAAAGGGGTGGAAAATTAATGATTGCTCATTCCGAGTCGAGAGACGCTATAAATAGTTTACATAAAGATGCAGGAGAAGAAGTGAGTGACGATTTCTTGCCACCCATAAGAGAAATTGCACAGATGATGGAATCCGCAGGATTAACCATAGTTGAAGAAATAGACAATGATGACCTATTTACAATCATAGCAGAACAACAATAACATTCATTTGCTATCACTCGGCGCTATTACATAAAATGGAAAAAGGCAAATCTCTGTTTTTTTTATTTCGAAAATAAGTTTATATAAAAAAGGTTAATTATCTCTGTGTGCCTTTCAATTTAATTCAACGCGAAGATACAAAACCTCTTCTCGCTCTGAAACTGGACTGTTCAATTTTGAAAGCGGCCTTTTGAGAATTGCAATTCCCTGTATCTATCTTTAACCTAATCCCCTTTATGAAAAGAATTTTTATCAAGATATTGACTTGCTAACAATAAGGTTTTAAACTTAGATAGAAATCCCTTGATTGAGGAAATTCAGATGAAAAAGTATTTAGTTATATTTATTGTCTTAATTATATTGATTCCAATCTGTAAAATTCATGCTGTAGGTATAACACTGCGATTAGGCCAGGGTGGACTTATTGATAAACGTGCACCAGACGGGAAATTAGGTGGAGGACAACTTGCTCTTGATATCAAGCTGGATAAGGTGCCAATTGCCTTTTCGATTTCCTCGGAGTATCACACAAAAGGTCCTGACCCAACCGCTCCTTATGAAATAGGAGGTTTAGTTGCAGTTAATGCACTATATCTGGTACCATTGTTTAAAAACAAAGTAGATATCTACCTGGGAGGTGGTTTAGGTGGACTCTATGTTCCAAAAATTGATAACCATGATGAAGTGGAGAGGGGTATTCTGCTCAATTCTGCTGCTGGAATGAACTTTAAAGCTTTCTGGAAGGTAGGATTTTATGTAGAAGGTAAATATATTTACGCAAGTAAGACAGTTAACGACATTAAGGTAATCGATTTCAGTGACTTCGGTTTCATGGTGGGTATTTCTTTCAATTTTAAGTAAATAATATTTTCAAATATATGGAAATTTATTATTAGTAAAGCCTCACTAAAATACGAAGAGCAAATAAAGATTGCTAATTCAAAAATAGAAACGCTTCGCTCCGATAAAAAATAATAAAGAACGTAAAATGAATTTATTCATTCAATAAATCTACATCCATCGGATATTTCACATAAATAGAAGTCAACATTGAGACCTGTTTCTTCTGTATATCCCTCTGCCACCTGTTCCTTAAATACATCTATCTTTCGATTTTCAACGAGTGCTATAGCACAGCCTCCAAAACCTGCGCCTGTCATTCTGCTTCCTATACACCCCTCTGCTCTCAATGCTTCCTGGACAAGGGTATCTAATTCCAGACCTGTGACCTCATAGTAATTCTTCAAGGATTCATGGGAAGCAGTTAAGAGCCTCCCAAAGCCCTCTATATCTACTTCCTTCAGCATCTTAACGGATTCTAAAACCCTTTTCTGTTCACTTACGACATGATGTGCACGTTTTTTTAGAGTATCATCCTTTATATAGTTATTGATATCATTAATACTTGCCTGACAGAGATTTTCAACATCGTGATGTTTATTTAATATGCGGAGTGCGTCTTCACACTCAACTCTACGCTCGTTATATCTGGAATTGGAAAGAGACCTCTTTTTGTTGGTATCCATCAAAAGAAGGCTATGCTTCTTCAAGTAAATGGGAATGTATTCATACTTTAGATTATTACAATTTAATAAAATCGCATGACCCCTTTTGCCCATTGCAACTATAAACTGATCCATAATGCCGCATTTAACCCCTACAAATTCATTCTCAGACCTCTGACAGAGCTTAGCCAGTCTTATCCTGTCTATCGTGTCCCCAAATTTCCGGTAGAGTATCATCCAGCCCGTTAGGATCTCTATAGAAGCAGAAGAGGAAAGCCCTGCGCTTATGGGCATTGTGCTCTCGAATAATATATCGCCGCCACTCACAGGATATTCCTCGTCAACGAGGTATTTTATAACACCACGGGGATAATTACTCCATTTGTGATGTTCATCATATTTTACCTCTCTTGAAAGATCTATATATATCTCACCTTCTGCATTAAGGGAACGCAATCTTATGATCCCGTCATCCCTGTACTTTATAAATCCCTTGGTGCCAACGGAAAGTGCCAGAGGCAAAACATCACCCCCATTATAATCAATATGCTCACCTATCAGGTTTACCCTGCCAGGAGAAAAAAGGGAATGCAACTTTTCATCATCACCATAGAATTTGGAAAAGAGAGCTTTGACTTCTTTAAGGGTTTTCATTCTCATCCCATTTTACACAAATTCATTGTCTTTTCAACTATATTTCTATTATTTATGTTGCCTTAAAGGGGAATCTTGTGTTGATTTTTTACTGTGATGAATTATTATGATCTATAAATCAGAGGAGTAAAACCACATGCTGACTGGGAAATATATCCTACTACGCCATGGAACTACGGTTTGATACTTGACTGCCATAATCCCGCAACCTCTTTTGATACTGAAACCTCGAGTGTAGGAGAAGTACCTTTTAATCCCGATCTTGTCCCTGTCTGCCTAAGAGCAAAAGGACGGATAATTCCAGAATGGCAGCTAAAGGACAACTCGGCTGGCCCAATATCTGTAGGCCCATTTAAGTCATCGTTGTCTTCCCATGAGGTATTACTTATTCCATATGGATCCACAAATCTTAGGATCGCAGCTTTCCCACTGGTTTTATGAGAGATACTACACCTTCTTACCATAGAGACAGCCGTTTTGCGCTATTTTAACAACATTCATGCCATTAGATAATTTGGCTTCGTCCCAAGGTCGTATGATAGACTATATTATATTATAACGAACTTAATTCTTAATTGCTATACATCATACAACCTTGGGACAACCTCGATAATTTCATATCTAATTGGGTTAGTGCACCAGTATATAAAATGCGGTCAGGGAGTCTATCTTACTACTCATATACTCATTTACTCATATAAAATTCAATAAGTTCCCTGTGCTCTCTTTTTCTATCTGGCTACCTTCTTTTTTCCTATATAGCAAAACAAGGATTGACAAATAAGGGTTTTTCCATAAAAATATAACGAGCCCCTGTAGCTCAGTGGATAGAGCGCCGGTTTCCTAAACCGGAAGTCGTAAGTTCGAATCTTACCAGGGGTATATAATCTTAGGAGGAATGATGAAAAAGTACAAAAGGAAAGACCTCAAGCGCGATGAATTCAGAGAGACCATTGAGAATATCATTATTTTTTATGAACATCATAAAAAACTGATAATCTGGGGTATTATGGGGGTTGTCATATTAACAATTTTACTTATTTCATACCGAAACCACACAAGGGACACCCGACAACTTGCAAGGAATGAATATAATATGGGAGTATTAGTATACAATAGCGGGCAATTCGAACAAGCTCTACAACAGTTTGAAATGATTAAAGATGAGTTCTGGGGAACAACCTATGCTCACCGTGCAACATTCATGCTTGCTAATATCTATTATAAAGGAGGCCAGATAGATAAAGCTCTTGAAAATTTTGAACAATTCACAAAGGGAGAATATGATGAGCTATTTACTCCCTCCTCTTTTCAGGGCATAGCTCAATGTTATGAACAAAAAGGTAATGTATTAAAGGCTTTAGAATATTACCAGAAGGCACTGGACGGATTCAAATCCAACGCCTTTAAAGCAGATTGCCTTATGCAGATGGGTAGAATTTATCTTGATTTGAAGAGAATTGATAAGGCTGAAAATGCTTACAAAGAGATTACAAATTTAATAGATAATCCTACAATCCGTTATCAAGCTGAAAGGAAACTCAAAACTATCGAGGCAATAAAGGAGCTTAGTGGATAAAAAATTATTAGATTCTATCAGAAGAATCATTTCTGAACAGAAACTGGATGCAGTTCTCCTGACTGATATCTATAAAATTTTGCATTTACTCGAGATAAAAGCATCCTTCAATATTATTGAAATTGGATTCTACCTTCTTATAACTCCGAAAGAAATGTATCTAATCGGGGATCCTTTTTCTTTCTCTCTTATTAAAATACCCACGGGAGTGAAAAAAGAAAAGGAAAATCTTAGGGAACTTCGGGAAAATGCAATGCGTCCAATAAAACGACTCAAGGAACTGCTTAAAAAATTATCCATCAAAAAAATTGGCTCATTTGAGGATATTGATCTCCCGGGTTATGAAATAGTATCTATTCAGGACCTCTTTCTGGAAGAATTTCTCTACCCCAATGAAACTCTACTTACTATACTAAAAGAGAACGCAAAAATCTGTGAAAATGTACTTAGTGAAAGCTTAAGCAAAATAAAGATAGGATGCTCAGAAATTTCCATCCGCAACATAATTGATGAAAACATATATAAGTCGGGAGGTGAAAGACGAGCATTCCCCACAAAGGTTATCTTTGGTAAAAATACTGCCAATCCATTTTCTATAAGCAATGATAGCAGATTAAAGAGTGGTGATCTCTTACTCATCAATTTTGGACTTATCCGTTCGAGTGTTGGTATGGAAGTAGGAAGAACATATACCATTGGTGCTGCCAACAAGAAACTAAAAGAATTATATCTTAGGGCCAGCAGTATTTACAGAAAATATCTTGAATTTATAACACCCGGAAAAATAGCAAAGGAGGTTTATAATTACGTATTGGATCTAATTGAGGAGAACGGATACACAGAAAACTTCATAGAGCCAATTAACACTCCCCTCCTTCCTATAATGGATAGAGTTATCATTTCCCGCAACAATACAGTAATACTTAAACCTGGGATATGCTTGTCATTGCAGTTAGGATTCTACTTTCCTGGAAGATATGGAATAAGATTCCAGGACGTAGTTATCTTGCAAGAAAAAGCGGTAAACCTAACTAACTTCCTTAATAGTAGGAGTTTCAACGATGCTACTACCTATCAAGTCTGAAAGCAAAGTCCGTAGACTGCCTATTGTCACACTATCACTCATTGGGGTTAACGTCATAATATTTTGTATAACATTTCCAATTATGATAAGTAATTCCAAAAGGATACAGGAAAGTTATGAAAGCCTGCGCGAATATGAATACACGATGTATGTGCAATATCTTGACGAAGATAAAGCACTCAATTTCCAGGAATACGCAACAAATCCTGAAAAGATAAGGGAAAAGATAAAAAACAGGGAATTTGGACTCATGGATGAAGAGTGGGAAGAATGGAACAAGAGACACCAGAAATTTAACGAAGCACTTGAATCAAGGTTTACTAAACGATTCGGATTTACTCCTACTAAATTCAATTTGCTAAAACTCATAACCCATCTTTTCCTACACGCTGGGATCGGTCACCTCCTTGGAAATATGTGGTTCCTCTGGCTGGTTGGAGTTAATCTTGAAGACGAATGGGGAAGGCCTTTATTCCTTGGTTTCTACATCCTCTCAGGAATTATTGCAACCCTCATCTTTTCCGTCATCTCTCAAACATCTGAGCCTCTTATAGGAGCATCTGGTGCGATAGCAGGAGTTATGGGTGCGTTTGCTATCAAATACTACAAGTCAAAGATACATTTTCTGTTTATATGGCCCTTACCCCCCATAATCACCGCGTTTCCGATCTACGCTGGCATATTTCTGCCGTTTTGGTTTGCCCAGCAGTTATTTTATGCATTTGCCTCCGGTGGTCACTCAAATGTTGCTTTCTGGGCTCATATAGGAGGTTTTGCATTTGGTGCTTTAGTAGTGATAGTCACAAAGTATTATGGCTTAGAGGAAAAATTTATAAAGCCCATCGTTGACGAAACTTTGAATTATGTTGATACTAATTTCTCAAGGGCAGTAGAGGCAAGAAGCAGAGGAGATATAGAAACTGCAGAGACATTGTTAAAGAATAAATTAATTGAGGACCACACTAATTTAAGAGCATCCGAAGAATTAATAGACCTATATTGTTCAAATGATCAAAAGGAGGAAGCAGGACCTGTTGCAAGAGAAGCATTACGTGAATTAAGAAAGGGAAATGCAGATATAGGTTCAATCCTATCATTCCACGAGAAAGATATAAAGGAAAGAGACCTCACATTAGCACTCACTACTTATGATTTCTATTATGTCTCAAGCCTGTACAATATGAGGCACCAATTCCAAAAAGCGTCAAAAATATTAGTAACCGCCTATAGGAAGTACAGAGACAGTAACGATGCTCCCTACATCCTGCTTAGACTGCTAAAAGCACTTTACAAAAGCAGGGACAAGGAATTCTTTAAGAAGGCACTCACAGAACTAAGAATTCGGTTCCCTGAAATGGAAGAAAAAGTGAAAGTAATGATAAAGGAGGAAAGAAATGAATCGAGATGAAGCGCTGGATTTAATCAAGAAAAAGGTTAAGGATGATAAATTAATAAAGCACATGTTGGCTGTAGAAGCCTGTATGGGAAGTCTTGCTCTACATTTCGGAGAAAATAAGGAAAAGTGGACCTTAGCGGGATTGTTGCATGATATTGATTACGAAGACACCAAAGATAATCCCGAAGAACATGGACTCCACAGTATAGAATATCTCAAAAGCTTTGATATACCAGAGGATATCTTGCACGCTATAAAGGCCCACGCAGGTCATGAAGAAGCTAAAACTAAGATGGATATCTCTCTTCTTGCCTCCGATGCTTTATCTGGTCTTATTGTTGCAAGTGCTCTTGTTCATCCAGAAGGTCTTTCCGGATTGTCAGTTGATTTCATCCTGAGAAAATTCAAGGAAAAACAATTTGCAAGAGGAGCGGAACGCGAGAATATCAGAAAATGTGAAATGATGAATCTGCCACTCGAGGAATTCATAAGCATCTGTCTTTCTGGTATGAAATCGATAGCAGATGATCTTTCTCTTTAGTCTGCTACTTGCTACTTCTTCTCAAATAGAAAAAGATTCAATAAAAATAAATTTGGTAGAGGACTACTGGTTCACAGAGGATAAACTCCATCATTTTCTCCATTCTGCAGCAATCTCATCTTCCACCTATCTTATCTCCAATAGAATAGGCAGTATCGAAGAGAAGAATGCAATATACATTTCCATCTCTATTGGAACACTTGCCGGTATTACAAAAGAAATCCATGATGACTATAAAAAAGACGGAACTTTTTCTATAAAGGACCTTGTATATGATGTTGCAGGTGTTGTAGCTGGAATACTATTAATTTCTTATGCGGGGTCTTAATGTATAAAATATACGTAACTTATCCTTTTCCAGAGGGTTGGTTATCTTTATTAGAAGGTAAAGTAGAGATGGAAGTGCAACCAAAAAATCAATTTCTTTCAAGCAGCCAATTAGGAAAGCGATTAAAGAATAAAGATGGGGCAATAGTTCTCCTTGCTGATAAGATAGATAAGGAGGTTCTTGATAACGCCAAGAAATTAAAGGTAATTTCAAACTATGCAGTTGGTTATGATAATATAGATATAGAGGAAGCAAAGAGGAGAGGGATTATAGTTACCAACACCCCCGACATTCTAACTAATGCAACAGCAGAACTCACAATAGGCCTTATTTTTACTTTGATAAGGCGAATTATTGAATCAACTGAATTCTTACGTCAGGGTAAGTTCACTGGGTGGGAGCCCGACCTTCTTTTAGGATATGAATTAAAAGGAAGATTGGTAGGGATACTTGGGGTTGGGAGAATCGGCTCTGAGGTAACAAGGAAGTTACATGCCCTGGGTGCAGAGGTTGTTTATTACGACCTATCAAAGAATGAAAAGCTGGAAAAGGATACAGGAGCGAAGAAGAAAGAATTTAAATGGATATTACAGAACGCCGATATTATAAGTATTCATCTCCCCCTGACGGAAGAGACTCACCACCTTATTAACGAAGAAGAACTCTCATTAACGAAGGACACTGTGTTCCTGATTAACACAGGTAGAGGACCCATTGTGAACGAAACTGCTCTCGCAGATGCATTAAGGTCGGGCAAATTAGGCGGTGCTGCTCTGGATGTTTTCGAGCATGAGCCCGGAGTAAATCCGCATCTTCTCCGCTTAAAAAACGTCGTAGCAACTCCACATATAGGGAGTGCAACTTACAGAGCAAGAAAAGGAATGGCAGAGATAGCATGCAAGAATTTACTTGTAGCTTTAGAAGGAAAGGATCCCTTGTATAGGGTCGCATAAAAAGGGTCAAGGGTCCGAGGATTACAGAATTAAAGGGCATGGATTAAGTGATTCTGAGTCCATTGAGGTTATTGAGTTATTCGCGTTTATTGCGTTGTGCGCTCTTTGCGCCTCTGCGTGAGAAATGTCATCACAAGTGAATCTTCATGCTCTATTCAAGCAAGGTAATCCCAGGGAAAATGGGAATTTTGCATTTTTCAATTTTAATTTTTCATTGGATCTCAAGTCGTCCGTCCTCGGTCTTCGGTCATATATACACTTGAAACCTTGATCCTATGACTCCTGTATATCTTTCTTTATCTGAAAAAGAATTTAAAGACAGATTAGAGAAATTATGGGAGAAACTCAACTCTTGTGATCTATGTGGAGCGCAGTGTAAGGTCAATCGATCTGAACAAAAAGGGCCATGTAAATCTGGAATCACTATGAAAGTAAGTTCTTCTTTTGCCCATTACGGAGAAGAACGTCCACTTGTTGGGCGAGGCGGCTCTGGAACTATATTTTTAAGTAACTGTACCTCTAAATGCGTCTACTGTCAGAACTGGACAATTTCTCAAGGAGAAGAAGGCAAAGAAGTATCCGAAGAGGAAGTAGCTCTCTCCATGCTTTTTTTACAGAGAATAGGATGTCATAACATTAACTGGGTAAGTCCCACCCATTATGTCCCTCAATTGGTGAAATCTCTTTTGATAGCGAGAGAAGGAGGTCTTGAAATTCCAATTGTTTATAACACAGGAGGTTATGACTGCGAAGATACGATAAGATTACTGGATGGAATAGTAGATATATATATGCCAGATATTAAATATGGTTCTAATGAGAATGGTTCGAAATACTCTAAAGTTCAAAATTACTGGGATGTAGTAAGAAAGGCTGTTAAAGCAATGCATAGACAGGTAGGCGATTTGAAGATCAATGAGAGGGGAATAGCAGAAAGGGGTCTATTAATAAGGCATCTTGTTTTACCTAACGATATCGCCGAGTCAGAAAAAGTCCTGGAGTTTATAGCAAAGGAAATATCTACCAATTCATATGTTAATATAATGGACCAATATAGACCCTGCCATAATGCCTCGAAATATGAAGAACTCTCAAGACCAATCACAAGGAGAGAATACCTAAAAGTAATAGAGAAAGCAGTGCATCTGGGGTTGTCCCGAGGGTTCTGAATATTCTTTATTAAGAATAAGTCAATTAAGAGAAATAAGAATATTCAATGCAAAATGAAAACTGAAAAATGCAAAATGAAAAATTCACTTAAATTTCTTTGCATTCTTTGAAAGAGACAGATATCATGGAGAGTAAATGAAAGAGGCAATGTTCTATGAAAAACTAAAAGACAGCAAAGTGAGGTGCCACCTCTGTGGTTGGGATTATGTCCTGCCCAAAGGCTGCATAATACCAAAAGGAGAAACAGGGATATGTGGGGTTAGGAAGAATATTGATGGAAGATTATATTCACTTGTATATGATAAGATTAGCTCTGCGGCAGTCCATGAAATTGAGAGAAAACCTTTATATCACTTTGCTCCGGGAAGCAATGCCTATTCTATATGCACTCAGGGTTGTAATTGGAAGTGTAAATACTGTCAGAACTGGCATCTCAGTCAGGGAGAGATAATGGGGGAAGCAATTTCTTCAGAGGAATTAGTAAAAAAGGCTAAAGAACTGGGCTGCCAGGGGCTTAGCTACACCTTCACTGAACCCACCATATTCTACGAATTGACATACGATACAGCACAGATAGCCCACGAAGAAGGCTTATATAATACCTATGTTACAAATGGCTACATAAATCCGGAACCTATTAATAAGATTGCACCATATCTCGATGCCGTCTCGGTAAATTTCAAAGGTTCAGGCGAAGAAGGTTTCCTACGTAGTTTCATAGGAATTCCATCCCCTGAACCAATTTTTCAAGCATTAAAAGAATTCAAAAAAAATAATATCCATATCGAGATCACAGATCTACTCATCCCTCTGGTAGGAGATTCAATGGGGAAAATAAAAGAGCTTGTGCGCTGGATAAAAGAGAATTTAGGTGAAGATACACCAATCCATTTCTTAAGATTCTTTCCTCATCATAAAGTAACCGACCTCCCCCCTACACCAATTGAAACACTGGAGAAGGCATACAAAATAGCAAAAGATTCTGGGATGCAATATGTCTACCTTGGAAATGTAATTGACAGCAGAAACAATACTTATTGTCCAAATTGCGGAGCATTATTAATCCAAAGGGGAATAATGGAAACTTTTAAAATAAACCTGGAGGATTCAGATTGCCCTGAATGTGGAGAGAAAATAAATATTAGAGGGATGGAGTGGACATCTCTCTAAACCAGTAAAACTGATATAATCCCTACCAGGAATATTCCATCAAATACCCCTGCGCCACCTATACTCATAACACCAGCTCGGTTCACCCTGGTGAGATCCTTTAAGTGCAAAATATCTGCACCAATGAGTGTTCCAATGACCCCACAGACATAAGCAAATGCAGGGTTAAGCGGTGCGAGTATTAGAGTAATAATAATGCATAAAATAGGAGGAATAAGCGCAGGAATAGCAATACCAATTCCTTTGACCGGTCTTGCAAGAAAATAAGTGAGAAGTGCCATAATACCAATACCAATAGTGACTCTTAGGGGAGAAACAAACTGGAAAAAATATAAAGATAAAAGAACGGGAATTATACATCCTCCGACATTAACTGCAATAATCTGGTAATTTATTCTCTTGGGGAAGCCCAAAAATCTTCCCAGGAATTCATCATATTCATCTCCTGTATTAACGGGTTTTTTACTTAAGGGAATATTTATTGTGCTTCCGAGTAAAGATAAGAAATATATTAAAATCCCGACAGATACTGGAAACCCTAACTTCGAAGACACCGCCCCAACTATTCCAAACTGTATTAGGAAAAATAGAAAGGGCAGAAGAAGGATAAATAAAATAAATATTATGAAAGAAAAAGGTAAAAAAAACATTATATAATCTTCAAGGGTTCAAGTGGATTTTCTCTTTTACATTTATAAAACTCCCCAACAAAAAACGCTAAAAATAAGCAAAATCTATAGTGATTATTCTTTCCTATCCTCATAAAATTAACTTGTGCAAATTTTACTAAATGTCAATCCCAGCTCACTATCCACTCTTTAATTTCTCGCCAAGACGCAAAGTGATTTAGTTAAACAGCTGAATAGTCAAATAAAGAAATATTCGAAATCGAATGATATTTAATAAACCAATCAACTATTCAACTAATTAACTGTTTTTACGTCCCTCGTCCTCCGTCCTATTTACAACTTATGCAAGGCTATGCTTCCATTCGAGGTATCAATAAATATCTTGGGACCACCTTCCCCTAATTTACCCTTTAGGTAAGTTTTCTTTATTTCGCTCACAGTTAATTCAATATCGTGGAGGGATATCTTGCCATTTGAGGTATCCATCTCAATATCAGCATTCAAATTTGGTGATATATACACATCAATTGAACCGTTGCTCGTTTTGATTCCAACCTCATCACCCTTAATATCGGGAATTTCAACATTTATTCTGCCATTTGAAGTCCTTACTTTTGAAATACCTGCAGTTCCTATGATATTTATTCTTCCATTGCTGGTTTTTAAATTTACATAACCGCCTACGTTCTCTATACTTATACTTCCATTACTCGTTTCCACATCTACATCACCATCCGTGTTTTCTACTTCAACTCTACCGTTTGAGGTCCTCAATGTTGAAGGACCTTTAGTCCCTTTCAGATATATTCTGCCATTTGAACTCTCTATATGATTCACTATTACATTAGCAGGGACTTTAATGGCGTAATCAACTGCTACCTTGGCAGTTTTCTTTAGATACTTCGTTTTAACATCCATATCACCATTTGTAGTTACCTCAATTTTGACCTTCTCTAATTCACCTTTACTTCTTCTCGTTGACTTTAAAGCAACTATTTCTACCTCATCCTTATCCCATTTGCTTATTTCAATATACCCATTTCTGTTGTATACATTTACGTTGGTGCCAGGCTTCACAGTGTATGTCTCATAAAAGCGTTCGGTGTGCTTAAAACCTGCAGCACCCATAGATGCAAGGATGATGGCTAACATAACAAACATCGCAAGCAGACTTGGTCGTTTATAAAGCATATACTACCCCCTTTTTATTCTGTATGACACAATAAAGAGGTAATTTGTTTCAGATAATTTTGTTTTTTGCTACAGAGATACAGAGAATACCGAGGAGTCGCTTCGCTCCAATGAAATCTTGAAGCCTCGACCCTAACTATTCAACATTTCAACGATTCAACCATTTAACTATTCAACAATACTTATTATTCGACTCATAACTACAAACTATCGATTTTAGACTTAAAATGGCCGAAAGCCGATCCTTATCGACTCATTTACTCACTCAATATTTCTATAATCTTTTCAGCGGTCTTTAATCCATGTCCTGTGAATATGGAAACGATAAGTTCATCCGAAGTTGACCTATTTAGATATTTATTAATTCCAGCAACTGTTGCTGCGGAAGTTGGCTCAATGTAAAATCCTTTTCTTAAAATCCATCTAAGCGCCTCTTTAATTTCATTCTCACTAACTGTTATGAATTCACCTTTGCAACTTTTAACTGCATCAAGAATCTGTTCTCCTCGAAGTGGTGCTGCAATAGAAATTCCCTCTGCAACTGTTTCCCTTTTTTCTATTTCAGGAACTTCTCGTAAACTCTTATTGAATGCCCTGGCTATTGGTGCACAATTTTCAGCCTGCACCCCTATGAGTCTTGGAATTTTATCAATAATCCCAGCTTTCAATAGTTCACCCCAACCAATATACACACCAAGTAATAAAGACCCACTTCCGACGGGTAGAACGATAGTATCTGGCGCTCTCCATCCAAGTTGCAGAGCCACCTCAAATGCAACTGTCTTTGTCCCTTGAAAAAAGAAGGGATTCAAGTAATGGCTTGCATAATAATCGTTTTCTGCTGCTTTTAATGCGGCGAGAGCAGTGTCTTCCCTTGTGCCTGGAATTCTATGCAGTCTCGCTCCATAGGATTCTATCTGTGCAATTTTCTCATCGGGCGTATAATCGGGAACAAAAACATCACAACTGATGCCTGCCTTTGCACAGTAACTAGCGATAGCAGAGCCTGCATTGCCAGATGAATCCTCAACTACTTTCTTTATCCCAAGTTCTTTTATCTTGCTTACTAACACTGATGCTCCTCTATCTTTAAAAGAGCCTGAAGGAAACAGATAATCCAGTTTAATTAAAACTTTCTTGCCATTAAAATCAACTGGAACAATTGGGGTAAATTCTTCATTAAAGGATACAATATTTTTATCATCTAAAACAGGTATTGCTTCCCTGTACCTCCAGAATCCTAATGGTCTTTTCTCTATCTTTTCTATAGGAAAAGCCGATTCAAAATTGATGTCAAGCAGTCCTCCACATTCACACTTCCAGACCGCATCATTCAAGGAATATTCTTTATTGCAACTTCTGCAGATCAATTTACCCATTTGAATTCCTTTTTTTAGAATAATAGGAATGTATTCTTTGTAAAGGGATTAAATTTGATATGTGAGCATCCTTCTGAATGCAAAATATCGAGGATTGTTATTATATCAAGGTTTTAAATAATCCTTGCATTTATTATAAGCAATAAACATTATAATTGAAGCAAGGAAAAACATTGTAGAACTCCATACGAAACCAGTTGTATCTGAAAATCTACTCATCAGGAAATATCCCAGCAGCGGTGCAAAAAGTCCTCTTATGGCAGTAAGAGTAACATGAACACTCTGGAGCATAGCTGAATCCCTTTCTCTCGCGAAGTATATTGAACCTAACTGCCAGTTTGTAAAAACTCCTGCCATGCCTATAGAGAAAACCCCAAATGCCAAATAAACGAAAATAACCGGATCCATAATGTTCTGAAAAATGGAGAAGTTAAGTAAAATGGGATAAAACCCAAGAACAATGAAGGATAATCCACTGAATATTAAAGGATTGAGACGCTTGTGAATAAAACCTGCTAATGGCGCAAACAGAGCAATTCCAGCATTTGCAATTATTACCTTTCCTATCGATATCTGAGTATAGGTCATACTAAGTTTATTTACAAGAAATTGCGGAATAATAGGTAGGATCATCAAATAACCGAAACCATAAACCATAAATCCAATTTCGTACCAGAGGAAAGATTTACTCTTTCGAAATTCATAAATCGTCGTAATTATTGGACTTATAACCGGATGTGATTTTCCCTCTCTCACTACCTCGGGTATGTCTACTTTGATTTTTCTTAAAGCCAATATCCCCAGGAACCCAAATATTCCAATTATTGCGAATAAGGGCTTATAAAGGATTTCATTATAATCCAGCACTTTCCCGAAAAGGAATGAAGTAATAAGGAGAAATGAGGCGTATACACTCTGAGAAAAACCAAAAAGGACACCTCTGTTCTTCTTTCTGTAATTAAACTGGAAAACTGAGTTCTGGACAGGTATAATGAAAGCATTAAAGGAGTATATCAGAAGGAGTAGCAAGACAAAATGTTCTCCCGTTCGAACAAAAAATGTAAGAATAAGTGAAATGCGCCCGAGGATACCCGCTATCAAAAAGAGTTTCTCTCTGTCTTTTCTCCCTTCCAAATATTCTCCCCAGTAGATTGAGAAAAGATTCGCAACTGGCCAGACCATGGTTACAAAGGTTACTACCAGATTGGAAGATAAAAGTGTTTTCCTTGCAATTATCTCCTGAAGCATAAGCCCACCAAAGACTATACCATTTAAGGACGAAAAAATCAGGTGATTTATAAATGTTTCTCTCTCGAGAGAATTCAGTTTTAACATATTGTGAATTTTAGACCAATCCTTTCTGTTGTCAATAGAGATAGGTTGGTGAGTTAATGAGACCTTCAAATCCACATCTTTACCACCTTTTATTTACCACAAAGCCACAAAGAGCACAAAGTATATTTTTTGTCTTTTTCTATTTAACGATTTGACGATTTAACCACTCAACTTAGATTCGAAGAATCTACGTAAAGAACAACAAATCACACAAATTACACAAATAAAGAAAATCTTTTGTTTGTTTTATCCCCCCAATCCCAGTTTAAAAGGAGGTGCATTTTTCCTTGACAAGGAATGTAAAATATTTTATCTTTATATTATGAATTACAGACACGTAAATCCAATAAACTCGTTTTATGAAATAGATAGCTACGACTTTATTCGAAAATTATCAGAAAAAATACAAAATGAAATTGAAGGAAAAGGCAAAGAATATATTCTTGGAGTTGATGAGGAAGATTTTAAAAATTACCTTATTGAAAAATATACTCTTGAACCGTTGAATGTGGATTTTGGAAGCGAAACAATCGGTCAGCCTTCAGTTTCAAAAGAGTGTCCATATGCGGATGGAAGAAGAGGAAAATATCAGGCAGAAGTTTATACTTTTACAGTAACGTATAAGTTTACAGGTTCGGCTGTTCTGTTTAAAGTCAAACCAAAAACTTGTACAATGACAACTACAGAGATATATGTAAATGAACAAAGAGGTACAGTTTCTTTCAGTTTCAAACTTTACAAGAGAGACCCAAAGGAATTTAATAGTGGGAAAAATCTTTTTCGTGATCGTGCCTTTACAAATATGGATAATACTAATTCTGTTGCTTTGGACTGGAATAATAAACTACCTGGAATAGTTAATTCATATTTTCATTCACAAAAAGAAAAATATCAAAAAGAAAATGATTTCTTTGCTGAGGGAAATGGGGTCAAATCTCGACATTTGACATTTAAAAAAAACAAATAGGGTCACAGTTCCATCTTCACAAATCATGTCCTAATTCCTGGGGTGCGTTGAGGCCTTTGAGTTCTCTGTGCCTCTGTGGCTAATATTTTGGTGATGGTGGTTATGTGCTTTGGTATTTAAATTTTCTACTAAAAGACTTGACAAATTTTAAAATTTGATTACAAAAGAACTATGCTTCAAGCATACTTAAACTGCTTTAAAGAAACTGAAGATAGATTGAGGCTAATCAGTCTCGATAACAAATTTTACTTTACATACTATTATTACTGGTATTGGCCCATCCGGACCTAAGGTCCTGGAGGCCTATGGTCTGGATGGGTCGATAATACTTTTACTTCGTTCTTAAAACACATATAAAATCACAAAAGGAAAAAACAAAAAATAAGGCACTGACAATAATCAGGGTTATGATACCCAAAGGAAAAATTTATGAGAATGCAAAAAGGAGACGAAATGATAGGTATAAGAAAATCTGTGACTGAACTCGAAGAATATTCTGTCCTACAGGATAAATCTGTTGTAAAATTAAATCAGAATGAATCCCCATATGATATTCCTCCGGAATTGAAAAAAGAGATACTAAATAAACTAAGTAACATCGAATGGAATAGATATCCTCCTATAGATGCATCTGATTTAATCGATGCAATATCAAGTTATACACATCACCCGGCTTCAGGGATAGTTGCGGCGAATGGCTCGAATGAGATAATCCAAACCATCTTTCAAACTTTCTGTGAAAAAGAGGATAAAGTCGCTATCGTATCACCAGGATTCGCAATTTATCCTCGGTTAGCAAAAATCCTGGATTTAGAAACTGTTGAGATACCACTCCTTCCGGATTTTAGATTTGACGTTTCTTCTATGCTTGAAAAATCAAGGGAATCAAAAATGTTGATTTTTGCATCACCTAATAATCCTGCAGGAACTGCCCTGAGTATTGAAGAGATTACTGAAATTGTGAAGAATTATAAGGGAATGGTTGTTGTAGATGAGGCATACTTTAATTTTTATAAAAAAACTTCCCAAAAACTTCTGAAAAAAGTTGAAAATCTAATAATAATACGAACCTTTTCAAAAGCATTTGGTCTTGCTGGAATCAGGTTGGGTTACCTCCTTACTATACCAGCAATTGCAACATTGATAAGAAAGGTTAAGCTTCCCTTCTCTGTAGGAATATTCCAGCAGATTGCAGGAGGAGTAATGATTAGAAATAAAAGGTATATTGAGGAAACGGTGGCAAAGATTATAAGCGAAAGAGATAAGGTATTTAGAGAACTTGAGAAAATTCCAGGAATAAATCCAATACCATCCTTCACAAACTTCATCCTTTTTGAATCGAACACGCGACCTGCAAAGCACATTTTAGCCGCTCTTTACAAACGAGGTGTTCTTTTGAGGTATTTCAAGCACCCTATACTTGAAAACACCTTAAGGGTAACTATAGGTACACCAGAGGAAAATGAAATATTTCTAAAAAAACTTAAAGAAATTTTATTGAGTGAGGAGAAGATATGAAAATAAGAGAGGCAATAAAAGAGGTAATTGAAGGGAAGGATTTGAGCGAACAGGAAGCCTATGAAGTTGCGCTGGATATAATGAGTGGAGAAGTGACAAATGCCCAGATCGCTGCCCTACTCACTGCATTGAAAATGAAAGGCGAAACAGTAAACGAGATAACCGGATTTGTCAGGTCAATGAGAGAAAAGGTAACAAGAATAAACTGTGGTTCTGAATATCTTATTGACACATGTGGGACAGGCGGTGATGGAGTAGGGACGTTCAACATCTCAACCATCTCTGCACTTATTGCTGCGGGAGCAGGGTGTAGAGTTGCAAAGCATGGAAATAGATCAGTATCAAGCAACTGTGGGAGTGCTGACTTGCTCGAGGAAATGGGTGTAAATTTTAAGAGCACACCGGAAATAATGGAAAAATGTGTTAATGAAGAAGGTATTGGTTTCCTCTTTGCTCCTCTCCTCCACCCAGCAATGAAATACGCAATAGGACCAAGAAGAGAAATTGGCGTGAGAACAATCTTTAATATACTCGGCCCCCTTACCAATCCCGCAGGCACAAAAAGACATCTTTTAGGTGTATTCAAAAAAGACCTTATGGCACCAATTACAAATGTATTAAAAAACCTTGATGCTGAACACTGTCTAATAGTCCACGGAGAGGATGGTCTTGATGAGATTACCATCACAGGAAAGACCCTTGTGAGTGAGCTTAATGCCGGAACAATTAAGGAATACGAAGTGGAACCAGAGGATTTTAACCTACACGTAGGAACAATTGATGATATTAAAGGCGGTAGTGTAAAAGATAATGCGAGCATAGCTTTAGGTATTCTTAATGGCGTTAAGGGACCTAAGAGGGAAATAGCGATTTTCAATGCTGGCGCAGCTATCTATGTAGCCGGTCGGGCAGACTCGATTTCTGAAGGTATCGAACTAGCAAAAGAATCAATAGACTCTGGTAGAGCATTTGAGAAATTACAAAGACTAAAGGAGATTACGAAGTGAGTTTGCTGGAGGAGATAGTCTCACGTAAAAAAGAGGAAGTGGAGAGAAGAAAAAGAAGTTTGTCTTTAGATGTGCTTAGAAGTAAGGATTTACCTCATAGAAGGAATTTCAAGGGAGCATTAACAAGAAAAGGTGTATCGCTAATTGCTGAAATAAAACGATTTTCTCCTTCAGCAGGCATTATAAAGGAGGATTTCAACCCTGTCCGAATAGCAAAAATATACCAAGCGAATGGAGCAATTGCTATTTCAGTACTTACGGACAGAAACTTCTTTGGGGGTAGTAATGATTATATAATGGAAGTTAAAAAGGAGGTATCTCTACCAATCCTACGAAAAGATTTTATTATTGATGAATACCAGATTTATGAATCACGCTACATCGGCGCTGATGCAATCCTCCTTATTGCAAGGATATTAACCTCTGAGCAAATTGACCAATTCATCCAAACTGCAAAAAAATTAGGATTCTCGTGTCTTGTCGAGGTTCATAAACCAGATGAACTCGAAAAGGTTTTATTAACAACCCCAGAGATAATAGGGATAAATAATAGGGACCTTGATACACTCCAGGTTGACATCAGTAATTCTTTAAGAATCAAGAGGATGATCCCTGATGGATATCTTTGCGTGAGCGAAAGCGGAATTAAAAAAAGAGAGGATGTTTTGAAATTACAGAAAGCAGGTTTTGATGGAATACTCATTGGAGAAGCTCTTTTAAAAACGGAAAACCCGGGAGATAAAATAAAGGGACTTTTAGGGGGGAATGTATGAAGAAACTGGATAATTTGCGAAAAAAGGTGCGTGGGATTGATAAAGAAATTATAAATCTAATATGGCAAAGGATCGAAATTACAAAAAAGATTGGCGAAAAGAAAAAGGAAGAAGGTACACCCCTGCGTAACTGGGAGTTAGAGAAATCAGTAATAGAAAATGCAACAACTATTGCCCTGGATTTAGGGATATCTCAGAGTTTGATTAAATCAATTATGCAACACCTTATAATGGAATCTGTAATCCAGCAAGAGAAACTTCATTTCTCGGCATATAGTGGTGATAAAGAGAATATTCTAATTATTGGCGGATTAGGAGAGATGGGAGAATGGTTTTCATATTTTTTCCAGAATCAGGGACACAATGTATCGATTTATGACATCAAGGGTAAATCAAAGACATTTAAATCGTACGAGAGTTTAAACGAGGGAATCAAAGAGGCCTCCTGCGCCCTAATTGCATCATCGCTGGATTCAGTTCCAGTGATAATAGATAAACTAACCCAATTAAAATTCAAGGGTACGGTATTTGACATAGCAAGCTTGAAGGGTCACCTACTTAATTCTATCAAAAGGGCAAATGAAAAAGGAATTCCGATCACCAGCATTCATCCTATGTTTAGCTCAACTACAAGAACACTTTCCGATAAGGTAATATGTTTCTGTAATTGTGGAAACGAAGAAGCGAATCAGAAGGTTCTTCTACTATTCAAGAATACGGCTGCATCAATTGTGAAACTATCCCTTAAGGAACATGATCGTCTTATCTCATATGTACTTGGGCTTTCTCACATAATAAATATCATATTTATGAAGGTCCTTATGAAAGGAGGCTATGAGTACAAGAATTTAAAGAAAGTGGCAAGCACTACCTTCAATTCCCAGATGATAACCGCAACAAGCGTTATCAATGAGAATCCATATCTTTATTATGCAATCCAGAGATTCAATCCATTTAAGGAGGATTTGTATAAAAAATTGAATGAGGTTGTTAAATCAATAATTGATGATGTTTTATCCGAAAATATGAAGGGGTTTATTAAGACTATGGAGAAGGGTAAGGAATGGCTGGTGGAAAGATGATAAAGATAAAGATATGTGGTATAACAAATCGCGAAGATGCTATGATGTCTGCAGAATTTGGTGCCGATGCTGTAGGATTCATTTTTGCACCATCAAAAAGGAAGACAAATCCAACTATGGCAAGAGAAATTATTAAAAAACTTCCTCCCTTCATCACAACGGTTGGTGTCTTTATGGATATGTCACTCGACGAGGTAAATCAGATTGTTGAATACACAGGAATCGACATTGTCCAGCTTCATGGAAGTGAATCTGGGAATTATTGCAGTAGGATAAAAAGGAAAGTAATCAAAAGAATCTCCGTGAATAATAATGATACTACCGATATGCTTATTTCGCGAATGGAGAAATATCGTGTTCCTGCTTATCTTTTAGATCCAGGCACAGGTAGCGGTAAAGTATTTAACTGGGATTTAGCATACGGTATTGATTTTCCCCTCATAATTGCTGGTGGACTGACGCCAGATAATGTAGGAGATGTTATAAGGTTATTAAATCCATATGGAGTGGATGTTGTTTCTGGAGTCGAACAATCACCCGGTAGGAAAGATAAACAAAAAGTGAAGAGATTCATTGAAGAGGTACACTCTTGTTAATTACAGGCATAATAGGTTATCCTTTAGAGACCACACTCTCACCCAAAATGCATAACGCTACATTTAAGGAATTGGGAATGGATGGTATTTACCTTCGGTTTCCAGTCAAAGAAGAAAAATTAAAAGAAGCAACTCTGGGCCTGCGCGCACTCGGTTTCAGAGGGGTCAATATAACAGTTCCTTATAAAGAGAAAGTAATGGAATATCTTGATGAAATTCCAGAGGAAGTAAGGGAAATTGGTGCAGTAAATACCATCTTGATAAAAGATGATAAACTTATTGGTCACAATACAGACAAGGATGGATTTAGGGAGTCTTTGATAGAATACAGGATTGATATTATAGATAAAAATATATTGCTTATTGGGGCAGGCGGTGCTGGACGTGCCTGTGCCTACATAATAAATTCAATGAAACCGATGGAATTTATCATTACCGATAAGATTAGCGAAAGGGCAAAAATCCTCTCTCATTTATATGATGCGGAAGTAATTGGAATTGATAAAATTGAAAATATTATTCTTAAAACAGATATTGTGATAAATGCTACTCCGGTGGACTTTCAAGAAATGATATTACCAATTATGAAGCAAGGTGCCACCTACTATGATTTGAATTATAAATTTAAGGTTCAGAGGAAAAGTGGTGCTAAGGTGATAAATGGACTTTTGATGCTTATCCACCAGGGGGCACGATCTTTCAACTTATGGACACAAAGAGAACCGCCGATAGAAATAATGAAAAAAGCAGCGGAGGGTAAATATGATTAGATGGTTAACCTCAGGTGAATCGCATGGAAAGGGGATATCTGCAATTATTGAAGGATTACCTGCAGGATTTTCAGTAGACATTGAGTTCATAAACAATGAACTTGCACGGAGGCAGAAAGGATATGGACGCGGGAAAAGGATGAAGATAGAGCATGATCGAGTAGAGATATTAGCAGGTGTGAGGTTTGGCAAGACTATTGGATCTCCTGTTCATCTATTTATTGGTAATAAAGATTATGAAAATTGGAAGGATATCATGAAAATCGAGCCCTGTAAAGAAAGCCCTAAGGTAACCTCTCCCAGACCGGGTCATGCCGATCTTGCAGGAACGCTAAAATATGGTTTTACCGATATAAGAAATGTGATTGAGCGCGCATCTGCAAGGGAGACAGCTGTGAGGGTTGCAGTCGGTGCAATTTTTAAATTGTTTTTGAAGGAATTCGGAATTACTTCATATTCTCATACAATTGCAATTGGAGGAGTGAACGTAAGTGAGAGGATAAGAGGAAGTGATGAATTAGAGGATACACCACTACGCTCGGCTGATCCAGAAAAAGAAAAACAGATGATAAAATTTATAGATGAAGCAAAAAGTAGAAAGGATACAGTGGGTGGAATAATTGAGGTTGTGGTAAAAGGTGTATGTCCAGGACTCGGAAGTTACTCGCAGTATGACAAAAGATTAGATGCCAGGATTGCCCATGCAATGCTTTCTATTCCCTCTATTAAGGGAATTGAGATTGGAGAGGCCTTCGAGAACTCGAAGAAGTTTGGATCCGATGTCCATGATGAAATATTCCATAATAATGAGAAAGGGTTCTATCATAAAACTAACCATGCTGGTGGAGTTGAAGGAGGCATTACTAATGGAGAGGATATTGTTATCCATCTTGCAATTAAACCTATCCCTACACTTGGTAAGCCTTTACATTCAGTGGATATTTTAACAAAAGAAAAGCGGCTTGCCCAGAAGGAAAGGGCTGACATATGCGTTGTCCCGGCTGTCGGAGTAATTGCAGAGGCGATGCTCGCCTTTGTTGTAGCTTGCGCATTCCTCGAGAAATTTGGCACCGACACCATGGATGATATAAAATCGAGCTACAATCTATATATGAAGAGGATAAGAGATGTCTCGTAATATTATCCTCATTGGATTTATGGGGACAGGGAAGGATGCTGTTGGAAGGGAGATTACAAGGAAAACAGGAATGATTTTTCTTTCAACGGATAAACATATTGAATTAAAAGAAAACAAATCGATAAATAGAATCTTTAAAGAATTCGGTGAAGGATACTTCAGACAATTAGAGAGGAAAACGATTCTAAGAATTAGGGACTTAGAAAATATAGTTTTGGCCACTGGAGGGGGAATAGTGATTGATAACGAAAATCGTTCACTCCTTTCTAAGATTGGTCATGTGATTCATCTGGATGCAAAATTAGAAGTAATTGAAGATAGGCTTAAAGCAGATACAAAACGCCCGCTGGTAAAAAATAAAGAGGATATACGTAAAATTTTTAATGAAAGGATTGGTATGTACCAATTTGCAGAATTAAAGATTGAAACATCAAATAAAGAGCCAGCCGAGATTGCAGATAAAATAATCAAAAAGTTAAAGATAATCAAAAAGTCTACGGATGTTCCAAGTCATACCATCCTTTTGAAAACAACACATAAACAATATCCTGTTCATATCGGATACGATAATTTTGCCAAAAATGCCGAAATATGTAAGTGTTTAAATTTTAATTCAAAAAGAGCTGTAATAATTACCAATCCACTTGTCGGTGCGTTGTATCTTGAGTCTCTGGAAGATGCGCTTGAGAAATGCGGAATTAAACCAATAAACTTTATAGTTCCTGATGGGGAGAAGCACAAGAACATTAAAATGACGATGAAAATATATGATTTTTTGTTAAAGAAAACTATCGAGAGAAGAGAACCAATAATTGCCCTTGGGGGTGGTGTAATAGGTGACCTTGCTGGTTTTGTTGCGTCAACCTATAAACGTGGCACACCATTTGTTCAGATTCCAACAACACTCCTTGCCCAGGTTGATTCCTCCATTGGTGGAAAGACTGGAGTAAATCACCATCTGGGTAAAAATATGATAGGGACATTCTATCAGCCAGATTTAGTTCTTTCTGATGTAGGAATGCTTTTAACACTCAGCGAAAGAGAATTCAAGAATGGACTTGCTGAGGTTATAAAATATGGAATTATAAAGGATCAACAACTTTTTTCCCTACTCCATAAAAAGAAAAATAAGGTCTTAGACCGTAATACGAAAATCCTACATGAAATTGTATCAAGATGTGTTCGGATAAAGAAAGAAATTGTAGAAGAGGATGAACAAGAACAAAAGGGCATAAGGGAGATTTTAAACTTTGGTCACACAATAGGCCATGCTATTGAGACCCTTACCAATTACTCACTGTACAGTCATGGGGAGGCAATCTCAATTGGTATGGTGGGAGAGGCGAGAATTGCCGTGAGAAGCGGATTATTAGAAAAAGAGGATTTGGAAAGGATAATATGTCTTATATCATCATATGGTTTACCCATAGCAATGCCAGAGGATATACCACTGGATGATATAAAAAGCGTTATTATGCAGGATAAAAAGGCAAGGAATAAAAAGATAAGATCACCCATCCCAATCGGAATTGGAAAGGTTCACGTAAAGGAGGTAAGATGCGAAAAATTCTTATAATACATGGTCCGAACCTAAATATGTTGGGAAAGAGGAAGCCAGAAATCTATGGACCTTTAATTCTTGAAGAAGTCAACAGGAAAATAGAGGATTTCTCGAAGAAGCATAACATCGAATTGAACATAATACAGTCTAACAAAGAAGGAGATATTATTGATGCCATCCATAATGCTATGGAATGCGGCGGGATAGTTATAAATCCTGGCGGATATACCCATACCTCAGTTTCAATAAGGGATGCTATTGAGGCGGTTGGGATTCCAACTATTGAGGTTCACATTAGCAATATTTACGCAAGGGAGAAGTTCAGAAAAGAAAGTGTGATTGCACCTGTTTGTCTTGGACAGATAACAGGACTGGGCTACTTTAGCTACATATTAGCAATTGAATATTTGATAAAAATGAGCGAGGGAAAATGAGCTATAATCTACCGGATAAAAGAGGTTACTTTAGCAGATTTGGGGGTAGATTTGTCCCTGAGACCTTGATGAGCGCCCTCTATGAATTGGAAAAGGCATATCGAAAAATGAAGGATGAGCCAGAATTTAAGGAGATGCTCGAATCTTACCTTGGGGAATACGTTGGTAGACCTTCCCCTCTATATTTTGCCGAACGACTCACTCGTGAAGCTGGTGGGGCAAAAATATACCTTAAACGCGAGGACCTAATGCATACCGGCGCTCACAAGATCAACAATACTGTTGGCCAGGTTCTTCTTGCAAAGAGAATGGGTAAGAAAAGAATAATTGCCGAGACAGGTGCTGGACAGCATGGCGTTGCTACTGCTACTGTATGTGCATTATTTGGTCTTGAATGCGTAGTTTACATGGGAACAGAAGATATTAGAAGGCAGAAGATGAACGTATTCAGGATGGAATTCCTTGGAGCTAAGATGATAGAGGTAGATTCAGGCTCAAGAACATTAAAGGATGCAATAAATGAGGCAATAAGGGATTGGGTAACAAATGTCAAGAATACACATTACTGTATAGGGTCAGTTGTTGGTCCTCATCCTTACCCAATGATGGTCAGGGATTTCCAATCGGTTATAGGATATGAGACAAAAGAGCAGTTCTACAAACGCGAAGGTAAACTCCCTGACTTACTCATTGCATGCATTGGGGGAGGTAGTAACGCTATCGGATTTTTCTACCCATTTATAGATGATAAGGTTAAGATGGTAGGTGTCGAAGGCGGTGGGATGGGATTGGAAACAGGCCTGCATGCTGCAACATTATGTAAAGGTAATGTAGGGGTTCTTCATGGAACAATGAGTTATTTGCTTCAGGATAAGGCTGGTCAGGTACTATCAACTCATTCAGTCGCTCCCGGGTTAGACTACCCTGGTGTGGGGCCAGAACACTCATACCTGAAGGATTCGGGCAGGATTGAATACGTAACTGCCACGGATAAAGAAGCCCTTCTATCATTCAAATTGCTCTCAGAGACAGAGGGAATAATTCCAGCGCTGGAAAGTGCGCATGCAGTTGCTTATGCAGTTAAGATAGCAGGCAATATGCCAAAGGATAAGGCAATTATAGTAAATCTTTCCGGGCGGGGTGATAAGGATTTAGAGATCGTGGAGGATTTGAAATGATACAAAAAAAATTTGATGAGCTGAAACAGAGAGGTGAGATAGCACTTATAGTTTATATAACAGCAGGCTTTCCCTCATTTGAAAAGTCAATGAAGAATGTTATCTCACTTGCTAAAAATGGCGCTGATATAGTAGAGATTGGAGTGCCATTCTCTGACCCGGTTGCTGATGGTCCGACAATACAATACTCTTCAGGAGTTGCTCTTTCTAATGGTGTAACGCTGAAAGACATAATAGATGGGATAAAGAAAATAAAATTGGTTAAGCCATTGGTTATTATGTCATATTTAAATCCACTACTTGCTTATGGGAAAGAGAATCTTTTCAAGGATATGAAAGACACAGGTATTTCGGGTATTATTATCCCTGACCTTCCTGTGGAGGACTCAGATGAGTGGACTTCGCTCGGAAGAGTCTACGATATTGATGTTATATTCCTTGTTGCACCCACATCTTCTCTGGAAAGAATAAGATACATTGTAGAAAAATCTCATGGTTTTATATACTGTGTAAGTGTTACAGGCACAACAGGAGCAAGGAATAAATTATCCCCGGGACTCATACGTTTCTTAAAAGAGGTAAGAGAACTCTCAGATAAACCTATTGCAGTGGGGTTTGGTATTTCAACTTCCCAGCAGATAAAATCGCTTAGAAAAGAAGTTGATGGAGTTATAGTGGGGAGTCGAATAATAGAAGCTATTAAGAAAAAGGAAGATTTAAAAGAACTGGTAAAAAAATTTAAAAATGCAACAAGAGAATAATAATGTATGTATAGAAAATTACAAAGTATAACGAAAGGAGGGAATGAATGATAATTACCATGTCTTTCGATGCAACGAAAGACAATACAGATAAGGTGAAAGAAAAACTCAAAGAACTTGGCTATGATAGCAAGATATTTAAGGGCGAAAAGAAAACTGTAATCCATGTTATTGGTGTAACTGAAAAAGAAAAACTCATTAAGACGATAGAACCGTTGCCTGGAGTTGAAACGCTAATACCAATCCTACATCCATTTAAACTTTCAAGCAGGGAATTTCATCCCGCGGATTCAATTGTTTCGGTAAATGGAAAATTAATTGGAGGAAAAGATATTGCAATTATAGCAGGTCCCTGCGCTGTGGAGTCAGAAGAAACTGTATTAGAGATTGCGGAATTGGTTAAGGAGGCGGGGGCAAAATTCCTGCGAGGCGGTGCATTTAAACCAAGGACTTCCCCATACAATTTTCAGGGATTAGGAGAGAAGGGGTTAGAAATATTGGCAAAGGCGCGGGAGAAGACAGGACTTTCAATAGTTACTGAGGTGCTTTCTGAGGTAGATGTTCCTCTTGTATATAAATATGCAGATGTATTTCAAATAGGGGCAAGGAATATGCAAAACTTCTCCTTACTTAAGACAGTTGGTAGATTCAATAAGCCCGTTTTGCTAAAAAGAGGGATCTCGGCAACAATTGAAGAATGGCTTATGTCTGCCGAATATATTCTATCGGAAGGTAATTCCAATGTTATCCTGTGTGAAAGAGGGGTTAGGACCTTTGAGAGATATACGAGATATACATTAGATATTAGCACGATTCCTGTGGTTGACCATTTGAGTCATCTACCCATCATTATAGATCCAAGCCATGCTTCTGGTGATTGGCGATACGTGAGTGCTCTTGCAAAAGCCGGTATTGCTGCAGGCGCAGATGGTTTACTGGTAGAGGTTCATACTGATCCTGCTAATGCTCTTTCAGATGGTAAACAGTCTCTAAAGCCAGAAAGATTTACACAATTAATGGATGAGGTTAAAAAAATTGCAGAAGCGATAGGGAGAACTATATGAAAAAAGTTTTTTATCAAGGAGCAAAAGGATGTTTTAGTGAACTCGCTGCTCTAGAATTTTTCGGTAAATCGCCTAAGAAAATCGGTGTCCCCAGATTTGAAGATATATTCGAAAAAGTGAATAATGAAAAAGGAACATATGGAATAATCCCTGTAGAAAATTCTCTAACTGGAAGCATCCACCAGAATTACGATCTTCTTCTTAAGCACAACCTCTGGGTTATTGGAGAGGTAAAGTTAAGAATTATCCATAACCTTTTAGTCCATCCAGATTCAGATGCTTCTTTAAAATCTATAAATGAAGTTTGGTCTCATCCTGAGGCATTAGCCCAGTGTAAGAGCTTTCTTAGTTCTCATCTAGAATATAAAATTGTTTCATTTTATGACACAGCAGGAGCAGCAAAGATCGCAAAAGAAGAAAAAAGATATGATGTAGGTGTCATTGCAGGACCCCGGGTTGCTAAATTCTATGGATTTAAAACGATAAAAGAGAACGTTGAAGATAACCCACAAAATTATACAAGGTTTCTCATAATCTCGCGTGAAAGGAAAATCTATAAAGAGAAAAATGTTAGAACAATGCTGGTCTTTGGCGTAAAAAATGAACCAAGTATTCTCTTTAGGTGTTTAGGTGTCTTTGCACTAAGAAATATTGACCTCACAAAATTGGAATCCCGACCTATCGTTGGAAAACCATGGGAATATATATTTTATATTGACTTTAAAGGAAGCATCGAAGATGAAAATTGCAAGCATGCTATAGATACCCTCAGAGAAGTTGTCGAATACGTAAGATTCCTGGGAAGTTATGTAGCGAAAGAGTAAGAAATATGAGAATTGTGCTAAAGAAATGTCCAACACCCAGAGGTGAAATAAAAGTTAATGGAGATAAGTCTATAACACATAGAGGATTAATAATAGGAGCTATTACTGAGGGGAGAACCCTACTTAGTGGATATTCAAGGGGTAGAGATTGCATGAGTACCTTAAAAAATCTAGGAGAGTTAGGAATCGAAGTTCTGGAATCTGAATCAACGATTTCAATCCAAGGTAAAGGATTAGGCGGTCTTACTGAACCAGACGATGTGCTCGACTGTGAAAATTCAGGAACTACTATGAGATTGCTTGCAGGGTTATTATCAGGCCAGGATTTCTTTTCCGTACTAACTGGAGACAGTTCATTAAGAAAAAGACCAATGGATAGAATTATTAAACCACTACGAAAGATGGGTGCAGAAATTCATGCAAGAGGCGGAGATAGATTTGCCCCATTAAGCATTAAGGGCGGCAACTTGGCCTCAATTAATTATACATTACCTGTAGCCAGCGCTCAGGTGAAATCCGCTATTTTACTCGCCGGGCTATCCACTGATGGCGAGACTACTGTCCTGGAGCCATCCCCTACAAGAGACCATACAGAACGCATGCTAAAACTGTTTGGCGCAAGAATTAAAAAATCAAGTAAAACAATAATCCTTAAGGGAAAAGATAGACTAACCCCGCATGAATTGTCCATCCCTGGTGATATCTCGTCCGCTTCCTATTTTATCGTTCTTGCTAGTATTGCACAAAATGGAGAGGTCTTACTAAAAGATGTTGGTATAAATCCTACCCGAACAGGTATCCTGGAAGTACTAAAAATAATGGGTGCGGATATATCCACTGTAAACAAGAGAGATGTATCAAATGAGCCAACCGCCGATATTTTGGTTAAAAGCAGCAAACTTGAGGGGATGGAGATATCAGGTGAAATTATACCAAGGATTATCGATGAATTACCAATAATTGCGGTTGTAGCCACCCAGGCAAAAGGGACAACACAGGTAAAAAATGCAACTGAATTACGGGTAAAGGAGACCGACAGAATCAAGGCAATAGTGGAGGGCCTTAAAAAAATGGGCGCAAAAATAGAGGAAAGGAAAGACGGATTTATAGCTGAGGGACCGAAAAGACTCCACGGCGCATCATGCAAGAGTTATGGTGACCATAGAATTGCAATGGCTTTAACAATTGCCGGGCTTATTGCTGATGGAGTTACAACAATTGATGATGCTCTATGTATAAAAATCTCATTTCCAGAATTTATTACTCTGGTAAGGTTGGTATGTGGTGAAGAATATATTAGAATTGAAGTTTAGTTTCAATCATACAAGACTCAAATTACAATCTTCTCCAATGAGTGTATTTGAAAAAGTATATAATGAGGAACCCTTTAGCTTTATATACGAATCCTTAGAACATACTGGAAGAGGAAGATATTCCTTCTTAGGAGGCAAACCTTTTATATTATTCAAAAGTAAGGATAGGGCTATTGAGATTGAGATTATGGGAGGAACCCAAATAATGAAAGGAAATCCTTTGCATATCCTGAGAAAGATTCTCTCTAAATTTGATATATATCCTGCTCTCAAAGGATTTTGTGGTGGAGCTGTCGGTTATATTTCTTATGATACAGTTAGACTCTTTGAGGAAATTCCAGATGAAAATCCTGATGATATTGGAACCCCTGACACTTATTTCATGTTTCCATCCGAAATATTGATATTTGATCATAAGAAGGAAACTGTTGATATAATAGTTTATAACAGTGATGATAAAAGGTTAGAAGAGTTAGAGAGCGTAATTAAAACAGCAAAGGATTTTAATTATAAGCTATGCGAAGAAACATCAATATCACACAGATCAAATCTCACAAAGAAAGAATTTTGTGACAGTGTGAAAAAAGCAAAGGACTATATTTTTGCAGGTGATATTTTCCAGGTCGTTCCTTCTCAAAGAATTTCATCCCACATTGATAAAAAACCATTAAATATTTATAAAGCCCTTCGAATCGCAAATCCCTCACCATATATGTACTACCTAAGATTAAATGACCTTTTCATTCTTGGCTCATCTCCCGAAACATTGATCAAACTGGACGAAGGTACGGTAACGAGTAATCCAATAGCCGGAACAAGACCCAGAGGAACTACTGATGAGGAAGATAAACTTCTTGAAACAGAACTTTTAAATGATGAAAAGGAATTGGCTGAACATATTATGCTTGTAGACTTGGCTAGAAATGACATTGGAAGGGTGTGTGAATACGGAAGTGTAAGGGTCTCAGAATTCCTCAGGATAGAAAAATTCTCAAAGGTAATGCACATAATTTCAATAGTCAATGGCAAATTAGTTCCCGGTATGGATGCGTTTGATCTTGTAGAGGCAACATTTCCTGCAGGCACGGTCACCGGAGCACCTAAAATTAGAGCAATGGAAATAATTGATGAATTAGAACCAACAAGAAGAGGAGTTTATGCTGGAGCACTTGGATATTTTGGATTTAACCTTAATATGGATTTGTGCATAGCCATACGGACAATTGTAATAAAAGATGGAATAGCATATATACAGGGAGGTGCCGGTATTGTTGCCGATTCTATTCCCGAGAGAGAATACATAGAAACGTTAGATAAGATGAGCGCACTAAAAAAGGCATTGGAGATGTCACGATGATTCTGCTGATTGATAATTATGATTCTTTCGTTTATAATCTCGCTCAATATTTAGGAGAATTAGGGGCAAAAATATTGGTAAAAAGAAATGACAAAATTGGGATCAAAGAAATAAATAAACTAAAACCCAGTTCTTTAATAATCTCTCCAGGTCCTGGTACTCCTAAAGATGCGGGCATTTGCTTGAAAGTTATTTCTTACTTTGCAGGGAAAATCCCAATTCTTGGAGTATGCCTCGGCCACCAATCTATTGCCGAGGTTTTCGGAGCCAGAGTTGGCAGAGCAAATAGGGTTGTTCACGGAAAGACATCGAAGATATACCATAATGGAAAAACTATTTTCAGAGGGATTGAGAATCCATTTTATGCCGCACGTTATCATTCCCTCATTGTCGAAAAAGGAAGTTTGCCTGATTGCCTCAAGCTCACCGCCTGGACAGCCAATGGATTAATTATGGGAATAAGACATAAAAGATTTAACGTTGAAGGTATTCAGTTCCATCCCGAGTCTATATTGACGGAGAGAGGAAAAGAGATTCTGAGTAATTTTATAAAAATGAACATAGTTTAAGAATTTCTTGGATATAAACAATCCTTGATATTCGGTCTTCGGGCGCAGCTCGTTAACTATATACTATAATTCGTACCTGACGATTCGGGTATATCAACCCGATACCCGAAACCCCTGAGTGCTTCTCCAAGAGATTCAATCTGTTCTTCCTCACCGTGCACAAGGAAAATCCTTTCAGGATCTACCTTTTTTGCAAATTCAATGAGGTCGTTCCTATCAGCATGGGCACTAAATTCATTTAGTACTTTAACATCTGCTCTTCTTTTGTAAGGTTCTCCAAATATATTCACTTCGTCTTCTTTCTCCACCAGTCTTCTACCCAATGTATTCTTTGCCTGGAATCCTACAATAAGAACAGTATTCCTATCATTCTCAATATTATTTTTAAGATGATGCAAAATCCTTCCATGTTCACACATTCCAGATGCTGAAATAATAATCATTGGCCCTTCTTTATCATTCAACGCCTTTGATTCTTCCACATCCTTTATATAATTAATCTTCCCGTAATGAAAAACGTGATTTTCCCGGAGCATTTTATAAGCTTCCTCATCAAAATATTCTGGGTGTTCCAAAAATACCTGGGTTACATTCACTGTGAGCGGAGAATCCACGTATATAGGTATATCGGGAATGCGCTCATCTATAATGAGGGAGTTAATAGCGTAGACTATTTCCTGGGCTCTTTCTACAGCAAAAGAAGGAATAATAATTTTACCTTTACTTTTAATAGCTCTTTTTATAACCTCTTCAAGATCCTTCTCTGCATCTTCAATATCTCTATGCAATCTGTTCCCATAGGTACTTTCCATAATGAGTATATCAACCTTATCCGGGACCTCAGGGTCTCTTATTATGGGAAGATTGTTTCTACCAAGATCGCCTGTAAAGAGCAACCTTTTCCCTTCAGCCAAAATCAGCACCTCTGCAGATCCAAGTATATGCCCGGCATCAAAAAATTTGAAGGTAATGTTTCTATTTTCCTCATCATGGTAATAAAGCTGCTTAAAATATGTTAAAGATTGCTTCGCATCTTCTACTGTATATAGTGGCTCTATCGGCTCTTCGTCTTTCTTTTTTTTCTTTTTATTGACATATTCAACATCCCTCTCGTGAATATGAGCAGAATCCACTAACATATACTTTAATAGATCAATGGTAGCAGAAGTTGTGAAAATATCCGACTTGAATCCTTGTTTTACCAGGTTCGGAATATTTCCAGAATGGTCTATATGAGCATGCGAAAGTATCATGAAGTCTATCTCCTCCGGATTAAAGGGAAATTCTCTATTCTTCCTCTCAGTTTCCTTTCTCTTACCCTGAAACAATCCACATTCAATAAGAACACGCATACCTTCAGTCTCAATGATAAATTTGCTCCCGGTTACTTCCTTTGTCGCACCATAAAATGTAATGTTCATTAAATACCTCCTAATTATACCACCGGCCTATAGAAATAAAAAAATCACAAACAAGCCTCAAAGTTCACAGAAGAAAAACAAAGAGAAAAGTGTTTCATTTACATCTTCAAATTCTTGAATCATTCAGAATAAACTATGATGATTTCCCATCTTTGTCAAGTTTCTAATCCCCTTACCACTTAATCCATAATCTTAAAGTTCGTTCGTCTTCCGTCTTCAGTCCCAGATCAAATGTCAAAAGTCAAGGTCCGGGCACGGTCTGAATTAGATTTACACATAGGTTGATAAAAATTGACTAAATATTATAATAACATGATAAAATGGCAAATAAAATATACATAACGTCTACAGGAAGAGATGTTGGAAAGACATCCATCTCTCTTGGACTTGCCAAATCTCTTCTAAATGAGGGATACAGAGTGGGTTACATGAAACCCATTGCTCAACGATGTATTGAGGTGGACGGGAAAAAAGTCGCTGAAGATGTTCTTCTTATGAAAGAATTCTTTGAACTTGAAGGGTCTCTTACTGATATGAGTCCTTTCATCGTTGCAGAAGGAATCACAAATAAATATATAAAAGGCGATATCAAATCACCAAAAAATAAGATATTAAGAGCATACAGAAGAATCGAAAAGGACAGTGATGTAGTAATAATTGAAGGGTCTGGGCACGCTGGTGTAGGCTCAGTCTTCGATCTATCCAATGCAGATGTCGCTAAATTACTCGATGCCCAGGTACTTATAGTTAGTGAAGGTGGTGTTGGAAGCACAATTGACAGCTTAACTCTCAACTACGCTCTTTTTAAGTCTTGTGGTTGCTCTGTTCTGGGTGTAATAGTTAATAAAGTAATAGAAGAAAAGCTCGATAAGATTAAAAACCTTCTGAGGAAAGGTATAAAGAAGCAAAATGGCCTCCAAATCTTTGGGTTCCTTCCTTATAAATCAATTTTATTAAAGCCAACTCTACTTGTTGTGAAAAAAGCTTTAAAATTAGCAGTTATTAATGAAGGGAATAAATTTATCTCTTCGCCTGTCTGGGATGAACAGATTGAAAAAGTAGTTATAGCAACTATGGAACCCCATGTTTTAATGGAGGAAGTAACTGGTACAAACGATAAGGTATTAATTGTAACTTCCAGTGATAGGAGTGATATAATTCTTGCAGCCTTAACCCTTTACCACAGCGGGGTCTCTAATCTTATCGGAGTGCTCCTCACAGGAGGTACTCTGCCCAATAGTATAATGAAAGTTATCGAAAAGACAAATCTTCCAATAATGTTGGCTGATGGAAATATTTATTATATTGCCTCCTCAATACATAACTTGACGATCAAAATTACTCAAAAAGATGAGATGAAGATTAACATTCTCACAGACTTATTCGATATATACATAGATAAAGAACCTCTCCTTGAAGGTATATTTGCCCAACCTGAGAAAAAACTTATCTGTTTTGTATATATAATTTATTTTTGGTATTATATTATAGTGGTTTTTTTTTTTCGGTATTGTTCTTTTTTTGCGAAATTGCATCTTATTGTTTCACTATTAGACTTTTTTTCGTTATTGTGCTTTTTTCGGAATTGTTCATGTTTTTAGTCCAGTCTAGGTTTAGTTTTTCGTATTGAGTTTTTTTCTTGTTTGTTTAT
>CAYZBF010000003.1:92696-107286 GCA_964476585.1 uncultured bacterium | reverse complement strand
TAGTAAGCACTATGACTATGAAATCTATTGAGATAAATAAAGGACTCAGTGATGACCTGTTTGACCCTGATAAGGTAGAGGTAAAAGGGATGGATATGCAGGAGATGATGAAGATGATGCAGCAAGGGGGTAAGTAAGCTTATTTAGTTCATAGTATTCACCATATGCCAGATTTTCTCAGAGAGGATAGCTGAAAGCTCTTGACTTTAGGAGTTTTAATATATATTTTTATTTAAACTTAAAAGATTTAATCAATAACCTTTTTGAGACATTTATGAAAATAGGTATGATGTCTACGTGGAATGTTCCGTGTGGTGCTTCGGTGCATGCGAAATTTGTAGGAACCGCCTGGGTACTATCTGGCCACAAACTTACTGTTTTTGCACCGTATAGTACACCTATAATTGGGAAACAAGACGAGCCATGGATCATAAGAAACTATTCACTAAGTAAGGGCAGTTCTTTTGATTCACAACCTTTGCTGGATAAAGATTACGATATCTTTCTTCTCCAGTACATACCTCCGATGCCTATGAAACAGCTTCTACATATAGCTCCGAAAATAAAGAAAAAAGCAAAAACAGTGGTTATAATTCATGAAGGGAATTCCCCAGGTAAAGAACTATGTAAGTTTCCATGGGATGCAGTGGTATGCTTTGATGAACGATATAAAAGATTTTTAACCAATGTATTTCCTGAAAAGAAGATACACATTATTACATACCCATGCCATCCAGTGGAACATGGAAATAAGGTCGAAGCAAGAAAGAAGCTTTTTTTACCGCAAGATAAAATGGTATTATTCATTTATGGTATTGCAGTTCATCATCATATACCTTTACTACCCACTATTGAACGGGTAGGCAAGGGAAAACCGCTCCTATTACTTGTTCATACAAATGTCCAGGATTGGTTTGATATATACGAGGCTATCAAGAGTCGGTATATCTTTATTGATTTAAGAATGGGAATCCTGGAACTCAACGAACTTTATACATATCTTCATGCCTCGGATGCTTTAATATATCATAGAGATTCATCGGTAGATATAGTGGTGGCCTCAACTATTTACCAATGTATGGGAGCAGGGTGTCCTATCTTAGCATCTGATACAAATTTTGTTGAGACCTTAAATAGAGAAGTTTTGAAATATAGGAATTTGAATGAGTTACAACGGCTGCTTCTTGATCCTGATTTAAAGGATAGGCTGAGATCCACGGTAGAGGCTGCTATTAAATATGCGAATCATAATTCGGCGGTTAAGATAGCCAAAAAGTTCATCCAACTATTCAAACGTTTATAGATGAAGATAGCAGAAGAATTTAAAAACTTCTATGCGCAAAATTTAATCAAGTGTAAGAATTCTAGATTATGATAAGGGCTATAGAGAATAATGTGTGAGAACCTTGTATTTGCAATAGAGAAGGAATATATAAAACCCTTAAATTCTTTATTGGGAGGGTAACAATGAAGATTGCAGTAATGACAGCCTTTCACACTGATGATGGGGCGAGCGTGCATTCAGAAGCATTGGTGAGAGCTTGGATAGGAATGGGTCACAAGGTACTCGTATTTAGTTTTGTGAAGGATGATTTTGTTTCAGAGCGTTTCACTGGAAAAGATGAACGCCATGTGATAAGATGCTTTGGTGTCCGAAATAATAACTACATTGATCCGCGTCCAATTCTTACGGCACACTTTGACATCTTTGTTGTTGAAAATTTGAGGATACTTCCTGTAGGTGAATTAGCAAAACTATTTCCTGAGATAAGGAATCGGTCAAGAACGGTGCATATCGTGCATGAAAGCAATTTGCCCGAGGGGATATGGTTTTATCAGTTTCTTTGGGACAAGGTAGTATATTTCGATAAGAGGCAAGTTTTTTTGGAAGGAATATATCCAAATGCTGAATTTATCCCCTTTCCATGTTTTCCAGTGAGAAAGGGTATAAAGGAAGAGAGTAGACAAAGACTTGATTTGCCCTTAAATAAGAAAATAATTTTCATGTTTTGCCAGAGAGGATACATGCCATATCTTCGAGATTTGCCTGAAGAATTGAAAGATAGTGCAGTTCTATTATTTCTTACCCCCTTTAATTATGAGCTATTGGAAAAAGAGTCAACTCCTCCGTGGATGATTGTTCGGGAAGAGAAGGCCTTATCCAAAGAGAGATTTGACGAATATCTATTTGCCGCAGACGCAGCTATTTTCCATAAATCCCAAAGTAGATACCATAGAGTTGTTAGCTCCGTAATTTTTCAAGTAATAGGTGCTGGTTGTCCAATCTTTGTGCCCAAACAATCGGAGTTCTTCCAACCATTGCAGGATGAAGTAGTTTACTATAGTGATGCTGAAGAACTGAACGAGAGACTGATTGAACTTTTTGAAAATGAAGAGAAGAGGAAGAAGGTTTCAGATGCTGCAGAGGTATTTGCGCGCATGAATTCTGCAGAGAAGATAGCTAACATATATATAGATCTTTTTACCAGAATTTTAAAGGAAGGGGGAAATGGTTGATGAGGGTTAAGCGTTACGAAGGCAATCCGATATTGATGCCCAAACCAGAAAATAATTGGGAATCAAGAGGTGTCTACAATCCTGGTGTTGTGTATAGTAATGGATTATTCCATCTCCTTTATAGGGGTATGGGAGTAGATGGTGTTTCAAGAATTGGATATGCAGTAAGTTCAGATGGCTTCAATTTCTTTCGCTTTGACAAGCCTGTCTTTACACCAAAACTTATATTGGAACCACAAGGTTGTGAAGACCCACGAATTGTAAAGCTTAACAATAGGTTTTATATGACTTACACTGCTTACTCAGAAAGAGGAGTGAGGATTGGTTTAGCTTATACGGAGAACTTTATTAGTTGGGAAAGATTAGAAGCAAAGTGGCCTGAGGAGAATAACAAAGATGCTGTCCTTTTTCCGGAGAAGATTGATGGTAGGTATGTACTCTTTCATAGACCAACGACTGAAATGCCTATGAGTATCTGGATTGCTTACTCGGATAACCTAATCGACTGGTACGGGCGTAAGAAGGTTATGTCACCGCTTGGTGAGAGGAGTTGGGAAGGAGGCAAAGTAGGTGCGGGCCCCCCACCTATAAAGACAGAGGAGGGCTGGTTACTATTATATCATGGAGTTGACGAAGCCGGAGTGTATAGATTGGGAGTTGCTATGTTCGACTTGGAGGACCCCTCAAAATTATTGTGTAAGTATCCGCATCCTATTATTGAGCCGGAGGAAGATTATGAAGTCTACGGAGAGATACCTCGTGTAGTATTTGCCAGTGGTATATGTGAAGTTAATAACAAATATTATATATATTACGGAGGAGCGGATAGAGTGGTTTCCATAGCTATAGCAGAAAAGAAGGAGATTTTAGAACTTTTTGATTAATTGTAGGAAAGGAAACAATACTCACATCAATACTATCCTTTTCTTAATGATTCTTAACCGCTTATGTTCAGACTATTTCTTATGTTGAACCTTTTCTGTGTTATAAAATTGCTTGATTTAAACGATAGATTTAACTATCTTTAAAAAGGGTTGACTCAGGTTCTGAAAATACGAATAATCCAATAAGAATTCAAATGGAAATACAAATCTTTGAATTAATCCAAGACGCAAGGGAAGCCACAGGGTTAACCGTTATTATTGATGTATTTAGAGCATTTTCTACATCATGCTATATATTTAGTAATGGAGCAGATAGGATAATTCCAGTGTCGAGTCTAAAACTCGCCTATAGATTAAAAAAAGAAAATCCAGGATTTCTTTTAGTTGGTGAAAGAGATTGGAAGAAGCCAGAAGGTTTTGATTTTGGAAATTCTCCTAGCGAAATTGAAGGGGTAGACTTTAATGGTAAAGTAGTTATTCAAACAACCAGTGCTGGAACGAAAGGACTGCTTGGAGCAAAAAATGCAGATGAAATTATTACGGGTAGCTTTGTAAATGCAGGAGCTATTGTGAAATATATAAAAACTGAAAATCCTGGCAGGGTTTCACTTGTTGCCATGGGAGTTTCTGGAAGGATAAAGGCTCTGGAAGATTTACTTTGTGCCAGATATATAGAGAATGAATTAACTGGTAAGCCAAACAATTTTGAAAAAATAACAAAGCATTTAAGGTCTACGCCAGGGCTTCAGAAATACTTCGAACCTGAAAAGCACTGGGTCCCAGAGAGAGATTTCGAACTCTGCCTTAGCCTTGATAGATTTAGTTTCATACTAAAGTTAGAGCCATTTGAGGGAGCCCTCGTTTGTCTTAAGAGGATCGACGTTTAATACCCGCCAACCATCTACTCATTTGCTCAATTTAATTCATCCTTTACTTGCTGGATAAAAATTATATTATAAAATATGAGTAATAGAGATTATGAGAAGAATATTTTTTATTGTTACTTTTTTCTGGATTATAGTGGAGTGCTTTGCTATGGATTTTAAGGTGCCGGGAGAAGAGGAGAGACTTAAAGCAATAGGACTGTTGAGTGGACGTAGCGAAACACTAAAGAGGGCATTTGAACCAGGTGCTGATTTTGAGCCAGTGCCGGTTCCATCCCCTGGTGACTGGCTATATGAGCATCATGAGCGAGGGCAGAGCTTTAATGAATTTGTAAACTCCAGTCCAAATAGACCTGATAAAAATCGGAATAGAATTTATCTACAACCTTTAGGGAATTTTACTAAAGAAAGTAGTCCATCTGTCGAAAAGTTAAGGGATTATGCAGTTTCTTTCTTCTTTCTTGAAGTGGAAGTTCTTCCACCTCTGGATATTAAAGAGGCTAAATTAACAACACGGGTCAACCCGTATACAAGGAAACCTCAGATTTTAACCTCGGACGTATTAAATATTCTTAAAAAGAACTTGCCTGGGGACGCTTTCTGCCTTATGGCAATCACAATGGAAGACCTTTATCCCCATCCTACCTGGAATTTCGTTTTCGGACAGGCATCACTTAGGGAAAGAGTAGGAGTCTATAGTTTTGCCCGTTATGATCCAGCCTTTTATGGGGAAGAAAGAGGGAAAGATTATAAGAAGCTTCTGCTATGGAGAAGCTGTAAGGTTCTTGTTCATGAGATAGGTCACCAATTCGGCATTGAGCATTGTATATTCTATCATTGTGTAATGAACGGATCTAACCATCTACTGGAGAGTGATGCCAGACCTCTTCACCTGTGTCCAGTTGACTTAAGGAAGCTTTATTATAGTGTCGAATTTGATGTGGTAGAGCGATATAAAAAACTTCAACATTTTTATGAGGAGTGTGGTTTTGAAGAGGAAGCGGAATGGGTGAAAGAGCGACTTAAAGAGGTTTTGAAAGATGAATGAAATTATCAAAAGAATAAAAAAAGAACTAAAAAAGAATATTGACGTTGAATATAAAAAATCTATCAAAAGGTTCTTTAAAAAGGAAGATATAGAAAAGGCAAAAGAGGAAGGATATTCAAAATCTTATGGGATCAGAACTCCGGTGTTGAGGAAAATTTCAGCAAAATATTTTAAGAAAGTCAGAGATTATTCTAAAAGAGAGCTCCTTGACTTATGCGAGGAATTATTAGAATCTGGATATAGTGAAGAAAGGGGTATTGCATTTGATTGGGCTTATCGTTTAAAAGAGCAATATGAGCCAACTGATTTTGATATCTTCAAATCGTGGTTAGAGAAATATGTTCATGGTTGGGCTTCCTGTGATAGTTTATGCACCGGAGCACTTGGGGAATTTATTCTTCAGTTCCCCGAGTTTATGCAAGAAGTAAAAAAGTGGACAGAATCAAACAATAGATGGAAGAGAAGAGCATCTGCAGTTGTTATGATTAATTCAGTTAGAAAAAAGGAATATCTCGCTACTATATTTGAAATAGCTGATAGGCTTTTATTGGATGAGGATGATTTAGTCCAGAAGGGGTATGGATGGATGTTAAAAGAGGCAAGTAATCATTATCCCGAGGAAGTGTTTAATTATGTTATGAAAAACAAGCATGAGATGCCAAGGACAGCTCTTCGTTATGCAATTGAGAAATTATCGCCAGAACTCCGAGGCGAGGCGATGAAAAAAGACTTATAAGAGTGGTACAATTTTACCAAGATGTGAAAAAGGAGGTGGTATGTTAGTGCCAAAAATAGATAAAGAAAAATGTAGTGGGTGGGAACTCTGTGTAACTATAGTGGAAAAATAGAGTAAAAAAGTGTCAACTATTCAGGAAAGGGAATATTATGAATGAGCGTAAAGTAGCTCCGTTCGGTTCATGGAAATCACCAATCACAGCTGATCTTATTGTAGAAAAAACAGTCCGGCTTGGGCAGATAGTTTCGGATGGTGAGAATATATACTGGCTTGAAGGACACCCGGAAGAAGCCGGACGGAATGTAATTGTGCATATGGGTTTAGATGGAAAAAAGGAGGATGTTACGCCACCCCCTTTCAATGCCAGAACAAGAGTTCACGAATATGGCGGTGGAGCGTACTTCGTTGACAATGGAACAGTATATTTCTCAAACTTTGATGATCAAAGACTCTACAGAAAGTCACCTAATAAGGCACCTGAGCCAATTACACCTGTAGAAGATTTACGCTATGCAGATGGCATCATAGATACTAAACGTGGACGTATAATATGTATAAGAGAGGACCACAGGGATAAGGATGCTGAGCCAATTAACGCAATTGTAAGCCTTGACCTTCTTTGTGAGAATGAAGGTAAGGTGCTCACCTGTGGGAATGACTTTTACTCATCACCTAAACTAAGTCCCGATGGGAATCATCTGGCATGGCTTACCTGGAACCATCCAAATATGCCATGGGATGGAACTGAACTCTGGGTTGGAGAGGTAAGAGATGATGGGTCAATTGGAGACCGCGAGAAGATAGTAGGTGGTGTTTCTGAATCAATATTCCAGGTGGAGTGGTCTCCAGATGGTGTATTACATTTTATTTCGGACCGTAATAACTGGTGGAATCTATACCGTTTTAAAAATAGAAAAATTGAAAACCTTTATGAGATGGAAGCTGAGTTTGGTATACCTCAGTGGCGTTTCGGTTTATCTACCTATGGATTTCTTTCGGGAAGAGAAATTGTATGCGTTTACACAAAGGAGGGGACCTGGCACCTTGCAATCCTTGATACTGAAAATCGAAAGCGGAAGACAATTGAGATTCCATACACGGATATATATTTTCTCAAAGTAGGAAAGGACTTTGTCCTTTTCCTCGGTGGTTCACCGACTGAATTTGAATCAATCATTCAACTTGACCTTAAGTCAGAAAGAACTAAGGTATTAAAACGCTCAAGTGAAGTATCAATAGACTCTGAGTATTTATCTATCCCGAAGGCTATTGAATTTCCCACCGAGGAAGGGTTGAAAGCACACGGTTTCTACTATCCTCCCAAAAATAAGGATTACACTGCTGCAGAGGTAGAACTCCCACCTCTTATTGTCATAAGTCATGGTGGACCTACTTCATTTAGTGAAAACGCTCTCAGTTTAAGTATACAGTACTGGACCAGTAGGGGTTTTGCTGTTCTTGATGTAAACTATGGAGGTAGCACCGGTTATGGTCGGGGGTACCGAGAACGCCTAAAGGGTAAGTGGGGTATAGTTGATGTTGATGATTGTGTGAACGGTGCGCGTTATCTTGTTGACAAAGGTAACGTAGACGGCAATCGTCTAATCATTCGCGGCGGAAGTGCTGGTGGATATACTACACTCTCTGCACTTACCTTCCATGATTTCTTCAAAGCCGGTGCGAGTTACTACGGTGTGAGCGATCTTGAGGCGCTTGCTAAGGAGACCCATAAGTTTGAATCACGCTATCTTGATGGTTTGATAGGGCCTTATCCAGAGAGGCGTGATTGTTACCAGGAACGTTCACCGATTAACTTTACCGAATGCCTTTCATCTCCTGTGATCTTCTTTCAGGGTCTCGAGGATAAGGTGGTCCCACCCAGCCAGGCTGAGCTAATGGTGGATGCTTTAAAAAAGAAAGGAATATCTGTTGCTTATATACCTTTTGAAGGGGAACAGCATGGATTTAGACGTGCAGAGAACATCAAACGCGCTTTAGAAGCAGAACTTTACTTCTATTCAAGGGTCTTTGGATTTGAAATAAGTGATGAAGTAAAACCAGTAGAGATAGAGAATTTGTAATGAGTGAGAATAACAAAGAAGTAAATCATAGTCGAAAGTCGTGAGTATTAAGTCTCAAGTCTATACATAATTTATAAAGAGTTAAGTGAAAAAGAATTCTCGACTAATGACTTTAGACTATTGACTGGGGACTAAAAAGGAAGGGGGTATTTTTATGAGGAAGGTTGCTTTATTTATGTTAGTGGTATTAGCACTTACAATTTTCTTAGCAATACCAGTTTCACTTAAGGCGCAAGAGGAAGAAATACCGGATATGCAAAAAATGATGAAACTGGCAGTTATTGCCCAGGAATGGGTTATGATAGGAATGTGGATTGCTTATACACAACCGCTTTTAGAGTGGAGCGAAACACTTTATGAAGAAGAGAAGATATCCGGGGAAGATTGTGTAGAGGTAACCAAAGCGGTCAAGATTTTAGCTAATGTTTTTAAGAAGAGGTCGGGAAAAATAGATGATGCAACCATTAGAAAAGAAGCAGTGGGATATTCCGAGAGCGTAATAGCAGAAGCAGATGCTTATGCAGATTATTACATAGGCAATACAGGAAGCCTTGAAATAGCAGAAAAACATAAGGAGGAAGCCGAGGCGCATATAGAAGCAATAGAGGATTATTTCGATAGTTTCGAATAAAAAAGATTTACACTGATTGAAAGTTTCTTAAATAGCCCTTCAGCCTTCAGTTTTAAGACACTGATCTACGCAGATTAGTAAAAATTTTTAATTTTTTTATCATTCAATATCAGTGGTTACTAGTGTTTAATTTTAGATATAGAAATTTTTTATTATATATCAGCGTGTATCTGCGTCATATGTTATTTATACAATAAGTATATAAATTTTAAATAGGGAGGTTTAACTGATGTTTAATTTTGCAGAGTTTTTAAAAAACCTGAGGTCATTATTGATTACCAATGGCCCTGAGTTACTTATTACACTTCTCATCCTGATTGTTCTACACTTTGTTATCCGCTTCTATATGAATAAGTTAAGTAGATTTATTATAGGTGTGGCGATAAAGAGGGAAGGTATAACAGCAGGGGAAGAGAAAAGGGTTACTACGATTAGTAATGTTTTTACACGTATAGCTTTCGTACTTTTATGGGGGATAGGAATTATTATAATTCTTGGTGAACTCGATATCAATATTGCTCCAATTCTAACTGGATTGGGTATATTTGGATTGGCAGTTAGTTTTGGTGCTCAAAGTCTAGTTAGAGATATCATATCTGGTGTATTTATCCTGATAGAGAATCAGATAAGAGTGGGTGATGTCGCAGTTATAAATAATACCGAAGGTAAAGTCGAAACAATAGGTTTACGAACCACTATTTTAAGAGATATTGAGGGAGTTGTCCATGTATTTCCAAATGGCACTATAAGAACTCTTTCTAACAGGACAAAGGATTGGTCAGCATGTGTTCTTGATATAGGCATAGCTTATAAAGAAGATCCTGAGAATGCTATAGGAATTATGAGGAAAGTGGACGAGGAGCTACGCAGGGATAAGGAATTTGGTAAATTCATCTTAGAACCAATTGAGATATTTGGGCTTGAAAACGTCTCTGAATCCTCAATGGTTATAAAGGCACGTATAAAAACACAACCTCAAAAACAGTGGAGAGTAGCCAGGGAATACCGGCTCCGACTTAAAAAGGCATTTGATAAGTACAATATTTCTGTTAAATAGGACGGGAAAGTTATTCCTAATCCAGGACTGCAATTGCCTCTATTTCTATATCCGCACCCTTTGGAAGATTTGATACCTCCATCGTTGCACGGGCAGGAGGTTCAATACTAAAGAATTTCCCATAAATTTCGTTAATAGTAGAGAAATTATCCATATCTGTTATGTAAATGGTTGTCTTTACTATATCTTCTATTCCTCCACCTGCCTCTTCCACGATGGCTTTTATATTTTTAAGAATTAGCTCTGTTTCCCTCTCTATATCCCCCTTTATTAGCTCACCTGTTTCGGGGACTATGGCAATCTGACCGGAGATAAATAGAAATTTACCAGCCAGTATTCCTTGAGAATATGGACCTATTGCATCCGGGGCTTTATCAGTCTCTATAACCTTTTTCATACTGACTCCTTTTTTCTTAAAACCAGCCTTCCCTTTTCATTATCTCCTTTGAAGTCCTGCTGCTTGGACCGTCTCCTCTGGCTACAGCAATAGCAACATTTTCCCCAACTGCTTCGGCTATCTCCGCAATATCTCTATGTGTAAATCCCGGGCAGAGGAGAATTGAGTGAATACTCTCCTCTTTGACAAGTTTTTTACACGTATTGGGGTCAGGTCTTGACTCTTGACATTTCTTTAATTTTATCAACTATTTTTTTCTCTTCAAGTAATATCTTTTCCATTCCTTTGCATCTCTTTAAGTCTATTTAGAGCTTTAGTGTATCCCTCGCTTTCTTTTGCCCAATCTTTTAGTTTCTTGCATGGAAATTCCTCACATTCATAGCAAAATTCTAACCCCTTATTATCGACGCAACATTCGAGTATCCAGCAATCTGGAGACCAGTGATTTTTCCTATCGCCCTTACACCAGGAACAGTGGATATCTTCAATCTTTACCTCCTTATTTAATTCCTTTTTAAACCAATCTGCAATTTTCTTTGCCAATTCATAATCATTTGATGCCTTACGAATATCACAGGTATCACAGACCAGTCCGCAAGCTGCTATCATTTGATAATCTTTTTTCATAATTAACTCCTTATACATTACAATTTGATAATTTTTAGCAATATTAAAGCTTTTCCAGGATTCTTTCAACTAATGCTCTTCGACGCTCTGATATCTTATCGTCTTTTGGAGTTCGTTTCAATAATCGCGAAAGTATTGGTGCAGCATATTGCATTTCCAGGATAGCAGATGGACTATCAATTTCGCTTAAAGCAAGTAGTGTATAATAAAATGGGAAGCTCCTCCATCTACCCTTACCGTCACGATGTAGTTTTAATGCTTTCATTCCTTTTTCTAATCTTCGTTTGGGGTCTTTAAGACCACCAACTGCTAAATGCCTCCAGAGGGAGGCACTGCATGTTCCGCAACAATACATTCCCGGCGTACGTTTAGATAGGTCTATTCGACTCATCATTCCAAGGGTTGCTTTTTTTAGTGCATCTTGAATACCGTCTTTTAAGTTTAAGAGAATCAATGTCCGACATGCTTCTTCTCCAAGTATATGTCCAATTGCAGCACTAGAGTGAACCCTTTCCCCGGTAAAAAGCCTTATGCCTTCCTTAAAATCCCTCTCAGTGGGTGCAAACATATTTGAATAAGAACCAGGCTTCCCCTGTCTACCAGCTATCCATTTTGCAACTTCTTTTCTTTCAGAATTTGTAATGGAATGTCTATAGAAAATAATATCATTTATCGCGTCGAGTGTCAGTGATAAACTGTCGGGATTTAATATTCCCATAAGTACCTCCTGATTGATATTTCCATTATTAAAATTATTATTATCCACGATATATATATGTCAAGATATTAAGTTGAGTAATTCCATAAGAGAATGATGGAGGACCGAGGACGGAAGTTTAGTTTAAGGATTGGAAGTGTGAAATTTAAGATAAGCAGGGATTAAGGAGTAAGTGTTCTATATTGATATTCTGACAATTGAGAATAAATTAATAAGGAAGTAATGGATAATAATCATATGAATGAGTTGATTCGATACTATGATGAGAGAGCAAGAGAGTATGACGAAGTTTATCTGGGTAGGGGTCCTGCTATTCCGGACTCTGCTGCCTACAGGAATGATGTGGAAAAGATTGGTAAAATAGTTACCAAATTTGGTAGAGGACATTTGATTGATGTAGGTTGTGGAACAGGATTCTGGCTACCTTATTGTGAGAAAAGTTGCAAAAAAGTGACATTAGTGGACGAATCTGAGAAAATGCTTACTGAATGCAAGACAAGGATCATTGAATTGGGTTTAAAATTTAAATGTGATTTTATTCGGGGAGATTTCTTTTCTTTGGACTTTAAAAACCAAATGTTTGACAGTGCGATTGCAGGTTTCTTTGCAAGCCATTTATCTTTAGAAATGGAGGAGGTTTTTTTCGAAAAAATAAGAAATATCCTAAAGCCAGGTGCACAATTTATGCTAATTGACTCGGCCTGGAGCAAGAAAAGAAGTCAGTATCGAGAAAAGGAAGGATTCCAGGAAAGGACATTGAATGATGGGCGCAAATTTACTATTTACAAGAGATATTTCGATAGTTCAGATGTTGAAAAGATGTTCAAAAAGTATCTTTTCGAATTAGAATCATTTTATATAGGCGATGTGTTTCTGGCTGCAGTAGGAAGAATCAAGACAGATTCTTAATTCTATGATAGATGAGGATAGTCCCACCTATGATATTTGCTCTGGGAAGAAGTTTTGAGAGAAACAGGAGATTCAGGCTAATCTTTTTCCTCCTTCAATAATTTTCCTTATACTCAAGCGAATTTCTTTTTTGCGCGTATATTCCATTAATTCCTGCCAGTGTTTTTGAAGCTCGCATAACTTTTTAAAAGGGTCGTATTCCAATACAGCATCATTTTTGACAAGAGCAATATTATTTAATGCCTCTTCACTTCCCTCTCTATCACCCTTAGCAAGGTATTCTTCAGACAGTAGTTTACATGATTTTTCGATCTTTTTCTCAAGGTCTCTTTTCAAAAAACTGCCAGGATAGGGATCAAAATCCTCAGGGTGGACTTTAGTCATACCTTTTAAATTTTTTTGATGCTCAATCTTTGCTCGCTCATAGACAAAACGCTTGATGTCCTCTCTTAACTGCATCCAGATTGGGTGCTTCCTTGGTGGTGGAAGATGCATAATAGATAGTTTACTGTCAAGGAAAAAGTGAAATCCAAACATCCTTGAATTTATCAAGAAATCTATATCCTCTCCTCTTGGGACATTGGGGTCAAAAGGAATGAAAGTAAAAAGGTTTCGATGAATAACCATGTTCCCACCAAATACAAAAGGTGTCTCCTTCAGCCTTGGCTTTGTTCCAATAATCTTATCAAATGCTTCGTTCATCCTGTCATATTGGTCCCAATATTTCCTCCAGGGGCGGAAGTGTTTTTTAATGTGGTAGTCCCCATCAACTTGGAGGTAATATCCCGCAACTGCGTTTACAATTTCTCCTTTAATATTTTTACCGATATGTTCTTTAGCTTTCGTCATGAATTCAGGGTCTTCAAATACCTCGTCATCGTCAATGAGCACCGATAGTTCAGAACCCAGGATATGTGGAACGAATAAACATAGATTTCGAATGTTGGAATATCCACGGAGTTGAAGAAGCTCGATATAATCATTTTTACCCTCACTAATCAAAACATCATGTATCTGCTTTAGATGAGAATACCCGAATAGCAATACTTCTACCCCGGTAATAGAAGAAGCTGTTTTGATGATATTGGCAACCTTTTTCTCAACCTCGGGTTCAATATCTTCTGCAGTCGCAACAGCAATTATTACCAGTTGGAAATCTTTATCTTTCAGTATTTTTATACTCTGTATTGCTCTAAGTAATGTGCCTTCACTATCAAGAGGTGTGGGATGGTCATAGATAGCATCTCCTTTCTTGTAACCTACGTCACTTTCTCTTGCCCAATATGATGGAATTACCATTGTAACTTTCATCTCATTACTCCTTTTCTACTTTTCACTCTTTATTTCTTAGATATTTCTCCCCACTGCTTTCTGTAAATTTGTTTACCACGAAAGGTGAAATTGTGTATATCTTCATCATAGTATTATATCCGAAGTTAACTTCGGATATACCTTCCTCTGAATGAGATACCAAACTTCTGAACTTTTTCTCATGTAGTTTTATTCCACTTACTTATTGTATATAGAAGGAAAATTAGATGTCAAGCCAACATTCAGATAAATCCAAGCAAGGAAGAGCTAGGAATGATAACACATTTATATAATTGCGGGCATTGCCCCAAATTTGTATGATTTAGAATTATTTACGAATTTAGCCCATTTAATTATTAATTCCTTTAATAAATGCGAGGTGGTGTCATTCAGAAACCCCCTCACAGGCTCGCCCCGTGTAATAAGAAATTCACTTCGTTGCTCTCTATTATATGGGGCAGGCGGGCATGGTTCCTTGTTTTCTTTGGAAAACAAGGGGAGTTCATCCCGTGGAATAATAAGTTTTGCTTCAAAGCACTCTATTCCACGGGACAGGTCCGAGAGCGGGAGCAGCAATTTCCTCGCCCAATGGAATAGAAGAACAGCAGGTAGAGATATCTATTCCACAGGGCGAGCTGGGTGAAATTGACTGCGATTTCTGAATGATATTACCGAGCATTAAGGTTTGAAATAAGATTTGGCCTTGTAATGTATCATACAACTTTGGGACAGTCTCTAATTGTGATATAACTTTTGAGTGTTTGAGATGTCATACTGATGAAGTAGGAGC
>CAYZBF010000003.1:0-92686 GCA_964476585.1 uncultured bacterium | reverse complement strand
ATGCTTAAATCCAAAAGACTCAAAAAGATGAACACTGATTTCATTACCTTCTGCGATTCTTGCTATTACAGTGTGGAGTCCAACCTCTCTGCCTTCTTGGAGAATAGCTTCTAAAAGTCTTTTCCCAAATCCTTTTCCTCTAAATTCCTTCTTTATATATAATGAAATTTCTGCTGTAAGAGAATATGCACATCTATCTGACCATTCACTTAAAGATGCCCATCCCAGGATATTGGGACCTTCTTCTAAAACTAATATTGGATGCTTGGAGTCATGACTTCTAAACCATTCCTTCTGCTCTTTCAATGTTTTTGGTTGGGTATCAAAAGTTGCAACTGTATTAATTATTGCATCATTATATATTTCAGTGATTGTTTCTAAATCAGTTATTGTTGCTTTCCTTATTATTTCCATATTCAGCTATAGCAGTTCGGTTTAAAGTCCTGAACGTATCTGAATTTCTGAACAACACTAAAACCATATCTTCTTTTTATATTCCGCATACTTCTCGTATTTCTCCTCTAACTCCTTTTCTTCTAATACCTTCCAATAAATAATATGTGATATCCATATAGCAGAAGAGGCAAGTGTAATAAGACTTTTTGTGAATATCGGAAAACCAATAATCCATATTATGAACCCTAAATACATTGGATTCCTAATTTTTGAATAGATACCCCCTTTAATCAACTCACCCTTATCTTCAAATCCTTTTAGCTTTATATGTGAGAAGATAAAGAGAAAAACCCCTATTAAAAATAATAAAAGACCAATATATCTAATCCCATTAGGAATGTTAAGTTTAATCGGATCTATAAAACACATCTGAAACCATGAAAACCAGAGAATGCCCATAGCAATGAATATTGAAGTTACAATTTTCTTGTTTTCTGCTAATGGGCTCCTTTTATATTTTAGAACATTGAATACTGTCCGTATTATATAACATACAAAGCAAACTCCAAACCAGATAAAAAACATTGTTTCTATATATACTACTGTATCATTCTATATATTACTATTCCAACTCTTTTCTTTGTGCTTTTTCGATCTTTGCCCAGGTATCTTTTAGTGGAACAGTTCTATTAAATACAAGTTTCAAGTTAGTTGAGTCAGGGTCGACACAGAAATAGCCCAATCTTTCAAACTGGAATCTGTCACCTGGTTCTGCATCTTTTAGAGTTGGCTCAACGTAACACGGAGTTATTATCTCTAAGGAATTCGGATTTATATTTGATGTGAAATCTTTACCCTCTTCAACATCATCTGGATTTACTTTTGTGAAGAGTCGGTCATATAGTCTAACCTCAGCTCTAATAGAGTGGTCAATTGTTACCCAGTGTAGTGTAGTTTTTGGTTTTCTACCATCTGGGGCATCGCCACCTCTTGTCTTCGGATCATAAGTGCAGCGTAGTTCGACTACATTACCTTTTTCATCCTTTATTACATCAACACATTTTATAAAATAAGCATATCGAAGTCTTACCTCACGACCTGGAGCCAAACGATAAAATTTCTTTGGAGGCTCCTCTCGAAAATCATCCTGTTCAATATAAATAACCCTTGAAAATGGAATCTTCCTTGTTCCCATACTGAGGTCTTCTGGATTGTTTATTGCGTCCAGTTCTTCTACTTTATCCTCAGGATAGTTTTCGATTACAACGCGAAGCGGATGTAACACAGCCAAATACCTCTGTGCACGTTTGTTTAAATCGTCGCGGAGACAGTGTTCAAGAAATGCAATATCAACAACACTTTCACTTTTTGCTACTCCAATTCGCTCACAGAAATCTCTAATTGATTCAGGTGTATACCCACGTCTTCTGAGACCTGATAGTGTTAACATTCTCGGGTCATCCCATCCATTTACAGATCCACCCTCTACTAATTTAATAAGTTTACGTTTTCTTAAGATTGTGTAATTTAGATATAGACGCGCAAATTCAATTTGTCTTGGATGGTGTATTTCCAGCTCATCTAAAAACCAATCATATAAAGGACGATGGTCCTCGAATTCAATTGAACATAAAGAATGCGTTATTCCTTCAATGGAATCGGACTGACCGTGGGTAAAATCATAAGTTGGATAAATACACCACTTATCCCCTGTCCTGGGATGTGTTGCTCTAAGTATTCTATACATAACTGGATCCCGCATATTTATATTTCCAGAGGACATATCAATCTTTGCACGGAGAGTTCTAGAACCATCAGGAAACTCACCAGCGCGCATACGTTCGAATAAATCAAGATTTTCTTCAACAGAACGATTACGATAAGGGCTATTTCTACCAGGTTTAGTTAATGTTCCACGGGTTTCTCTTATTTCATCTGCACTCAAATCACAGACATACGCTTTACCCTTTTTGATTAATTTAATAGCATACTCATAGAGTTTTTCAAAATAGTCGGATGCATAATACTCTCTATCTTCCCAATCAAATCCAAGCCATCTTATATCCTCTTTAATGGAATCTATATATTCTTGTTCTTCTTTCATCGGATTTGTATCATCGAATCGAAGATTGCAAGGACCGTTGTATTCCTCTGCAATAACGAAATTAATACAGATGGCCTTCGCATGACCAATATGTAGATAGCCATTCGGTTCTGGTGGAAACCGTGTATGAACTTTTCCATCATATCTATTTGTCTTTAAGTCTTCGCTGATAATCTCTTTAATAAAATTAGATGGTCGAGTTAAATCGTTCTTACTCATTTCTCCTCCAACATTATACACTCATTTGAGTTATGTATATAATATAGAAATCAAAAGTCAAGCCACCTTCCAGGTAAATATGATTACTGTGAATAAATGGCACATTCGAAAAAGGTCCATGAGGGAGTTTAGCATAATTATTACGGACCTTCCTGTTAAGCAAAGCGTCTCGGAGGAGGAACGGCCAACTTTGTGAGATTTTAATCTCACGGGAGCTTGCCCTGTGGAATAAGGGCGCTGGCTTCAATGCACCCTATTCCACAGAGTGAATCCGAGAGCCGATTAGAATTTCTTCCCATATACCTTTATAAAACCCAGCCCCGCAAGAGCAATAGGGTGGAGATATTTTTATATCGGGCGTTTTTAATACATCTCGAATTCTCGGGCAATGACAATATAATGCTCGTTTTTTTTCTGGATCCTTCTCTTTCATATATTGGGTAGGATAGTCACTCTTAGGAATCTTTGTGGTAATAATCGTATTTCCTTTCTTAACTCCGGCCAAACCCCATCCACGGTTTATTATATCTTTAATAAGCTCGTCATCTAATTTTAAAGGATCTTTTAGAAATGATATGAATTTTTCTAATAGCTTTTGATGAACTAAATCAATATCTTTAGCCTCCTCATATTTTTCCCTTATCTCCTGTAAATCAGATTTTGGGGACTGACAGGCACAGTTAGTCATTATCTCTATTCGCGTCTCCTCATCTACAAGAGAATCCAATTTTTCAATTGCCTTTTTAGACCATTTAACTACTTCTTCACGATTTGAATTATCAGAAAGTCCTTCACTTCCTTTCATTATTTTATTTTGAATATTTTTGCCTGCTATTTTTCCTAAAAAATTAGAGAATTTAGCTAACCAATATTTTTCAAAATCAAAATCTTCTTTAGCCATTTTTGAAGATATTTTCTGCTTCTTCATAATCGGGAGGAGCTGAAAGAATTGGCCACCAAGATACGAGTTTAGTATACATTTTTGGAAGTTTATTCATCTTTCTTGCAGAAATGGCATACTCTATCATGGAATTCTTTAGTGTTTTTCCATTTTTCACAAATATCTGGGTGCTTTTCCCAATCGTCTGGTTTTGGCTCTTGAGATTCTTCTGACCACTGAAGAAAATTTGGACCAGGGGTGTGAAAACTTAATGTCCAATCAATGGCAAAAGTGTCGAAATTTTGATCCTTTAAAGGAACCTTGTAGGGTGTAATATACCATTCATATACATATTTGCCACTCTTAGCTATATCTGGCAGACGTTTTAAGCCATCAACTGTAAAAGCCCCTCCAGACCACTTTTGCTTTTTTTCAAGAAGATATGCGTCAACAATGGGAGTTCCCAAATAAATAGAATTTTCAGAATTTATATATGCTTTACCATAAGAAATGCCACATCTAATTCTTGTAGTACCCTCAATTATTGTTTCAAATAATAACCAACCGAGTGTTGATAATAATGCTTGCAAACATTCGTTTGTGTCTTTTTTTGTATAAAGTAGAACAGTGTCTGAAAACCAAGCCACACCTAAATTACTTTGATTTTGGAGTTCTTTTAAAGATGGGATATCATCCGGGAAATTATTTTTATATATAGAATGACAAAGTGATTTTTGAAACCAACCTAAGGCATCGTTTACAACCTTCTTTAGTGGTGTATTATTCACAAGGTTTTTGAATCCAAGTATATCACAAACTGCTATTGTGAAATTTGCATGCATAATATAAACCTTCTTTAGGCATAAAATAAATATAACGTCTTTACTGCTAAAGGGAAGAATTTCGTATAAATATTTATATACAGAATAAGTCGAATATTTTTATATTAGAAGACTGAATTGAGTCGTCCCCCATCCACAGGTATCATTGCACCATTTATGTATGATGCATATTCACTTGCCAAAAATGCAACCATATATCCTATTTCCTCGGGATTTCCTAATCTACCTAATGGGATTGGTTTTACATAATCACCCAGGGCTTCTTCAGTAGTTATTCCCTCCCTATCTGCTTTATCTTTAGATAATTGAATCATTCTATCTGTTTTTATTATACCTGGCATTATACCATTTACAGTAACCTTATGCTCTCCCACTTCCTTTGCCAGAGTTCTTACTAACCCAGCCATTGAAATCCTGACTACATTACTTAAAGCTATGTTTGGAATTGGCTCTTTTATTGCAACACTGGTAGAATATATAATCCTTCCCCATTTCTTTTCTTTCATTTCTGGTAGGAATTCTTTACTTAAAAACACAGCGGAGTAAAGCAATAGGTTAACAGCTTCCTCCCATTCTTCCATGCTTTTTTCCATAAAAAAACCAGCTTTTGGTCCACCTGTAGAAAAGAAGAAAATATCAAGATCACCTGTGTTTTTAATCTCTTTTACTATTCTTTTCAAATCATCACGCTTTGATAAATCACCAACAACATAACGAGGTTTGATTCCAGTGTCCTTTTCAATCATACTTTGAGCTTTCTTTAGGTTTTCTTCATTTCTTGAGAGTAGAATTACATCTGCTCCAGATTTTGCTAAAACTTTTGCAACACCGAAACCTATTCCTTTTGAAGAAGCAGTGATAAAAGCTAATTTTCCATCAAGTTTTATTTCCATTTTTACCTCCTTATTTCATTTCATAAAGAGTTTCTTATATTCTCCATATCCTTCTTTTTCTAAATCTTCCTTTAGGATAAAACGAAGAGCAGCTGAATTTATACAATAACGGAGTCCAGTAGGCTCCACTCCATCTTCAAAAAGATGCCCGAGGTGAGAATCAGCATGTTTGCTTCTTACTTCTACCCGTTTCATTTCATAGGTTGTGTCCATATTTGCAATAATGTTTTCTTCTTCAAGAGGTTTCGTAAAACTTGGCCATCCAGAGCCCGAATCAAACTTATCAAGGGAACTAAAAAGAACTTCTCCGGATACTATATCAACATAAATACCTTCTCTCTTGTTGTTCCAGTATTCATTGTTGAATGGGGGTTCTGTTCCATTTTCCTGTGTGACATTATATTGTAAAGCTGTTAATTTTTTCTCAAGTTCCTCTTTAGGTGGTTTTTTATATTCGGTTATATTTTTAGAATCCTCCTTTTTTATGCTTTCACCCCATACTTTTTTTAAGAATTGTTCTCTGCCTGAAGAAAATTTATATGTGCTATACCTAACCGGACATTTCCTGTAGTAATCCTGGTGGTATTCTTCTGCTGAATAGAATTTAATAAATTTTATAATCTCAGTAACGATGGGTTTTCCGAATATTCCTGATTTCTCTAACTCTTCTTTTGACTCAAGAGACAAGCGTTTTTGTTCTTCATTATGATAGAAGATTGCTGTTCTATATTGTGAACCTTTATCAGCAAATTGACCTTCCGGGTCGGTTGGGTCTATAATCTTCCAGAATATAGAAAGTAGTTCTTTGTATGTTATTTTAGATGGGTCATACAAAATCTCTACAGCTTCATAATGCCCGGTTTTACCTGTTGACACTCCTTCATAAGTTGGATTTTCTTTATGCCCTCCTGTATATCCAGAAACGACTTTAAAAACACCTTCTAATCCTTCAAAAGCTGCTTCAATACACCAAAAACAACCGCCAGCAAATGTAGCTTTTTCAAGAGCTTCAGCTTGTTTTTCCATTGTGGATTCTCCTTTTTCTTGTTTTGCGAAAAGAGGAATAACATTTATAAAAATTACGGATATTAAAAGTAAGATTAAAAAGTTAGATTTTATATTTTTCAAACCTTCCTCCTCCTTTTTGAAGATTTAAAACAATTAAGTTTTACTATTCAAATCTAAAGCTATAAGCATTATTTTCGAATTTCTCCCTGTACATTGCTCTGGTGGTAATTTTGTACCACATCTATTGATTAACAGGCTTGAAGTAGCAAGTATAAAGAGAACTATTATAAAAATATGCCTTTTATACATATTATATTCCTCCTTTTAAACTTCAGCTAAATTAATATGGAAACATTAAAAGTCAAGCTGTCATTAAGGATGAGAAAAAATAGAGAATTTTGTTAATTAGATATTTCTAAATTTCTTGTAAGATTTGTAACTGAAATATATTAGAAGAATTGGTAAAATCAGATTTATAAAAAATAGACCTGATTCAAATTTTGTAAATCCTGATAAACCTTGAAATAAAAGCTCATAGATGTGAATTACTAATCCGATTATTCCGCCAATGATGCCTGCCTGGAAACGCTTTCTTCGCCAGCATATAAAAGCAATAAACGCATAGAAGATTAACCCTACGAATGAACCTGAGTGTTTTGAGATAGCGAACCAGCTGGCATTAGTTATTACTAGAACGGTTAAAATACCAATTGTCATCTGTTTGTTCAGTGAATATTTAATATCTTTTTGATTCATTTAATTTGAGTCTTATCCACCACTCTACATGATAGAAGCCAGCATATGAGGAATAAGAATCCTGATGCTGCTAAGATTACAATGAATGGACCTCTTGGAAGGAATCCTCTTATTTTCCATCTTGAATCATTTGCCAATTCTTCTAAGTAAGAAAATGCTTTTTGGAAAAATGCTTTAGAGACTGAGCCACTAGCCCCTATGGCACAAGCTCCACAAAGGGATGGGAATTCCTTTGGATTGTCTACTGGTGCTTCATCTGGAGAGATATCGATTAATTTTAAACATAAATTCCACAGTCTTTCAGGATCTTTTGTAAAATAATCCTCAATTAGCTCAGCAAATACTGCAGGCAACTCCAAATTTGCTCTCCTTCCAGGAAGATTGCTATTTGAAACAAGGTATTCGATGATTGCCCTATCATCACCTGTTTTGAGAAATTCATCAAAGAAATTACCTAAATCTTGTTTATGATTTTCTTTCTTGCTCATTTAAACCCTCGCCCTCCCCAAAATATATTCATTCAATCTGGTCAAATTTATGGTGGAAGATGAATGGCGAATAAGCAAGCGTCCTTGAGTGGCCAACCTACTCCATATATTAAGATAGCAGGATATTTCTTCAAGGTTTCTGTCTCCCGCTGTTTACGTGGCAGATCAGGGTACATATCAAGAATATCTTCCGCATGGAGGAAAGTAAGCTCCTTGGGCAGGTTTGGATATTTATCTGTCTTTAACTGGGGGAAAAGTTCCTGCACAGTGGAACTGGATTGGGGTACGTGAGCCATCGCGATCCAACATGTCATTCACGCCACTCTCTACATTCACAATCAAGGGAACCTGAACCATCATTAGATTGAGTTCCTTGCAAAGATTCTCCTCAATGTAGTTTTTTATTGCAAAGAGCGCCTTCATCGTTTCCTTTGGTGTTAGCAGAGAGTTATAATCCTGAGGCAGGATCTTCTCCAGCTTGTTATAGTCACCAATACCTGGTCCTGCCAGGTCTGTTTTCTTATCTGCCGTTGCATTTACCTTCTTTTAAGAATTTTTATGTGCACAATTTTTGGGCATTTCACTCGCTGATTATATAATAAGATAAAGGAAAGTCAATAAGCGCCACCTTTGGTCGGAAAAAATCCAGTGGTACAGTTAGAGGGAGATAAAAACAATGCCAGGGTGAAAAATAAGGAAATTATTATTGCAAAAATGTAAGCACTGTCTCCAAATCTCATATTTTGCACAATTCAGCTCACTTCCTCTGCGAAGCGCCTCAGACAAAGTTCAAGTTCATCACCCACCCTCTTATTTGATTCCCAAAGGTTATTCTGTTCTTTCAGGTCTGTCTTTCGGTTGTAAAGTTCCGGCTGTTTCTCTCCTTTTATGTTGAGAAGATATGACCAATTTTCTGTGCGAATACTCCACTGTGCTCCATAATGTGCTGTCACAGCAAAATCCCGTATAGATTCTCTTTCACCAGTAAGGATTGGGAGTAGACTACGTCCGGTGAGTTTGCTCTCAGCTTTACTTGTGACGATATCCTGCGGGAAAGTATGCTTGATAGGAGCCAAATAAGGCAAAGTGAGCTTTGTGGAAATTCCAAGCGCTTCCAGAACAGTGGGCATCAGATCCGGCGGCTGAACAAGACCCGAAAACCTTTTGCCTTTCCCCAAACCTTGGGGATGGCGAATCAACCATGGTATGTGAGCCAATTCCTCATAGTTCCAAGGCTGTGCTTTCCGAATAATCCCATGTTCACCGAACGGCTCGCCATGGTCGCTGGTGAACATGATCAGGCTATTGTCGTACAACCCCATTTCCCTGATACGCTCAAGGAGGATTCCTACCCACTTGTCCACAAAGGTAATCTCTCCGGAATACAGAGCAAGTGTGTGCTTGAGTTCTTCCTCAGTCATATATCCCTCGACAGGACCAGGCACCGGATCGATGAGTTCCTGTCCATGATAGTCAGGATCGTACATCTCGCGGTACGGAGAGGGAGGATCCCAAGGTTCATGAGGGTCAAAGCAGTCAACCCATAGAAACAAGTTGTCCTTTTGCTTTTGGGTTACACGTTCCAGCCAGTGTATAGCCTCCTTGACTACCCGGGCCACACAGTAGTCTTCCTCCGTCTTATACCAGGAGATATTCCGCAGGTACTGGGTGAAGTGATCTTTCCAAAGGGAATCATTTTCATCCCCTCGTAATCGGTGGAACTTGCTCAAATCCACTTTGATGTCTTTATCGGTAATCCAAGGGTCATACTCCTGCCCCCGAATCCACGAGACAGTGTCAAAACCTCGGCCGCAGTTGTACACAGGCCTATGCATGTGATAGGTATCGGTAATTAATGCTGAAGTGAATTCCTTGTCCCACAGAACCTCAGCGAGAAGATAATCTCTGAGTTCAAAATGTTGCCAGCCGCGCTTGGTAAACAGATATCGGCCGGTCCACCATGCTGTGCGACATGGTAACGTTGGTAAATTCTCTGAGTAAGCTTGGTCAAATACCGCACTGTCCGTAGCTAGTTTGTCTATATTAGGAGTTTTAACCGAGCTCCCATAGCATCCCAAGTGATCTACCCTAAGACTATCTGCCACAATTACTATAATATTCATATTTTCCCCCTCTTTTGATTTTGATTAACTAATGAATCGTCTGTTCCAATGAATCAAGCTTCATCGAATTAACCTCTATTATTCAGGAGTCATGATAGGCAAAAGTTATAGAGAACAGACAACCTGGATACACTTATGTATAACGTTTCCAGCGTATACGAAGTTGCGACCGTAGGGAGCAATGTCCCGTAGGGCAAGGGCGAAGTCCATAGCGTATCTGCTGTTTAATCATAAATTTTTTCACATTTGCCTATCAATCATAAGACAATCGAGTTTTCTCATTCGCTAATATAGGCTGAATAATTTCTTTCCATTTTGGAGAATCCCATGTCCCCAACTTTGTATGCACATTATAGTATTTCTGAGGAATTGGATGCGTCCCAATAACTACTTCAATTCCATATTTTACCTTAATGAAGTCATGAAAATATGTTATATAAGGACATGGAGGATATCCGACAACCAATCCAGTGGCAAAATGAATGACCTGCACTCCATTCTTTACCATTTCTTCAGGAGCATATTCGACGTTTCCACCAGGACAACCACCACAAGTAGTATATCCAACCAATTCTAATTCCTCATTCTCTCTATAAATGCTAAATCCCCCTTCTCTATTATGGAAAGATCTAAGACATTTGCCTCCAGCGCACCGATGGTAACGGTCACAGATAATAATTCCAATTTTGATTTTGTTTTTCATCACTATTTCCTCCAATTGAATTGAATTGCAGATAACGTCCCGAGCGTATCTGAAGTCGCCGAAGGCGATTTCGGTGAGTGCATAGCCCGAACCAGATACACGCTGTTATGTGTAGTTTTCGCCCTCATTTCAATTCGACTACTTGGCAGTTGATAGTGTCTCCTATTCAATGAACTGCTATACTCCTGTCTCTTATTCTTTCTCTCAACTCCCACAATGCCGTTTTGTTGCTCTCATACCTAAGGCAATCCATGGCTTCTTCATAGCTCACCCAAGAATACTCGGAATGCTCTCCCGAACGAAGCAAAGCCTTGTTTTCTATCAATACTCCAAAGCAATATTCAGGAATGACATAGAGACCTGTCTTACTCTTATGATCACGAAAGTGGCTTTTTGGAATCATTGCCATAGTATCAAGCTTGAAGTGCTTGCTATCTCTTGCGATTCCTGCTTCTTCATATGCTTCTCTCTGAGCTGCTTCGAGTACTGTTTCATCGTTCTCACCACCGCCAGCTATGAATTGCCAATATCCCTCGTCTTTTCTTTTGAAAACGGCTACTTCCAGCTTTTCGTTTTCGCCGATCACAAACGGAATTACCAATATCTGAAACTCAGCTCTCATATTGATTCATTCCTGCAGGGCGAAAATTACATATAATTCGTTTATATCCGAAATGGGTTCGGATATCCTGCCCATTTGGGGGTATATAGACCTATTTACTGATGCTGACCTTTGTTCAATAACTTCTTCTTTTTTCATAATTTTCCCCTCTCTTTTGTTCCTTACCCGCCATAAATGCCCCGCTGCGAGTCACCACTGCAACTCCATGCATATTTCCCCTTTTTGCGTCTTTCAGGCATTCATCTACCAAAAGCGAACCATACCCTTTTCCTTTATAAGCGCGTTTAAAGCCAACAAAGATACAGTGACTGAACATATATCCACTTGCCTTTACTGGTCTCCAAAAATATTCACCTGGAATGTATTCAATCATACCCTGAGTTCCATCTTTATTGGAGTATAATGATTTTATTTTCATGCATTCTGGGTAGCGGTCCTTTAGCCACTCAATCTTTTCTGGATATCCGTCTCTCTTAATATTTTTGTACCCGCAAACCCCGTATTTAAGAATATTTTCTGCATTTGTATCAATTATCTCTATATTTTCCATTATTCATCCCTCCTATACATCTTGTCGCCGGAAACTTCCTGCTTTGCTTATTAAAGTAGTTCAGGCTTTTGCGTAACGGCTTGCGTGTTTACGAAGTGCCGAAGCCAGTCCCAAATTTCACCACTCAGGCAACTTATTATGTTGTTTTAGGACCTTAATTATATTATCTCTCATGTCTATTGCTGCTTTTCTAGATGCTTGATAAAACTCTTAAGGAATCACATCCTCAGCTTTCCCATCTTGAGCACCATATCCTGGAACTAAAAATATATTTTTTCTCATAATTTCCCTCAATTTTCTTGCTTCTTGGGGATACGTTGCCCCTACTACAGCTCCAACCGAAGAATATTCTCTTTCACCCAATCTATTGAATTCTATAATTGTATCGCGAACAGTTTCGAAAGAATTGTCATAGTCTTTCTCTTTCTTTTTATATAGTCAGGTATTTAATCAATCACCGGGGCTAAACCTACAATGCAAGGATTATGCTTTTGATCTATAAGATTCAACAACTCATCTAATATATTGTTTCTATATCCTCCCATATTTTTACCTTATACTTGTTTCTTGCTTTTCAGGCGATCTAGGCTTTCGTGCTTTGAAAACTATCCATGCTGATCTGTCTGATATCTCTCAGGAGGGTCCGCAACTTTTCGACTGTTTTTAATTTGGGATATTCGATTAACATTCCATTATATTTTTTAAACCAATACTTAAAATCTTCAAATCTACTACACCTCTTCATCATCCTGGGATTTTTTTTAAGATACCAGGGTTTAATACCGGCAAAGTGAGTGCCATTCAATACAGTTAAATTTGGATAACCATTAAATCCACTATACTTGATATCTACGCTATACCATTTTCCTGACCATTTCATTGCTAGGTACTGCATATCAGGCCAGTCGAACAAATCACAAACTAACTTTTTTATCTCGGGTTTTTCTATATCTCGCATTATCTCTTTAAATTCATGCATTGATGGCCGAATAACAAACAGTGAGCCATTAATTCCCATGTTAGAGAAATCGGTTTTAACTCTATCGGTAAATTCCTTTGGTATTTTATGTCCATGTGGACAAAACTTGTCATAAACTTCATGCCAAATCCATTTGTCTCCTTTTAGTAATTTGTTATGTTCTCCTGTATTGACGAAGTGCGATTTATCCTCGTTAATAATTCCTGCAGGAGTTTTTAGCTTGAAAAGATCGCTATAATTTTTAATTGGTAACACATCTGCATCTAAGAGAACTATCTTGGTGTAATCATAATCTAGATCGCCATCTTGCCCTAATCTTAACGCATTTAGTCTTGTAAACATAAAGGGTCTGTCCTGTCTTTTCTGTCTTCTCTTGTGCGGTATATAAATCTTTTCAACAAGAACAGTGTAGTCAAATAGTAAATTAAGGGCAAATTGAGCATTTGGTGTAATATCTTCCGTGTACATGCAAACTATATCCTCTTTAACTTCTTGTTTTCTTAATGCATAAGCTAACATTAAAGCTCCTGGCAGGTAACTGTCATTTAACATTAAGAATGTTACGAAAGCATGTTTACTATTGTTTGCATTCATGATTTCTCAACTCAGGCAAGAAAGCTAAAGCAAATTGTTAAAATATCAAAATTTTGGAAAAATTTTGGCTTTTCAATATGGCGTATATTGGAATCGTTCTTACTAAAAAAAACAAGATGCACACCAATGGTTGAGAAAATTCGAACCCGCTGTGGTCGCCAAACTATCGAGACAAAATTATTGGGAACAGAGTAGGAGAAAATCGTTTCACGATAATTACCTCGGGGTTGCATCTGGGAGACCTCCGTCCACCGGGATGGTTGCACCCGTTGTCGGCGTCTTTCGAGTTGCAAAATATAATACTGCCTTCGCAACGTGTGTTGCGGTTATCTTTGCCTTCAACAGATTCCGCTTTTGATAATATTCCTCAAGACCCTTCTCATCCAAACCTCTTGCTCGCATACGGTCGGGTCCAACTTCAGCCCATAGTCCGGATTTACGCTTACCGTGGGCAAATACTGCATCAGGAGACACCATGTTGACCCTCACATCCATCTCTGCAAGTTCTAGGCTTGCAATCCGAGCCAGTTGATGCGCTGCTGCCTTTGTAGCGCTGTATGCCCCGAATTTTGCACCTGGTGCAAAGACATTCTTAGTGGATATAACGATAATATCACCTCCTGTTCCCTGGACTTTAAAATGTCGTGAGGATTCGGAAAGGATGTGGAGTGTACCTTCAACGTTTACCTGTTCCAATTTCCGAAAGGCCTTGGGTTCCATATCTGCAAGTGAAGAAACATGTGCAATGCCAGCATTCAACACCACCAGGTCAATACCACCCCAAGTGTGAATGACCAGATCAAAACCTTTGGCAACTGACTTCGGATCAGTTACATCAAGGCCAACTCCAATGGCTTGTTCTCCATATTTCACTTTAAATTCTTTTACTAATGAATTCAAATTATCACCCGGCAAATCTGCAACAGCCACATGACACCCGTTTTCAAGGAGCATCTCGCAAATCCCAGTCCCGATCGCCCCTGCTGCACCTGTAATCAGTGCAACGCAACGCTTAAGAGGAAGTTCATCTTCCCGGCCAAGTTTTGCATGTTGTAGGCTAAGATATTCCATATCAAAGAGATGCTCTTCACTTAGCCCTTCATACTTTCCCATTTTAGCAATCTTTATCTTAGCAGCCAAAGTCTGGGCAGTGATATCTCTCGTTATATCGGCTTCTACGACATCTTTGCCAGCGCATATCGCTCCTAACCCAGGCATTAGAATCACTCGTGGCATTGAATCAAAACGATTGAGTCCAGTTTTCATTCTTTTGAAATGACGTTCAAAATATGCATCATATTTCTTCGCATATTCAGTTATTGCATTGGAGATTTGTTTCCTCAATTTTTCTTCATCATCATACTGTGGAGCGTCGACCCAAAGCGAAAGAGACTTGGTTCTGATCAAGTGGTCAGCAGTCAAGGGTGGTGTCAATGCGATTTCCTTTCCCCTGTCTGAATCAACAAGGTTGAGAACTTCTTTTGTTATTAGAGGTCGAATGATAAAACGTCTGTACGGAAAATCAGCATTTCCCGTTGGTATTGCTAGAAGTCCCCTAAGGATTGACGCAACCTTTATATACCTTTCCTTTGCCGCCCTGGGAGATGTGGTAACCTTAACTTTTAGTGGGGTTTTTGCTTTCTTCGTTAGATACTTTTCTGCCGTTGTCACGAGTTCAATGGTCCTCCCATAGGATTCACGGGCAGTCTCACCCCAGGTAAGTAGTCCATGTTTCATCAAGATCATGCCCTTGCTATTGGGATTGGCACGAAATGCCTCCGCAGCGGCTTTGGCTAGCGCAAATCCAGGCTTGTTGTATTCCAGGATGATTAGATCGCTACCTAATGCATCACGGACAAATTTTTCTCCGTCAATCTGATTTGTTAGAGCCAATATGGCATCTGCATGAGTGTGATCAATGTATTTTGGGGGAATAAAGGTGTGCATCAGTGTTTCGATTGATGGAGTTCTATCTTCTGCGTTGAAACGGTGTGTTAATAGTTCATTAACCATATCTTCATCAGAAAGTTTTTTTAGATTTTGTAGTTGCTTGAGGTAATCAAGGTCTAGTCCAGTATGCCCTTCCGGCTCAATATTTGAAAGGTCACCTCCCGATGCCTTAACAAAGATTGCTGGGATGTGTTTACCAAGGATATTGGTAAATGTTCCTTTAACCGATGTATTTCCACCGCCATGAAGTACAAGGTCCTTTTCCGCTCCAATCAGTCTACTTGTGTAGGTTCGGAAAGCCAGATCCTCTCCCCATTTTTTACCATATTTAGCTATAAATTCTGATGCTTTATCCTGTGACCATCTGTCTTTCATTAAATTTCCTAATCTCTCTGGGATTTTATTTCATTTAGCATGAATCGGATATTTTCCACTGGATCCTTTCCATCAAATATTGCACTTCCGCTGACCAAAATATCAGCCCCAACTCTAGCGAACTCAGAAATATTATTCTTTTTAACACCGCCGTCAATACATAAAAGGATTTCTTTACCTGCATCAGAAACCACTTCTTTAACTTCTTTAAATTTATCCCCGAAGGAATCAAAGAAAGGGAATCCTTTTATTTTAAGATTTACAGCAAGGATTACAATCATCTCAATATCGTCGAGCAAGGGTTTAAGCAGTTCAACCGACGTATCGGAGTTGAGTGCGACGCCTCTTATTAGTCTTCTATCAGGGTCGTTTTTGTTTTCCATAGTCCCGAGTTCCCGGAGAACTGGGTGAATGTCATCACAAGATTCCACATGAACAGTGATGATATCGGCTCCAGCATTTACATATTCCCAAACCTTTCCCTCTGGGTCCTGAATCATCAGATGAACATCCTTAAGCAACTCTGTTTTCACTGCCTTTATAAACGGTGGTCCTACTGTCATTCTTGGTACAAAACATCCGTCCATAACATCAAAATGCATTACTTTTATATCTGTTCCTTCAAGTATTGCTATCTCAGAGCCAATGTTTAGAAGGTCAGCTGATGTTATCCCAACACTGAGAGTTGGCGAATATTCTTTGAGTAGATTAAAGGCTTTGTTGGCTGGCATAGACTGTCTCTCTTATTTTTTTTCTTTTTTTAAGGTCTGATATACTTCGTATGCCTCTTCAGGTGACATGTTCTCATGAGCGACTTTTCTCACTGCTTGGATCATTGCACTGGGGACTTCGCATTGAAATATATTTCGTCCCATGTCAACCCCAGAGGCTCCCTGCTCGATTGCATTGTAGGCCATCTTTAAAGCATCGAGTTCCGGAACTTTCTTTCCACCAGCGATAACGATGGGGATAGGGCAAGCTGCGGTTACGGTCTCGAATCCCTCAGAGACATAATATGTCTTAACATATGATGCTCCAAGTTCAGCACAGATTCTAGTTGCTAAGCGCATATATTTAGCATCCCGTTTCATCTCCTTGCCTACTGCAGTAACACCGAGGACAGGGATACCATACCGGTTACCCATGTCCACCAGCCGTGTCATATTGTGTATCGATTTGGTTTCAAACTCGCCTCCGATGAACACCTGAACTGCAAGTGCAGCAACATTCAAGCGGATTGCATCTTCGATATCAACGGCGATCTCCTCATTTGAGAGTTCTTTGAGTATGCTTGGACCACCGCTTGATCTGAGGACGATCCCTTTTGTGAAGGTTGGAGGGATGGTTGAGCGCAATATGCCACGCGTGCACATGAGGGTGTCGGCGTAAGGGAGCAGTGGCACAATGTTCACATCAATCCGCTCCAATCCAGTAGTCGGGCCAAGAAAATACCCATGGTCGATGGCAAGCATCACCGTACGGTTGGTCTCTGGATTAAATATATTCGATAATCGATTTTTCATCCCCCAATCCAGTGAGTTTGAGCCTCGCAATGTAAATAACTCGTTCTTCATGGGTATATCCAGGTGATAATTGTGGGTATCTTGAATACCATTTCTATCTGCCATAGCTTGTCCTCCTTTTATTTTGTAGTCTTTATTCTTATATATAGGGGGGATAATTAAAAAAGTCAATAATTATTACAAGATAAGTAGCTTTAAAAGAAGTAAAATTTGAATATATGATATAAATTGAAATGTAATATAACGTGTATACGCGAAGGTAGCCCGGTCAGAGCAATTACTTCGTCCATTTTAGTGATTAAGAAACGAAAGCTGCACGAGATTTATCACCGCTAGGTGTGCAAGGTGAGTACCAAAGTAATAATTCTGATGAAGCGAAACTTGCCAGGAACGAACGGAACAACGAATATGCATATAGATAGTGATGTATTTGTTCATAATTATGCATAGTATCACTAGATTGTTGAAATCAATTTAGATGGAGCGTAGCAAAGCCATCTACCCCTATGTTATATGTTATCCCACATTATATTTTCAGAATTTTATCCTACCACTAATAGTTGGTACAAAACCAGGTGCAAGGGGTGTTTTATTTGCATAAGATATCCTCACACCAAGATCTATGGATCCTGCATCTTCACTACCAAATGGCTGCCACCTGAACTTTACTACTATCCCATGGGAATATGTTTTACTATCTTCAACATCTTCTCCATTTCTGTCTTTGTTGCTACCAGCAATCCAACCCTGTGGACCTCCAACTATAACGAATCTGTTGTTATAGAACTCGTATCCGAAGAATGCACGATATGCAAATTTATCTCCAATGTCCCATTCTGATTTGTTAAAACCATCTATGGCTTTAACTTTTCCTCTGTATTGGTACCAGATATCACTACAGAGAAAGAAATTTTCAGTAAAGTGAGGATGAGAAAGAACTACAAATTTAAAATCATTTGTTCCGCTTCCTATGCCATTTTTTATCTTCTCATCGGAACTGATAAAAGGTTTATAACCAATGGCAAAGAAAAGACCATCCTCCCAATCCAAACCAAACAAACCAGGGGATTTTGAATATACAAGGTATTTAGCTGAAAACCACATATCTTGAAAACCGTTATCCTCTACTTCCTTCCAAATAGGTTCATTTTCTTCATTTGACCAGACTTGTCTCTTCATGTCCTTCAACACATACGGGATAAAAACTCCGACACTCAGTCTATCAATGATTCCATACTCTAATCCTAGTCCTATATTGGTTATTTTCTGGTACCATTCCTCAGGCAAATCTACCATTTTGTTATGATCTATTGAGTATGGTGAACTACCATGGAGTGCCTTCCACACTTCATCAGAGTAGCATTTTGTGGCTTGAATATATGACACTTTGTTCCGGATTTTGAGCTTACCTTTACCGATATCATGGGGACAACCAACAGTCTCTTCAGCAAAAACACCTCCAAGTGGCAAGATACTTATAACAATAATCGTAACCATCGTTAAAAAATTTCTATGCATTTTACCTCCTTCCTTCTTCAAACAAAATAACTGACAATAACTTGTTCAATAACTAATTCTTTATATTTACCTATTATTTTAATTGAGACTCAATTGCAGTTATTAATAAAAAAAATTTACTGACAATCCTTGCAAAATCCTTTAATTTCAAATTTATGTTCGGTGGATTTAAAGTCATGATTTTTGGTAATCTCTTCTATTATCTTTTCGACCCTTTTATCGTTGAATTCGATAACCTTCCCGCAGTTGGTACAGACCATATGCTCATGAGGCTTGTGACCGTAGGTATGTTCATAGTAAATTCGATCCATGAAGCGCATTGCCTCACTCACAAGACCACTATCAATAAGTATTGGAATTGTCCTGTAAATAGTAGCACGAGAAATATGCTTGCCTTTACTGTTTAGCCTCTGATACAGCTTTTCAACATCGAAATGTTCATGTTTTCCGAATACTTCTTCAAGTATAGCGTCTCGCTCAGGTGTAAATTTTAATCCCCTTTCCATTAAATACTCTTTAAATATATCCTTTTCAGTATTCATAACTGCAATTGAAACTCATTCTTAATTATATTCAAAAAATTTATTATGTCAAGTGTTTTAGGGTTAATTAGGGACGCTGCTTGACTCTGTGACATTTTATGATTTTCCTCTTTAATTCACTGATTTAGTCCTCTTGTATATTTGACCTAACGAAGAATATTTCAAAGACTTGAATATTGGGTATTTCATTATCTCTGTGTATTTTAAGCCTGCTTTTTCTTTTAATATTACAAGTAATTCTGATCGTAGTTTTTTTTCTTTCTTTGTGTTTACATCTATTGTAGATATCTTAATACCTTTTTCTTCTTCAAATCGTTTTATTACTTCAGGAGCACTATCAAATATATAATCATCTATCCTCATCCTCTTTGTTTCTCCTTTTATCTTCCTTCTGTCATATCTCTTGTGCGCTTCCACTATAAAATCATCATCGCCAATAATATAACCTATCCTTGTCTTTCTTATCATTATATCATTACCCAACCAATCATTAAGGAGTTTATTCATTTCCATTTTATTTCTATATATTGCTTCAACAAATTTATTGTCTATAATATCTGAATTCTTACCAGTGAAGTATTCATGGATACTTGACCATTTGTATTTATACGGATCTTCAACAATACTAGCATTTGCAGGATTTAATAATAAATACACAATAACTACCGCTAAGTATTTATCTTCTTGTATTAAAGTAGATTTAAATCTTCCCTGGAATACGTATCCCTTTCCACCATACCTATTCCTGTAATATATACCATATTGACCATTTACACGTTTCATAAATTCTGATAATCTTCCCGAGCTGTTCTGCAATATTAGATGATAGTGATTGTCCATTATACAATATGCAAATAACTTAGTCTTAAGAATTTTTGTTTTCTCTTTTATAACTCTCAAAAAATATTTCTTTGCACTATCATCAGGAAATATATCTTCATTCCATATACCTCTGTTCATCACATGATGATATGCACCTTTATATGTAACCCTTGCTATTCTCATGGCCCTATTATAATAATAAATGTCACAGAGTCAAGCAGCGTCCCCAAACCCTTAATCAAGCAGCGTCCCCAAACCCTTAATCAATTAAAGAACTCCCAGAAATAAAAGTATTCCAAGAGAAAAAATCAAACATCCTCCTACTATAGAGAGACCCTTCTGAAGAACTAACCCTATTTTACTTTTTCTTGAAAGAAGCTTAATAACATTCTCTTTGGTAAATATAGTGAAAATACCAATAAGAGAAATTGTAGTTGCCATACCTAAAGCCATTGAAATTGTAGAAATTATTCCGATTTTTAAAACCCCTAAGGATAATGAAAAAAGCAGTACTATCGTAACTCCCGTGCAGGGGATTAATCCCACTGCAAAGGAAAAAGGAATTATACTTTTTGTACTCTTAAGAGAGCCAGTCTCTTTCTCTTCAATTACTCTTTTTCTCTTAATATTAAATACATTTTTTACTATCAAAAACAAACCTATAAGGGCTATTAAGCAATAGCTGATCATTTTCATCACTCTACTCATGCTTTCTACGTTTTGCAAAGTGGAATTTTTAATAATAAAATATAAAATTAACACCAAAACCAGCGCTGAAAAAGCATGTAAGAAACCTATTGTGCAACCCACAAATATTCCCTTTTTGATATTTACTTTATTTGATAGAAAATATGAAAAAGTTAGAGTTTTCCCATGTCCGGGTCCAAGAGCATGAATTACACCATAAATAAACGTAATAAAGATTATAATAAAGAGTGTTTTCTTTGATTCTGTTTCTTTTAATTTCTTTGTTAACTCAGCGAGTCGTTTATTTAGTGACCGTTGGAGAAGTGCTATTTTTCTAACGAATTTCTGCATAAAGCCTGGATAACGAATTGCTTCTCTTTTTCCCTTTATTTCAAGCTTAGATTGCTTTTGTGATACAAAAGGATTGTTCTGCGTTAAAACTGAAGTAAAGACAAAAAACAAACCCATCAGTATAAAGAATCTTCTCATTCTTTCTTCCTGAATTTTACTTTAAGGGCTTCAGGGATTATCTGTCCATAATAATAAGAATTTTCTTCTTCTTCGAAAACTTCATAGCTTAACATTATATTAGAAGTATCTTTAAAGCAAAAGGGGTTTTCCGATGCCCATAAGATCTGAACAAAATAAGTCGGGTCGAAAATAGCTATTTTTACTTCTCTATTCCTTTCAGCGGCAGTCACTTCGCACGGAAGGAAAAATTCGTAAAAAACAACTCCACTATCAATACCGGCATAAAATCCATTAATATCTTTTATTTTAAATTGCTTCCCATTTATTGTTATATAAGTGAACCAATCATACTTCTTGAGATTAGAAAAAGTGACACTTTCCATCTTTTTAATTTCCTTCTCATTGAACTTACCATCTAAATTAAGGTCAAAATCCTGTATTATGGTACTGCTAAACATTTCATCAAAAGTCCATTCAAGTTTAAAACCTGCAAGTCCTTTATCATTAAAAAGGACCGAGACCCTGTTATCAATAAACACATGAGGATGAGCTACTGAGGTAATAGGCATAAAAAGAAGAACTATAATAAGAAATAGATATCTCATTTAAAGAACTATCTCAAACCTGAACAGGAAAAAACTTTTCTCACACAAAAGGTCATAATTTATTGTATAAAGATGAATTCCGTCCACTCTGTTATTTCTCAACTCATTTATCTGATTCACAGAATATCCTATTTCAGATTTTCCATTTCTGTAATATCATTTCCGTATTTATCTATGATAGCAATTAGTTCGGGAGAAACAGTAGTACCACTCGGGTCTATCATTTTAGATACAAGATTTGCTTAAAAATAGTCATAATACCGACTGAAATGGACCACTTTACTCCTATCCTGTGTGTTTTCTCCATATAGCTGTAAAAATAGTCGTTTTATAGAACAGCTTGTTTATGATAAAAGAAACTCCAGCTTCAATCTTTTTTCTTAATTTTTTTATATCTTTCTCCATAGAATATACTCCAGGTTAAACTTCTTTAATATTTTATGAATTAAAGATCGCTTTTAATATCTAATATCTTATCAATGCCACTTAACATTTTATACTATAAATAGTGTAGAAGTCAAGGAAAAAGCTTGAGTCTACCCTAGGTTTAGGTAAACAGCTTAAAGTCAAAAAGCCTGCCCAATGAAATGTGTAACTATTTCATAAGGGTCAACCCCCGTCCTATTCATCCTACATCACATGATGATATGCACCTTTATATGTATGTAACCCTTGCTATTCTTATGGATTTATTATAGTGATAAATGTCACAATGTCAAGCAGCGTCCCCTATACCCTGCCATAATACTTAATAATTTACAGATTTTATAAATAATTCGTTTTTGGAACGGAGTGGAAAAAACACAATATTATCCCCTTATAAATAAGGAAAAAATCAAATTTATTCCCCTTTGAAAGCCTGTCATTCTTTATCCTCTTAGAAAAATATTTTTTGAATTGCGTATAACGTTCCCAGCATATACGACATTGCGACCGAAGGGAGCAAATTTGGGCGAAAGACCTGCAAGGTCTGAAGCCGTATACCGGCTGTTATATGACCCGAAGGGCAAGGTTGCGAAGCAACCGCAGAGTTGGGGGCAAAGAAGATTTTCATCATCTTAATTACCCTTTCGCCAATTTAGGTATCTCTTTTGGTATATTGCCAGTTTTCCTCTGCTCAATAAAGTCATAAATTTTACCAAAGTATTTTACCACTTCTTTCATAATTTCTGAGATTTCATCAATTTCTATCACCACCGGCTGAAATTTAGTCTTAGCAGCTATTTTTATGAAGTTAGGACTTGTCCTTCTGCCTATGATAACATCAGCATCTTTGAATATCTCCATACATGCTTTCATTTTTTCAGCAATTCCATGTTTCCCTTCTTCATTTGGTGATGTATTCTTTCTCTTTTCTACAAAATTTGATTTTCCATCCTCAAAAAGGTCGTATATATAAAAATACTCTGCCATACCCATATGACTTGGGACAATTCTTTTTCCATCATTTGAGCCGAGTGCAATTCTTATCTTTTTCATTTTTTCTTCCCTCTTTTTTGTTTATGTTAATTATAATGCTTTATATATTACACCAAAAGCAAGTGGGGTCAATTGGGTCAAATCTCGACACTTGACAATATTTCTTTAACCTTATCTTCCGTGCTTGTATACTGCTCTTTGACCTGCTTATCATGTTCCATCTTTCGCTTTAACCGACAACGCAATTTACTCACCGCAGAATGATCAATACCACCTAATAATTTACCTATCTCAGGCTGTGTCAAACCACTGTAACGATACAATAATTCACTCACAATACCACGCTCTACTCCATTACCAAAACGGACTGAGAATATACGCTTATCAACCGCTAAAGCATCAGCAACACAATTCATCAGGACCTCAGGCAAAAGTACATCCATCATTAACCCACGATATGATGGCTGATCACGCAGTGAGCCATCAACAACATACTCCTCCTTAACCTTATCTACAAAATCATCACTGCCTAAGATTACTCCTTTCTTTAATTCCTCAAATGGATTGCTTATACCATGCTGTAAACCATCTAACACAAAACTCCGATAACGATGACGCCCACCTACCATCGAAAGAATCAAGTCATAATCAACAAAATCACTACTCATTTCCTTGTTTATATAACCAGGTAGACTACTCCAATGATACCCCTGTAAGTATTGCCAACGCTGCTCGTAACCCTTAGAACGTAACTTTGGAATCCTTACACTATTTAAATGAAGATAACGTGAGACCTCAAGGAGATAACTATCAACAGCAATTAAAAAGGCTTTATATCTGCCCTGATATAAATGTCCACAACGACTATGATGATAATTAAACCAACTGGTATAACATATATTGAAGTGACGCATAAATTCAGAAAGATTTGCTCTCTTGGTTTGAATGAGAAGATGAAAATGATTCCCCATCATTATATATGCATTGAGAACTACTCGATAGGTCTTTAAGGATACTATAAGTAACTTGAGAAACTTATTCCGATCCTCATCATCTATAAAAATTTTCCTTCTCTCATTACCTCGAGAGGTAATGAGATAGAGTGCACCTGGAAATTGAATTCTTAATGGTCTTGACATGAAGAAATAATACCTAAAATATACTTGTTGTCAAGTGTCGAGATTTGACCCCATATACGCATTTACGCCATATACATATACCCACATATTTGACATATACTTTAATTTACTTACTTAATGTATATAAAAAAGAAAAACAAAAGTCAAGAAAAATTTAAACTCTTTTCAGCCAAATTTCTCGCCAGAGTAATATGCAGTTTCGCGGCCAAAATTTATGACTGCTGCCGTCACAAACTACATCCTTGAGCATAACAGTGTTAGCTAGCTTATACATTTTACCAGTCTTTTCATCTATGATCCTTTCAACGCGCTTCATCACTTGGAATTGTCGGCCACAATATTTCTGCATTTCATTCATAAATTTCAATCCTCGATTCTTTCCCCTTGAATCAAGTGTCTTCACAATCTCCGCTTTGCTTTTGATTTCAACACGTTCACCAGGTTGTAAATTTAATGAAACTGTCGAGGTTGTTCTAAGCGAACCATACAACGCATCAAATTTTTTAAGACCTAAAAATTTTTTAACTTTTATTGCAGGACTGCGTGCCGATGCATAGATTCGGTTTGTAACCCACCATTCTCTGAATCTGCATCTACTGAGATATTTCCTGACAAATTCTTTAAAAGACATGCGCAGTTGCGTGGTCGCTTTACTAAGATGTGCTGATTGACACAGGAATTTTCCATCTATCGAATCAATCGTCTTCGAGAGAATTGCTGAACCTTTGTCAAGTCCATTTACTCTCCTTAACCACGCTTCTTTCCAAAACACTGGGCACATCCTTTGGCATCCTTCATGTGCTTCGCCAGTACACAAAACTCCTTCAAGCAGCACTGTATTCTTAATATATCTCCATCCCCATCCCCCAACAATCATCTTATGAATTGGCTTTAATACTTTAAATTTTTTCCCACAATATCGGAGCATTTCTGGCATAAATGGTAGACCTGCTAAAGTGTAGTCTTCATCGAGTGTTGCAATTATTTCGCTTGCACTACGTACCTTCACAAATTCGCCAGATTTGAGTTTTAGCATATCATTGTTCTTTATCTTCAAACTTCCTTCCCCTTAAATTTCCTATTACTCCTTGTGTTTATAGTTTTATTATTTTAATAATAGTAAAAAAAATCAAAAGTCAAGGAAAAAGTTAGTGGCGTAACGAGTATTGCGTAAGGTGTATTGAATAAGTTAATATAATATTCTACAAAAAAAAGCCCCGCACTCACGCAGGGGCTTTTTATTATTCTAAGATGATTAGGACATTACACTTTTTCGAAAAAATGCAATGCAGATCTTTTTAAAAATATAGTTTAAAGTTTTTTCAGTAAAACTTTTACTGCCCTTTGCGCTGCTTTTCCATCCCAGTATTTAGGAATTCTTTTACGAATAATGCCCTTATGACATTTTTTTGGTTTATTTCCAACAAGCGTATTTGTCCTTAGCCTGATCGTAATAAGCCTCTCTGTATTATTGCGAAGTGTTAAACAGAGAATTCCCAAAATTGTAGTTTCTTCCTGAATACCACCAGAATCAGTAAGCATTAATGATGCATTGGGCATTAAACTTAAAAAATCAAGATATTCTTAGGGAATGAAACATTACAAGAAAAATATGTGCATACTTGACCAAAGTGGGGAAAACATCTATATTTAAGGATAGGATAAAAGGGTAAAGAAACAATGAGGAGTTAATTGGAAGGAGCTCCACGCATTTTCTAAAGGATAAATAAAGAGAGATGTTAACTATAAAATGTTCATCCTGCAAATCAAAGATCTTTAAATACAAAAAGATAGGTAAAGGTAGGGTACTGTACTGCTATAAGGATAGAATAATTAAAGACTTCAGTAAGCGATATGGGGATAAAATTAAATGCAGGAAATGTGGCAAATTAATTGGAATCGACCAGGGTGGGAGAATAAGAATGAAACAATCTGCATTCACAACCTCCGGATTTAAGATTTAAAAATGTTTCACGTGAAACATTTTTAAAACGATAAGATTGAAACCTTGTGGATTTCCCAATCAATAGAGGATTGTAATTTTAATTTATCCCCTTTATACTCCCCATAGTATATAATCCTTTCTCCACTTCTGGAAGGAATGCTCTCCGGGTCTACTGCACGAACCAGAATTGTGTCAAAATGCCTGGGGAGCTCTTTGGGCTGCTTTACGTATTTTTGAATAATTTCAACATCCAGGGACAGGATGTTTTTGATGTGGCGGAGGAAGTAGATTGGTTTTTCTTTGGATTCAAGTAGATCTATCTGGAGTTTTGGCAAGATAATTGCAAGAGGTATTCCCACTATTCCCGCTCCTGCTCCAAAATCGAGTACTTTCTCTCCGGGGGAGAGAATATCGTGTGGTATTAGGGAGGGTATGATCAATTTGTTTACTATTTCTTCTTTTGTGAGGCGGCGTGAAATCAGGTTTATATTCTCGTTCCAGCGAAGTAATTCCTCTATATATTTAGGTTTTTTAGCCCTTGCTTTAGTAAATGTTTCACGTGAAACATTAGTAGTAGATATTGAGGGATATTGTTAGTTTAGGATCGCCCCCTGCATCTATAGTTATATCACTTTTAAAATCGTAGAGTCGAGCGTCCACATATGCATCAAGCATACCTATGGTCCAGACTAGGGCTCCCCACCACACTATTTCTCTTCTCTGGACCAAGAGGTCATCCTTTTCTTCGGCAAGAGAGTTGCTGTACGACTCTTCCAGTCTTTGGTCTACATCGTTTAGGTCTAGTTGGGTCTTTATGCCCCTGTATAGGATATATGATTGTGTTCCTCCTATTAACATACCTTTGAGCCATCTTTTTGTGTAGAATTGGCCTCCTCCTGGTATGAATGTTGTCAGGAGCATTGCAGTTACAGCGGACTTTGATATTAGGGTTAAGAGTATCATTTGAGTTTCACTTTATTTTTACCAAGGTAACCCCTGCACCACCCTCGTTTCTATGGGGAGTTAATATGGATTTCACTCTTGGGTCTTTCTTTAATTTTTCATGTATGTCATTCCTTAGAATCCAGCTACCTTTACCATGGACAATTCTCACCTGTTCATAACTTGCGAGGACGGCCCTATCCAGATATTTATCTGTTTTTTCCCAAGCTTCTTCCTTTGTCATTCCCCGGACTGATATCTCCAGAGGAACTTCCATATCGACATCGTAATTTATATGAATTTTTCCTTTCAAGGGGTATGTCACCCTTTCCTTTTCTTCTTTCTCTTCTATTAGCAATTTATCAAAGGCTATTTTATAATCTTTTATTGATTCTCTGGTAGCATTTGATGCCTTTATCTCCTTTATTGTCGCTTCTACAGTAGAACGGGCCTCTTTCAAGATCTCCTTTGCCTTCTCTTTTGCCTCACTTAATATCTCCTTCTGCTCTTTTTTGATGTTCTTCATTTTTTCGTCGTATTCCTTAGTTAATGTCTCAAGTCTGGATTTAAGTTCTTGAATTTCTTCCTCGTATTCCCTTATTTCCTTGTTTCTCTTCGAAAATTCTTCTATTAGCTCCTCAGCTTTTAATGCTGAGGAGTCGAGAAATCCCTTTGCTTTTTTTATTACTTCCCTTGGGAGCCCGAGTGTTTCTGCAACAGCTATTGCTCTTGAGCCGCCGGGGATTCCTATCTGCAGGTGGTAGGTTGGTCGATCTACGTATTCCATAGCTCCGTTTAGCATGGCTTCATGTTCTGCAACATAGAATTTAAGTGAACCTAGGTGGGTTGTAGTAATAACCATACTACCCCTGTCACAAAGGGAGTTCAATATCGATATTGCAAGTGCTCCACCTTCTTCCGGATCGGTATTTCCTCCTAATTCATCACAGAGTACGAGGCTTTTCTCGTCTGCTTCTTCTAGGATTTTTTTAAGGCGTATCACATAGGAAGAAAAAGTAGAGAGGTTCTCTTCTATTGATTGTTCATCTTCTATGATTCCGTATATATCCTTAAACGTTCCAATTATGGTCCCCTCGGCGGCTGGTATAGGAAGGCATGCATATGCAGAAAGAACTGTTATACCTATTGTTTTAAGTAGTACTGTTTTTCCGCCTGCATTTGGACCACTCACCAGTAAGATCCTTTTTTCTTTTCCGAACTCAAGATCAAGTGGCACCGCCTCTCTTTCTATCATTAATAGTGGGTGGTGACATTTCTTGAATTTTAGAGTGCTTTCGTTTGAGAACTGTGGTATACTGCACTTAAATTTCCTGGCATATCTTGCTCTTGCTCTGAGGGAATCGATTTCTGCCAGTGTGTCAATATTTCTCTCAATTTCCATGAAATTCTCTCTTACCATGTCAGTTAAAGCTTTTAGGATTCTCTTTTTCTCTTCTTCTATATCAATGGAGTTTTCTCGGAGTTGATTGTTCAAGGGGACAAGTTCTGCAGGTTCAATAAAAGCTGTGTTGCCTGTTCTCGAGAGATCAACCACAACTCCTTCAATTTCCCCTTTCCTGTCATATTTGACTGGAAGGACAGTTCTCTCTCTTCGCTGAGTGATAACATCATCCTGTAGTAACTCTTCGTGTTTTTGCATAACATTTTTCAATGTATTTTCGATGGCAGCCTGTAGCTTCTTTCTTTCTCTGTATAAAGATTTCAATTGAGGCGAGGCGTCTACTCTTACTTGTCCCTCATCATCGATACATTCCAGAATTTCCTCTTTTAGCTGTGGAAGAGGATTGAGTTTCTCTTCTAAATCCTCGAGAATTTTATTTTCCGATAGGATGCCCTTAGTTTCTCCGGTTAACTCCAACTCCCGGGCAAAGTGGAACAGTTCACCAGAGGATAAATAAATTCCCAATCTTGGCGCCCCCGCCTCCTCTACAATCGAAAGTTCAGATATAACATCTTGATGTTCAATAACTTGCGAGAGTTGGTCGAAAATATGTTCTGTTATGTGATTTAGATTAACGGGTTTTAGAGAGAGGATACGTAGTTTCCCGGGGGCTGAATCTGCGTATTCCGCAACTATTTCTTTTAGGCGGGGAAGCCCTACTATCTGAGCTAATTTTTTCATTATATTAGTACTCGTTTTCCTTTTCGAGGCTCTGGGAGTGGAAGCTTGTCTTTTGGTGTAATCCTATTCATCTTTCTCTGCAGGAATCCTTTTAATGCGGGTTTGATTTTTAATGTTGTATTGTATAGTAAGCTATTCCTTAGTGCTTTATTTTGATTAGTCTTCGGCATTACACTTATTATGAGGAAGATAATAATTATTACAATAAATCCCTTCAATGCCCCAACTGCAGCACCCAAAGCCTTATCAATTAGTGCTAAAGGAGTTTTGTTTACTATTTTTGAGACAATGCTAAAGACTATACTTAATATAAAAAAATATACTAGAAAGCTTACCAGGTATTTCCACCCACCTATGTTTAAATTTAGAGGTAGATATAAAGCAAGAACGAAGGCAAAAATGAGGCCTGCAATTTCAGATATTTCGAGAATAAAACCTCTCTTTATACCCCACAAAAGAAAAGCGATAATTGTTATTAATGATATTATGTCAACTAAGGCCATTTAATATGATTATCTTGTTAATTGCTATACCATATAGTTGCAAATAGTAAACTATACGTTGATAACCCCTTTTGAAGGTCTATTCTTAAGAAAAAAACCCTCTCTTCCTTTGAAATCTTACTGTTTTCTTACGCGTTCTTTGGCGTCTATCGCTTGGTTTTTCGTATCTTTGGTGCTTTTTAATTTCACTGCGTATTTTTTCCTTTTCGCACAATCTTTTAAAGCGACGAAAAACCCTCTCAAAAGATTCGCCTTCGCGTACTTTTACTTCTGGCAAATGCTATCACCTCCTTGCCACGTTTAGTTGATAACTTTAACTAAATATATAACAAGAGATCTGGATAAGTCAAGACCGCATATATTATTTTTAGGGGTTGGGTTTTATTTACTTGACTTTACAGGTATTATAATATAAATTAAATGTTTAAATGGTTCAATATTATTACTCAAAGCATAATATGATGGAAGAGGTTGAAAACCACGGGGTAATAGCTGTGGAGCTTTTACTCCAATGCAGAGTGAAAAACGCAAAGTACACTGGAGCGAAGCGACTGTCTCTGTGGCAAAACAAAAAATAAGGAGGAGGTCCAATGAGTTTAATGTCGATATTGGGCAAAGGTGGATGGACAATGATAGCCATTGCTATTGCGCTATTCGTAGGTTTTTATTTCGTTATAGACCGGTTAATCTATTTCAGACGCTCAAAGAGTCAAACAGATGAACTCTTAAAGAGAGCTAAAGCCTGGCTTAATGAAGGAGCTCCTGAAGAGGCTGTGAAAGAGATACGTGCCTATGATAATCCACTTACGAGGATTATGATAAAGGGTTTACTATCTGGAAAGGTAGAGGCGATGGATGCTCAGGCTGTAGAGGAATTGACAAAATTAGAGAGTGGAATGGGCGTAATCTCTACCGTTGGAGCAATAGCACCAATGCTTGGATTCTTCGGAACAGTTCTTGGTATGATAAAGGCGTTTATGCAGATAGAGATTCTTGGCGGAGGTGTTAATCCATCTAGACTTGCAGGAGGGATATGGGAGGCACTTGTGACAACTGCCGCTGGACTTGCAGTAGGTATTCTCTTCTATATAATATATAATTCATTTACAGATAGATTAAATGGCTTTGTGAGTGACATCAAGAGGGTAAAAGCAGAGTTAAGTGGAATATTGGAGAAGTGATAATGAATTTTGAAACTCAATACAAAAGAAAAATGACCTTTCCTGTCATCTCAATAGCAGATATAGTCTTATTGCTCTTGATTTTTTTCCTCCTAACCTCCTCCTATCTTATTCAACCAGGGATAAAGGTCCACTTACCTAGAGCCGTAACGAAAGAAGCACTTTCACGAGAGAAAGTGAGTATAACAATAACAAAAAGCGGTGCTGTATACCTTGAAGACAAGCCAGTTGATATCTCAAGACTTCCATATCTGCTCGAAAATTTCAAAGATAGGATTATGCTCATTAAAGCTGACCGCGACGTTACAATTGATATGACGGTAAAAGTTATGGAGATGGTTAGGAGAAGTGGGGCAAGTAAGTTTGTGATTGCAACCACTCCTGAGGCAGAGTGAATCGTAAGATACTTTCCCTCATCTGGACGTTGATAATATACTCCTTGCTTATCGGAATATTTAGCTGGGTTATTATTGACATAAGAGCCAAGGAGGATGAATACTTAACACTTGGCTTTCATACTGTAGAGAATAAGTTAACAGAGGGCATAATTTCTGAAGAAGGAGGGACTGAAGATGTGTTCTCGCCTTTAGGCGATGTTCCTGTGGAGATAAAAAAGACAAAGAAGAAATTAAGCCCCCTCGATAAACCTCCGTATAAAGGTGGTAAACTATACAATGCAGGTGAGGGAGAAAAGAGATTTACATTATCAGGGGAACTCTCTAAGAGAAGGCTTGTTCATTTTCTAAAGCCAGAGTACCCTGAAGGAATTAGTGAGAATACAATCGTTAAACTCCATATTTCAGCAAAGCCAGACGGAACAATTGCAAGTATTGACATTGTAAAAACTGGTGGGTTAGAATTTGATCAAAATGCAATTCAGGCGGTTAGAGAATGGTGTTTCCAACCACTGCCGCCTAATGTGAAACAGGTAGTTCAATCTGGAATAGTTACTATCTATTTTCAGATTAGATGATATTACTCCTTTTATTATCCTTTTCAATCGTTAGGGCAGCTGATCCTTATGGTGAGGATGTTTCCGGAGAAGGAAGGTTAGTCCTCTCAGGAAGTCCGGTGAAGATAGCAGTTCAAGTTCTTGAGGAAGGTAAGCCAGTGGCGAATAAATGGGTTTTATTTAGAGCCCATAATGGTTTCATCTCTTCTGATTCGGTTTTTTCAGACCAAGCTGGTTTTGCAAGCGTAGAGTTTATAGCCAAAGCGAATGGCTGGGTAGAAGGAATTGTAGAGGACGAATCAATTGAGATTCATCCAAGTATCATTCCTAAAAAAACGCTCCTAAAATTAATACTTTCATTTATAATAGGAGCTGTTCTTATACTTATGGGTTTAGACAATACAAACAAGGGATTTTCAAGGTTGAGCGGGGAGCGGGCGAGGCAAATCCTCTGGAAGATGACCAATCGTCCAATTTTTGCGTATTTGAGTGGAATCTTCCTCGCCATATTCCTTGAATCAAGCACATTGACAGGCTTGATGCTTCTCGGTCTTCTTGAGTCTTCGCTAATAAGCCTTTCCTCATCTTTGATAGTTCTTGCTGGGGCATCTCTTGGAGCTACTTTTACTGTTCAGATAATAGCAACCGACATAATTCAGTTCAGCCCAATTATCGTTCTCATTGGGTATCTTCTCTGGCAGTCAAAGTCTAAATGGAGTTATATTGGAAGAATCCTTCTGGGATTTGGTTTGATATTCTTCTCAATATGGCTTATAAGGGAAAGTATCGAGCCACTGATTGACACAATCACTCTGGACATCAACCCATTTTTTCTCTTTTTCGGTTCAATCCTCCTTACATTTCTCTTTCATTCAAGTGCGGCAACTCTGGGTTTACTAATAGGGTTCGTTGGCGTTATTGATTTTTCGCAAGCAATACCTATCATATTGGGAGCCAACATTGGTACTACATTTACCATTCTGCTTGGATCCACGCGCTTTTCATCTTCTGGTAAGTCACTGGGTTTGAGTTATGTGATATTGCGGAGCTTATTTGTTATCCTTTCTGTCTATCTTTTATTCCTGCCTGGAAAGTTGAGCCCGACGTCTCGTGATATAGCTAATCTTCACACTGCAGTAAATGTGTGGGGTTTTGTCCTAATTCCGCTCTGTTTCCCCCTTGCCAATTTAATGAACAAAATTTTTAAAACAAGACGTGCTGGTGTCAAACTTGATCCCTTGTATCTCACATCTCCTTCCATTGCAATATCCAAATGCCACGAAGCAGTGAGGGAGTCTGTGAGAATTGTGAATGATATGTTCAAGACTACACTGATAGTCTTTAAGAGAAATAACAATGCACTCCGTAAAGTTGTTATCAAAAGAGACGATGAAATCGATAAAACACAAAAGGAACTCACTGCCTACTCATCCAGACTACTCGGGGAGGAGCTCTCTGAGAGAGAGAGTAATAAAAGTGTTACTATTCTAAAGATAATGAATGAGATAGAATATATTGGAGACCTTATAAGTAAAAGTTTAATGGCTTATGCAGGAAAAAAAATAAAAAAATCATACTTCTTTTCAGATGAGGGTTTTGGAGAGATTCAAGAGTATCATCAGGCTGTCCTTTCTAATATAGAGGAGATACAAGCCGCCCTTGGTACTATGGATAAAGAGATGGCAAGCCAATTATTAATGAAACAGGATGGATCGAGAGAAAAACTTGACAAATTCAGGGAAAGTCACCTATCACGTCTAAAACTAGGGAAACCGGAGAGTATCGATACCAGTACACTGCATCTTGATATCCTGAATGACTTCGACAGAATCAATTTTCACATTTATAATATCTCAAGAGCAATAGTAGGTAAGTTATGATCACGCAAGGCTACAGGGTTTCCTGTGATGAGTTTGAGGGTCCTCTTGATCTTCTATTGTATCTTGTGAGAAAGCAGGAAGTTGCAATCAAAGATATCTCGCTATCCAGAATCACCAGAGAATATCTACTCTTCATCAAAGGATTGGAGAATATCGATTTTGACGGAGCTGGTGAATTCTTGCGTTATGCAGCGACCCTTCTTGCGATAAAAGCAAGGGAGATGACAGATGAAGGATTCTCCGAGGTTGATGACGAATATGAAACAAAAGAGTCCTTGATTCAAAGATTGGAGGAATTTAAAAAATTCAAGGAAAAGGGGCTCTGGTTAAAGAATACACTCACTCTTGCAAACACAATGTATACAAGACCACCGTATGATTCTCGAAAAGAGGTAAATATTTCGATGGATAGATTTAAAGAACTCCTTGAATCAATAAAGAAGGCGACTTTGTTTGAGCCACCAACTACTATCCTGTTCCATATTGAACATCTTATTAAGAAATTACTTGAACAATTGAAAAAGCTAAAATCTTTTGTTTTCTCCGAGATGATTAAAGGTTCTGAGCATTTGGAAGCGGTAGGAACATTCTTTGCTCTCTTAGAGATAATCAGGCTGGGTAAGGCCAAGGCAATTCAAAAGAGGCCATTTGGGGAAATATGGGTAAAAGAAAGATAGACATTGAATTTAAATCTCTCTCCCCGGGAATAAAGGATCTGCTTCTAAAAAAGGAGGTAACAGACCAGGAATCATTGGAGCGATTACTTGACCCTTCTTTCGAGCACTTCAGAAAAGCAGATGAAGCAATGATAAAGGTAGTAGAAAAAATTGAAGAAACGATATCTCAGAAGAAAAATATACTTATATGGGGTGACCAAGATATGGATGGTATTACAGCATGCCTGCTTATGAAGAAGACTATGCAAAAATTAACGGGTTACGAGATAGAAACATATATACCAAAACGTCGGGAAGAAGGTTATGGACTCTCAGAAAAAGGGATAAAACTCGCAATTGAAAGGGGTATTGACATTATCATTACTGTGGATTGTGGGATAGCTAGTTTTGAAGAAGTAGAATATCTTCTTTTAAACAACCTCGATGTTATAATAACTGACCACCATGAGCCGAAGGAGAACCTTCCAAAAGGGCTAATACTTAATCCAAAGTTGGGCTCTTTTGGATATAGAGATCTTTCTGGGGCTGGCGTTGCTTTTAAGTTAGCAGATGCGTTATTTGCGAGTCTTACGGGAAAAACGACAAATGAATGGGTTAGCGAATTTTCTGAAATTCCAATTCTGGCTATGATAGGAATCATAGGTGACAGAGTAACTCAACTGGATGAAAATCGTATTCTGTTATGCGAAGGAGCTAAATTGCTGGAGAAGACAAGAAATCCTGCTCTCTCGCTACTTCGTAAGATTGGTAGTATAGAGGAGGCTATTGAGCCACTCTATTCTGGAACGGAAAAGCTAACCTGGAGGTTTTTTAATGCTTCCACCGAAAGCCAGGCAGAGGATATATATAGCGAACTAGAAGCAAAACACACATACTGGAGTTTCAAGGCGGGTGAGCAATTCTCTTCTTTAAAGAGTCAATTGGATGCAGGCCACATGGTTCTATTTGATCCAGATCTGGATAGAGAATTTTCAGGGACCATTGCCAATAGAGCTAGGGATTACACTAAACATCCTGTTTTCGTAATCTATATGACAGGAGAACATCTCAGGGGTGAGGGGAGAGGCCCTTCAGATTTTGATCTCCTTGCGATTCTTGATTCAGTTAGTGACTTACTTATTGATTATGGAGGACACAAGGTGGCCTGTGGTTTCACACTCAAGGAAAGTAAGGTAGAGGAATTCAGAAGCAGAGTTTCGCCAGAGTTAGAGCATTACGAGCCCAGGATTCATGTTGACGCAAAGGTAAAATTAAAAGAGATAACACCAGAATTGCAGGACTTTATAAGAAAGATAAAACCATTTGGAAAGGGTAATGCGCCTCCTATATTTCAGGTAGAAAACGTCAAATACACAATAAATAACGGCCTAGCAACACTCTCGGATGGAGAAAATTCATTGAAACTGGATAGGGTGAGAGAAATGCCGCCACCCTCGAAAATGGTAAATGTGTATATGAGGCTTGACGGTGAGAAGGTGTATCTTCTCAGATGGGAATGGGTGGAGGATAAGAATAAAGATCGATAAGCCTCTTCTTTTTGTATTTTTTACTCTCTTGGGTATAGGTATAGTTCTGCAATACAGTGCTAATTATCCAGGAGACCAAACATTCTTCATTAAGCATCTCATATGGATAGGTATATCACTCCCGTTTGGTTTTATCATATACCTCTACCCTCTCAAAAAAATAAGGTACCTCTCTTCAGTATTTTATATAATAGGAATACTCCTCCTCATTATCGTTCTATTTCTTCCGCATAGTCGTGGCCGATGGATTGAGCTTGGAGGATTTCAATTCCAGCCATCTGAACTGATGAAGGTCTTCTATATTATGTTTTTGGCCAGAATATTTACTCGATTAAGCCATAAAGATGTCTACTTTCCTCACCTTGTAATGCCTATACTCTATACTCTTCTGCCCGTGTTGCTTATTTTCTTTGAACCAGATATCGGAACATCTGCAATCTTTATTATAATATTTTTTGGTATGGTGGGGACACTTGATATACCCCTCCCACGATATTTTCTCTACATTTCCCCGCTGCTTTCTCTACTGTGTGGATTCAATCTAATATCATGGATCATATTTATGGTACTTCTTATAGGTGCTCTGTTATTTGCCAATATTAAATTCAGGGATGGTTTATTGCTTTTCTTACTCGATGTTCTGTTGGGTTCTCTTGCGCCGAAGCTCCGGGGCCTCTTAAAGCCTTACCAGAAAGACAGACTTATGAGTTTTATTAATCCCTCCTGGGATCCCACCGGTGCTGGTTGGCATATACTTCAATCAAAGATTTCAATAGGTTCTGGAGGATTCTTCGGCAAGGGATATCTTAATGGGATAATAAAGAATCTTGGGTTTCTTCCCCAGACAAGAACTGATTTTATATTTGCTGTTTTAGGTGAAGAATTCGGATTCCTTGGGACACTAATCCTCTTATTACTTTTTGCTTACTTCCTAATTAAGGTCTTACTTCTTGCAGAGAATATAACAGAACCCTTCAAGAAGTATCTTACATACGGTATATTTTTCTATTTCTCATCCCAGATCATAGTCAATATTGGGATGACCATAGGATTACTTCCGGTGGTTGGACTACCATTACCCTTTATAAGTTATGGAGGAACATCCATGTTGGTTTCTATCATTTTTATGGGATACCTTTTTGCTATGAGAAAAGGGGCCTATGCCTAACATTTTAATTGATTTTGTGGATTTTATCTTTCCTCCATATTGCGCAATATGTGGTGATAGATTGGGTGGAGAGACTATGGTATGTAACAAGTGTTTTGGGGAGATACATTTTTTATCCAGGAGAAGATGTAGAATATGTGGAAAGACGATTAAGTCTGGAAATATCTGCAAGAATTGCAGGGAGAATCCGCCAGATTTTGATTTTGTCATCGGATGTGGTAATTATGTATATCCATTTTCGAATATTATAAAATTCTATAAGTACAACAATCGCCCATCTCTTTTGAAGCGACTTGCCCGTATGCTCTATTCTGTATATTTGGTGAGAGGGGACGTGAAGAGAATCAAAATAGTTACCTGGGTTCCAATGCGTGGTGTAGAACTACGTACGAGGGGTTATAATCAGAGCAGACTACTTGCAGATGAGTTTGCAACGATCGCTTCCCTCAGGAGTGTACCCCTTCTTAAAAAAGTACGTAGCATTCCATCCCAGACTAAACTTTCTGATAAGGAGCGACTCACCAATGTTAGAGATGCATATAAGGTGGATCAAAAAGTTATAGATCGGTTGAATAATGATTTAGATGGAGGCATAATAGTCATAGATGATGTTATTACTACTGCTTCTACCCTGAATGAATGTGCTAGGGCATTAAAAGAGAGGGGGATTTCACGGGTTATAGGGCTGGTACTGGCTATTTCTCCTTAACTACTCGTGCAAGTTGAGCCTTTTTACGGGCAGCGTTATTCTTATGAATCACCCCTTTAGTTATGGCTTTATCAAAGAGTGAATAGGCCTTATCAAGGAGTTCCTTAGCCTTCTTAGGGTCTTTTTCGTCCCTTATTGCCTTTGTTATATTTTTAAGGCTGGTTTTAATCCCTTTATTTCTTACTTTTCTTTTTGCCGCTTGTCTTACTCTCTTCTTTGCAGATTTAGTTATTGGCATTTAACCTCCCAATCCCAAAGAGGCGGCACCCGGATTCGAACCGGGGTATAACGGTTTTGCAGACCGACGCCTTACCACTTGGCTATGCCGCCTTTCAGAGCGGGAAACGGGATTTGAACCCGCGACTTTCACCTTGGCAAGGTGACGCTCTGCCACTGAGCTATTCCCGCTTGAATTCAATATATAGATCATCCCCTTTTTGTCAAGTGAGTATGAAAGGGCAGGCCGCCGGTTTGTGCTACACTCTCTGGTAAGAATCTAAAAAATGGGACTAATTTGCAAAATTTTTGTCTAAATGATTAAAAAATAAGGAGACCAAAGAGATTAAATGAAGAGGTTAAATAAATTTGTAAATCATGTCCAGAAAAGACTTCTGGCTTTTGAAACAACGAAAAAAGGAGTGAAGTATGAATGAGAGCCACAGAGATAAAATAAAAACGGATACAGGACACAGAGAAAAGATATTTACTGGAATTGGAAAGATTCTCATGGGTAGAAAATACTCGGTGTGCTCTGTAAGTATTTAACAAAAACAAAGGAGAAGATATGTTCCGGAAATTGTTACCTGTAATTCTCTTAATGTTAATGCTCCTATTATTCTGGGGTTGTGAAAAGTCACCTACAGGGGCAGAACTCTCTTTCGATGAAGCGGCGATAAAAAATGCGATACTTGACAATCCCGATGGGTACTTCACCTATGGGGATTATTATGGTGAACGAGATGTCAAGAAAGCGGAAATGCAAACCACATGGTGGAGACAGCCAACGAGTGTAGATGAAATTGATATAACTATGAATATCGATACATTGAATGACTCTGCCTATGTTATCGTCAGCGGCGAGGTTTCAGGAATATTCCATATTTATGAATACGATACAATACCCCCTGACACCATTGCCCATTACATGAAGAGTATGAAAGACAACATCACCCGTTTTGCAATATTCAAGCATTATGCTGATTCTATAGGCTATAGGGGTTGGAGATTAGAGAAGATAAGCGGTGCCAAGATAACATCCTATCCCAATACCGTTGGTATTGACTCAATCAGGATTGAGTGTGAGAGCTATCCTAACACTGTTATTGGCGATCCGCTCGCCCTGGTAGATAAGGAAGCCATCCTGAGTTTTGCTCCGGGTGAAGAGGTTTCACTCACTATATATTCAGATGATAATGTATATGCTTTCTTCCATGCCAGAGGTCACCATTTTGGGTATTGTAGATGGTGGAGATGGGAGTTTGATGAGGCAGGAAGTGGAGCATGGTCTGGAGCGTGGCAGACGCCCGAAATGCCTGGAGTGCGGATGGTTGCATTCGACATCCTGCACAAGAATACCCTGGATGATCACGAATATCAATATGATTCCAACGTTTGGGTATTTCCATACAGGATTGAATAATTCTACAGTGATATAGAGTAATAAAGAGGGGGTAGCTGGTCACAACTGCCCCCTTTATTCTTTGAATAACCCGGAGGCGGCAAAGTTATTCTACAATTGACTTAGCTTAAACCCTTCCTTGCTGGATTCCAGACGATATTTATTATCTTCTATGCTCTTGAATATAAAGACCATCTTTCTTCTTCCCGATTGATAATCTTCTTCTAGACGCGTTTCTATGATTTTGTGAACTCTTATTACTCCTGAATGGGTGAATATGGTTTTGGGGACCTCATCCCTTTTTCCCCCTGAGTAGAACTGAACCCTGCGTACTTCTATCAATCCAATACCAGGGCTATGTCGGTTACTTCATCGCCCTCTTTCATCTTGACTACGTGGACACCCCGAGTAGGACGATGTTGTTTGCTAACCTCGTTAGAATTCAAGCGTATTATATTGCCATCCTTTGATATTATCATTATTTCCTCATCCCTACTTACACCTGCCATACAACGTAGTTCTCCAGTCCTCTCACTGAGCCTCATGCCAATAACTCCCTTGCCGCCACGTCTAATCTCTCTGAACTCGGGAATTGTAACTCTCTTACCATAACCATTACTGGCTATAAACAAGAGATCCGTAGCTCTCTCATCTTCTATAACACAGGAGATTACCTCATCATCCCCGGATAGAGACATCCCTATAACGCCTCTTGCATTTCTGCCCATCGCCCTTAATTTACTCTCGTTAAACCTGATCACCTGTGCTCTTCTGGAGGCAAGGAGAATTCTATTACCTTGACTGACCCTTCTGGCAATTATTAGTTCATCACCCTCCTTCAAGTTCTGAGCAATTATTCCTTTTGAATGGGCATTTCTAAATTCCCTCAACTCTATCTTCTTTATTATTCCATGCTTCGTTGCTAGGATTATATTATCTCCCTTCGTAAATTCCTTTAATGTGATTACTCCACGAGGTTCTTCTCGCTGTTCCATAGAGAGGAGCTGGGCCAACGAAGTACCCTTAGAAATTCTGCTACCTTCAGGAATGTCGAATACCTGCAGTTGATAGCATCTTCCCTTGTTAGTAAAGAGCAACATTTTATCATGAGTTGATTCTATAAACAGGGAGGCTACATAATCGTTATCCTTTTGAGGCATACCAATTACACCTTTTCCTCCACGTCCCTGAAGATGATACGTGTAAAGGGGTATTCGCTTTACCCATCCTCTCCTGGTGATTGTGACCACAACATCTTCCTCCTTGATAAGACTCTCAGGGGATAGATCCTCTATGGGCCCTGCGATTATCTCAGTCCTCCTTTTGTCGGAGAACTGCTCTTTTACTTTCTTCAGTTCCTCAATAACTATACCATCCAGGCTCTTGCTGGAGGATAAAATGGTCTTTAATTTTTCTATTAATTTAATATTCTCTTTATATTCCTCTATAATATTTTCTTTCTCGAGAGATGTTAACCGGGCGAGTCTCATGTCCAGTATTGCGTCCGATTGTACTTCACTAAAGTTGAATTCCTTGATTAAATTTTCTTTAGCTTCGGCTCTATTTTTTGAACCTTTTATAATTTCTACGATACGATCAATCTCATCCAGGGCGCTACGGAGTCCCTCCAAAATATGTGCTCTCTTTTCAGCCTTGTCAAGTTCATATTGGCTTCTTCTCCTGACAACCTCGTGTCTATGATTGATATAATGTGCGAGCAATTCTTTAAGTGTTAGTTTATTAGGAACGCCGTCCACAATTGCAAGCAGTATTATACCAAAGGTTCTCCGAAGGTCAGTATATTTTAATAGTCTATTAACTACCAATTCCTTATCCGTGTTCTGTTTCAATACTATGACGATCCTTATACCGTCACGGTCTGATTCGTCTCGAATATCCGAAATACCCTCTAATTTCCCTTTATTCACAGCATTTGCTATCTGTTCTATGAGGGTTGTCTTATTCAATTGATATGGGATTTCTGTTATTATAATCTGTTCCTTACCCCGCACGCCTTTCTCATAATGGGTTTTTGCCTGAACTATTATCTTTCCTACCCCTGTTTTGTATGCTTTTTGTATGCCTTCCTCTCCTACAATGATTCCGCGTGTAGGGAAGTCTGGCCCCTTAATATACTCCATTAAATCGGCGGTTTCCATATCGGGATTCTCTATGAAAGCAATTACACCGTCACATATTTCAGCTAAATTGTGAGGCGGTATATTAGTAGACATCCCCACAGCTATTCCAGAGGAACCATTTACAAGAAGATTTGGGAAGGCAGAGGGAAGAACTTGTGGTTCTTCAAGAGAGGCATCGAAATTAGGGGCGAAGTCCACTGTAGCCTCTCCAATATCTTTAAGCATTAACTCGGCAATGGGGGAAAGCCGCGCTTCAGTATATCTGTATGCTGCAGCATTATCTCCATCAATGGAACCAAAATTTCCCTGTCCGTCGATTAGTGGATGTCGAAGTGAAAAATCCTGTGCCATCCTCACCATTGTATCATAAACTGCCATATCTCCGTGTGGATGATATTTACCGAGGACTTCTCCTACTACAGTAGCAGACTTCTTGAATGCAGACTGCGAAGTAAGCCCCAATTTACTCATGGCATAGAGAATCCTTCTATGAACTGGTTTTAGTCCGTCGCGAACCTCAGGAAGTGCTCTACCAACGATTACACTCATTGAGTAATCGAGGTAGGCCTTTTCCATCTCCTCTACTATAGATGCCTTCTTTATTTTCTCAGCCATTTCTCTTCTTTAGTAATCCTTCTTTTAATACAGGAACTACATCAAATAAATCAGCAACTATCCCAATATCTGCAACCTTGAATATAGGAGCTTCGGAATCCTTGTTAACTGCGATAATGAAGTCAGAACTTCGCATACCCTCTAAGTGCTGGATAGCCCCGCTGATTCCAAAAGCCATATAAATGGATGGCGCTACAGTTTTCCCGGTTTGACCTACCTGATGTGAATAAGGGATCCAGCCTTCATCTATTACTGCTCTTGAAGCTCCGACTGCTCCTCCCAAAAGCTCCGCAAGTTCAAAAAGGAGTTTGAAATTCAGAGCCTTTCCTAAGCCTCTTCCGCCGGCTACTATTATGTCTGCATCTTCGATGGAGACCAGAGAGGTCTCATCAGCGATCCAGGACTCGAATCTGGAGGTGCTCTTTAGTCTTTCTTTAGGAATAACTTCTTCAATAATCTCGCCTGACTTCTCTGGATCTTTGGGAAGAGGGGAAAAGACTTTTGGTCTTACTGTTGCCATTTGAGGTCTTGTATTTGGAGTTATTATTCGTGCCATTACAGAGCCTCCAAAGGCAGGTCTTGTCTGAAGAAGATTACCTTCTTTATCAACAGAAAGGCCAGTACAATCAGCAGTAAGACCTGTGTAGATGGAGGCCGCAGTTCGTGAGAGTAAGGCTCTCCCTTGCGTTGTAGAGGGTGCAAGGAATATGGATGGCATGTATTTATTAATAACATCAATCAGGATATTAGTGTAGGGTTCTGGTAAGAAATTAAAAAGGAAATCATCGCGCACAACGATAACCTTATCAGCTCCGCTGGCAATAAGCTGTTCTGGTTTATCTTCTACATCTTTACATATGAGTAGGGCATATAGTTCGACTCCCAAAGAATCTGTTAGTTCCCTTCCTTTCGCAAGTAGTTCGAATGCTGCTTCTTCTAATTTGCCTCTCCTCTGTTCTGCGAAAACCATAACATCTTTGTATTCTTCCCTCCCTTTGTACTTTAGTGTTTCCTCTTCTATTAGAATGGCATCGGTAGGGCAGGGTTCTATACACTCTCCACATAGGGTACATTTAACTTCTTCAATCAGTGCAAGTTTAGGAGCCTCCTCCCTTTTCTCTACTTTTAACTTGTGTGGTTCATCTATTAAAGATATTGCCCCATAAGGACAGGCATTAATGCATATACCGCATCCAATACATCTCTCTCTAATGACTTTTATGCCCATCAGATAGTTAAATCCATTTCTTCTTGTTTCTTAATTATTTCTAACACAGCTTCTTCTATCTCGGAAGCTCCAAATATTTTACATTCTTTTGTTAATTTAGGGGTGAAGATTTCATCTACTCTCGTTGGAGAACCGGCCAGACCAATCCTTTCTGTATCAGCGTTTATATCTTCTGGCCCCCATTTTTGTATCTCAACTTTCTTTGCGCGTAGTTTCCCTTTGAGTGTTGGAAGACGAGGTTCGTTGATTTCTTTTACTACGGTCATTACAAGAGGTAATGGAGAGGATATTAATTCATACCCACCCTCAACCAATCTCTCTGCCCTTATTTTAGTATCCTTGATTTCTTCTATCTTCCTCACGAAAGTAATCTGAGGGATACCGAGTTGAGCTGCAATACCAGGACCTACCTGGGCTGTATCTCCATCTATTGCCTGCTTTCCACACAGAATAAGATCAAAGTTCCCTATCTTCTTGCATGCTGTGGCAAGGGTATATGAAGTAGCCCACGTATCAGCTCCTGCAAAATCTAATGATGTCAGGAGAATCCCTTCATCTGCTCCCATGGCAACTACCTCCTTTAATGCCTCTTCAGCTTGGGTAGGTCCCATAGAGATAGCAATTACATCACCACCCAATTCTTCTTTGATCTTTAAGGCCTCTTCCACTGCGTAGAGATCAAAAGGATTCACCATAAGTTCCACACCTTCTCGCACAACCGTTCCTGTCTCTTTATCCATAGAAGCATACTCAGGATCCGGGACCTGTTTCACGCACACGATTATTCTCATTAAGGAGTCCTATATTTTTTGATTGCCAGTGTTACATTATGGCCGCCGAATCCAAAGGAATTGGATATGGCGTATTCTATATCCTTCTTTACAGACTTATTCGGGGTATAATTTAGATCACAATCAGGATCCGGGGTTTCATAGTTGATTGTCGGCGTTATTATGCCTTCCTTAAGTGTCATGAGCGTCGTAGCAGCCTCGATAGCAGAAGTTGCACCCAGAAGATGGCCAGTCATTGATTTCGTTGATGATATATTGATATCGTAGACCCTTTCACCAAAGACCTTTTTTACCACTTGGGTTTCGACTTTGTCATTGAGTATTGTTGAAGTTCCATGCGCATTGATGTACCCGATATCATCCTCTTTTATATTTGCATCCTTCAGTGCCATTTTAATACCGAGTGCTTGGGCATCACCTGTTTCATCAGGAGCTGTAATATGATATGCATCATCAGATGTTCCATAGCCAATGATTTCGCCATAAATATGTGCACCTCTCTTTTCTGCATAATCCATTCTTTCTAATATGAGTGTTGCTGCGCCTTCTGCCATAATGAAACCATCCCTATCCTTATCAAAAGGGCGTGAGGCTTTTTCAGGCTCATCGTTTCGGGTGGAAAGGGCCCTCATTGCGCAGAAACCTGCTAGTGCAAGGGGGTCAATAGGAGCTTCAGATCCACCTGAAATCATTATATCCGTTTCCCCTGAGCGGATCTTTCTGAATGATTCTCCAATGGCATGACCTGAGGAGGCACAGGCTGAGACAACTCCAAAATTTGGACCTCTGACGCCTAACTTTATCGCTATTGTGCCTGCTGCTGTATTGATTATTAAACTCGGAATGAAGAAGGGACTCACCCTTTTTGGACCACCTTCCAGAAATTTTTTATTTTCCCTTGTCCAGGTTATTATCCCTCCTACTCCTGAAGCATAGATAACCCCGATTCTATCTCTATCCAGTTTTTCGAAATCAAGTTTGCTGTCCTCTACTGCTTCATAGGTTGCGAATAAGGCATACTGACAGAACCTATCCAACCTGTGGATTTCTTTACTCGAGAGTCTCGTTGTAGGATCAAAATCAGAAAGTTCACCTGCTATTTGACTTGTAAAGGGAGAAGGATCGAACTTTGTAATCCGGCAGACTCCACTTTTTCCGTTTTTAAGGGAATTCCAGAAAGCCGGAAGCCCTATTCCAACTGGTGAGACGATTCCCAGACCTGTGACTGCTACACGTAGCATTACTTCTCTAATTTCTTTCCAAGATACTCCAGTGCTTTACCTACAGTTTCTAACTTCTCTGCGTCTTCGTCAGGTATACTGATGTCAAAGGTTTCCTCAAAAGAAAGTATTAATTCAACTGTATCAAGAGAATCAGCTCCAAGATCATCTATAAAATGGGCTTCCGGAGTGATTTGGGCTTCATCAGCTCCTAACTGTTCTGCTATTATTTTTTTAACTTGATCCACTAACTCCATTGCAATTCCTCCTTTTTAAGTTAATAGTCCACCATCCACCTGAATTACTTGTCCTGTGATATAAGAGGCTTCTTCTGATATAAGGAAAGCAACCAGGTTGGCTACATCATTCACTTCTCCCAATCGGCCAGTTGGAATATTGGAAAGGTATTCTTCTTTAACTTTACTTGAGAGTAATTCGGTCATTTCTGTTTTTATAAAACCCGGGGCAATGGCATTCACTGTTATATTTCGAGAGGCTACCTCCTTGGCTAAAGATTTTGTGAATCCAATGATACCAGCTTTTGAAGCTGCGTAATTTGATTGCCCTGCGTTTCCCATTATACCGATTATTGAAGAGATCGATATTATCCTTCCCCAGTGAGTCTTCATCATACTGCGAAGAACTGCTTTTGAGCAATTAAATGTTCCCTTTAAGTTCACTTCAATTACCCTATCCCAGTCTTCCTCATCCATTCTGATAAGGAGGTTGTCACTGGTAATACCAGCATTATTTACAAGGATATTAATATTACCAATCTCAACTTGGATCTCTTTTATAGCGGAATTTACAGCCTTGGAGTCGGCAACATTGATTTCTTTGAATACTCCTTTTCGTCCGCACTTCTCAATTTCTTTTACCACTGCTTCTCCATGCTTGATATCGAATATTATGCAATCAATGCCCCGTTTTGCTAATGCTAATGCTATTCCTTTTCCGATTCCTGCAGCCCCACCTGTAATCAAAGCGACCTTAGTATCTTCCAAGGAATCCCCTTATCTGATTTGGATTAGAAATATTAATAGTTTCAACATTGTCAAGGGTGTTTTTTACTAATTTTGTGAGTACCTCACCATATCCGATCTCGATGAAACGGTTTACCCCTTCATTTTTCATATTTTTTAAGATGTCAACCCAACGAACAGGTTTTAGTATCTGTTCTCCAAGGGTTCTTCTTATCTCGTCTGGAGATGTTACTTTTTCTGATGTTACGTTAGAATAGACTGAAACAAATGGATTTTTGAGTTTAGTTTTAAGTAGCACCTTTCTAAAAGGATCAAAGACTTCTTTCATAAGTGGCGAATGGAATGCTCCACTTACGGACAGAGGGATTACCCTGGCACCCATTTCTTCAAGTTCATTCCCTGCTTTTTCTACCGCATCAACTTCACCGGATATTACGGTCTGAGCTGGAGAGTTGAAGTTCGCAACAACAACTGTCCCGGAAGTATTATTAACAACCGTCTGTATCTCCAGGGGAGGAATACCGATTATTGCACTCATTGCGCCATTCTTTGTTGCACTCATAAGTTCTCCTCTAAAACGGACTAGATGTAATGCATCATCAAAATCAAATGTTTCGGCAGCGAGATGCGCGGTATATTCTCCAAGACTGTGTCCTGCTACTGCAGAAAATCCCAGGTTATCCTGTAATTTCTTAAAAATTATATATGAGTGCAGGAGGATTGCAGGTTGTGCATTCTTTGATTCGGTGAGCTCATTCTGTGGTCCATTAAAGCAGAGGTCTTTAAGGCTAAACCCGAGTAAATTATCTGCTTTGTCATATAGCTCCCTTGCGATGGGGAACTCTTCGCATAGGTCTTTTCCCATTCCCACCCTCTGGACTCCCTGTCCCGGAAAAAGTAATGCGGTTTTCATTTCCCTAAACTTTCACTAATAAGTGCATTCACATTTAAATCATAGAATTTGTATGCGGTAAGAATAGCATTCCTGATAGCTTTTGCCTCTGATTTCCCGTGACAGACTACAGAAATACCGTTAACCCCTAATAGGATTGCTCCCCCATATTCTTCATAATTCACTTTTTCCAGAAGGGAAGTAAAAACAGGCTTCATAAGAAGTCCTCCAAATGATGCTCGAAGAGAAGACCTTGTACTTTCTTTGATGTGAGAAATTATAAAATCCACAAGAGACTCTCCGAATTTTAGTACGGCATTCCCAGTAAATCCACTGCAGACTACCACGTCTGTTTTACCTTCTAGGATATCGTGTCCTTCAATATTTCCAGCAAAGTTTATACCAGAGTTAGAAAGTAGATTATGTGCTTCTGAAACTACCTGCCCTCCTTTTGTCTCTTCTTCACCCATAGATAGTAAACCGACAGAGGGATTTTTGATCTTAAAGACCTTCTCTAAATATAAAGAACCCATTACACCAAAGTCTCTTAGACTTGAAGGCTTGCAATTAGTATTGGCGCCAACATCCAGCACCAGCGAATGGCCCCTCTTTGTGGGAAAGAAAGTAGTCAGGGCAGGTCGGTCTACACCAGCTAATCTTCCAAGTGATAGGATAGAGAACGCCACTACTGCCCCGGTGTTGCCGGCACTGAGACTGGCATCAATTTCTCCTTCCTTTTGCATTTCAATGGATATTGCAATGGAAGAGTCTTTTTTCTTTCTAAATGCTTCCATCGGAGGCTCATCTGATTCTACAACCTGACGAGCATCCACAATTTTAAACACATCGGGTATAGAGAATTTTTTAATAACATTCTCGTTACCCACTAAATAAACTTCTAATAGTTCACCTAATTCTTCGTAAGCACGCTTTGCTCCTTCAATGGGAACACGAGGGGCAAGATCTCCCCCCATTAGATCAATAGCTAATTTCATCAGCCTTCTTCTATTCCCTTTAGAACGAGCCGGCCTTTATAGTAACCGCAGGAAGGGCAAACACGATGAGGGCGCATAAGGCTATGGCAATGTGGACATTCAATAAGGGTTTTGCTATCTATTTTCCAGTGGGTTCTTCTTTTTCTCCCGCGAGTTTTTGATGATCTTTTCTTAGGTACTGGCATATGATTCCTCCAGGTCCATTAAGTTTTCTGATATTCTACCGTTATATCTTTTTTCTTGGATTTCTTAACATGTTCGCAGTTCTTTATATTCAGGTTTATTCCACAAATTGGGCAGAGTCCCTTACAATCTTCCCTGCAGAGCGGTTTCATAGGAATTGAAAGGATTACAAGGTCATAGAAATGCGGCTTGAAATCAATGATGTTATTTACAATGAGATAATCTCTATCTCTCGCATCTATTTCTATCGGAGGCCTTCCATAAACGCTTGCCCTTTTGAACTCATATTCAAATTCACCCTTGTGATGTAGGGTGAAGTTGGTGAGGCAACGGGAACATTCAAGGTTCAAATCATACTCCAGATGCCCTTTGCTTTTGAATACATTCCCACTCCTCTCTATACTTATCTCTGCTTCGATGTTGTCTCTAACATCAGTCACCCCTATGTCATCCTTATTAAAAATTATATTAAACTTCCCTCCTTCGGGAGGGAGTTTCTCAATGTTAAATTGTAATTTCATCAAGACAATAATAAGGTAAAAGGTTTGTTTGTCAAGTTCCACTGTTTAACAATGCGGAACGTGGATTACCTGAAAACGATTCCAACCCCTATAAGCGATGTCCCACCTGCGCAACCTGAGAGTAAAAGAAAAATCAAGATACCGGTAACAATCCGCATAATAATCACCTTATATTATTTAAATATACCTCCTATTAATAGAAATGTCAATAAGAAATTATCCCTTGACGAAATGAGTGCTTTGATGTATATTTATATTAATAGAATGTATCTAAAAAGCTTATATGGCAAGAATTTTCGAAATTTTAGATCTATAGAACTAGACCTTCTGTCAGGAAAGAATTTGATTCTTGGTGATAATGGAGTAGGAAAGACAAATTTAGTAGAGATGGTTTATTTTCTTTCCACTTTTGGTTCTTTCCGAACGTCTGAAGACGCAGATTTGCTTCGATTCGGAGATTCGATTTTTGTTGTTTCCGGGGTCTATGGAGATATAGAAGTAGAGGTTAGATATTCTGATAAGAAGGAAGTTCTTATAAATGGGATAAAGAAGAAGCGTTTAAGGGATGGGTTTGGGACGATCCCTGTGGTTGCTATTACTTCAAGTGACCTTGAGATTATCGATGGACCTCCGAGTAAAAGGCGCCGTTTTATTGATATAAGTATATCTCTTTACAGGAGAATTTATATAGAGATGCTTTCAGTGTATAATAGAGCCTGGAAACAACGAAATAGCTTATTGAATCAGGCAAGGATGGGAAAGGAGATAAGAGGGATAGAAATCTGGGAGGAACAATTGTCGCGTTGTGCAATGCCAATTGTAGAAGCAAGGGTTTTATATATAGATAAACTAATTAAATATACAGTTCCCGTATTTTATTCTCTGAGTGGGCAAAAGATAGAAATATCATATAAGAAGGGGGGTAACTACAACGATCTGAGGGGACAGTTAAGAAAAATGAGGAACAGGGAAATTGAGAGGGGTAATACCCTCTTTGGACCACATCGCGATGAGATTATCTTTAAAATCAATGGGCATCCAGCAAAGATGTTTGCTTCTTTTGGTATAAAGCGAGCATTGGCGGTATCTTTAAGAATGGCACAGGCAAAGATACTCAGCGAAGCGAGAAGAGAAGAGCCCATTATCATTCTGGATGAAATAACAGGTGAGTTGGATAGGGATAGGATTGATTCGTTAAGTAATCTTCTTGACGAATACACGCAGGTTCTAATAGCAACTACCAGGGAAGACATACAGGTGAGTGGCAATTTTAACATATATAGAATAGAGGATAGAGATGGAGCCCCATTTGTTAAGACGGGTGTTAAAGAAATTTATAGCATCTAATTCACTTGGAGAGAGTATAAGCCAAATTGAATTACTCACGCGTTGGGAAGAAATTCTCTCTCCTATTTTAAGTAAACATGCAAAACCATCTGGAATTAGAGAAGGTGAACTACTTATAGAGGTGAGTTCTTCTGCTTGGATGAATGAACTTTTGTTTTTAAAGGATGAGTTAAAGAATAGATTGAATGAAGCAGTGGGCAGGGAGTTAATCAAGGGAATCCGATTCTACTTAAAGGAGGAGTGATGAGCGAGTATAACGCTTCCAGTATAAAAGTACTGAAAGACCTTGAAGGAGTTAGAAGAAGACCAGCAATGTATGTAGGCGATACAGATGAACGCGGGTTACATCATCTTGTATTTGAGGTTGTGGATAATTCTATTGACGAGGCCATGGCAGGATACTGTGATCGTATTGAAGTAGTGATTCATAGAGACAAGCTGATTACTGTAACAGATAATGGTCGGGGTATACCAATTGATTTGCATTTATCCGAGAAGAAAGCAGCAGTTGAAGTGGTTATGACTACATTGCATTCAGGTGGGAAGTTTGACAATAAGGCTTACAAAGTTTCCGGAGGTCTCCATGGGGTTGGAGTTTCAGTTGTTAATGCATTGAGTGCCTGGATGGAAGTCCAGGTTGCCAGGGATGGCTATCTCTGGATTCAACGCTACGAGCGGGGTAAAACTGCTTCTAAGCTGAAAAAGGGAAAGAAGAGAAGAACTACGGGAACAACGATTACTTTTCTTCCTGACGATGAAATCTTCGACGAGATACACTTCAGTTACGAACTGCTTGCCAACCGCCTTAGAGAATTAGCCTTTCTTAACAAGGGTGTCAGGATTAAATTGGACTTTGAACCTGAAGATAAAACAGTGGTTTTCAAATATAATGGGGGAATAAAGGAATTTATTGAATATCTGGATAAGAATAAAAATCCCATTCACAAACACCCTATATACATCTGTAAAAAAATTGATAACTGTGTAATAGAGGCTGCACTCCAATTTAATGATTCTTATTCTGAAAATATCTTCTCTTATGCGAATAATATCAACACAATTGAGGGTGGGACTCATCTCTCTGGATTCAAGGGTGCTATTACCAGGAGCATCAATCAGTATGGTAAGGATCATAATCTTATAAAACCGAATGAGGCGAAACTATTAGGGGAGGATATTCGAGAAGGGCTCACTGCAGTGATATCTGTAAATCTACCAGAGCCACAATTTGAAGGTCAGACTAAGACAAGACTGGGAGATAGTGAAATAAAAGGATTTGTCGAGTCCATTGTTGGAGAAGGGATTTCAGAGTATCTTGAGGAGAACCCAGCTGCAGCAAAAAAGATTATTGAGGAATCAAAGGTGGCGGCACGTTCAAGACTTGCGGCGAAGAGAGCAAGGGATCTAACCAGAAGGAAGAGTGCTCTGGAATCATCAAATCTTCCTGGCAAACTCGCTGATTGTTCCTCTACTGATCCGGCAACCTCCGAATTGTTCATTGTAGAGGGTCCCTCTGCGGGTGGTTCTGCCAAACAGGGTAGAGACAGGACATATCAAGCGATTCTGCCTTTAAGAGGGAAGCTTCTTAATGTGGAGAAGAGTCGATTAAATAAGGTATTAAACAATGAAACCATCCGTACTTTGATAGCATCTATAGGGGTGGGTATTGGGAAAGATGAATTCAATTATAAAAACCTCAGATACCATAGAATTATAATAATGACTGACGCAGACGTAGATGGTGCACATATACGGACCTTGCTCCTCACCTATTTCTTCCGTTATGCAAAAGAGGTCATTACCAAGGGGAATCTATACATAGCACAACCACCGCTTTATCGGTTAAAAAAAGGCAAAGATATAAAATATGCTTACTCAGAAAAGGACAAGGGAAAATTTATTAGGGAAATGGGTGAGAGCAATACAAAAGTTCAGCGTTATAAAGGTCTAGGTGAGATGAATCCTGCACAACTTTGGGAAACTACAATGAATCCCGAAGAGAGAGTTCTCCGTCGTGTAACCATCGAAGACGCAATAGAAGCAGACAGGTTATTTAACATACTTATGGGTAATGAGGTGGAGCCCAGAAAGGAATTTATCCTTGAAAATGCAGCCTTCGTGGAAAATCTGGATGTGTAATCCATAAAGGTTATAAGATTATATTATTTCGGAAAGCTGCCAAGAACACCCTTATCCTGACCCATTTGATTTCTGCAAAAGTAAACCCAAAAGGTTAATCTCTTTCTTCTGGGCTTAAGAGAATTTTAGTGAATTTGTAAGACTGACTCCATTTAAGACGTAACAAATTTATAACATTTGTGTTATCTTTAATAAGAGCAGGGGATGAGTCAAGGCGCAATGATTTATCGGCTTGACAAAAATTCCTACGCAATTAATTTATCAAATTAAAAAGATAGAATAATAATAGCCACAAGGATACAAAGAAGACTGAGATAAAAATAAAATTCTAATAAACCTTTTAAATAAATACTCTGTGCCCTTTGTGTTTCTGTGGCAAAAAATATAGGAGGTAGAATGGGAGTAGATCTTCAAAAGATTAATGAAGAAGTAGAAAGGAAAAGCACATTTATCGAATCCCTATGTAGAGAGATCGGCAAGTGCATAATAGGACAGAGGTATGTAATAGAACGTATAATAATAGGTCTCATAACAAAGGGTCATATCCTTATTGAGGGTGTACCTGGTCTTGCAAAAACCTATGCAGTTAGGACCCTTGCGTCTGCAATAAATGCAACTTTTAAGAGGATTCAGTTTACTCCTGATCTCCTTCCAGCAGATATAACTGGAACGGAGATATATAATCAGCAAACAGGGGAATTCACACCAAAGAAGGGGCCACTCTTTGCAAACTTCATTCTTGCAGATGAGATAAATAGAGCTCCTCCAAAGGTTCAGAGTGCACTTCTTGAAGCAATGCAGGAGGGACAGGTCACAATTGGTGATACCACGTATCTGCTGCCAGATCCTTTTATGGTGCTTGCAACGCAAAATCCTATTGAGCAGGAAGGAACATATCCTCTCCCTGAAGCTCAGGTGGACCGTTTTAAACAAAAGGTAATTATTACTTATCCAAGTAGGGAAGAAGAAAAGCAAATCATGAAACAGCAGACAATCGAGGAACTCCCCGTTGTTACGCCTGTAATAGATATAGAAGAATTAAAAGCCTTGAGAGACTTCATCTACAAGATACATGTAGACGAGAAGATAGGGGACTATATCCTTGACATTGTCTTTGCTACAAGAGAACCCGCAAAATATGGGCTGGAGGATTTGGGGGTTTACATCAGGTATGGGGCTTCACCCCGGGCATCCATATATCTTCTTGAGAGTGCACGTGCGCATGCTTTTATCAAGAGACGTGGATTTATCATACCAGAGGATGTAAAAGCTCTCGTTTATGACATCCTGCGTCACAGAATAATTCTTTCCTATGAGGCAGAAGCGGAGGAAATAACTACAGAGGATATTATAAGGGAGATATTAGAGACAGTAGAGATTCCCTGATTTTTTAATTCGATGGAAGAACGTATAAAAGAGATCCTTAAAGAGGTCCGTGAGATAGAAATCCAGTCAAAGAGAGTGGTTAATGCCCTCTTTAGTGGCGAATATAAAAGTTCATTCAAGGGGAAGGGGATGGAGTTTCACGAGGTGAGAGATTACATCCCAGGTGATGATATAAGGACAATTGACTGGAATGTTACCGCTCGAATGAATCATCCCTTTGTTAAGAGATTCATTGAAGAGAGGGAGCTCACGCTTTTTATCCTTGCAGATATAAGTGGTTCGGGTGAGTTTGGTAGCAGAAAGGAGCTCAAAAAGGACCTAATAGCAAGGATTTCTGCTCTGTTTGCATTTTCAGCAGTAAAAAATAACGATAAGGTCGGCCTTGTTCTTTATACTGACCAAATAGAGCATTACTTGCCTCCTAATAAGGGAAGCCGACATACCCTGCGTCTTATCCGTGATATACTAATGTACTCTCCTCTAAGTAAAGGAACTGACCCGGTTCCAGCGATGGAGTTTGTACAACGTATCTTACGTCATGGAGCGATAGTCTTCCTAATATCTGATTTCATCGGGGAAAATTTCTCTGTTGGCCATTGTCGTAAACCTTTATCCCTGATGGCAAATAAGTTCGATCTTATCCCTATAATTGTCAGGGATCCCCTTGAACAGAATCCACGCTTTTCAGGGAGGGTGGTCCTCCAAGATGCAGAAAGTGGAACTACTCGGATGTTCAGAGGTGAAGAATTAAAAGAAAGATTTACTCAGATCCGAAAAGCCAGGGACCAGGAGTTATATAAACTTCTTAACTCATGTGGGCTTGACCGTATTGAAATAACGACCGGCGAGGATTATGTGGGTACAACCCATCGCTTCTTCCGCCGTAGATTGCCATGATTACTTTATGGATTCTCTCTATTGCCTCTATTCAAATAACCCCTGATACTGCAACGGTTGGTGACCCACTTAGTGCTGTTATAAAGGGAGAGATTACAGACTCCTTAGCCATAATCATGCCCGATTCTTTTCCAGATATAGTTCTTCTTGATAGCCTTGTAAGGGAAGGAGATAGTTTAGCAAGAGTAAGATTTAGCTCTTTTTCAATAGGGGCTCAGCTTTTCCAAATTCGCGTAAGGGAAGATACATTAAAAGGTGCATACTTTATTAAATCAGTCCTGACACCAGAGAATAAAGGCCTTTCGCCCATCTGGGGACCGTACGGATTCTTTAACTGGCATTATCTGCTCTGGTTGTTAATTATCCCATTCGCATCTTTCGTTGGTTATCTAATTAAAAAGAGAGGAAAAGAGGAAATATTTAAAGAAGAGCCAGAGAAAGAACCGGGTAAAGAGGCATTAGGAAATTTGGCTATTCTTGAAGGGAAGATAGACGATTGGAGCTGGAATAAGATTTACACCGCGCTTTCATATATAGCCAGGCGGTATATAGAGAGAAAAGAAGGGATCCCGGCAGTAGAAGCCACAACCTCTGAATTATTGAGAATGCTCAAGCGAGAAGACACCAAAGGATTTAAACCCCTTATTCAAAGATTCTCTCGGTGGGACTTAATTAAATTTGCTGATAAAGAGTCAAGCATGGAAGAGTTTGAAGGAGACCTTACCACTACCCGCTCTGTAATTGAAAATATGAAGAAGGAAGAAAATGATACACTTTCATAACCCTTTCTATCTCTTAGGTATATTCCTTATAATCCCCCTCTATTTTATTTTTAAGAAGGGGAAAAAGCCCTCTCTTTTATACTCGGATACCAGCTGGCTAGGGGGGAAACCCGCATCTAATTTCTATACCAGTCTATCCGAATATTTACTGCTTATAATACTTGCTTTCGTGTTTCTTTCTCTCGCAAGACCAGAGAGGGGCTATGAATACCAGAAGATCCAAAAAGAGGGTATAGATATTGTTCTTACCCTGGATATCTCTGGATCAATGAGGGCAGAAGATTTCACGCCGGAGAATAGATTAACAGTTGCGAAGAACTTGGCTATAGAGTTTATCCGGAAGAGGAAAGGGGATCGAATCGGGTTGGTTATCTTTGCAAAAGAAGCTCTGATTCAATCGCCTCTTACACTTGACCATAAGATTATATCAGATCTTATCCAGCGGATCGATTTCGACATGCTTCCCGATGGTACAGCTATAGGGATGGGGATTTCCTATGGGACCCTTATCCTATCCGAGTCAAAAACGAAAAATAAGGTGATGATACTTCTTACTGATGGTAGGAACAATGCAGGGAAGATTAACCCAGAAACTGCCTCTTCTATGGCGAAAGAAGCAGGTATTAAGATATATACCATTGGCGTTGGTAAGAGGGGCGAGGTTCCTTTCCCTGTGAAGACAGCCTTTGGCATAACCCGCCGTGTTATGGCTAATTTTGAAATAGATGAAGATCAGTTAAGAAGAATTGCAGAAGGGTCTGGAGGAGAGTATTTCCGTGCTACTTCTCCTTCCTCATTAGAGGAAATCTATAACTTGATAGACAAGATGGAGCCAACAACCTTCGAAGTGGAAAGAGTGGTGAAATACAGAGAGAAAGTGCATTATACTATAATTCCGGCGCTTATTCTATTCGTCATTTTCTTCTTAGAGCCTATAGTTTCGAGGAGGATACCGTGAACTGGGCAGCACTTTTTTACCTGCAACTACTATGGCTCATACCCATAGCCATCCTTCTTTTTGTATACAGAAAGCGAAGGAATAAGAAGATATTGAAGGAGCTTACTGATCCAGGACTAAGAGATGTCATATGGAAACAAGATGACAGGAAAGCACAATGGAAGTGGTTTCTTCTCCTCATGTCCTTTATCTTTCTCGTCCTTGCTATCGCAAGACCCCGCTGGGGAAGAGAGATCAGTATTACAGAAGCAAGGGGTTACAATGTTGTATTCGTAGTTGATGCTTCGAGTAGTATGCTCACGGAGGATATTCGTCCTAATAGACTGGAGAAGGCAAAGAGGACCATAAAGGAATCATTGAACGAACTTCCTGGTAGTCGTTTTGGTCTGGTTGCATTCTCAGGGGATGCATTCATCCTTTGTCCTTTAACCCTTGATAAAAGTACATTCGGAATGTTTGTTGATCTCGTTCGGCCAGATCTCATACCGACAGAAGGAACAAATATCGGAGCGGCGATTAGGAAATCCTGTGAGCTCTTTTCCGATGAGATGAGTGGTTCCCGTGTCATAATCATTGTTTCCGATGGAGAGAATACCAGAGGGGATCCAAGAGTGGAGGCATTGGAAGCAAGGAATAAGGGGATCAAGGTATTCACAATTAGTGCGGGAACAAAAGAAGGAGCTCCTATTCCTAGTTTTGACTCCACAGGGAAATTTGTTGAATATCTAAAGGATGAGAATGGTAAAGTGCATATTTCCATTGTCAATGAGGACTTATTGAAAAGAGTTGCGACCGCAGGTGATGGCGTTTTCCTGATGGGTGAAGGAGTTGAACTGGGCCTTCTCACTAGATTGTTTAAGGGACTCCGAAGGGGGAAATTTGGTTCAGAGAAGGTTGAACATTTCAAGGAGAAGTTTATATTCTTTTTAATAGGGTCACTCATCTTTTTACTTGCTGGAATTTTAATTAAGGCAGGAAAGGAATGATGATATATCTGTTGATTATTGCAATAAACGTTTCGCCCCTGGTGAACCGTGCTAATAAATTATATGCTAAAGAAGAATATGAAGAAGCGTACGAGCTTTATAAAAAAGCCTCTATACTCTATCCTGATAATGAAAAGATCAAATTCAACCTCTCTGACTGTGCTTATAATTTAAAGAGATTCAGAGAGTCAGCCGATGGATTTGTCCGGCTCTCTACCCATGAGGATAAGGATGTGAGGCAGAAAAGCGTATATAATCTTGGGAATACATTTATGGAGGTTGGGCAGTTTAAGGAGGCGATTTCAGCATACAAGCAAGCACTGCTTTTAAACCCCCACGATGTGCGAGCAAAGAGAAATTTAGAGATTGCAAAGATGATGCAGAAAAAAGAGGAGGAGCAAAAGGACAAAGAGGATGAAAAAGAAGATGAAAGGGAACAAGAGCAAGAAGAACAACAAGAGAGTACAGCACAGAATCAAATAAGGGAAGCACTACAAGCGGATCAGAAAGAGACAATGAAGAAGGCTTTAAAAAAACAGGCAGGGGGGAGAAGAAAAGAGGCTGGTAAATGGTAATCCTCCTGCTATTTGGTTTTATGTTTACAGCATCAGTTGATAGGACTAATGTGGGAGTCGGGCAGTCCTTTGTTGTTACAGTTAATATTACTGGCGAGAATCTTTCAGGAGTGAACGAACCCAATCCTCCGAGCATAGAGAGTGTTGATATTATTGGAAGTTCCAGCTCACATTCCACACAGATTCAGTTTATAAATGGAAGGATGACTAAATCCACAACTATAAGTTATGATTATACAATGGTGGCACGGGAGAAAGGAGAAATCACTATTTCGCCGTTTACCATTAAATACGAAGGAAAAGAGTATTCAAGCGATCCGGTCAGAATCAAAGTGACAGAAAGCAAAGAACAAGGGGTTATAATTCCAGCGAAGAGAGGTGGCGTACGGAGGCCAGAGAATCAGGTTTTTATTGAATGCACCGTAAATAGCGAGGCTGTTTATCCAGGAGAAGGTGTACTCGTTACCTTTGAACTATATACTCGGGTCAATCTGCAGGATGTAAATCTCGCCTCTCTTCCCAAATATGATAATGTATGGGTGGAAGAGGTCTCTTCTCCGAAGCGGCTAAATTTCAAAAAAACTGTTAGAAATGGCATTGAATATTCGAAAGCCCTCATTAAACAGGATCTGATATTTCCTCTCAAGGAGAGAGAGATAAAGATTGCGCCTTTAGAAATGGATGTGGTGTTAGGTGGAGATATATTCTCCCTTTTTGGTGAGACCAGAAGGATTTCTTCCCAGGGGAAAGAAATAAGAGTTAAGCCATTTCCTGAAGGTCAACCAGAAGGATTTATAGACGCCGTAGGTGACTTTGAAATGGGTGTGGAACTGGATACATCAACTGTTGAAGCGGGCACTCCATTCCCCCTCCGATTAAAGATCATAGGTGCCGGAAACCTTCCCCTTTTATCACCTCCAGAACTCCCTAATACGAGAAGGATGGGTGTGTTCAGGCCAGAATCTGAGGAGAGAACGAGGATAGAAGGTGGCACCATAAAAGGAGAACGCATTCTCACCTATCTAATTACCCCAGAGGAGTCGGGTTTTCTGGAGATACCTGCACTTAAGTGGGCATTCTTCAATCCCCAAAAGAAGGGTTTTGTAGAGAAGATTGTTGGGCCTTTCAGGATAATCGTTCTACCTTCCCGAAGAAAGAGCGATACGTTGAATGTAAGACGTGAGGACATTGCATTTATTATGCCGGTAGATGAGCGCTCTATTCCGCTTATCCCTCGTTTCCTACTTCTCTACTTATTACTCCCCTTGGCTATCCTGGCTGCATCAGTGTATTATGTCTGGGAGAGAAAAAAGATCCTTAAGGATATTGATTATGCAAGAATAAAGGCTATCCCTGCCGAGTTGCAGAGAGGGTTTAAAAGACTCCAGAATGAAGCTACCCCGGATAGAGCGGAGCTCTTTTATGAGGAATTGAGTCGCCTTCTCTTGAAGTTTCTGAAACTCCGATTTAGGATAAACGCATTCAGCCTCCGTCGAGATGAGTTATTAAAGGAATTACAGAATAGAAATATCAAAGATGAGTTCCTTTCTGGAATAGATTTGATACTTAAGCGAAGCGAAAAGTTTCGATTTGCACCTACTCTACCTGACAGAGAGGAAATGGGTCATGACCTTGAGAAATTGAAGGGGTTGATTCGTGATCTACATTAGTGTAATACTATTATCCCTTCCCGCCACTACTGCAGAGGATTTTTATAAAAAGGGATTGTATGAAAAAGCATTGGAGGAATATAACCAATACCTTTATTCCGGTATATCCAGTCCAAATCTCTATCTTGATATAGGGAACTGTTACTATAGGATGGGAGAATACGGGAAGGCTCTGCTAAATTACCGTAAGGGTTGGTTTCTTTCCCCAAATGACCCCAATATCCAGCATAATCTTTCACTCTTTACCAAAAGCGAAGAAAGACCTAATCCATTTATTTCCTGGATAGTAGGCATGATTGATCGAATATCTCTCAGGGATTTTTCCTATCTTTTGCTTTCTTCTTTTGCCATCCTTATAATACTCATTTCAATACGATTGATTCAGTCGGTCCGCCCTATACCATTTCCCACCAATCCACTTCTCTTTTTAGCCGGTATAGTATTTATATTTTCTGTAATTGGTTTTGGAGTTTGGTGGGGGAGGGTGCAATCTAAGTGGGTTGTTCTAACTAAGAGCTCTGTTGCCTTCAGCGGACCAGGAGAGCAATTTAAGGAGCTCTTAAAGATGGATGAAGCAGAGGAGGGTTATATTGTGAGGGAGAGTAGTGGTTGGTGGCTCATACATCTACATTCTGGTGAAGGTGGATGGGTGGACAGCGCATTTGCCACTCGTGTCTTACCATAGTAGGACACTGCGCTCCGTTGTAAAATGAAAAATGTTCACCCTGTTAGATAATTTTATATCTAACAGGGCAAGAAGTGCAAAATGTAAAATTAGTCACACTATCTCATATTCCCCCTTTGATTATTTAACCATTTAAGAGATATCCCAGGCGTTAGAGCTTGTCATTACGAGTGCTTGCTACCTGCTAGACCTCAACAAAGTAATCTCATTTTTTTAGAAGTTGCTCATACTGAAATGTGTCTAATCTTTCTAATAATTATGGGTATAACATTGACTTCTCACAAATTTATAATATATTTAGGCAGAAAAGTTGGGGGCTAGTTTTTTTGTTGATATTCGTTGTAAAAACTTAAAAAGGAGGCATAATGATAAGAAGGAATCCAAGAATCGTGATGAGTGGAATTGTGCTTGTGGCGATACTGATAGTCTTTTCTGTATTTACTACAGGTTGCACTAAGGAAGAAGAGGCATTACAGGCTATTTTTATGTGCTGGACGAGTGGAGATTGGGAGGAGGCAATTCTGACTTCCGATCCTATCGCAAATATCGCACAATCAGATGTGGTCATAGAATGGGATACACTTTCTCATACCTTCCCATACAAGGATCTTTATAATGGAATTATAATTTTTGATGATACTATCTACGTAGACTCTCTAGAGGATTTTACTATAGAACTTACATCCGATGTAGGGGATTGTGAGGGAACGATAACTTTACCTGGTGCAACCTCTATTATAGATCCAGATTATAATGATACACTACCATTAGGAGGGACTGTCACCGTCACCTGGCATGCAGCACAAGACGCAGATTATTATGGAGTGTATTATGATCTGGATGCCTATGATTCAACTGGTTCATGGATAGTGTGGAATTATGATACAGTTAGGTACGTCACTTCTACTTCTCATACTATTCCCGGGGGTGTTTTCGATGCTCCAGATGCTGCCTATTATAGCGTTTACTTTGAGGCATATCCTTTCTCTGGGGTGATGCCAGTAGCTGGAGAAACAGGTAATATGACTGGTTCAGTAAATGGATTCTTATTAGGAGAAGGCGAAGGCGATTGGATAGGTTTTTGGGTTGGAGAACCTCTTAAGAAAGCTACAAAGGCTATATCTACCCCTAAGCAGACCACTGAAAAAGACCGAATAAATGCCTACCTTGAGGCCCTTGGTATAGAAAAGGTTATCCAGTAATAAATCAGCCTTCCATCATCAAGCCCCCAACTTATCTTCCCATTCTCTTCTCTCTATAATTTGAATTTTTTTATACATAAAATAAAGCTGGAAGTATTGAAGTTTGGAAATATATCGACAGGTAAAAAGTTGCTTTAGTCTTGAAAAATTATTTGAAGTAATCATAAACAAGTGCATTAAGTATATAAAAATATTGGTATATCTTGACAAAATAGTTGGGAGTAGCTTTTTATTATCATAAACTTATAAAAATTTATATAAGGAAGGGGGTGTTCATAAAGAAGTAAGGAATCTCGAAAGATTCACCAATAGTTTTATATTATCTAATGGATGTCTTAAAGAAGTCTGACAGGTGTAAATAAGATAGTAAAAGTTATTATCGGTGTCCGTTATTCTTTAAAAAGTGTTTTTGTGAGTAGGAATGTGTATGTTGCTGTGAAAGTGAAGAAGTTTTTCGGATAGTTAAATTATTTTGTTCTATCAATCGATGCTCATAAATTTGAAATTCAATCTATATTTGTGATCTTTGTTCTCTGAGTGCCATCATATTTTTCCGTTTTTTCTAATTCTCTAACTCTATCCTTTGATATTATCTTTTTACTCCCTAACTGTACCACCAAGTGCATGAACTTTTCCGTAAATAATATAGTTGACTTTTGATTGTCTTTTCTTTATGGATTATATAAGAAAGATTTAAGTTAAAGTATGGATGTTTTGGAGGAGGTAATATAGATCCCCTTTTTCTCATTTTGATGTAAATATGAAACTTATAATTTTAGGTTCTGGTGGAAGTGTATCATTACCGAGACCTTTTTGCAATTGCGAAAATTGTTCTAAAGCGAGAAAAAAAGGAATTCCCTGGTCAAGAACCGGTCCATCAATGTTCGTGGAAGAGCAGTCAATCCTTTTCGATACCCCTGAAGAGATAAGGATTCAAATTGAAAGAGAGAAAATTAAACAAGTCAAGCACGTATTCTACACGCATTGGCATCCCGACCACACACAAGGTCTACGAATCTTTGAGCATATTAGATTTTCTTATTCAGATGAACCGAAGAAAGAACCTGTGAATGTTTATTTACCAGAGAATAGTATTTTAGATTTTAAAAGATATTGCTATTCGCTTTTCTTTTATGAAAATATTGGGTACATAAGAATAAATAAAGTTCACGATAGAGTTTCTATAAAAGTGGGCTCAATTTCAATAACTCCCTTAGATTTCAAAAGAAAAGATAGGGTTAGATACGGATATCTGATAGAACAAGATGGGAAAAGAGCAGTTTACGCCCCCTGCTCAGTTTTTGATATATCCCTGGATAAATACTATCAAAATCTGGATTTACTCTTAATGGAGATTGGTTGGTTTGGAAATACAAAAGAAATAAGAGCAAAATTACCAAACAACCATGCATGGCACGACCATATAAGCTTTGAAGAAAACTTAGAGATTATAAGAAAGATACAACCAAAAAGAACAATTTTGGTCCACATCGAAGGAACGAGACACCTTCTAGACGATGCGAATCACGATTTTTTATTAGAGCAGGCTAAGAAACACAAAGATTTGAATATAAATATTGCCTATGATGGAATGAAGATTGAATTATAAAAACCTTGGATACTTTGAGAAACCAAATCGGTTTTTGAAGAAATTAGAATGAAAGGGGAGTAATTTTAAAATATCGAATTTTTCAATAATTCAGAAAGCAATAATATAGGAGGAAAAGATGAAATCAGATGTACGATTTTGGTTCCTTATCATGATGTTTCTCTTTGCCTTTGGCACTCAGGCAGGGGAGGTAAGCGTGAGTAGCAAAGCTATTTCAGAATTTGGCAAATACGAAGGTTATTCAAAGCCTTTATATAATGAATGGATTAGAACTTCTATGTATCTTGAAATGTCAGATGGGGTAAAGTTGGCAATGGATATTATTCGTCCTGCTAAGAACGGGAGGCCAGTGGAGGAATCGTTGCCTGTGGTGTGGAACTATTATCGATATCATCGAGCCCGTGAGGAAGATGGGAAAATACTTTCGATGGTAGATCGATTGACATCATTGCAAACGCTGATCAGACACGGTTATGTTATTGTGGTAGTGGATGCTCGGGGTACCGGGGCTTCATACGGAAGCGTGAATAGGGGTCCAAACACAAAGCAAGAAGCCCAGCATACATATGAAATTACAGAATGGATAGCAAATCAATCATGGTGCGATGGCAATGTGGGTATGTTCGGTCATTCCTACTCTGGCTATATACAATTCCGTGCAGCTGGTGAAGCTCCACCACATCTTAAGGCAATCTTTCCATCTATGGCCACTTTTGATCTCTATGAAATAACTTATAGGGGGGGTGTATTTGCTGATAAACTTGCACAAAGCGCGAGTCGTTCTTTAGATTATTGGGACATTGAGACTGCAGCACCGCCCGTGGACGAGGATTCCGCTGGTGAGATGCTCGCACAAACGAGGGTTGAACACCGAAATAATGCGGATCCTTACGTATTTCTAAAAACGTATACATATCGTGACACCCGAGAAAATGATCTCGTGTTTTGGGTCGAAAACAATCCGGGAACTTATGTAAAGGAAGTTAATGAATCTGGTATCCCGGTATACCAATGGGCCGGATGGTATGATTTCAACATACATGATATGTTTCAGTGGTATGCAAACCTTAAGAACCCACAGAAGTTGACAATAGGACCATGGTCCCATGGTTCTTATGACTGGTATGACTTGCTTTCGATCGAGCAACTACGATGGTTCGATTACTGGCTGAAAGATATTGATAACGGGATCATGGATGAGCCAGCAATCCATTATGCAGTAATTCAAAAGCCAGATGTGTTCACATGGCATACTGCTAAAACATGGCCCTTACCTGAATATAAGCAAGTACTCTACTATTTTGATGTAGGACCATCCGGCAGCATTCAATCTGTGAATGATGGAATATTGTCCGTAGAGAAGCCAGTAAGTGATAAAGAATATGATACATACTTAGTTGATTACAGTGCATCATCTGAAGAGGAAGATATGAGTGCTAATGATGTGAAAGGATTGACATATACTACAGCACCTTTAGAGAAAGATATCACTATAATTGGACATCCATTTGTGACTATCTATGTAACATCTACAGCAGAGGATGGTGATTTCTATGTATATTTAGAAGAAGTTGATAAGAATGGAATATCAGAGTGCATAACAGATGGAATTCTAAGAGCCTCACATCGAGCTCTTATAGAGCCTAATTTTAACAATCTGGGACTTCCATATCATCGTCATTTCAAAGAAGATGTAAAGTCGTTGTCGAAAGGAGAAACAGTGGCTTTAGTCTTTGATCTATTACCAATTTCTAAGGTGTTTGAAGAAGGTCACCGAATACGTGTGACTATAACCTGTGCAGATAAAAGTTATACTGAAGAGAATATAATAATGCTACCACCAAACGTGACATTATATCGTAATCGACTATATGCTTCAAACATCATTTTGCCAATTATTGAATAAAGAGCTAGAATAGGTGTTAATATTTTGTTTATATATTAGGAGGAAAGATATATGGAAAAAGAAAAACTTATAGGTACCTGGAAATTTGAATCAATGAAAGTAGAAACCGAAAAAGGAGAAGTAATATTTCCTTATGGAGAAAATCTATATGGCTTGCTAATATATACTCCTGATGGTCATATGTCTGTATTGCTAATGAATCCTGAACGAGAAAAATTTGCTTCGGATGACCTCATGAGTGGCTCACCAGAAGAGATAGAATCTGCTTACGGGGGATTTGATGCTTACTGTGGGACATACAGTGTTGATGAAGAAAAGGGGACGGTTACGCATCATATAGAAGGAAGTAAGTTCCCCAACTGGGTTGGTACGGATCAGGTACGGAACTTCCAGTTTTCTAATGATAAGTTGCTACTCAAAGCGATCTTACTGATAAAGGGCGAAGAGTGGAATTTCGAAGGTGTTTTGAAACATTTATGAGGATACTAAACACCCTTCGAATGGTTAATTGAATTAGAAACTTATTTTAATTTGATGATTAATGATTTCTTGAAATCAAAGAAAGGAGATAAAGATAATGCGGATTGGTCGATCTTGTTTCATTTCGGAAAGGCAACAAGATACGGTTGCTCACCTCTTCGGCCAATCATCCCAAATACAGTGTCAACCTCAATGATGGTGGTCCAATGTATGTCGAGGGTAAGGGTCTTGTCACAACTAACTATATCTACCAAGATGCAGCTCGCCCCTCGATGCTTTTACTGCCCGTTGTTAAATAATAACATTCGAAGAGTATTAAAACAAAGAGATAGTGGCAATTGGAGGTAATATATGAATATTATAGACTTGCGCAGTGATACTGTGACTTTACCAACAGATGAAATGAGAGAAGCAATATATAATGCTGCCTTAGGAGACGATGTTTTTTGTGAAGACCTGACAACAAACCGGCTTGAGGAGATGGCTGCAGGAATAGTGGGAAAGGAAGAAGCCCTATTGGTCCCCAGTGGAACTATGGGTAACCTTGTGTGTACGCTCACTCATTGCGCCCGTGGGGAGGAGGTAATCCTTGGTGACCAATCCCATATTTTTATAAACGAAGCCGGAGGAATGTCAGCACTGGGTGGAATACACCCCCATATCTTACCCAATCAGCCAGATGGCACAATGAAATTGGAAGATATCGAAGCTGCCATTCGTGGTGATAATGAACACTGGCCACGCACCCGTCTTATTTGCCTTGAGAATACACATAACCGTTGCTATGGCTCTCCTTTAACACCTGAGTATATTGATAAAGTTGTAGAGATTGCTAATAATCATGGACTCTATGTTCACCTTGATGGCGCACGGATATTCAATGCTGCCGTGGCACTTGAGATAGACGTGAAGGGGTTTACTCGTAGTGTCAATTCATTAATTTTCTGCTTATCTAAAGGACTTTCTGCTCCAATTGGTTCAATGGTCTGTGGAACTTCAGAGTTTATTGCTGAGGCCCGTCGAACTCGTAAGGTTCTGGGAGGAGGTATGCGTCAGACCGGGATTATTGCGAGTGCTGGAATTATTGGTCTTGAACATATGGTGGAGCGATTAAAAGAAGATCATAGAAATGCTTATCGTCTGGCTGAAGGGATTAATAAGATACCGGGGCTTAATATTGAAATATATAGGGTAAAAACAAATATAATTTATTTCGACCTTATTAGTGACCGACTTACACCAGATGAGTTTTTGTCAAAGCTTGGAGAAAAAGGAATCAAGTTGTTGCAAACAGATCCATCTCGCTTTAGAATGGTGCCCCATTATGGTATAAGTTCTGAAGATATCGACGTGACATTGTTGGCATTGCGTCAAGTGATGGAGGAGGTGTAGTTAAGAATCTTGATATATTTCTTGCATAGAAGTTGATAAAATTAATACCGATCTCAAGATCCCAACGCTGATTTTTAGAAGTAGGTTCTTGGTTCCTAGGTTGTTAAGTGTAACACATTATTTATAAACTCAGAAATCGTTAAATCCTTTTGATTTTGACATTGGATAACTTGACTTTTATTTGATACAGTTATATAACTTATATAAGGAGGGGGAATTAAAAGTGGGGCTTAGATTTGAAGATTTAGATGAAATTACTAGGAGATATATGTTGGAGGAGATTGATCACACAGTTGGAAGGGATGATCTATTTAGGTGCGAAGAATTTACAGATGATGGATGGAAAAGGTATCCTGATTTACTGAGAGAAGCTGCACAAGAAAGAGATGATGATTTCTTAGGCGTAATTCTATATCACAATAATTGTTTTCGTTTTGATTCACTACGTGAATCATATACAATATTTGCAGGATTAGTATTTAATAGATTTTATATTAGAGCTTTATGCAGACGAGCAATGGATGAGGAAAAGAAACTACAAGTTTATATGGCAAAACCAATTGAAGAAACCCCTGAGATTGAAGTAGAGCTAGGGAAATTTGTCAATCCAGAAGAACTCCTATTTCAATTAAGAGACCAGGAGAAAAGAGGTACACCCGTAGAAATAGTTATGGATATCGCCCTGGACCCCAATTCAGGAATTACCGTAAGGTTAGTGGAGTAGCTTTGTAAACTCCTTTACTTGTATCATTTTCATAAAGAATAATGCCCTTCCAACCATCAATAGCCCTCATTACTTTAAAAGTCTTAACTTTTTGTTTATATTAATAAAAGTATGGAATAAAATTACAAATTGTCAAGAAATATTACTGAGGATGGTGGAGAAGTTCAGCTATGCACTAACACTTTCTCCAGAACGGCTTGACATTTGATTTTTTTTAATCTATAATTTAGGCAAAAGGAATCAAACAATGAAAGGAGAGCAAAGAGCGATAGGCTTTTCGAGTGTAAGTATATATATTCAATACAAAATATATAATTCAGATAAGCCAAATATCTATATCTCAGATGTCATTTTGCCTGCTGAGATAAGAATAAAATAAAGTAGTTAAAATGAGAGGCAGATTGAGATTCCCAGTAGTGTCTCGAGGAAGGGCAGCGATCCTATTGCTTTTTTTGTTCTGGCATCATATGCAAAAGATGAAAGGATTAATGTTCATTTCTAAGAGGGATAAAACATAAATTAAAGAACTATAAAAAAAGGAGGTATGAGATGAAGGTTAAAACAAAGGTATTGCTTCTCGTGTTTATAACTTTAATGTTGACTCCACCGGCTTTTGCTGGCTGGGTAGCAGAGGTGATGGTCAAAGGAATAGAGGGGGAGGAATATACAGAGGTTCTCTATATCCAGAATAACAAGATGAAGAACGTGGGACATGATCAGATTATGATGTTCGATCTAGAGAAAAAACTTTTTTATATAATCAGTCCTGATCCTGCACAGAAACTCTACTGGGGTGGTACGCCCGAACAATGGAAGAAAGAGATGGAAGGAACGAAAACAAAGATGGAGGAAGAGTACCTGAAGCAAATGACCCCCGAGCAAAAAGAAGCTTATGAGAAGTATAAGAAGAGTATGAAAGGAGGAGAGGCAGAAGCACCCAAAGAAAAGAAACTCAATGTGAATGTCAAGAAGACCTCTGAAAAGGCCACTATAGCTGGCTATCCAACTCAGAAATATCAGGTATGGGTTGATGGACAACTAAAAGAGGAAATGTGGATCTCTACAAAGATACAAATTAAAGATGAGTTCGATATGCGCAAACTCGAAGAGTTACAAAATGAATTTGGAGGACCTGAAGAAGAGGTATCCTATGAATCCTCTCCAGAGTATATGGCTATTATGGAACAGGGTATTCCGTTAAAGACAATAGATTATTATGAAGGGGGAAGCGAAGTAAGAGAGTTTAAAAAGATTGAGAAGAAGCAAATCCCTGATTCTGAGTTTGAAGTGCCCAAAGGCTATCGGAAGATCTCAATTTTCGACCTGCAGCAATTACAGGAGGCGACACAGGGGAGATAAGAAGACTACGAAATATTGAAAGGTATTGGCCTAAAAGGCTGCAAGCAAAACACTTGGCTTACAGTGCTTTTGTATTTCATTTCGCTCTGAGAATAGCAAAACTTTTGTATTTTTGAATCTGGTAACTTGACTTTCAGTTGTTTTTTTTTATAAATATTACGTAAACGAGATAAAGGAATTAGAAGAATAAAGAAGTATTGATGAACCTCGGATATGGGTGAGTTAGACGGATGTACTGAAAACTGAATTTACCAGGAAAAGGAGGTTAACGAAATGGAGAAACATGTGACAGTTTTAGGGATACTTTATATTGTATTTAGTGCCCTGGGGATTTTAGCTGCTGTTATCGTCTATACAGCCTTTGTTGGTGTAGGTTTTATTTCTGGGGACTGGGAGTCAACGGCTGCCATATCCGCAATTGGCTCCGTGGTAGCTTTCTTCCTGGTCATTGTATCTACACCTGGAATTATCGGTGGTATTGGGTTACTGAATTACCAGTCTTGGGCAAAAATTCTAGTTCTGGTGCTTGGCTTTTTGAAATTAATTAACATACCTATAGGGACCGCGCTGGGGATTTACACTATATGGGTTTTGATGAACAGCGAGACAGAAAAGCTATTTGCCCCTGAGAAAAGTAAATAATCGACTTCACAAAGCCTAAGACATTATACTAAAACCATAATTTAGCTCCCTTTTTTAGAATGAGCGTTCTATTATTTAACCACGGTATTTTACGGTGGAAGATTATATAAATAAAAGTCAATATCCATCCATCTGGAGAGATAAGCACAAAATAAGTTCCTACGAAGTAGATGCAAAGAATAAAGCTTCACTTCAATCATTCTGCAATTTCCTACAAGAAAGCGCATGGAATCATGCAGAAGCTTTGAATTTAGGTTATAGCCATTTGATAGGAAACAATCAAATATGGGTGTTATCCCGGCTCTTGATAAAGGTTCATGCTTTTCCTATGTGGGGCGATACCATATTTGTTGAAACCTGGGCTAAAAGAACAGGCCGATTGTTTGCTTATCGCGATTTTCATATCCTGGATGAGAATGATAAAATAATAGCAGCTGCGAGTAGTGCATGGGTAGTAATAGATTTAAAGAATCGAAGACCACAAAGAATGGAATCCTTTTCTGATAAAATGCCTCTATTGTCAGAAAAGCATGCATTGGAAGCTAAACTTGACAGGGTTCCTTCTCCTGAGGTATTTCTGAATCAACCATTTTTTCCTGTTCTTTTTAGCGATTTAGATATGAATAAACATGTAAACAATGTAAAATATCTCGAATGGATCTTAGATAGTTACCCATTTGAAATGAGAATAACGCACGACATTACGATATTCGAAATAAACTTTCTAAGAGAGGCATTCTATGGCGATGAGATATCTGTTCGTTCTGAAGAGATTTCGGGTTCTAAGCCTTTATTTCTTAATAGCTTAATTAGAAAAGAAGATAAGAGAGAAATATGTAGAGCCAGGATAGAATGGCGGAGGGATTTGGAGGAAGCATGAAAGATGCAGTAGCGGTTGTTATAAAAAGGAATGAAAAATTCCTTCTTATTAAAAGGGCAAAGAAAGGATTTGCAGAGGACTATTGGTGCCCAATAACCGGGGCTGTGGAGGAAAATGAAATGCAAGAACAGGCAGTCAAACGTGAGGCAAGAGAGGAGATGGGAATAGACGTAGAACCTATCCGCAAGGTGTGGGAGTGTTTTACGGATGATAAGCAATATCACCTACATTGGTGGTGGGTTAAACTGATAAAGGATGATATAAAAATAAATCCTGACGAAGTGAAAGACTACCAATGGTTAAATGTGGACGAGATGCAAAGGATTGGTAAGATGTTCAAGGCAGACCTAGAATTTTTCGAAGAGATAGCAAAAGATTTAGGGGATGGTTAATTAATAACAAAAAGAGGAGGAGTTATTTTTAAGAATAAACGATATTTAGCAGTGGGGCTTATTTTAGTCGTGGCTTTGGTGTTCTTGAGTTGTGCTCCAGGTAATGAGCGCTGGGACCAAGAGATTAACCCGGGTGACATGGCTGGATTCTGGGCAGGTGTATGGCATGGATTAATAATTGTTATTACTTTTATTGTCAGTTTGTTTACAAAGGAAGTTGGTTTATACGAGGTTAATAACACTGGTTGGCCGTACAACCTGGGATTTTTAATAGGACTTTATCTTTCAATAGGTGGTGGACTTCATATCGGGAGAAGGAGAAAGAGATATTAATAAAGTATCTAATAGCAACTTTCGGTCCATGCCTGGAGAGAATTTGCAGAGTGAGTTCCTTTGTGGAACCCTTAAAGGTTAATGCACTAATGGCCGGTTTCGAAAAGCCCTTGTTTATAGCGGGTGGGTGGGCTATTGACCTGTATATTGGACGTATTACCAGAGTCCACAAAGATATTGAAATAGCAATTCTAAGGCGAGATCAGCTTGCTCTCCATAAATACATGAACGGCTGGGAATTCAAAAAGGAAGTCCATCACAGCTTGCCATCCAGGACACCCCTGGCTTGATATTTTGTAAGTCAAGATAAAATAACATTATTTTAATGAGGAAAAATATATAAAAAAAATTGATTTCAAAAAAGAACTAAACCATCTATACAAACCTTCTTCTAAAGAAGTATCAATTGTTGATGTACCTCCAATGAACTATTTGATGATAGATGGTAGGGGTGATCCGAATACGGTAGAGGAAGCAAAAGAGACTATAGAGGCACTATTTCCGGTAGCTTATGCACTCAAGTTTATGATCAAAAAAGAAAGAGGAATAGACTATGTCGTTATGTCCCTTGAAGGTCTCTGGTGGACCGATGACATGACAGAGTTTAGTATGGAAAATAAAGATATTTGGAAATGGATATATATGATAATGCAACCTGAATTTATAACAAAAGATATGTTTAATAGAGCTCTTCTTCAGGTTGAAAAGAAGAAAAATCCAGCGGCTCTTTCTAAAATGAGATTTGAAACTCTGCATGAAGGGTTATCAGCCCAGATAATGCACATCGGCCCATATTCCGCCGAAGGACCAACCATTGATAAACTCCATAACTTTATTAGGGAAAATAATTACAAATTTGATGGATTGAAAGAAAAGCACCATGAGATATATTTAAGTGACCCAAGGAAGGTAGCACCAGAAAAGATGAAAACCATCATAAGGCAACCAGTGAGATAAAGGAGTAAAACCCATTACATAACAGAGTGGTTGTTGCTCTACACTTAAAATCTGGCAAAGCAAATGCATTTCGACTGCAGAAAAACTTGGCTTTTGATTGTTTCAACTGTATAAGTTAATCAAGAGTTATCAAAAAAATCAGTCAAAGTAACAATTTAATGGGAGGTAGAAAATGAAAAGTAACAGAAAGTTCTTATCAAAGGGAATATTTATGTTTTCTGTGCTAAGTTTATTCGTTATCCCGGTTTCTACTTCTGCGCAGGATAAGGTTCACAAAATTGATGAATTAATGACAATTTATCATGAATGTGGGCCGACAGAGGTTTCCGGATTGTAAATCAAATAGTAAGAGGAATACAAAACTAGGTAGAGATATATGGAATTTAGCGCAAATTATCCAACAATTGAGCATGAAAAGGCAGCGACTACTGTTGTGAATTTCTTCTCCAATTATCCAGGAGTTGAAGCTGTGCTTCTGATTGGTTCCTGCACACGCGGGAAGGCTAGCCGTGAAAGCTGTCTCGATTTTCTTGTACTTGTAGCACCGGAAGCGCTTATGACTGAGAAGACTGCTATAGAACAGCAGTGGAAAAGCTTTTATGAATTAGAGAACATTTTCAAAGCCCTCCTTAAAGTCGGAAAATATTCACACGTTGATTTAGATTTCATCGATGGTCGATTTGTACCCCGCCCAAGAGATTGGACATCTGGGCCGGACGAATTTGAACTTGAAATAGGCAATACTCTCAAGCCTTATTCATTTCTTGCAGGACCTATCCTATCGCCTACGATAAATGGATTAAGGAGCTAATTGAAGAGATTCTGGGAATGAAGGCACTTTATAGACAACTGTCTAAGTTCTTTGAAATTGAATCCTTTGAGAGTAAAGAATTAATTTATAAGGGAGAGGAACTAAAGCTTCTTCTAAAGGAATATACTAAAGAGTAGTTTGTCTTGAGCGCTACTGATAGAAATTAAACTATGCAAGTGAATGTAAACGAATTAAAAAGAAGCAAACTATATTCTGAAGAGTTGTGTATCGACCTTTCGGAAAATAATGATAAAGAACTTTTCAAGTGGTTTTTAGCCAGCATACTTTTTGGAGCAAGGATAACCGAAACAATAGCAAGAAATACCTACATGACCTTTGAAAGATATAAACTCCTGGAGCCAAGAAAGATATTAAAGGCAGGCTGGGATTTCCTGGTAAACCCAATTATGAGAGAAGGTGGCTATGTTCGTTATGATTTTAAAACATCTACAAAGATTTTGAGAAATTGCGATACTCTCATAAAGGATTATGAGGGGAGTTTAAGAAAATTGCATAAGGAGGCTAAAGATGGTAAAGATTTAGAAAATGAAATTATGAGTTTTTATGGAATTGGCCCAGTAACAACGAATATATTTTTGAGAGAATTAAGACCTTTCTGGGAAAAGAGCAATCCAGAACCGTTGCCGATTATAAAGGAAATCGCTAGAAAATATGAGATAAATTTAAGCAAATATGATAGAAAAAGTTTAACATTTGCCAGAATCGAAGCAGGTTTAATGAGGTTGAAAAGCAGGGTAAGGAAGCGTTAATTAAACTTATTAAGGGAATTCAGGGGAGAAATGCTAAATAGTAAAAAAACAGAAGTGAGAAAGGAGGAATTTTATCTTCTTGCTGATAAACCATGCGCTCTCATTACTATCTCTGGTGCCGGTGGTTATAACACCCTTGAAGTTCTCAACCACTTAGAGCGTTTTGCCGCACTGCCCCGTCCAAATTCGACCTTCGGCTGAACTTTATAGGCCCTTGAGCCGTAAGGTGAAATTCATTGAAGGGAGGTGATTATAATAGATAAAATACTCTCATCAGAAACTTTTAAAGTGCTTCCAGTTCTGGTTTGTCGAAAGGGAGAAATATGGGAAAAGACCTTTGGTGGAATGCTAAAAGGCCTCAAGAAAAACCTTTCTAGTAAAATCCAGGTACTTAACGGTATTATTATCAATGAGGAGACAGAGGTTGTTGCCTCAAGGGAATCCATATCAGAGGCCGATGGCGTCCTTCTCTATAAGCCTCATCTCGGGTTGGGGAATTGTGTTCTTAAGATAGCCGAATTCAGGCTTCCAATGATTCTTTTCAATGAGGAAAATCGAGTCTGGACACCCCTGGATGCTCTTGAGTATATTTACCCCAGAAAAAATCTCTGGGTTGCTATTAACTACGAAGATATAAACTCCCGATTGAATATCTTGAGTGCAAAAAAGAAAATTGAGAAAACAAGGATAATAATTTTGAATGCTGATTATGCGCATTGGGGAAAGTTCCTTTGCCGTATTTCTGGTGGGATTGAAGCTATCGGAGAAAAGTTTGGGATGGAGGTTGAATATGTCAAGAGCGGCGAGGTTATAAAGAGATGGGAAAACGTTGATGGGGAAAATGCGAAAAAAGTAGCAGAAGAATGGATGAAAGGAGCAAAAAGGATAGTTGAGCCTGAAGAAAATGACCTTATAGCAGTGGCAAGATTATATTTGACAATGAAGGATTTTATGGAAGAAAGAGACGCCCAGGCAATAACGATGGCCTATGGAGATGACTCCCCGGAGGAGTTTATTCGCAAGTCATCAGGAAATCATCATGTTGTGGTCTATGGCGATTATAGAAGGGAATTGAAAGAGCTAAACAAACTCTTTGGTATTGCAACAGTTGATGGTTGATTGCGATGAATGGCTTCGCTTACTTAGGAGAATTTCCTGATCATTCTCGTTGAATAAAGGAGATTAAAGGTATGTTAAGATTATATGTGAAAAGGGTAGCCCCTATGAGTAAATGGGTTATAGAAGGCTGAAGGGTTAGAAAGTTCGAAAATTTTTTATGTTTAGATGTTGGGACTTGGCGCTGAAAGTATTTATGACTTTGGCAATTTTAAAAGCGAAAGAAAAGGAGGGGATATAGAATGTCAAAAGGCAGGCGCCAGCCCCAAACAAAATACAAAATTATTTTATCCGTTTGTAAAGGGAACTCAGGCCGAAGCCAAATGGTAGAAGCATTCTTTAATTATTATTCCGAGACTATAAAAGCTATAAGTGCTGGAACAAATCCTGACGAAAAAATACATCCGTGGACTGTAAAATTAATGAAAGAAGCAGGAATAGATGTAAGTCAAAAAACCCCCGCATGGCTACCAATGAATTAATGAAAAAAGTAGATAAAATAATTGCAATGGATTCAGAATTGTTAAAGAGTATACCTTCAAAGTATTTATCAAAAGTGGAAGATTGGGAAATAGAAAATCTAGCGGGGAAATCAATAGAAAAGATTAGAAAGATTAGAGACAGGATAAAAAAAAGAGTAGAGCAATTGATTAAAGAAATAAATTAAGAAACAATTACCTACCAACTTCTTCAGGCTTGTTAGTTGTCGACCATAAAAGAATTTGTGGGCGGTGCCCTTGTGAAATAATAAAGGGATTCCACGGGGCAGGCCACAATGTAATAATAATAAATTACATATGGCAAGCAGGGTAAACATTTTGACAATTTATCCACTAAGATTCTTTTTAATCCTTAAACCACCCCCTTGTCTTGACTTTTTATTAAATTTCGAATATACAAGTTTTGATTCTAAAAAGAAGTTCGGACTGTATTATATTTTCTGTAAAAGTTAATTAATAAAACTTGAATAGGCCAGCAAGAACCATAAATTTGGATTTTAAAAGGGAGACACTTGATGATCCAAATAAATAATAATGAATTTAAAGCGATTTTGCAAGGACAATCGGAATGGATACAAAGATATGAAAAACAGTTACAATAGTGGAGTTCCAGATATAAAAATAATCAAAAAGGTGGCTCTAGGTGATGGAAATGCCTTTGAGCAACTGGTTAAAAAATATGAACATTCTGTTTTTAACACAATCTATCGCTATATTGGTGATTCTGACGAAGCTTGTGACATCGCCCAGGAAGTTTTTATAAAGGTATGGCGCCACGCAAAAAGCTTCAAGGGAAAATCCAAGTTCACGACCTGGCTCCATAGAATTGTGGTTAATCAATGTTTAAGCTACAGAAGTAAACGGAAATTAAGGATTGTATCTTTGGATGAAACAATGGAGAAGGGTAAGATTCCTGAATCACTGAAGGTTGAGATTGAGTTTGAGGGTAAAAGAAAGGCAGAGATCGTGAGGAAAGCAATTGATGAATTACCGGGGAGACAGAGGATCGCCTTGATATTATCTAAATTCGACAATAAATCCTATGCGGAGATAGCCCAGATTATGGGAGTATCCTTATCATCTGTTGAATCCCTAATCTTTAGGGCAAAAGAGAATCTGAAGAAGAGATTCCTACCAATGAGAGAAAAAGATGAAATCTGAGCGCAAGTTTTTAGAAAAAATCCTATCTAAATAATTAGGAGATAAAGATGAGACATATAAAGAAAATAAAATTATCTGCTTTTTTAGACGGTGAGGTCTCTCCTGAAGAGAGAGCAGAAATTGTAGAACACTTAAAATTCTGTCCCTTTTGCCGAAGAGAAGCAGAAGAACTCTCTCGGGTATCTGACTTCCTTGGTTTTGTTGAAGATGTGGAAGTTTCACCTTACTTTTTTGTTCGCCTGAAACAGAGGATTACCCGGGAAAAATCAAAGGCAGTTATTCGCTTACCATTTAAAAAATGGGCAAGGAGATACCACTTCGAGAGGATTGTCTTTCCTTTAGGAGTGACAGCCTGTTTATTCTTCTCATGTTTAATAGGTAGTTATTTAGGAAAAACAATCTACACAACAAGGATGGAAATAGAAGTGGAGGTCAGCGATGAATTTGCCGATGTCTTAAGCATGGAAATTTTTGATAGCCATCCAGAGGGTTCTTTAAGCAGTGCATACAACAATTTGTTACTTGGAGAGGAAAATGAATAAAAGATTTCTTATTATCGCCCTCACCATCTCGATTGCCATAAATCTGGCTGCGTTATTTACTATCGGTTTTTATTGGTGGGAGAGGCGTAGTTTCAAAAGAGGCATCACTCCAAGGCGGGTATCCGAAAGATATGATTGGAGGAGAAGTCCTCTTTCACGTAGACTTAATCTCACCGAAGAGCAGATAGAGGTAATAAATAAACAACACGAAGAGATGAGGTCAAAAATGCTTCCACTTACGGATGAATTATTTAAGAAAAGAAGAGAGTTAACGACATTACTATGGGAGGCTCCGCCCGATAGGGAAAGAACGGATACTCTACAGAGAGAAATTGCCTCTTTGCAGTTCAAAGTTGATTCCCAGGTTTTCGAGAATTTATGTCAAATAAAGGATATACTCACCCCAGAACAACAGAAGCAATTTTTTAAGCTCTTTGAGAAACGACAGTTATATCCAAGGGGAATGCGTCGACCCCCTTTGGGAAAGCGTTCAAAACAAAAGGGCGAAGGACCGTAGGAGACAGGTGCATAGGGGATTATGAGGGCCGATAAATCAAATCGAATCAAAAACAATCACATTAGTGTTTATATAATAAGACATTTCTGCTGAATACTAGAGCAGTTGTAAAAAGGAGAAAAAGATGAATAAAATCAACATTTTTCTGATGTGTTTGGTGACAGGATTTACGGTTCCAATTACCGCTTACTCGATGCCTGATAGTTTACTAGAAGATTCATTAACTCTCAAGCAGTGTGTAGAGATTGCATTAAAAAACTCTCATGAGATTGCTATAGCAGAAGGGAATGTAAACAAAGCGGAAATAAACGTTAAAGATGCTTACTCTGGGTTCTTACCGGAACTCTACCTCTCCGGAGGATACAACGTTAACGATGCCTATGATAGATTTGAGTGGAATGAAAATCACTATAACTTAGCCCTCTCTGCATCCATTACTCCCTTTAGGAGTGGTAGAACCCTTATAAATGTTGCGAGGTCCACCGCTTCATTATCTTCATCCAGGCAAAGCTATCGTCTAACTGAAACTGCGCTCATTCTTGATGTGATCAGGAAATATTATAATTTGCTCCAAGCCAGAGAACTCTTGGAACTCAGAAAGGAGAGTATATTTCAGAAGAGAAAGGATCTGGAATTTGCCCAGGCTCAGTTTGATCTTGGGTTTGCACCAAAAGCGGATATTCTGAAAGCTGATGTAGCCGTTGTATCTGCTCAGGTTGATTCGCTGCAGGCTGAAGGTGATCTAAAACTTGCACGTTCCGAGCTAAACGATGTTATGGGCATTAGTTTAGATAATTCTACAAGGATTAAACCGGTCGAGTTTATCAAAGAAGAAGTTCCCGACCTTGATACTTGCCAGGTGGTTGCTCTTAGGGAGCGCCCTGAAATTACACAACAAAAGGCAAATCTTTCAACCCAGAAATATAATCTAAGACTGTCACAGATAGATAGATTACCTACTTTTACAATTACAGGCAGTTATAATGTCTATGCAGACAAGTTTGCATTTGAAAGACTTCCTATCAACCGAACAAATTGGAATGAGAATACTGATTGGAGAATCAATGTTGGATTAAGTTTTCCAATATTCGATGGTGGAGTAAAATCTCGAGCAATAGAGAGTGCAAGAATAGATTTAAATAATGTTGAACTTAATTATCTGGAGTTGGAGAAGGAAATAAATCTGGAGGTAAAACTTTCGTATCTTAATTCAGTTACTGCAACTAAAAAGGTGGAACTAACAGAGAAACAGGTGAATAGTGCAGAAGAGAGCTACAATATGGCATTGGGAAGATATAAGGCTGGTGTTGCTCCTGTAACCGAAGCTATTAGTTCTGGAGTGGCTCTGTCAAGTAGCAAAGTAAACCACACAAAGGCAATCTACGACTATCTCTTAGCTAAAGCTGTATTGAAAAAATCTATGGGTTTATTACCCTATTAGATAGTAGGGAGGTTAATGATGAGAAAGAGACTGTTCATTATTGGTGGTAGCGTTGTAATTGCAATAATTGCATTACTCATTCTTAGGTCAGTTTCAAGTAATAAGAATGCAAATGAACAAAGACTTAGAACTATACTGGTTGAAAAGGGCGATATACTTGTTAAAATAACTGAAAGCGGCATAGTTGAGCCAGTAACCACTGTTGATATAAAATCAGAATTAGCGGGTGAGGTTAGGAGGCTTTTCGTTGAAGAAGGAGACAGCGTTAAGGTTGGAGATAAATTAGCATTGGTGCAGCAGGAGTCATCACAAGCTCGTCAAGTTGCACAGTCAAGGGCATCCCTGGAAAGAGCAAAACTCGACTTGGAGGAAGCAGAGAGAGATTTCGAGCGTAAGAAAGAACTCTACGAGAAAGGATTTATTTCAAAAAAGGATGTCGAGGATGCAGAGAAGTCATATAAAAGCAGTAAGATACAGTGCGAACTTGCAGAAAAGCAACTATGGCTTATTTTAGGTGGAACTGAGCAAGCAGAATCGCAAAGCCTCACATCGAGGGTTTTTGACAATATAATTGTCACCTCGCCAATCAGAGGATCAGTCATTATTGTTAATGTTGAAGAAGGGGAGATGATTACCTCAGGAACTCAGGCATATGGTGGTGGAGGCACAACCATCATGACAATAGCTGATTTAAGCGAGATGATTGTGAAGGCAGACATAAATGAGGTAGATGTGGGCAAAGCAGCCAAAGGACAACAAGTGAAGATTGTATTCGATGCTGTAAAGGGTAAAACCTACCATGGAAGAGTCAAGAAAATAACTCCGGCGGGAAGTATTAAGCAAAATATTGTGGTATACCCATTAGAAGTAGAGATTCTTAATCCTGATGAATCGATCAAACCCGGTATGACTGCTGATCTTGACATCATAGCTGGTAATGCTAAAGGTGTGCTTTGCGTGCCAAAGGAGGCAGTGATAAAGAGAGCCGATGGTTCAATCGTGAGGTTGATAAAGGATGGGAAGCCAGTCCCACAAGTAGTAGTAACAGGACTTGAAGATGATGTAAAAGTTGAAATAAAAGAAGGTTTAAAGGAAGGTGATATAGTACTTATTACCCAATTCACACGTCAAACTTCTACAGAAACACAGAGAGATAGACGCAGAGGACCTCCAATGTAGAGGGGATGGAGCTTTAAAAAACTATGGCTAAATTGATAAAAGCAAATAATTTAACTAAAACTTTTAGCATGGGCAAGATAGAAGTCAGAGCACTGAGAGGACTCTCATTGGAGATTGACAGAGGTGAATTCGTATCCATTATGGGACCTTCTGGCTCAGGTAAGACTACCTTGATGGATATACTTGGCTGCCTGTCAAAACCAACATCTGGAAGCTATAAACTAAATAACCAACCTACCGATAATCTTGATGATAATTCCCTATCTGAAATTCGAAATGAGCAAATTGGGTTTGTGTTTCAGACATTTAATTTATTAGCACGAACTACGGCACTTGGAAATGTAGAACTTCCTTTGCTTTACGCTGGCTTTGGTGACAGGGAGCGAAAGAAAAGAGCCATGGAGGCATTGGAGGCTGTTGGCCTCAAAGAGCGTGCACATCATTATCCGAATGAACTATCGGGTGGCGAACAACAGCGGGTAGCTATTGCCAGGGCACTTGTAAATAATCCTTCAATAATACTTGCTGATGAGCCAACTGGTAATCTGGATTCACAATCTGGCAGTGAGATTATGTCGGTATTCAAGAAGCTCCACGAGCAGGGCAAGACCATTGTTGTAGTGACTCATGACCGAGAAGTTGCAAAACATGCAGATAGGATAATACAAATAAAAGATGGGCAGGTAGAAAAAGTACAAGTCCAAAGAAAAGCAGTAGAACATAAAGTAAGTACCCTCAATAAAGTTAGTAAAAAAACAAGTCTTATAGGGAGTCTTATATCTGGCTTCGTATCTGGATATAAAGGGCTTTTATCCAACAAGTTACGCTCATTCCTTACAGTATTGGGTATTGTTATTGGTGTAGCAGCCGTCATAGGTATGTTAGGAGTAGGCGAGGGTGCAAAGCATCAAATTACATCACAAATAGAGAAATTGGGTTCAAATGTCCTTACAATTTATTATAGACGGCCGCAGAGTAAAGAGGAGGCAGCGGAGTGGAGGGGTAGATCTAAGGGTCTCACCTATGAGGATGCAATCGCTATTAGGGAGAATTCTTCGGGAGTAAAAAATGTAGCTCCACAGATTAGAACTTCGGTTACAGCTAAATATATGGACCAAGAGTGGGATACACGAGTGATTGGCACAGTGCAAGATTATCAGGATATAAGAGATCATTGGATTGAGGAAGGAAGGTTTTTCGACAAAAAAGAGATGGACTCATGGGCAAAGGTGTGTGTAATCGGCAAGACGGTTAAAGGAGAACTGTTCGGAGACGAGAATCCCATTGGTCAAGACATTAAAATAAGGGGCACACGGTTCACAGTGATTGGCATAATGGAAGAAAAGGGTGCGTTTGGGTGGGAGGATTTTGATGATCAAATCTTTATACCTCTTCTTACGGCTCAGAAAAGGTTTACAGGGGATGACGCTGTGCAATCAATTCTTGTGGAGGCTAAAAGTTCCGAAGCAACAGTTGATGCTGAGGAACAGATTGAAGCACTGCTTACCAAACGCCATAATCAAGTAGTAGATTTTATGATAAGGAGTCAAGAAGAGTTTCGTCAAACAATAGAACAAACTGCCAGCACATTTAAGCTTATGCTTGCTGGCATTGCCGCAATTTCATTGATTGTAGGTGGTATTGGAATAATGAACATAATGCTTGTTACAGTTACGGAGAGGACAAGAGAAATTGGTGTAAGGAAGGCAGTGGGTGCGAGGCGCCAGGACATATTGGTGCAATTCCTGATAGAGTCGATGGTGCTTGCTTTTGTTGGAGGAGTAATTGGTATACTTTTAGGTATGGGCTTTGCTAATACGATAGGGAATTATATGATTGGTGCAGGCACATTTGGGCCCAGGCGCTTTCTTGGTGGTGGTGCTCAATCAGTCGTTACTTTAAGCTCGATATTGTTGTCATTCTTCTTTGCAGTAGCTGTAGGTATTTTCTTTGGAATGTATCCAGCCAACAAGGCATCAAAACTTGATCCCGTTGAAGCATTAAGATATGAATAGACAAATATGAAATAAACGAAAACATTGGTGCAAAATTATGGAAACAAAAGGCGTAAAAAAAATAACTTTTTCAAACGGAAGGCTAACAATTCCGGATGAATATAAATCGTATTTAAATTTAGAAGAAGCAGAGGAAGCAATAAAATACATCAAAGATTCTTTTCAAACAAATTTACGTAGAGAATTGAATCTAAAAAGAGTTTCCGCCCCTATTGTTGTGTTAAGTAAAACAGGCATTAATGATAATCTAACCGGTGTAGAAAATCCTATTAGTTTTGATGTGCCGGCTATGAACGAAAAAGCCGAGATTGTTCAATCCCTGGCTAAATGGAAAAGAGTAGCTCTTGCTGATTATGGATTTAAGTATGGTGAAGGTCTATACACCGATATGAATGCTATAAGACCGGATGAATGCCTAGATAATTTACATTCAATTTATGTTGATCAATGGGATTGGGAAAGAGTTATAAAAAAGAAGGAAAGAAATCTAGAATTTCTCAAAACTATAGTGAGTCAAATCTATAAGGTTATGAGCGAGATAGAAAAAGAAGTATGTCAACGATACAAACAAATTCCAGGACCAATCTTTCCAGAGCGGATTCACTTTATACATAGCGAAAAACTACAAGAGGGATTCCCTAACCTTTCGCCACGAGAACGAGAAGACGCCATTTGCAGGGAAAAGGGAGCAGTGTTTATAATAGGAATAGGAGCAAAGTTAAAAGATGGTAATCCCCATGATGCAAGGGCGGCAGATTATGATGATTGGTCAACAGAGACTGCCCGAAGCAAAAGAGGGCTCAATGGTGATATCCTTGTCTACTATCCATTACTCAACTCGGCATTTGAACTTTCTTCTATGGGAATAAGGGTAGATAAAGAATCTTTAATGAGACAGTTGAAAATTAAGGGTGAACTCAATAAAGTAAATTTATACTTCCATCAAAGACTAATTAGAGGTGAACTTCCGTTAACAATCGGAGGCGGGATAGGACAGTCAAGGTTGTGCATGCTCTACTTAAGAAAAGCCCATATAGGCGAAGTTCAATCAAGTATTTGGCCCGATGAAATGAAAAAAGTTTGTAAAAATAATAACATATCTTTACTTTAAAATTATGTCAGGTTAAACCCTTCGATACATTGAGAATCGACCTAACTTCCCTCGGGTTATATAATAGCATGGTATCTATGCAACCTAAGAGTCAACAAAGCCTTGGTATTAACGCAGGATAACTTGACTTTTGTGTAATTTTCTATATGCAATAGTCAAGTGAGGTCAAATAAATCAATTAACCAAAGGAGGTCAAAATGACTCAAGAAAATGAACAAATTGCAAAGAACACCACACTATTTGAGCCATCAGTGATGGATTCCTATAAGAATGGATGGAATCAGATGTGGAAATATTTCTTAGAGTTATTTCTAATTTTTCTTATAGCTATTCTCATTGGTTTCCCTAATGCTATATTTTCTATCATTTTAAAGATCCCTCATGAATTAGAAGGCATTGGCAGTATGTTTTATGGGATAGTTGCTTTTTATTTTTGGCTTTTTACTATGGCTTACACATTTCTTGTTATCCGTCCTATAGATTATGGTATTTCGTTTGCGTATGTTAAAGCAGCCAGGGGTGATAAACTTGAAGTAAGAAATATGTTTGATGTATTTAAAAATTACTGGAACGCAGTCCTTGCGAATATACTCGTGGGGTTAATCGTAGCCATTGGGTTCATTTTTCTTATAGTACCTGGTATTATACTTGCATGTAAGCTTGCCTTTGTACCCTACCTTGTTGTGGATAAAAGATTAGATGTCATAGAAGCAATAAAGGAGAGCTGGAATATGACTGATGGATATGCCCTGGATGTATTTGCCATCGCCTTATTGGCAATTCCAATCTCTATAGGAGGGTTACTCATATTTGGCGTGGGAATCATCATAGCAGTCATATGGATCAGACTTGCTTTCGCTTCCCTATATCGCGCAGTCAGTGTGTTAAGAGAGGAATCTAAAGAAGGAAGTCTCTCTCTATAGAAGAGCTAACTTCAACTCAGTATAACGAGAGCTCTTCTCCTCACTTTATTGCTTAAACTCTGTAATTCAGGGTTTCGGTGTTTCTTGGGACAAAGCCTAATTTTAAATATATGAATATCTTAGGGGCACGACATTGTCGGAAGAATGTTATATTCAAATTTTATTACTAACGGATAGAATAAAGCTACCTTCAAATTTACTGATAATCCTCGAGTGTGAAGTCCATTTTGTTTCTGGAAATAATCTGTAAATATCTTTTGGAGAATAAATCCACAAGTGTGTTCCTAAAAATTTGGATACAAAAAATTGATGTATTATACTAAATGGAGCTTTTGTGTCTGTCACTATAATACAAACTGCCCCGGGGTTAAGAAGGCTTTTTATTTTCTCTATCCCTTTAACTAATGGGAAAAGGAAGAAGCTATGAAATACAATAATCAAATCCTGTTTTTCCTTATAATTAAAAAAATCCACAGTTTTGAATTTTGCAAGTTTTCCGTATCTTTTTATTGAGTAATTTATCATGGATTCTGAAATATCTATGCCCAATATTTCTGATGGGGGATACAGCTTTCTGATCGCCGGGATTGAGATCCCAGCTCCACATCCCACATCAAGTATTCTCCGGGGTCTAATATTAAGATACTTGAGTTCATCTACAAGAGAGTTTAGACTTTTTTTCCTCCAGATTAAACCAGGTGGAAATTTAAATAGTTGCTCATAAAATGCGGGAAACTTATACATCAGCATCTTTATAAACGCGGGCTATCGGAGGCAAAATACTTTGCTAACCTATAGAAGAATACCTTTCCTAAATTAAGGATTCTAATAGGGGAGATGGCAAATATATTACTGAAAAGCCTGGACATAATGAGTATGGAGTAGATATGTTTATGTACCAACCTCTGATAGTTTAATAGGGGTGTTCCTTTACTAATACTTAATCTAATAACCTTGGAGGCCAGATAGGCAGATTCGATAGCGTTATAGATTCCTCCACCCGAGAGAGGGTTGGCTAGTGCAGCGGCATCACCTATTAACAAGGTGTTCCTCCATGTTAGCAATTCAGGTGATGAAAATAATGGATAAGTATATCGGTGCGTCGTCAGAGGTAAAGGCAGTCCATAGTGCCCCAAGAATCGTTGGAGTACTGTATCTGGCTTTGATAAGTTGGCAGGGTGTCCCCCCAAACCAACCGATAGAACGTCCTTTTTGGGGAATATCCAGGCATACCCATTATCGATCCAGGAAAAATCGAATATGATTTCTTCGACTTTTCTTGAAGGGACATCAGCGCTGATTGTTTTAATCCAACTTTTAATCCTCCTATATTTGCCACACCTTCTAACAACGCTTCCACCCCCATCTGCTCCAACAATTATTCTGCCCTTGAATTCTCCTGAATCAGTAATCACTGTTTTTCCTTTTACCTCTAAAACATTCACACCATCTATAAAAGAGCATCCTCTATCTACAGCCTGTTCAACCAATAGGTTATCAAAACGCTCTCTATTGACTATATGAGCCAATGGGGAATTTAGTTGGAGTCTACATTCGTGCTTACCTTTCTTGAAGATCATACTGGAGTGTGTTCTTTCAATAGTTTCCTGGAGGGAAAAGTCAAAGATGTTCCCGAGTCCCACAGAGAAGGCTCCTGCACATGGCTTATAGCGAGGGAAACGTGCCTTATCTAGGAGAAGGACGTCAATTCCCTCCTTTGAAAGAAAATAAGCCAAAGAAGAACCTGCCGGACCTGCTCCGATGATTATTACATCTCTCATATGAAGAGAATAAAGATTAATATTTCTGGAAGGAGGAAGATTCGATCCACCCTTCTATATTTATAAATGAACCCCCTTTTTTTGCTTTTCCTGTGAACCTTCATAATATGTAATAATACGGAACATAATTATCCTGTCAAGGAGAATGCTATTTACTTGATAATACGGTAAGTAATTAGAATTAAACGAAGGTGTGGATATTATATTTTCATTAGATAATCTTTAAAAACACCAAGATCCAAGGAATCTCTCTATAGAAAAACTGCGTTCCCAAAGACCAACTATTAAATACCTTGACTTTTGATTGTTTTCAACTATATACCTTAAAAGAGATTAAAACGGTGGATGAAAAACAAAGTAAGACTGGTCTTTCACCCAGAGAGATAGATATACCAACTTCAGATATAACACCAAATCAGGAAGATATCCATAATATTACAGACATGAACGAGTTATATGAAATTTTACCCTATAACAATTGAGATTAGATAATTTAAAAAAGATGAAGAAATCCTTGCCCTCAAGAGACAAGTCTGAACATAATTCGTGTGGAGGTAACATATGCGCCTATATCTGATAAACCCACGCAATCCGCTATTGAACATTACCAAGGTAAAAAAGAGCTACTGGGACCAGTACATTAACTGGAAGCCACTTGGCCTCTTGGTCTTGGGCGGCCTAACCCCTCCCGATTGGGACATCACGGTGGTTGACGAGAACCTCGGCGTAACCATGGTGTACCCGTAGTTATGGGTGGCATCCATGCTACCATGTGCTTAGCGGAGGCCTTGGAGCAGGTAGACGCTGTGGTGACTGGTGAAGCGGAGAGTATCTGGCCGCAGGTTTTGGAAGATGTCCAGCAGGGCACCCTGAATAGGGTTTACAAAGGTGTTCGCTTGGAAATGGACAGGGTCCCACTAGCCCGACACGACCTGTTGCCAACTGGCTATCGATTGGGGTCAATCCAAACAACGCGCGGTTGCCCGCTCAACTGCAGCTTCTGCAGCGTTACCGCGTTCAACGGAGCAATCTATCGACATCGCCCGATTGAGAACGTAATCCAAGAGTTCAAATTGATTCGGGAGAAGTATGTCCTCATCGTGGACGATAACCTCATCGGCACCCGTAAGGACCATATCGCCCGCGCCAAGGACCTGTTTCGGGCCATGATAAAGGCAAATCTTGGAAAGAAGTGGATTGGCCAGGCGACGATTAACATAGCCGACGACGAAGAATTGCTTACACTAGCTGCAAAAGCTGGATGCTCCGGTGTTTACATTGGCTTCGAGTCGCCAAGCGTGGAAGGGTTGGTAGAGATTCACAAGAAGTTCAACATCCAGAAGGGTTCTGATTTCAAAGCCTCCGTTCGGCGGATACAGCGGCATGGCATTCTGGTGGCTGGCTCGTTCATCATGGGACTTGACGTTGATAAGCAGGGCATCGGGCAGCAGATAGCCAATGCAGCCAATCGCTGGGGCCTGGATATCCTCAATGTGCACTTCCTGACGCCGTTCCCTGGCACACGCCTGTGGGAAAAGATGGAATTGGAAGGCCACATTGTCGCCAACGACTTTCCGGAGGATTGGAAGTACTACACACTGAAATTCCCGGTAGCAAGATACAAGCACCTATCCTGGGATGATATGCTTAGTGAGAATGAGGTCTGCGTCAGAGCTTTTTACTCCTATCCGCGCATCCTGCGCCGGGTGTTCGGTCACTTGTTGCGAAGACGTAAACTCGTCACCTCCCTAGTAATCGCGGGGACCAACCTTTCCTATAGAAGCACATTGCGAACCTACCGTGAGAAATTCCAGGGATTGAACTTATCCCGGGGTGAAGCCCAAGCGAAAAAAGAACCACTGGAGGTGAGGGATGGGGTGTAAAATCCATATATAGGTAAGATAAGGAAAGCGTGAGGACTCGTGGCGCGAGACCGGGGTACAACTTTATATAATATGATGTTTGAAGTTTGCTTTACTCGAAGTCCGGCAAAGCCCTTGCATTTTACTGGAGGATAGCTTGACTTTTGATTGTTTCAATTAGATAAATAAGTAAGATTATAGGGTGGAAGAAAAACAAAAGGAGATAAGAAGAGTTCTAATGTCACAAAGTCAAGCAGCGTTCCTAAAATCCCAAGGATTATAAGGAGAAAAAATATGAGTAATTATAATGAAGGGGTAATTTCCATTCAACAGGACACATTAGAATTTTGGAAAGTGCGGGCTTTTATATTCCAAGGTTTACTTATCAGCACTGCTGTACTATTGCCTGCTGTATCCCATTTAACAGGTGCACCTGTACGCATTCTAATACCGATGCACTGGCCAATAATTTTAGCTGGTTTAGTTTACGGTTGGCGTGGAGGAGCATTAACAGGGCTTCTAGCTCCAACCATAAGTTTTTTGATTTCTGGTCGTCCATTGCCAATTGTTCTCCCTGCTATGACAATAGAACTATTCATATATGGTTTTGTAACCGGACTGCTCCGTGAACGTTTTCGCTGGAATGCATTTGCATCAGTTGCTGTTGCATTGATTATTGGAAGAGTTGCTTTTATCATATCAGCGGTACTTAGCGGATATTTAAGTGGGAACTACCTAGAGTATATGAAAGTAGCTCTTCTACCAGGTGTTGCTGCTGGTGTATCTCAGATTATTCTACTGCCGCTACTTGGTTCCTGGTGGGTAAAGAAAGGAAAGCGCAACTCTAATTAGTAAACGGGCTCTGATTACGATTTTGAATGATTCTATAAAGTAAAATACAAATTTGTTAATATTATATTTTCTTTTGTCTTCGACCTGTTATGGAAGTTTAACAGCAGGTTGAAATTTTAATTTTTTTACTTTCATATTTTATGTATGGGGTCAAATCTCGACACTTGACATGTTGTCTTCTTCCACCCCATCTCTTTCTAATTGTGACGGTACTTTACATATCTGACAATTTAACTGCAGTTTTTTTCATCCTCTCCGTTGACTTTTAAATAAATTTCAAATATAGTTTTATTAGATATTTGGAGGTATTATTTTATAATGAAGAACTGTGACAAGAATAAATTAGCACCGAGCATAGAGACGGATTAACTATTGACTTCCCTTTTTTGATTTGTGTATAATGATAAGAAAGGAGGTTATATAGATTTTTTCACCTAAAAGATAAGGGTACTACGGTAAGAACCGAAGCCGTTGCAGGAATAACCACTTTCATGACCATGTCCTATATAATATTCGTTCAGCCCACGGTTCTTTCTCATGCAGGGATGGATTTTGGTGCTGTTATGATGGCGACCATTATTTCTTCGATAATTGCAATCCTTATTATGGGGCTTTATGCGAACTATCCGATTGCTCTTGCACCTGCAATGGGAGAGAATTTCCTATTTGCCTATACTATAGTTCTTGGAATGGGTGTTGCCTGGAATAAAGCACTTGGTATAGTTTTTGTCTCTGGTGTTATATTTATCATTCTTACTCTCTTTAAGATAAGAGAGGCGGTTGTAAATGGTGTTCCATCGAGCTTAAAGAATTCAATTGCAGCAGGTATAGGTATATTTATTACATTCATAGGTCTACAATGGGCAGGTGTCATAGCTAAGAGTCCAGCAACAGGGGTTACCCTTGGGGAGTTGAGAACATTTCATGTATTGCTTTTCTTTATCGGTCTCATCATTATGTTTTTCCTTATCGCAAGAAAGATAAAAGGTGCAATCCTGTGGGGAATAGTCATCACTGCGATTATTGCCGTACCTATGGGGATTGTGAAATTCCATGGTGTTGTGTCTAAACCTCCATCGATAGGCCCCACATTTTTTAAACTTGATATCTTGGGGGCACTCCGGTGGGAGTATATAACTCCCATTGTGGTTCTCTTCCTGCTGGATTTCTTTGACACAGTGGGAACTTTGATCGGTGTTGGTTCCCATGCAGGTTTTTTAAAGGATGGTAAACTTCCAAGAGCTGGAAAGGCACTCATGGCAGATGCAATAGGGACAGTGGCCGGGAGTCTCCTTGGCACTTCAACCGTAACCAGTTATATTGAGAGTGCAGCAGGTGTAAGTGAAGGTGGTAAGACGGGTCTTGCAAATATGTTCACAGCACTCTTCTTTCTCCTTGCAATCTTCTTCTATCCAGTTGTGAAAGCTATTGGAGGTGGATATTCAGCTGGGGAAGATGTATATTATCCTATTACTGCGCCTGCACTGGTGGTAGTTGGAGCTCTTATGATAAAAACTGTTGCTAATATAAAATGGGATGATATAACAGAGGCAATACCTGCTTTTCTTATTCTAATCGGGATTCCATTAACATATAGTATATCCGATGGGATGGCCCTTGGTTTTATTTCCTATCCAATAATGAAGTTGTTTGCAGGTAGAGTAAAGGAAGTGCATCCCGTTATGTGGGTTTTATTCTTCGTCTTTGCCTTCAGGTTTATAGTTCTTCCTTAGTAGGGAACTGAATTCTAAAAAATTTGTGATTTTCCGATAATATATGCGGATGACCTTTACCAAGTAGAGCCCTATCTATTAAATATGATTTAACTGATGGGGAATGATTTTTTAGATTTTAACAAGGAAGGTTAACATGATGTTATTAGCTGTTATCGTTGGAGCAGTTGCAATGGTAGTATTAAAATCTATCCCTGTGCTTGGAGGCATAATCGCTGGTTTTATTGCCGGGGTTATTGTGCGGGGGATGATTAGAGGTGCAATAGCTGGCTTCCTTAGTGGAACAATAGCAGGGATATTAGCTACCTTAATATTGACAGGTATAGGTGGTTTTTGGGGGGCAATCTTTGGTGGTCCGCCTGGAGCTGTATTATGGGCAGTCCTTGGAGCAGTGACCGGTGGCACCATTTTTATTGCGTTACTATACTGTGGTTTTCTGGGGTTGATTGGGGGTATCTTGGGTGGGCTTCTTAGAAGGCAAAGAGATTAATGATTTAAGAAGGATCAGTCCTTGAGGAGTTCAATATCCGCTATATCCTGCTTCCTTCCTGTAGCCTTTTTATTTTTTATTAGTTCTTTTTTCCCAATGAAATGGACATCTATTTCTCCATATTTTCCCACCGCTTTATTCTCCCACACCTCTTTAAAGGAACATCCTGAAAGTGAACTAAGTATATCAATACGAATGGGTTCATATCCAAGTTGTATTATCCGATCTTTCTCTACTAAATCTTCTTCTGTAATATCTAAATTCTGAAAACCGAACTCTCGCAACACGGAAATAACCTTTCCTGCATTCTCAGTTTTGGGCTCTATAAAAATATCCAAATCCTTTGTATAACGAGGTCTGGCATGGAAAGCCAGGGCATAGGAACCTATAATACAGTATTTAACATTATGTCGGTTTAACAGTTCTAAGAACTCTTTGTAATCCTTTTCTATCTTCATTATTTATTTTTGCCCAGCGCTCCCTTAATTCCTGAAGAGTATTTAATCTCTCTTCAGAAGAGAGGGATAAATAATACTTTTGTTCTTCTATATCAGATTGAGAAAATTTTACTTTCTTCATCCATATCTTCTTTTCCACAATATAATTATATTCCGTAATATTCTATATGCAAGGTTATTTCAATGGTATTCTCGCCTACATTTTTTGTGAACAAACTTATCTTTGGGAGGTTTCTTTGGGGTGGGAATGACGTAGTGTGATTTTCATGTTGAGGAACTTCAACTTGATAATCACTCTCTGGAAGCATACACTATGGATATTGGGAGTGGTGCCCTTGTGACATAATAAAGGGATTCCACGGGGCAGGCTTGACCTCAGTGAAATAGTTACTCATTTCATCCCTGATGAAATAGTTATACATTTCATCACACAGTAATAGCTACGCATTACATATGACAGGCCACGGTGTAATACCAAATGGATTACACATGGCAAGCAAGGCAGGCCCCTAGTTAAATACTTGCATATTTCACCACGGTGTAATACCAAATGGATTACACATGGCAAGCGGGGTAAACATTTTGACATTTTATCTATCTTTTTAATTTTTCTTAGTTCTTTTGTACAATTGACCAAGGGATGAATAAAATCAATGTCATTTGGCTGGTAGCATGTGATTACGCCAAGTTTCTACAGATTTTTTAGGTGTTTCACTAACAATTTTGTTCCAGCCAGAATCCTTTTTACGACTACTACTTTTCCATGCTAAACAACCAAATATACGTACACTTAGATATAGAATATAACGAGTTAACTTTCTTACTCCAAGAACACCCATAGCCTCCAGAAAGATATCATCAGCTTGCTTACGACTACGACTTTGCTCCCAATAACAGAAGTCATGTATGACTGCTGCATTCCCATAACGTCCCCATCTTGGGAAAAGCCACCAAAGTGGTCTGGGAACACTAGCAAAATCAGTCATGAAACCTTCCGGAACATTGATTTTATCATCGCTTCCTAACTCTTCTACGTCATAGCCAAACTCTTCTCTTAGTACCCAGCTCCTACCATCTGCAAGAGGTGATACGACAAGAATCT
>CAYZBF010000002.1:0-151025 GCA_964476585.1 uncultured bacterium | reverse complement strand
GTAAGGGAAGGTGGTAGGACTGTTGGAGCAGGAGTAGTTACTAAAATAGAGGAGTAAATGGCAAAGCATATTCGAATCAAGATGAAATCTTACGATCACAAAATACTGGATGACTCTGTCGAAAAGATTGTTGCAGTGGCAAAGAGGACAGGTGCAGAAGTGGTGGGGCCGGTTCCTTTGCCTAACAATAGAAGGGTATACACTGTTCTACGTTCCCCTCATGTTGATAAGAAATCACGAGAGCAGTTTGAAATTAGAATTCATAAGAGGTTGATTGACCTCAATAAACCATCTCATCAAACTATAGAAGCTTTAACTAAGCTAGATCTGCCTGCTGGTATTCAGGTTGAGATCAAGTATTAAGTGATTAAATGCTGATTGGAAGAAAGTTGGGCATGACAAGAATATTTAAAGAGACAGGGGAAGTAATCTCAATCTCTATTATTAAGGCATCCCCCGTATTTGTCCTTGATAAAAGAACAGAAGATAGAGATGGTTATAATGCCTATATCCTCGGCTTTGGCAATAAGAAGAAAGAACGGCTTAAAAAGCCCGTTTTTGGTTTGAGTGAGAAAGCAGGAGTTGGGCCTGTAGAGGTAATTCGGGAGTTTAGAACAAATGACCTTTCAGAGTTTGAGATTGGAAGTGAAGTTCCTGTTAGTAGTCTGAAAGTTGGAGAGTTGGTTAATGTGACGGGATGGAGCAAAGGACGTGGGTTCCAGGGAGTTGTTAAAAGATGGGGCTTTTCTGGAGGGCCGAGTTCACATGGCTCCCATTTTCACCGTCAGCCTGGATCAACTGGTGCGGGAACTTACCCCGGTAGAGTGATTAAAGGTAAAAAATTACCTGGTAGGATGGGTAATGAAAGAATAACAATAAAGAATGTAGAGGTACTTAAGATAGATGAGGAAAAAGGGCTTGTAGCTTTGAAGAGTGGTGTTCCAGGATCAAGAGGTAATATCGTTCTAATAAAAAAGAAGGGGATTAAATAATGGCTGCGAAAGTTAGATATTACAATTTTAATGGCGAACAGCAGGATAATATTAAACTTTCTGGCCCACTTTTTGAATCTGAATTTGATGAGGTTTCTATTTATTATGCAGTAAAAGGATATTTGGCGCATGCCAGGCAGAATAATGCATCTATTAAAGATAGAAGTGAGGTTAAGGGTAGTGGGCGCAAGCCTTGGAGACAGAAAGGGACTGGAAGAGCACGTGCTGGTTCTCGTCGATCCCCAATCTGGGTTGGTGGTGGTGTTGTTTTTGGACCAAAAAGGAAAGAATATAATTTTAAGGTTAATAAGAAACAAAAGAGAAAAGCACTTTATAGCGCAGTGAGTAAACGTGTCTCGGAGGATAGATTAATCGTGATCGATAAAGGTGAGTTTGATAATCCCTCTACCAAGCTATTTGCGTTTACTCTCAAATCTATTGGATTGTTTAAAAAAGATGTTCTCCTGCTATACGCTGGTGATGATAAAAACTTCTATAAATCTTGCAGGAATATATCGAATCTGGATATATTAGAAGCAAACAAGGTTAATGCATATGAAGTCCTGAAGAAGGACTGGCTCATTGTTACAAAGGATGCACTTCCTGCTCTTTCGGGGGTTTTTGGATGAAGGATGCACGAGATATCATTATAAGGCCTATAATGACTGAAAGAGGAACCGAAGAGATGAATGAAAGTAAATATATATTTGAGGTAGCAAAAGATGCCAACAAGCCTCTTGTAAAGAAGGCGGTTGAAGAGCTCTTCAAGGTTAGAGTAGTTAATGTGAATACTATTACGATTAGAGGAAAGCGCAGAGGATTTGGAAGGTATTCAGGCATGAGAAAAGACTGGAAAAAAGCAATTGTTACTCTTCGGGAAGGTGACTCAATTCCTCTCTTTGAGGGAATGTAAATGAAAGAAAGAAGATCTCGCCCAGTAACTCCATCTAAGAGATACTACCGTCCACCGGACTTTTCCACCCTTACACGGAAAGGTAGTGAAAAATCACTCACGAAATATATTCCGAGTACTGGTGGTAGGAACTCAGAAGGTAGAATTACTTCCACCCATCGAGGAGGAAGGGTTAAGCGTAAATACCGTAGGATTGATTTTAAACGAAGTAAACATTCTATAAAAGCAAAGGTAAACTACATTGAATATGATCCTAATAGGAGCGCATGGATAGCACTCTTGACGTATGAAGATGGCGAAAAACGTTATATTCTAGCACCGCATGGCTTGAAAGTTGGCGATGTGATTAAGTCAGGTCCAGATGCACCGCTCACCACAGGTAATGCTCTTCCTCTTTCTAATATTTCACTCGGAACAATGATCCATAATATTGAGCTTGAGCCAGGTAGAGGTGGAATTTTAGTGCGCTCAGCAGGAGCAGCAGCTCAATTGCTTGCAAAAGAGGGTAAATATGCCCATATAAGGATGCCTTCTGGTGAAGTAAGGCTCATATTATCAAGTGCTTATGCCACTCTGGGACGAGTTAGTAATATTGCTCATAATGTGACTGTGGATGGAAAAGCCGGAAGGAGCCGTTGGAAGGGAAAGCGTCCCAGGGTGAGAGGTGTTGCAAAAAACCCAGTTGACCATCCTATGGGTGGTGGTGAAGGAAGATCCTCAGGAGGTAGACACCCCACATCTAAATCCGGAATTCTGGCAAAGGGATATAAGACAAGGGATCCAAAGAAGCAATCCTCAAGATATATTATAAAGCAAAGAAAGAAGAGAAGGAGAGGATAATAGTTATGGGTCGAAAACCATTTGTAGATGAGAAATTGCTCAAAAAGATTAGAAATAGAAAAGAAGATGACCCCTCTATACGAACCTATAGGCGGGCTTCTGTGATAATTGAGGAGTTTGTAGGTCAGACAATAGAGATTCACAATGGAAAGAATTTTATTCCCGTATACATAAGAGAAGAAATGATCGGGCACCGTCTTGGAGAATTTGCACCTACACGTAAATTTCTAAGACACGGTAGCTCCAAAGAGAAAGTTCTCACAGCCAGAAAAAGGATGGGTAGATGATAGGTAAGACCATTCAGAAGAATGTCCGTCTTTCGCCAAAGAAGGGAAGAAGGATCATAGGAGAGGTCAAAGGAAAATCTGTAAATGAGGCAAAGATGATACTTGATTTTTATTCCACTAAGGTGGCTAGGATTATGAAGAAGTGTATACATACTGCAGCTAGTAACTATATTGATAAGGCAGAAGATATTGAATTAAAAGAAGATGACCTTTATGTGAAGTCTATCAGGATTGATGAAGGCCAAAAGTTGAAAAGGTATCGACCTATGTCCTTCGGCAGAGCGGGCCTGATACGGAAGAGAGCATCGCACATAACCGTAATAGTAGATAAGATAGAAGGTAGATAATATGGGTCAGAAAACTCATCCTATAGGTTTTAGAGTTGGGATTACCAAAGACTGGAAGTCGAGATGGTTTGTAGGGAAGAATTTTTCGAAGACATTACAGGAAGACATTAAAACAAGAGAATATTTGATAGAAAGATTGAAGGATGCATGGGTTTCCGGGATAGAAATAGAGAGAACTACAGAGACTATGCGAGTTATTATCTCTACAGCAAGACCGGGTATGGTGATTGGTCGGGGTGGAGAAGAGGCAAAGATGTTAAGAGAAGAAATTAAGCAGCTCCTGGGGAGAGATATCTATCTAGATATAAAGGAAATTAAGGCACCAGAGTTTGATGCGTCTCTCATTGCATATTCTATTGCAAGGCAAATTGAGAAGAGAGTTTCTCAGAGAAGGGCGATGAAGAGGGCTCTTGAAAATGCTATACGCATGGGCGCAAAAGGAGTTAAAGTGCAATGTTCAGGTAGATTAGGTGGGGCAGAAATTGCCAGAAAAGAGTGGTACCTGGAAGGCAGTGTTCCTCTTCATACAATTGATGCAAATATAGATTATTCACAAGGCACAGCAATCACGCAATCAGGGGTGATAGGCGTTAAGGTGTGGGTTAATACTGGAGAAGTTAGTCATGCTAATGCCTAAGCGAGTTAAGCATAGGAAGGTACAGAGAGGAAAAGTTAAAGGGAAGGCCTCGGCTGGCACAACGCTTGTTTTTGGTGATTATGGATTAAGAGCACTTGAGTGTGCATGGATAACAGCCAAACAGATTGAAGCGATGAGGGTAACAACTGTTCATTATCTGAAAAGAACGGGAAAGATCTGGATAAGAATTTTCCCGGATAAACCAGTTTCAAAAAAGCCTGCAGAGACTAGAATGGGTAAGGGTAAAGGGGAAACAGACCATTGGGTTGCTCCTGTAAGAAAGGGAAGAATACTTCTTGAGCTGGAAGGCGTACCTCCTGAAGCGGCGCGAGAAGCTTTGAAAAGAGCATCCTCTAAGTTGCCAATTAAAACCAGGATTATAGAGCGAGAGGGAGTGCTGTGATGAAAGCAAGTGAACTTCGGGAAATGACAATAGCTGAGATGACTTCTTTGTTGCATGATTTGAAGGAAGAACTATTTTCTCTTCGGTTTCAAAAAGCCCGCGGGAATTTGACAAACACCGCTAGGTTCAAAAAGGTAAAAAAAGATATTGCAAGAGTAAAGACTATCTTTAGAGATAAGGAGATAAAAGGTGAAGATCAAGAAAAGGGGTAGGGTTATTTCCGATAAGCCTGACAAGACGATTGTAATAGAAGTAGAACGTAGGGTTCAGCATCCTTTATATAAAAAGTATATAATAAAGAAAAAGAAATTTTATGCTCATGATGAACACAATGAAGCATCACTTGGAGATATTGTTCAAATCATTTCTACTCGACCACTATCAAAGTTGAAGCGCTGGAGATTGGATAAAATTCTTGATAAAAAGGGATAGGTTAGATGATCCAGGAATCTACTAAGCTTAAAATAGCAGATAATACCGGTGGGAAGGTTGCTTCTTGTGTGAAAGTGTTAGGGGGAACTCGGAGAAGATATGCTGGTCTTGGTGATGTAATAGTTGTTTCGATAAAAAGGGTAACTCCAGGAGCAGCTATAAAGAAGGGTAGCCTTCATAAAGCAGTTATAATAAGGACAAAGAAAGAAACAAAAAGGAATGATGGCACTGCTGTTCGTTTTGGTGATAATGCCTGTGTGCTACTGGATACAAACGAGGAGCCAATTGGGACGAGAATATTTGGACCAGTTGGGCGTGAACTCAGGGATAAGAACTTTATGAGGCTAATTTCGCTTGCATCGGAGGTACAGTAGTGAGGATAAAAAGGGGTGATACAGTCTTAATAATTACCGGCAACTATAAGGATAAAAAGGGTAGAGTCAGGGCTGTCTTCTCGAAGGAAGGCAGGTTGCTTGTTGAAGGCGTAAATATGAAAAGAGTACATACTAAGCCAAGAAGAAGAGGAGAGCCTGGTGGAATTCTTGAAAAAGAGGCCCCTGTCCATCACTCTAATGTAATGGTTATTTGCCCATCTTGCGGATTGCCTACAAGAGTTGGCATGATGAAACTTTCTGATGGAAAGAAAGTTCGATATTGTAAGAGATGTAATGAAATAATTGAATAGAGGTAATAATGACTCTGAAGCCAAGGCTCCGAAAATATTACGAAGAAGTTATTGCCAAAGATCTTGTGGAGAAGTATAGTAATCCCATGGCTGTTCCAAAATTAGAAAAGATAGTAATAAACTGTGGGTTAGGGAACGATGCTTCCAATCGAGAAATCCTGGAGTCAGCAATAGAAAGTTTAAAGATTGTAACTGGGCAAAGACCCATAGTTACGCGTGCCAAGAAGTCTATATCAGGTTTTCATTTAAGGGCTGGTAATCCTGTGGGGTTAAAGGTTACTTTGAGACGGAACAGGATGTATGAGTTTTTTGATAGATTAATAAATGTGGCAATCCCAAGAATACGTGATTTCAGAGGTTTGAATCCTGATTCCTTTGATGGTCGCGGTAATTACACTCTTGGCGTTTCTGAACAATTTATTTTTCCTGAGATAGAGTATGACCAGATAAAAGAGGTGTTAGGAATGGATATTACACTAGTCACAACTGTCAAGACAGATGAGGAAGCGCGAGACTTACTTGTTAGGTTTGGAATGCCATTCAGGAAAATGAGAGGATAATTTATGGCTCGTAAAGCGTTAATTGTCAAGTCTAAAAGGGAACCCAAATATTCAACGCAAAAGGTGAACAGGTGCTTAAGGTGCGGTAGAATTCATAGTTATATACGTGATTTTGGTTTATGTAGAATCTGTTTTCGTGAACTTGCGCTCAGGGGAGAAATTCCTGGGATAAAGAAAGCATCATGGTAGGAGGTATTATTGTTAACTGATCCTATTGCTGATATGCTAACACGTTTGAGGAATGCAGTAAATGCGCAGCATAGACATGTTGAGATTCCTACGTCCAACATTAAAAAAGAAATAACAAAGGTGCTCTTTGAAGAAGGTTATATTGGCAACTATAAGTTTATAGAAGGTAACAAACAAGGGAAGATATTGATTACTCTGAAGTACATAAACAATGAATCTCCTATTCATGAGATAAAGAGGATTTCAAAACCATCGAGACGGATATATGTATGCCATAAAGATATTCCCCTGGTTAAGAGAGGTTTTGGGTTAGCTGTGTTTTCAACTCCGAAAGGAATCTTGAGTGATGGAGAAGCAAGGAAACTCCGTGTTGGAGGAGAGCTCCTCCTAGAGGTCTGGTAGAAGGATATATGTCGAGAGTAGGTAAGAAACCGGTTGCCATTCCAGATAAGGTAAATATTACAATTGAAGGAGATATAGTTCGGGTGAAAGGCCCAAATGGTGAATTAGTGCAGAGGATTCCCAAAAGCATTGAGTTGAGACTAAAGGGTAATCAGATAGTATTCACTCCATCATCAAATTCCAAGGACGTTAGGGCTTGTTGGGGCCTTGCCCGATCACTTGTTAATAACATGGTAATAGGTGTTACAGAAGGTTTTAAAAAGGTTCTTGAGGTAAGGGGAAGAGAGTACAAGGTGCGGCTTCAAGGAAAGAATTTTGTATTTGATCTTGGATATTCCCATAATATTGAAGTAGTTCCTAAAGATGGTATTGGGTTTGAAGTTAATGGAAATAAGATAATTATTAAAGGCATTGATAAGGCAGTCGTAGGTCAACAGGCAGCAGAGATTAGAGAACTACGTCCCCCAGAGGTGTACAAGGGGAAAGGCATCCGATACGAAGGCGAGTATGTAATCCAAAAGGAAGGCAAGAAGGGGCTATAACACCTATGGATAAGGATAAGAGATTGAAGCTCCGGAGATGGAGAAGGAAACAGAGGGTAAGAAGAGGAATTTTTGGTACACCGGATAGGCCCCGTCTCAGTGTGTACCGCTCGAACAAACATATATATGCTCAAGTGATCGACGATATAAATGCTCGTACATTAGTAGAGGCCAGCACGCTTGATAAAGATATGCGGAATAAATTGGAAGATAAAACTCTTGGTGAGAAGTCAAGAGAAGTTGGGATCTCCATTGCGCACAAGTGTGTCAGTAAAGGCATTGAAACGGCAGTATTTGATAAGAATAGGTTTTCCTATCACGGTTGTGTAAAGCACTTGGCGGAAGGCGCTAGAGAAGGAGGTTTAAAATTTTAAAAGGGATTGACAAACGACGATTGGCGGTTGACCCGAGAGAGTATGAGCTTGAAGAAAAATTAGTTTATGTGGGTCGCATATCAAAAGTTGTGAAAGGGGGAAAGAGATTCAGGTTCGCTGTCTGGGTTGTCATAGGAGATGGGGAGAGTGTTGTTGGATATGGGCATGGTAAAGCTAACGAAATTCCCAATGCGATCCGGAAGGCGATTCAGGATGCGAGAAGGAGACTGATGGAAGTCCCAAGGGTTGGAACCACTGTGCCTCATCAAATTGTTTCTAAATACAAGGCCTGTAAGGTTCTTATTCAGCCTGCTGCTCCAGGAACAGGGATTATCGCCAATGACAGGTTACGTGCCATATTTGAACTTGGAGGAATTAAGGATGTCCTTACAAAGTGTTTTAGCTCAAACAATGCTTTCAATAATATTATAGCCACATATAATGGATTGCTCCGAATGAGGACTCCAAAGGAATTTGCAGAACTGAGAGGGAAATCAGTAGAGGGAATTCTAAAAAACAGAAGAACTGTAAAGGGAGTAACCAGTGCTACGGATTAAACAAGTTAGAAGCCAAATTGGTAGTTCTAAAAGACAAAAGGATACTCTTAAAGCACTTGGAATTAAACATATTAATGAGACTGTCGTACAGCCAGATACTCCAGTAATACGAGGTATGGTCAATAAGGTTTCAAGGTTCGTAGAGGTAGAGGAGATAAATGGGGATTGAACTCCAAAATATGAAGGCTCCGAAGGGGAGCAAAAAGGATAGAAAACGAGTGGGTCGAGGCCCTGGTTCGGGAAGAGGTACATATTCCGGACGTGGAATTAAAGGTCAAAATTCACGAAGTGGCGGAGGGGTACGACCTGGATTTGAAGGAGGCCAAACTCCCCTCATAAAGAGGATCCCCAAAAAAGGTTTTAACAGGAAAAGCCATCTTTCATATTCTATTATAAATGTTCGAGAGTTAAATCGATTCAAAGACAAAGAAGAAATAACCATCAAGAGGCTTAAGGAAGAGGATATGATAAATGGTCCTCATCCTGTTAAAATACTTGGGGAAGGGGAACTGGAGAAGAAGCTCGTAGTGCATGCCAATAAGTTTTCAAAGACTGCAAAGGAAAAAATAGAGAAGGCTGGTGGCGAGGTGTTAGAAGATGTTTGATAGTTTTAGGAATCTCTGGAAGATAGCTGACATAAGAAGAAAGATACTCGTTACCATAGGTATGCTGGCTATTTTTCGTTTCGGCAGCCATATTCCGGTACCTGGAGTAGACACTGCTGTACTTGCTACCTACTTTGCTCAAATGAGAGGTTCTGTGTTAGGACTATTCGATATGTTTGTTGGCGGTAATCTTGGAAGAGCTACGATTTTTGCTCTCGGTATAATGCCCTACATCAGCGCATCCATTATCCTTCAGATATTAGGTGCTTCGATACCCTATTATCAGCGGTTAATAAAGGAGGGTGAAGAGGGAAGGCGCAAGATGACCCAGCATACCAGATATCTCACAGTTCTTATAGCTACAATACAGGCTTCGAGTTTTTCTATATTTCTGCAGAATTTGTCAGTTGGTGGGGCCTCAGTGCTTCCATATTCCGGTTTTTTTATAAAATTTTCTATCATAGTAACAATGACGGCAGGAACTATCTTTCTTATGTGGCTTGGCGAACTTATTACGGAGAGAGGAATAGGTAATGGAATATCGCTTCTAATTATGTTTGGGATTCTAGCGAGATTTCCTCAACAGATGCTTCAATTCTGGAGATTGCTCCATTCTGGCGCAAAAAGTTGGACGTTTGCCTTCGGATTTTTTGCCTTTGCGGTTTTAATTGTCGCTGCTGTAGTTCTGATTACGCAAGGACAACGAAGGATACCTGTTCAGTATGCAAAACGTGTAAAAGGCAGGAAGGTTTATGGAGGACAGTCCACTCATCTTCCCTTGAATGTCAATACTGCAGGTGTTATTCCTATAATTTTTGCTCAGTCAGCACTTATGCTTCTTCCCTCTTTTGCTAATTTCTTCAAGGGGAAAATTTGGGCAGATTGGATGGTCAATACTTTTAATCCAAGCGGTTTGCTTTACAATACTCTTTATGTAATTCTGATAGTAGTGTTTGCTTATGTTTATACTGCTATAGTTATCAACCCTCAAGAACTTGCAGGAAATCTAAAGAAATATGGGGGATTTATACCCGGTATAAGACCAGGGGGGCAGACCGCTAGTTATATAGATAAGGTGATAGCGAGAATAACATTACCTGGTGCGATGTTCTTCGCTTTTATTGCCATCCTTCCGAGTATTTTGATAAGTAAATTTCGCCTGCCCTTCTATTTCGGCGGGACTTCGGTCATTATTGTAGTGGGAGTTGCCTTAGATACTGTGAGACAACTTGAATCTCAATTATTAATGCGCCATTATGATGGCTTCATGAAGAGGGGAAAGATCAGGGGTAGGAGACGATGAGACTGGTTATGCTTGGTCCTCCAGGGGTAGGGAAGGGAACCCAAGCCACTTTGATTGCTCATGAATTTGATATCCAGCACTATTCAACGGGGGATATATTTAGAGAAATACTAAAAGGTTCTTCAAATCTGAGTAGGGAACTAGCGAAGTATTTAGACGCAGGTAACTTGGTGCCTGATGACATAGTTTTTGAGACAATTAGAAAGACACTTTCTGAAGATGGTGCAGGTGTTAATGGCTGGGTGCTTGATGGATTTCCTCGAAATAGAAAGCAAGCAGAGATGCTGGACGGATTACTTCTTAATGAGAACTGTAAATTAGATTCTGCTATATATCTTGCAGCTACCAGGGATGTCCTTGTAGATCGCCTGTCAAGTAGAAAGGTATGTTCTAATTGTGGCGCTGTTTATAATTTACAGATGAATCGTCCTAAAAATAACGATATCTGTGATAAATGTGGAGGGAAACTCATTCAGAGAAAAGATGATGAAAAGGAGACTATCTTAAAAAGAATATTTATATTTGAAAGCGAATTTGCTTCTTTACGTCAGTATTACAAAGATAGGGGAATTTTATTAGAAGTGAATGGAAATGGTGATACCAATGATGTTTTTAAACAGATAAGAGAAGGGTTGAAGAGTGGCCAAGAAAGAGGGAATTAAGGTAAGGGGGAAGATTGCAGAGAAATTACCTGATTCGAAATTCAGGGTTACGCTTGATTTAAAGGATAATCCTACAGTTCTTGCTTATATTTCAGGGAAGATGAAAATGCACTATATTAAGATTGATGTAGGAGATCGGGTAGTAGTGGAGCTTTCTCCCTATGATCTTACTAGGGGAAGAATAATCTACAGAGAGTCATAAGGAAACTATGAACGATAGCCATAGAGGCCTTACTCCATTGAAAAATGAAAAATGCAAATTGGAAATTGAAAAATGAGAGATAAAAAAATAATTAATCAGGATAGTTATAATTTTTCACTTTGCATTGGAGTAAAGCGACTGTCTCCGTGGCATATTTGGGGGAAGGAAGATGAAAGTTAGATCCTCAGTAAAAAAGATTTGTAAGGATTGTAAGATAATAAAGCGAAAAGGCATCGTCTTCGTTGTATGTAAAAATTCTAAACATAAGCAACGCCAGGGTTAGGAGGCTAAATGGCAAGGATAGCCGGAGTTGATTTACCCGCAAATAAACCTTCTTTTATCGGGTTGACAGCCATTTTTGGAATAGGAAGATCATCTGCAGAATCAATATTAGAGAAGGCGAATATCGAGAAAGGGAAAAGGATAAAAGAGTTGACTGACGATGAGATAGATAAAATAAGACATATAATTGAGAAGGAGCATAAGATCGAAGGTGAAAAGAAATCTGAAATCAGACAGAATATTAATCGATTAAAAGATATCAAGTGTTACAGAGGAATCCGACATGTGCAAGGTTTACCAGTTCGAGGGCAGCGAACAAGGACTAATGCAAGAACAAGGAAAGGACCTAAGCGAGGGGCAATAGCCCTTAAGAAGAAAGAAAGCAAGAAGTAAGGAGGTTTAATGGTAAGGAAACGTAAGAAGTCTTCAAGGATTAGAAAGAAAAAGATAAAAGCACCTGAGTCAGGAATTGTTCACATTTATTCCTCCTTTAATAATACAATAATAACGATAACAGATGCAATGGGTAATACAGTTGCTTGGGCAAGTGCTGGGAGTATTGGATATAAAGGAACAAAGAAAAGCACTCCGTATGCCTCAACAAAAGCAACTGAGTCAGCTGTAGCAAAGGCCCTTGAGGCCGGTATGAGAAACGCAGAAGTTTGGGTTAGTGGGCCTGGGAGAGGAAGAGAATCAGCGATCAGAACCGTCCAATCTGCAGGAATTAATGTTACAGTGATCAGGGATGTCACCCCTTTACCACATAACGGATGTAGACCTCCGAAGAAGAGGCGAATTTAAATGGGAAGATATACAGGTCCCAAATGCAGGAGATGTAGAAGGTTAAGAATGAAGTTATATCTTAAAGGAGACCGTTGCTATTCTAAGAAATGTCCTATTGAAGGTGTAAGATACATTAATCCTCCAGGTGAACAGCCCAAGCGTTGGCATCCAAGGGAATCGCCTTATGGTATTCAATTGAGAGAGAAGCAGAGAGTTAAGGAGATTTACCACCTTCGAGAACGTCAATTCAAGAACCTTTTTGAGAGAGCAACTAAAGCTGGTGGTGTCACAGGAGAGAGTCTGCTTATATTATTGGAAAAAAGATTGGATAATGTGGTGTACAGGTTAGGTTTTGCCACGTCTAGAGTTCAAGCAAGACAAGCGGTTGCCCATGGACATATAGAAGTGAATGGGGGAAAGGTCGATATTCCTTCTTATGAAACATCTGTTGGGGATGAAATAACCGTTAGAAAGAAGAGCAAGGACATTCCCTCTTTTTCTGAGGCTCTTGCTCATGAAATAGAGGTTAAAGAGTGGTTGACAATAAATAGGAAGAAGATGGAGGGCAAGGTGATTGGAGAACCAAAAAGGGAAGATATAGAACATCCTATCAAAGAAAATCTTATAGTTGAGTTATATTCTAAGTAATAGGAGGTTTTAAGTGAGAATAAAACCCGTGATAATGCCCGATAAGATAAAGATAGGGAAAAAGGATGAAACCTACGGGAAATTTTCCATATCTCCATTAGAGAGAGGTTACGGGATTACTATTGGACATGCTCTAAGGAGGATGCTACTCTCTTCTATTCAGGGTGCAGCAATTACTGCTGTTAAGATTCAGGGTATAATGCATGAGTTTTCTACCATAAAGAATGTAAGGGAGGATGTTGCGCAGATTATACTCAATTTGAAAAAGATACGACTAAGATATACAGGTAAAGAACTCCCTCAGTATGTTACCCTTGAGAAGGAAGGACCTTGTGAGATGAGAGCCTCGGATATCTTACTTACTCCAGATCTTGAGGTGGTTAATCCAGACCAACTTATTACAACCTTAGGTGAGGAAGTAAAGATTAAGATGAGAGTGAGGGTGGATATCGGTAAAGGTTTCGTTCCAAGAGAATCATTTTCAGATTCATCCATGCCAGAGGGCACAATCTATGTGGATACTAATTTTTCACCTGTTAAAAGGGTTAAATATCAGGTTAATAATGTGAGGGTTGGTCAGAAGACTGATTTCGAGGAACTGACAATAGAGATATGGACCGATGGTTCAGTACATCCAGATGAGGCATTGAATCTTTCTGCAAAGATCATGAATGATCATCTCAATTTATTCATTAAAGAAGGTGTGTTTGTGGAAGGAGGGGAGGAGGATACAGAGGATGAAAAGGAAAGAATTATAAAACTCCTTGATATGCCCGTAGAAGAGCTTGGAATGGGTAACAGGGTTATGAATGTCCTGAAGAAGAAGAGTATTCATAGGTTGGGTCATCTTGTTGCAAAATCAGAAGAAGAAATGCTTCAGTATCCAAATTTTGGGAAGGTATCTCTTAAAGAAGTAAAGGATAGATTGAAGGAGTATGATTTATTTCTGGATGCGGATCTTTTAGCTCATCTGGGGGATGGGAATGAGACATAGAAACAAAGTCAAGAAGCTTGGTAGAACATACTCACATAGAAAATCGACCCTGAATAATCTCTTTACTGCTTTAATTATGGAAGAGTCCATTATGACTACACAGTCAAAAGCAAAAGCATTGAAGATATATGCCGATAGGATGATATCAAGGGCTCTGCGGGCAGATCTGAATACGAAGAGGAAATATAGAAGCAAATTAGGCACAAAAAAAGCATATAATAAACTCTTTGAAACTATATTGCCTCAATATAAAGACAGAAACGGCGGTTATGTTCGTATTATAAAGACTGGTTTACCCAAAAGAGGTGATGGAGCAGAGCAAAGTATAATAGAACTAACCTAAGGCCTTTCTAAATTGAACCAGGAAGAAAGTATATCGTCTTTTGAGAGGACTGTTGAAGAGAACTCTCTTTATGGATTAGAACTTAAGATTCGATTCGGAAGGCCCTCATATTACAATCTTCATAAAGAATTACTCCTTCGTGTATTTAGAAGCGATGATATCAAACCCTTCGGTACTTCTAATGTAATTTTATACCTTTTGTTTTCATCTGATGTATATTCAAAGTTGAAGGTAGGATTAAAAGCGCTGGAGGCATATATAGAAGAAGGAGATAAGCAATATCTTACAACTCAGCTCGAGGGATTTAATAGAATTCTTGAGACGCTATACTCCAAAGCTGTTGAGGAAGGAACTCCAACACTCCTTGTAGAGATTGGGCTCAAAAAGTGGTTAAAGAATAGAGCTACTGCCAAAAGATTTAGTTCCCTTTACAAAAAATTTACCTTTATGACGCAGTTTTTAAGAAAAAGTATAGGAGAAGAGTCCTTTAACACTAAGGTGATTGATTATCTAAAAGGGGCGAAACCCATTCCTTTTTCTCTACCAGAAGTAACCGTAGAACAAATAACTGAATTCGTTGAACATCCAGAACTTTTCCTGAGTATTCTCAAGATGTTAGCGGGTCGATTTATTAGCAAGCCTTCTCTGCTGCAGGTTAGAGATGAATCGGGCGAGATAAAACGGAAAATCAGAAGTACGCAGAATACAATAAAGGAAAAGGTTCTGGAGGAAATTAAGACATTGATGAAGACAATTCATAAATTTAGTGTTGAGAGACTTCATGAAGCAGTGTCAGAGATGGAAAAGAATATTGTTATGGGTGAGGCTAAACTCAGAGGGTTGGAATCAGGACTCTCTTCAAAAGAACATATCATCAAGGAGAGTCATATAGAAATCCCTGAAATAATTCAATTTTTTGATCCTGCTCTTTCACGAAAGATAGATGATAATATAGAAGAAATTAACAGTTTGTTGAATAAAAAATTGCAATCAGTCCCAGAAGTATTTTTTAAACGGCAATTCCTGGGCAAAAAAATAGATTTCTCTGCAATAATAGAATGGTTTAAAAAGAAATATGAAGATATATTCCTTCCCACTATTGTTGAGCTTATTCTAGAAGAGATGCTAAAAGTGTGGCCTTTGGAAGGAGTTGAAAGTGAACCGTTTGAAGAAGCTCATTGGATTGGAATTTTAGCTAGAAAATTAAATCCTAAATCTGTTTTCTTTATCCCGGACGTTAAAAGAGAATTAGCATATCCAGGAAATATTTTGAGGGACTGGAGAGAAACTGTTTCAGTAATGGTATATGACATTAGAGGGTCCTCTATAATGGGGGAAAAGTTACAGGATGCTAAGATGGAGGATGAGATAAGAAATAAGTTCCAGAAACAATTATCAGAAGCAGTAAGAAATACAGGTGGTTTCCTATTGAAAGATACAGGGGATGGTGGTATCGTTTTCTTTTCTGCCAATAGTGGAGAATTATATGCTGATTATCATGCATTCCTAACCGGCAGTAAAGGGCATTTTGACCAGAAAGAACTGGTGCTCATTCCCTCTCAAGATGCTTCCCATCGTGCAATCCAATGTGCTAAGGAGATGATAGAATCATCGGAAATGTTTGTCAGGAAAAATCTAAATAGATATAAGGATTGGTTTAAAGAATTTGAGGAAGAAGGGATTGGATTTGACGGCATTACTTATGAGAAGTTGCCACCTGAGTACAAAAAGATATTCCAGATAGGCATTGGTATTACTTCAGGTAAACCAGAAACAGATGTATTTTTGGGACCCAATGTAATTGGTAATCCAGACATAACAGGGAGTTTAGTCCGCGACGCCAACACATATTCAAAGGCCAGACATCCTGATCGTTCTGTTATTCTGATTGACGTACCCACAATGTCTAATTTTCTGCTTTCGCTGGAGAAATTTGAATCAGGTGTAGAAAGAAGAGAAATAGAAAGTTATGCTTTTGAATCAAGGGCATCTGATTTACGAACCGAGGTTATTCAATGGATGAGAGGGCTTCAGGGTGATTATAAGATTAACGATTATAAAATATCATTAAAGAGAATAGATTATCTAATTAACCCCCAAAAATCCAATAGAGGGGTTGCAGTGGAAGTATTAGAGGGATCCGTGAAGATTAAGCAAGGCGAGAAGTTTATAGATGAAAAGCTAGGAGTAGAAAAAGTAACTTATGAGGTAATACTGGAAGAGAGAAGTTAGAATTGAAACTTACTAAAACATATAATTCAAAACCAATAGAAACAAAATGGACTCTGAGATGGGAAAGAAATAAGACCTTTGTTGCTGATTCTTCATCTAGTAAACCATTTTATGTCATCCTTATACCACTGCCAAATGTTACAGGAATCCTACATATGGGTCATGTTTTGAATACCACCACCCAGGACGTGCTTATCCGTGCGCATAAGATGCAGGGCTATGAAGTAATGTGGCTTCCCGGTACCGATCATGCCGGGATAGCGACACAGAATGTTGTAGAACAGAGACTGGAGGAGGAGGGCTTAACGAGATTTGACCTTGGAAGGGAAGAGTTTATAAAGCGAGTATGGGAATGGAAGGATGAATATCACAACCGCATTGTAAAGCAGACGAAGAGGCTTGGGTTAGGATGTGATTGGTCAAGAGAGAAGTTTACCTTGGATGAAGACTATTCCAGGGCTGTCAAGGAAGTTTTTGTTCGCCTATACAACAAGGGTTATATATACAGGGATAAGTATATAGGTAACTTCTGTCCTCGTTGTGAGACTGTTATCTCCAATGAAGAGGTAGAGGCAGAAGAGGAAGAAGGAAAACTCTATTATATATCTTATCCACTAAAAGGTGGAGGAGCTCTAACAGTTGCAACAACACGTCCAGAGACAATGCTTGGTGATACAGCTGTTGCTGTTCATCCCGAAGATGACAGGTATAAGGGAATTATTGGGAAGACGGTAGAACTTCCCCTTATGGGAAGATTGATTCCCGTAATTGCTGATGAGAGAGTAGATCCTGAATTTGGAACCGGTGTGGTTAAAATAACGCCTGCCCATGACCCTGATGATTTTAAGATAGGGAGAGAGCATAACTTAGAGATAATAAATGTCCTGGATAGAAAGGGGCACATTAATGAAAACGGTGGAAAATATGAAGGCTTGGACAGATTTGAAGCGCGGAAGAAGGTCATAGAGGACCTGAAGGAGAGAAAATTATTTGAAAGGGAAGAACCCCATCCACATTTCATCGGTCATTGTTCTCGATGTCACACAATCATAGAGCCATATATATCCAAACAATGGTTCGTAAAAATGGATGACATGGCAGAAAAAGCAAAGAAGGTTGTAGAGGAAGGTGAAGTTAAATTCTATCTCCCACGGTGGACAAAAGTATATTATCACTGGCTTGATAATATACGACCCTGGGTGATCTCAAGACAACTCTGGTGGGGACATCGAATACCTGTGTATTACTGCGAGGAATGTCACGAAGTTATGGTGTCTCGTGAAGAGGTTGTAAAATGTACGAAATGTGGGAGTTCTAAAGTCGTTCAGGAAGAGGATGTTCTTGATACCTGGTTTTCTTCCTGGCTATGGCCATTCGCTTCCTTTGGCTGGCCAGAAGAAACTGAAGATATTAAAGCATTCTTTCCCTCTTCTACACTAGTAAGTGGCTGGGATATAATATTCCTGTGGGTAGCTAGGATGATTATGTCTTCTCTGGAATTTATGGGGGAGGTCCCATTTAAGGAAGTTTATCTACATGGTATGATTCGTGACGAGAGGAGGAAACCATTATCAAAGTCCCTCGGTAATTCACCAGATCCACTGGATCTCATTGCAAAATATGGTGCCGATGCACTCCGAATCGGAATCTTAAGGATTACTCCAGAAGGTAAGGATGTTATCTATAAGGAGGAAAGTATACAGCAGGGAAGGAATTTCCTCAATAAAATCTGGAATGCAGCTCGGTTCATCCTGATGAATTGTAAAGAAGGTGACAGGGGTAGTACTGAAGGGGTGAATCTATACAAGGCTGACAGGTGGATTATTTCAAGGGTTATGGGACTGATAAAAGAAACGGAAGATCTAATTGATTCCTTCAGGATCAGCGAAGCAGCCAGATTACTTGTTTTTTGTTTCTGGCATGAGTTCTGCGATTGGTATCTCGAAATGCTTAAGCCAAGGATTTATAGTGATGATGAGGCTGAGAGAAAGGGAGCAATCTCAGTTGCCTTATGGGCTTTTGAACAGTATCTTAAACTTCTGCATCCCTATATTCCATTTATAACAGAGGAGATAAACGAGATAATACCTGGTACAGAAAAGCAGTTAATAGAATCTGATTGGCCTGTTTATGAAGAATTTTACAGAGAGAAGGAATTGGAAGAAGAGATGGAATTACTTATGAATTTTGTCTCTAATGTCCGCAATATAAGAGGAGAGTTCAATCTTCAACCGGATAAAGAGATAGAAGTTGTTGTTGATGGAGATCCTCAATTATTTGAACTGTTTGAGGAAGAATTCCAGTGGATATCATTTCTGGCAAATATTGAGAAAATAAAGGCGGGTAATAAAGTCCCGCACTCTGCCTTCTTCCACCAGGAAGGAATTGATGTTTATGTGCCGCTGGAAGGGATAATCGATTTCGATAAAGAGAGAGATAGATTATCTAAAGAGATAAAAGCGCTAAAGGGAATACTCAAGGATCTAACGATGAGACTTTCAAATGAGCAGTTCTTAGATAAGGCTCCAGAAGAGGTCGTTAAAGAAGCAAAAGAGAAAAAGGAAAAACTTCAGGAAAAACTTAATCACGTGCAGGAGAATCTAAAGAGCATTTCTTAGTTTAATTTTTGCCGCAGAGGCAGTCGCTTCGCTCCACTTAAAAAATGCAAAGTGCAAAATATGCACCTTTCTTCTACTATAATTATTCTTTGTGTTCTATGCAAACTTTACATCTATTGCAAAATAAGCATTGTCCCAAAGTTGTATGATTTGGTATAATTTCTGGAGTTTCTTGTTTTATTAAACTTTGAGTATATTTCAATGGGGAAACCTTTATTTTTGCTTAAAAACCAATTCATCACCCTCTACATCTATGAAGATTTCTTCCTCTTTTATCTCCCCGTTTATTATCTTTGTTGATAGAGGCGTTTCGATCAACCTCTGGATAGTTCTCTTTAAAGGTCTTGCTCCAAAGGTCTTATCGTATCCCTCACTTGCAATCATATCCTTTGCTGCATCGGTGATATTTATTCTAATTCCAGATTCGGCAATTCTCTTTGACAGATTACTTAATAGAATATCAACGATCTCCTTAACTTGATTCTTGGTGAGCGGTTTGAATATTATGATATCGTCTATTCTGTTCAGGAATTCAGGCCTCATCTTCAGCTTTAACTGTTCAGTAATCTTTTCCTTAAGTAAGTCATAATTATCTGCAAGATTTTGGATTATGTCGGATGCGATGTTAGAGGTCATTATATTCACCGTATTGGCGAAATTTACGGTCCTTCCCTTCCCATCTGTGAGTCTACCATCGTCTAATATCTGAAGGAGTATATTGAATACATCTGGATGAGCCTTTTCAATCTCATCATAGAGAATTACTCTGTATGGTCTTTTTCGGATTGCTTCTGTAAGATATCCACCCTCTTCATAGCCTACATAACCTGGTGGTGCACCAATAAGTCTCGCTACCGTATGTTTTTCCATATATTCACTCATATCCACCCTTATAAGAGCGTCCTCAGAGTCAAATAATATCCATGCAAGAACTTTTGCTAACTCTGTTTTTCCTACACCAGTAGGCCCTAAGAAGATAAATGATCCGATTGGCTTTGTGGGGTCGGCTAGGCCCGACCGTGCTCTCCTTATGGCATTTGCTATTGCTTCCACTGCTTCATCTTGATCTACGATACGTTCGTGTATCTTTTCTTCTAGATGTATTAATTTATGTTTTTCTTTTTCCAGCATTTTGCTGACCGGAATACCTGTCCATGCTGACACAATTTCCGCTATGTCTTCATCATGGAGAGCTTGATCTGTAGGATATTTCTTATTCCATTTTTCTTTTTCTCTTTGATATTCTTTTTGAATTTTCTCCTCTTCGCTCATAATTTTTTGAGCGGTTCTGTGATCTCCTTCTTCTGCTGATTTCTTTGCTTCTTTCCGGAGGCTATCTATTTTTTCCTTCATTCCTTTTAAATCTTTGGGGAAACTCGCCTTCTCAAGCTGTCTCTTTGCACAAGCTTCGTCAAGAAGGTCTATAGCTTTATCAGGCAAATATCGATCCTGTATATACCTCTTTGAGAATTTTACCGCTGCATCGATTGCAGATTCGTCTATCTTCACATTATGATACTTCTCATAACTGCTTTTAAGACCTTTTAATATTTCGATTGAATCGGCAACTGATGGCTCATCTACCCAGACTGGTTGGAATCTTCTCTCAAGTGCAGGGTCCTTTTCAATGTGCTTTCTGTATTCCGATACAGTTGTAGCGCCTATTGTTTTTATAGTACCCCTTGCAAGGAATGGTTTCATCATATTTGAAGCATCGATGGCACCTTCGGCAGCTCCAGCGCCTACAATTGTGTGAAGTTCGTCGATAAAGAGGATAAGCTCGTCTTGTTTCTTTTCTAATTCGTCTAATATTGCCTTCAATCGATCCTCAAATTCTCCTCTAAATTTGGTTCCTGCAATGAGTCCTCCGATATCAAGGGCCAGAATCCTTTTATCCTTCAATAAGTCTGGAACCTTACCCCCCACTATTCTCTGGGCGAGTCCTTCAACAATCGCAGTTTTCCCTACACCTGCTTCCCCAACAAGAACAGGGTTGTTCTTTGTCTTTCTTATGAGTATCTGCATTACCCTCTTTATTTCTTTCTCTCTGTTTATTACAGGATCCCCTATTGACTCTGTAAGATCCCTAGTGTATTTTTCAAGGATTTTATACTTACTCTCAGCATCAGGTTCTTCTATCCTTTTCTCTCCGCGCACATTCTTAAGAGAGTTATATATATTTTCTTCAGAGATACCGAATGCAGAGAGGATTTCCCCTGCTTTTCCTCTATCCTCGGTTAGAGCGAGAAGAATATGTTCTGTGCCTATGTATTTATCTTTCAGTCTTCTTGCTTCTTCCCAGGCATTATCTAGAATACTTTTTGCTCCAGAAGATATGTAGGCTTGAAGAGTTCCCCCATAAGCTTTAGGTAATTTGTCAAGTTCATCAATAACTTTGTTCTTCACCTGATCTGGATTTATCCCCATATCCTTTAAGATATTTGGAACTACACCTTCTGGGTTGCCCAAGAGTCCATATAAAAGATGAAGTGGCGTAAGTTCCGTGTGATTAAACTTAGATAGAGAGGATTGTGCAATACTTAGAGTTTCTTTTGTTCTCTCTGTAAATCTATCTTCGTCCATTTTTCTTTGTGTTCTCTCTGCCTTAGTGGCTATTAATTCTTTGTATCACCTTATATGTATGGGTGATAGGAACACACTTTTTTAACATAGCAGAAGCTGCACAATATTTCTCCTGCGATTTATTAATCGCTTTTTTTAATTTCTCCTCGTCTATATTATCCCCATAGACAATGTATTCCAGTTTTATAGACGTGAAAACCCTTGGGTGTTCATCCTTTCTCTCTGCTTCGACATTTACCCTTAGATCTTGGAATTCAACTCTCATTTTATTGAGGAGAGAGATTACATCCATACCAGTGCATCCTGCAAGGGAAATAAGAAAAAGTTCCATGGGCTTTGCGGCTGCCTCACTTCCCCCGAATTCTTTTGAACCATCAAGGATCATCCAGTGTCCGGATTTACCTTTAGCTAAAAGTGTTAAACCATCAACCTGTCTTACTTCAACTTTCATGTTTTTATAATATTCAAAAGCACTGATTTGTCAACGGATATAGGACCGGAGACGGAAGTTAGGATTATGAGAGAAGAAATAAGTAATAGCAAGGATTAAGGGGTAAGTGATTAGGAGTCCGGATTTGGAGTTTAGGATTAGTTTTGGGTTCTGAGTTCGGAGTACCGAGTTAATTTTTAGCTGATCATTTAGAATTAAGAATATAAGAAAATATATTAAAACGCTTGAGGCCTTGAAATTTTACAAATATTGTTATTTTATACTGTATGGAGAAGGTAATAGAAAAAATACATCCACTATTAGATAAAGATAGGCAGGGGAAAGCAAAAATCTATGAGCGGGAAAAAAGAATTCTTGGTTTCTGGGGGCTACTGTTGACTGCAATAGTTCAGTTATGCTTTTATTTCAGCGGCTTATCATCTATTATCGCAAACTGGAATATATTATCTTCTTTTATATGGGTATTCATTATCTTTATGATTATCTATTCTCTCTTGCAGGATATCGTCAATCTACCTATTTCTTATCTCTCCGGATTTTCCCATGAACATAAATATGGTTTTTCTAAACAGTCCAGAAGGCAGTGGTTCCACGATCATATAAAAGGATTCCTGATATCCTTAATCTTTGGGATTATAGTATTTGGTGTTTTATTAATACTCTTTCAAAGGTTTCCAAACTTGTGGTGGTTGATTGCAGGTGGTTTTATTGCCCTTTTTTCAGTAATACTTTCAACTATATATCCTGTGCTTATCATGCCAATCTTCCATCATTACGACAGAATCGAAAATGAAGAACTAAAAAGTAGTCTATCAGATGTTTTAGAGAAAGCAGGTATTAATATTGAAGGATTCTATAAAGAGGATACGAGCAGAAAGACCACAAAAGAGAATGCAATGCTCGCTGGTATGGGTACTACAAAAAGGGTAATACTTACTGACAACATAATCAAGCAGATGGAAAGGGATGAGATAAAAGCGGTTCTTGCTCACGAGATAGGACACTACAGGAAGAGGCATATGGTGAAGTATATTACTACAGGAACCCTACTTCAGATAGTTGCCTTTTTTCTACTACATAAAATAATATCCGTTTTATTCCCTGGATTCCTTACAGGATTCAGAGAAAACCTGACGTTGCTCCCTATGTTGTTATTCTACCTTGGATTAATTGACTTAGTCGTTTTAAATATAATACAAAACTGGATTGGAAGGCGATACGAAAGAGAAGCGGATATAGAAGCCCTAAGACTATTGCATGACCCTAAAGCTTTCCAGGGAGCGATGGCAGGGCTTGCCAATCGCAATCTATCTAATGCATATCCAAGCCTTTGGATAAAGCTCTTATATTACAACCATCCACCAGTGGGAGAGAGATTGGAAATGGCAGAGCACTTCGTGAAGAAGGATTAGAAGAGAAAACATAAAGAATAGCAGGGATTAAGGAGTAAGTGCTGGGATCTGAGTTCGGAGTACTGAGTTCTGGGTTCGGAGTTCTGGGTTTATTGAGTTTGTATAAAAAAGTCCGATGTCCGAAGTCCAAAGTCTTCATTTGAGCGAAGCGACTAATCTACGTCTATCTGCGGTTGATAATTTAATAATTTAACTTGAACTCTTAATTTATTCGTATTCCTTTACTTTTTCTTTCCCACTAAAAACTCTGAATGCTGCATCAGCCATGGAGGTGAGTTCATCTTCTCCAGGATAAATGAGAATTTTTTCTGTAAAGAATGCGATTCGTTCGCAAAGCTCTTCTACAAAACGTTTCTGATAGGCTAATCCCCCTGTAAGTATAATACTTTTCGGTTTCATGCCCAGGGCAGCAGACATTGCACCTATCTCCTTTGCAGTCTGATACACCATAGCTCTATATATAAGGTCTGCTTTCTTATCATTGTTATGGATCATTTCTTCTACTTTTCTGAGATCATTGGTCCCAAGATATGCAACTAAGCCACCATTACCTTTCAATCTTTTTTTTATCCAATCTTTCTCATATTTTCCTGAAAAGCATAATTTGAAGAACGAAGTTGCAGGGAGTCCACCGCTTCTTTCTGGTGAAAATGGCCCTTCTTCGATAGCATTATTTGCATCAATAATACGTCCGTTCTTTATGGGACATATAGAGATTCCGCTGCCTAAGTGTGCCACTACAAAGTTTGCCTCGCTTTCTTCTATCTCCAATTCCTTGCAGGCCTTCCTCACCACCTGTTTAATATTTAGAGTATGTTGAAGGGCTTTTCTTTCTATCTCAGGCATTCCAGAGATTCGTGCAACATCATCAAATTCATCCACTGATACCGGATCAACTATAAATGCATCACTGGAGAGCTCTTCTGCGGCTTTCCGCGCAAGTATCGCTCCAATATTTGAGATATGCTCTGCTACCATATTGCCATCTGTTATGTCCCTAACCATTTTATCATTAACTCTGTATATACCGCTTTCAAGTGGATGGAATAATCCTCCCCTTCCTACGACTCCATCAACTTTATCTATCTCCCATTCCAGAATTGTCTTTTTAATATCCTTCCATCGGAACTCAATCTGGTCAGTGGATTTAGAAAATCCTTTTAGTTCATCGGCCGAATATTCTATCTTTTTATTTTTTATTTCCTTATTTGATTCAAATAAAGCAATTTTTGTAGAAGTTGCACCTGGATTTATAACAAGAACTCTTTTTACCATTTCCCCTCCTTAATATATTTTCACCACAAAGACACCCCCTGTGTAATAATAAGTATTCCCCAAATAGTTTCTATTACACGGGGCAAGCAAAGGTCACAAAGAAAGTATCTAAGCTTCATTGTAAAATGCAAATTTAAAAATGTAAAATGAAAAATGTAAAAACCCTACTATCATTTTGATCTCTCGCAAAGACACAGAGTTCACAAAGTTCTTCTTATAGAATTTTTTAATTTTAAACATTTATATTTCTCTGTATTCTCTGTCTCTGTGTCCTCTGCTTGCCCCGTAGGGAGGAACCGACCGTATCGGGGTGTCTCTGTGTAATTTTTCCCTTATAGATTTGGATAATGTTTGCTTTTTACTTTACCAGATTCACTGTCATATTGATATTTATCAATCTCTTTGATCTTAATAGGGAGAACACTTAGACTCTCTGGATATTCACCATTTTCAATTCTGTATATCTCTAATGCCTGCCTGATGGTTGCAATCTCTGTTAAAATTTTTGTCTTTTTTGGTGCTTCTATCAACCCTTTTGAATAGTCTTTCACAATTTTATCTGTTTCCTTGACGGCTTCTTTGCCTTCTTTACACCCGGAAAGAAATAAAAGACAAACGAAAAAGATGAACCATTTCATTATGACCTCCAAAAAGAAATGGTGAGAGACGGAATCGAACCGCCGACACCGGGATTTTCAGTCCCGTGCTCTACCTACTGAGCTATCTCACCATTAATATAATTATAAAAAAAAATCTTAATCTGTCAAGAACTAAAGTCAGAAATGACTAATTGTATACATCTAAGAGGTTAAAATTTTGTGTAAAATGTAGTTTTCTGATATAAAAAAGAAGGGGGGATAATTCCCCCCTTCTTCAAGATCACTTAGTTTCCGCCTCAATCAAATTTCTTTCTTAGCTCGTTAATCGTTTCTACCACTTCTTTTACACATTTAGCGGTATAATCATCGAGGACTTTTGCTGCTTCATCCTCTTTGCCAGCTTTCCTGAGACTCACAGCTTCCTTTATGACCTTCGGAAGTCCGGCTTCAAATTTCTTTTCGAGAGCGTCAAACTTTGCACGAACTGTAGGATGGCGTGTTTCCCAATAACCTGGCTTACTTCCAACAGGTGCACCTCTGGTTTTATCAAGAAGGTTTCTGAATAACCACCAGTATGAATTTTCAGAGAAGCTGTCTTGTGTTGCTATATTCGGTGCAACAACCCTCTTCCCAAAGGTACCAGCAGTAGAGACTATATCAGGTAACTTGCTACCATGGACAAAGAATGGGACATAACAGCTGTTACCAGGAGGAGTAGGAGCCCACCAGAACACAGGTAATTCATTGTCGGAGGTGGGTAGGACCGCCACACAGGAACTGGCAGTGTTACCCCAGGTAAATCCAGCTGGGGATGCATACATGTCAATTGTCAGAAAGTCTGGAGAAGCCGGATTAAAGTATGGACCTCCCAGGAAAGTCCCTTCATAATGATCCCTTGCTATCCTCATCATCCAACGGACGTCTACCTTAGAGAAAACACCAACTTTTTCTTTAAGGAGCTTGCGTGTTATCATCATTCTACAGTGGGAGAGATGACGAGGAGTCTCTGGATCGATATATGCCCAGGCGAAGTCAAAGGATGCTTTTTTATCTCTTGGCCACCAACCTTTATTAATTGCATACTCGACAAGATCTGAGCAAGCTTTATCCCATTCGGTTCTGATGCTTGGTTGGTTGGAAATAGAAGTTGTCCCTTTTGTGACCTTCTTAGCTACCCAACGCTTCCCACAAGTCTCAAGAATCCATGCTTCTTTACTGTCAACAATGATGTATGAGTTGTCATATCCTCCCCCAGGATGGTCAGCGGTTGGGACACCTGAGCCAAACTGTCCGTACTTCTCAAGAAGACTGGTTATAACAGCCAGTGCTTCCTGTGCTGTTTTTCCTCTCTCGAGACCGAGTCTCAGAAGATCCATTCCAAGAAGCCCTAATTCGGGTCCCTTGCCTTTTTTGTATGCCTCGGCGGCTTCCTTGAATGTTTTTGTGAATATTGCTTCATTTCCAATAGCAACGCCGTATTCGTTAACACCTTCTTCGTAACCCCAACACCAGTAAGGACTTGAGCCCAATGTTGTATATGTCTCTTTCACTTGTGGAATGTCTATATACTCAAGGTTCAACGTGGTACCATTTGGATATTTCTTTCCTGGATGAAACATTAAGGGTTGACAGTCGTAGATCGGACGGTCACTATTCTTACCAAGGATTGTTGCACCTGGAGCAGTAGCATCTGACATAGCTACCCATGTGTCACAGCTGACTGGAGGTTGCTCATACGTGGAAGCCTGACCTGATATGCTAAGTCCAAGGATGAGTACTAAAGCTATGACACTTAATTTTTTGATACTTCCTTCCATTTTACCTCCCTTTTTAAGGTTAAAATATTCCCTGATACCTTTATTGTTGGCCGCTTTAGCGAAAGTCCATGATAAACCTCCCTTTTTATCCCAAATTTTTACTTACCACTCGTGCCATCATGCATTTTCTATAGAATGATCACTGCCATTATAGCGATTACTGCCATAGAGACTAATCCGAGGACCAAGGTAGCTGTAGTATAAACCTTATAAGCAGTTGGAACATCCATGCCCGAAAAGCGAGATACAACCCAGAAGTAACTATCATTTGCGTGGGAAACAGTCATTGCTCCTGCACCAATTGCAAGGACTGTAAGCACTCTACCCCAGGGACCAGCTAACCCTAACATGGGCAGTAATGAACCAATGATTGCAGGTGTTGTAATCATAGCCACGGTTGATGAACCCTGGGCAGTCTTTAATGCGGCGGCTATGATGAATGGTAAGAAGATTCCAAGTCCAAGAGGTGCTAATATGTTACCCAGATAATCACCAATTGGAGTGGTTTTAATGATCTGTCCGAAAGACCCACCAGCACCGGTGATAGCAAGTATTACAGCAGCATTGACTATCCCATGTCCTATCCAGCCCCTTAATACTTCTTCATTCCATTTCTTAACCAACGACAGTGCTATAAAGACACCGATTAAAAGAGCTGTTACTGGGTCACCAATAAATTGAATGATTGATGATGTAGTTCCTGTCCCGAAAGGATGGGTAGGAAAGGCTGCCACTGATTTTAATGCTATCAGTAATATTGGAATAACCAGAGGTGCAAAGGAGTGAGCTGCATTTGGAAATCCGCCATATTTTGCTATTAATTCATCATATGTGAATTCAGGCTTGGCTTCAATGTCAAATTTTCCTCCAATTTTTCTGGCCCAAACCCAACCAATGAGCATAGCCGGGACAGAAACAATGAGTCCCAATAGGATAACCCTACCTAAATCGGCTCCCAGGAGCCCTGCGGCAGCAATGGGTCCGGGAGTAGGTGGCACAAACACATGAGTTGCATAAAGGCCTGTTGCCAGCGCAGTTCCCATAACCGCCATGGAACGCTTAGTTCTTTCTGCAAGTGCTTTATTTAAGGGCGTTAGTATGACAAAACCTGAATCACAAAATACAGGAATAGATACGATATATCCTGCTATACTCACGGCTAAATCGGCTCGCTTCTTACCCACAATTCTTAAAATGCAGTTAGCCATACTGAGAGCTGCTCCTGTCTTTTCTAAGATTGTGCCAATAATAGTCCCTGCAATAATTACAATTCCAATATAGCCCAGGGTTCCTCCAAAGCCGTTTCTTATCGCCCCAGTAATTTTATCTAATGGCAGACCGGTAAATAGTCCGACCCCAAAAGCTGCTAAAAGCAGCACGATGAAAGCATTCAATCTAACCTTTGCAGTCATCACCACTATGAATAACACACTGCATACTAATATAACTATCAACATTGGTCCTTGTACCATATTACCCCCTTTAAAAGGACTTTGCCCATGTTGACCTTCGTATCACTCTGTAAGAGTTTGAATTTTCATTACTGAAATGTACATGACAAAGTTTTATGAACTTTTTATGGATTTTAGCCACCCTTAATTGTTTAGTCCTTTCCTTTGACATTATTTTTAACTTTCTAACTGTACCACCAAGTGCATGAACTTTCCCACTTTTTTAGAAAAGCACACTTGACTCATTTAATCAGCTTATAATGAAAAATTCTTAATTTGTCAAGGATTTATTATCATTTTTGTTATTCTTTCTCATACATACCTACCCATATCTCTGTATGGAAATGTTACATTTAGGTAGTATAGTGATGATTATTCTTTATATAGAATTGGGACTTTTGGGGAGAAGGAAAAAGATCAAAGATTACTTTATTACCACCAGTACTATTTGACTTCTTTTTCCTTTAGAATCTCATCTACTTTTGTAATATCTTCTTCTGAAAGCTTCCAGTTGGAAGCCTCTGCAGTTTCTTCAATTTGAAACGCCACTCTTACGCCAACAATGGCAGCAGTCACCTCTTCTTTTCTTAAGGTCCATGCTATGGCTAACTGTGCTAAGGTTTTATTATTCTTTTTTGCAATGGGACCTAAGGCCTCAATCAGTTTAAGATTGAAAGTTATTTTCGGTTCGAGAAAGTCCGGATCTCTGCTGCGGTGGTCATCCTTAGGCAGGTTTTGGATTCTCTCTTTGCTAAACCTTCCCGTTAGCAAACCCTTTTGCATTGGGCTATATACAATGACTCCGATATTGTTCTCTTTACAATAAGGAAGAAGTTTGTCTTCCACCTCACGCTTGAGCAGACTATAGGGTGGTTGTAGAGATGCTACAGGGTGAATCGCATGGACTCGGTCCATTTGTTCTAGAGAAAAGTTTGAGACTCCTCCATAATGGATTACACCTTCTTCTATAAAATCTGCTATTGTTTCCCAGGCCTCTTCAATATCCTCATCAGGTATTGGCCAGTGAATTTGATAAAGATCAATAACATCAACTTTTAGTCTCTTTAGACTTTCTTCAACTTCTCTTCGGATACTATCTCTTTTAAGTCTTCCAAAAATATTACCATCCTTATCCCATCTCCGACCACATTTGGTTGAAATGAAAGGTCTTTTGTCTAATCCTTCCATAGCTTTACCTATTATTTCTTCAGAATGGCCAAATCCATAAATCGGCGCTGTATCGATCCAGTTAACTCCTAATTCTAGCGCATATAAAATGGTGTCTATCGAGTCTTTATCATACTGTGGACCCCATCCAAATTTCCAACCACCACCTCCTATTGCCCATGTTCCCAGGCCAATAGTTGTCAGATTTAAATCAGTATAACCTAATTTTCTTGTTTTCATAACTTCCTCCTTCCTGCCGAGAGGATGGTTGAAATAGATTACCCTTAAAGTTCTACTTTCATCCCATCTGAAGCAGCCCGCACTTCTACCCCCAACTCGGAAGTTAATCTTTCCGCAACTTCCCATGGTTTGGCTCTTAGCATTGACATACCAAAATGTGTTAGAATTACTCTGTCAGGTTTTATTTTCCGAATAATCTCTTTGGCATCACTTATAGAAAGATGCATTACTTTACCGCTCTTATGAGGTTTATACCTTACCACGTTTAACACTAATATGTAAGAATCCTTATAGCTTTTAATTAATTCGGGAAAGTATTCTGTGTCTACCATGAATGAGATCTTCTTTCCATTTAAATTGAAAATTATACCATAGGTTTCAACGGGATGCTTATGTTTTATGGATGTATTAAATGAAAGTTCCCCTATGTTATATTTTTTATTCTCCTCTAAAATTATTATGTTCTCTAAAAGATCCTTCAAATAATTCAAGATAACTCGGTTTTCGCCCTCAAGGCAGCTAATAGGAGCAAAGAGGATTCCTCTCTTTTTTATGCCTCCTTCTGTCATAGCATCTATAAGGATGTTTGCATCGTTTGTATGGTCAATGTGTGCGTGAGTAAATATAATCGCATCAAGGTCAGTTACCTCTATAGGTGGTCTTGATTTTGCACATCTTAGAAGAGTTCCTGGCCCAGGATCTAGGATGATGTTTTTGTGGCTCATTCTGATAAAAGTTCCTGCTGAGTATCTAAGTTGCTTTGCAACAACATATCGTGCACCAGCGGTTCCTAAAAATTTTATATGATCGTTGCTAACCATTCCCTGCTGCCTACTGCTATTTTGATTCTAATTTTTATTAACCTGACTATAACTTACCCGAAGAAGAATCTTATACCAATAGAGCCATTAAGATAGAACTTAGTTTCAGGCATTATATAGAGCAGGGGAGCGAGTTCAAGGAATATATCTAAAGGTGCCTTCGGAAGTAAGTAATCCATACCTGCTGGGATTCGGATACCTAATCTTACTTTGTCTTGGATAACGATCCTTCCTCCGATTCCGTAGTATACTGGGAGTTTTCCCTCTTCTAATTTAAAGATGTTGAAATTATGGAATACGTAATCCCCTTGGAGATGAACATATTTCCATTCTTCTAATGACCAACCGGCGATTCCACAAATTGCTTTTTCCTTTCCCATCCATACCTTAACACCGATTCCAGTAGGGGCTCCAATAACAACTCCTAATCCAAACCCACTCTCCTGTGCTTGTGTAGAACTACAGAAAAATAATGATCCAACAATTAGTAAAGTGATTAACCTGGTCATTCTGTCCTCCCTTTTTATTTCCCTTCGATTTCTCCCAACAGCTTTTCCGCTTCTTTTTTATCCTTAAGATAGAAATCTGCGGGATGGGTGGGGTTCGTTAATTCCAACATCTTATTCAGGTAATCCTCTGCAATTTTGTATTCCCTTTTCTTTATATATACTTTTGCAAGGTCTATATAGAGGATTGAGTAGTTGGGGTCTATATCAAGTGCTTTATTAAGAAATTCAAGTGACCTATCTAAATTTCCACCAAAGAGGCCCGGGAGTTCATAGTACAATACAGCCAAGCCATCCATTGCGCCTGTATATTCTGGGTTCAACTCCAGTGTCTTTTCAAATTCTCTTCTTATAGTAGGGACAAGGGATAAAGATTTCATTACTCCTCTTTGCTGTCCTATCCTTCCGTGATTTACACCAAGCCAGAAGTGCCCTTCGGGATTATTATCGTTGATTTTTATCAATTTTTCGGATAGTTCCTTACCTTTTTCGTAAAAGTCAATTTTTTCATCTTTGTCGGTTGATTGATCTCCATAGGTGTAGTAAAATCGAGCAAATTTCCACAGCGCTGCTTCATTTTTTGAATCTTCATTAAGCACTTCTTTAAGTAAAAGTTTACTCTCCTCAAGAGAATTTTCTTCTGTGTGACGGTTCTCATATAGATAATCGACTCTAAGTAATTTCTCCTGAATTGTTAACGAAAGAAATAAAAGTAAATATTGCATAATGTACCTCCTTTCTTATGCCAAGAATAGCATACAATTGAAGCCTACTTTGTGTTCTCTATGCCTCTGTGGTTATTTTCTAACTCTACTATACTGATGTAGATTTATAATAACTCATTAGAAAGTAAAAGTCAATAATTTGAGTAAAATCTCAAAGGGTTGGCTCGAATGTTAGAGGTTTGATGGTTGACTTTTTATATTTTTGAAATTATAATAAAAAGGAATGAAGAACTACGAGGTTGCTGAAATTTTTTCAAAGATCGCTAAAACTTTAGCCCTAAAAAATGAAAATTTCTTTAAGATAAGAGCATACGAACGGGCTGCACGGGCAATAAAAGACCTTTCAGAGGACATAGAGGAGATAAATAAAAATGGGTCTCTTACAGATATACCTGGTGTAGGGGAAGGGATAGCTAAAAAGATTAAGGAATATTTGGAAACCGGGAAAATGTCTAAGTATGAAGAGGTTACTCGGGATATACCAAAATCCCTTCTTGCTCTTCTTGAGATAAGGGATCTTGGTCCAAAGACACTTATGGCTCTCCATAGAGAATTAGGGATAAAGAATTTAGATGACCTGAAGAGGGTTATAAAAGATGGTTCTTTTCAGAAATTAGAAGGGTTGGGAGGAAGAACAGCAGAGAAAACTATGGAGAATATAAAGGTATACGAAGAAAGAATGGGAAGGAAAAGACGTTTCGGGATAGGAGAGGTTATGGCAACTGTGGATCAGATTGTAGGTAAGTTGAAAAGCGTTGATTCAGTTTCACGGGTAGCTCCTGCAGGCTCCTATAGGAGAATGAAGGAGACGGTAGGTGATATAGACATTCTTGTTGAATCAAATGACAACATAAGAGTGATGAAGAAGTTTACTTCATTTCCTGAGATAAAGAAAATTCTTGAATCCGGTGAGACAAAGACCTCTGTAGTGATAGAAGGTTTAGATATACAGATGGATCTTCGTGTTATCCCAAAGGAATCATATGGGGCAGCACTCATGTATTTTACCGGTTCAAAGGACCACAACGTGCGTATTCGCAGCTTAGCTTTAAAGCAAGGGTTAAAAGTTAATGAATACGGTGTTTTTAAGAATAATACAAAAGTAGCAGGTGAAACTGAGGAGGAGATTTATAAGCTCCTGAATTTGCAGTTTATACCGCCTGAAATCCGGGAAAATAGAGGAGAGATTCAAAAAGCCATGGAAGGCAAACTTCCACAATTGGTGGGGTATGATGATATAAAAGGAAATCTCCACACTCATAGTAAATACTCAGATGGAGAGAATACAATTAGAGAACTTACTAAAAGAGCTCTTGAATTGGGATACTTATATCTTGGTATCACGGATCATTCAAGAACTGCAATCTATGCCAATGGATTATCGGTTGACGAACTTAAAAGACAGTCCGAAGAGATTGATAAACTCAATGAAGAATTTGATAAAATTAAGATATTAAAAGGAATAGAATGCGATATCCTTCCGGATGGAAGCCTTGACTATGATGATGATGTTCTAAAGACCCTTGATTTTGTGATTGGGGCGATACATTCTAACTTTAAAAAGAAAGTCACAGAGAGGATGGAAAAAGCTCTGGAGAATCCCTATCTTACAATCCTGGCTCACCCAACAGGGCGTCTCATATCAGGTAGAAAAGGGTATGATGTTAACCTGGAAAGGGTAATGGAGAAGGCCAGTACAGAAGGGAAGGTCCTTGAAATAAACTCTTACTATGATAGATTAGATCTCAATTTACATAATGCAAGAAAAGCTTATAAAAAAGGAATTAAACTTTGTATAAATACCGATGCTCATGATCTACGGATGTTTGATTGGATGGTACTTGGAGTTGGTATTGCCAGAAGGGCATGGATACCAGCCGATGCAATAATAAATACCCTGGATCTCAATGCTCTTCTAAAAGTAATTAAAAGAAATGGATAAGTTTGTCATTGAAGGCGGGAAGAGATTAGTTGGGGACGTTAGTGTTAAAGGTGCTAAGAATTCTACGCTTCCTATTCTTGCTGCTACTCTTTTAGCAGAGGATGAATTTATTATAGAAAATATCCCAAGGGTCAGGGATATTTTTACCATGAAGAGGGTATTGGAAACCCTTGGAGTTTCTATCTCTCTAGAAGATGATACCATTTATATTGATACGAGAGGAGCGGTTGGATTTGAGGCCCCTTATAATTTGGTTAAACAAATGAGGGCGAGTTATTACGTCCTGGGTCCTCTTCTTTCAAGGTTGGGTAGAACAAGGGTTTCTTTACCTGGAGGGTGTGCTATTGGCCCCAGACCCATTGATCTCCATATAAAAGGCCTTAAAGCACTTGGGGCGGATATCTCAGTGGTTCATGGATATATTGAAGGCTACGGGGAAAGATTGAAAGGTTCTAAGATCCTACTTCTTGGACCAAACGGTCCTTCAGTTGGTGCAACCATCAATACAATGATGGCAGCAGTAAAAGCCGATGGGGTTACAATGATTGAAGGTGCAGCCATGGAGCCAGAGGTTGTAGATGTTGTAAACTTTCTGAAGAGGTGTGGAGCCGATATTCAGGGTGAAGGCACTCGTAAGATTGAGATCAGGGGAGTCAAGAAACTCTCGGGATGCAAATACAGGGTAATCCCTGATCGAATCGAGGCTGGAACATTTGCTGTAGCAGCTACTATAACCGGAGGAGACATATATCTTAGAGATGTTAGCTGCAATTATATTGGATCGATTCTCTCCAAGTTAAAGGAAATTGGGGCTACTATTTCATTGGAAGAAGACTGTGTTGGAGTTAGAATGGATGGAGATATAATGCCCATAGATATTGAAACAGCACCATATCCAGGTTTTCCTACTGATATGCAGGCCCAATTTACCAGCCTCCTTTCCTTATCAAATGGTGTTTCGGTTGTCAAGGACTCAATCTTCGAAGAACGCTTCATGCATGTTCCAGAATTAGTTAGGATGGGAGCAAATCTCAAGCGTGAGGTTGACTATGTAATTATCAAAGGTGTCCCATGTCTAAGCGGAGCTCAGGTTATGGCATCGGATCTTCGTGCTTCTGCTGCACTGTTAATTGCTGGACTTGCTGCAGAGGGGACGACAGAGATATCAAGGATTTATCACATAGATAGAGGTTATGAGAGTATAGAAACGAGGTTAGCCACGTTAGGAGCTGCTATTTGGAGATTAAAAGAATAGAAACTGATTTTCTCTTGATAGGTAGTGGAATCGCTGCTTTGAACTTTGCACTTCATGTTATAGATAAAGGTAAGATCCTTATACTGACCAAAAAGAAAAGGACGGATGCAAACACCAATTATGCTCAAGGTGGTATAGCATCTGTTTTTAACAGTGAAGACTCCTTTGAAAGTCATAAGGAAGATACATTGCGGGTGGGGAAGGGATTATCTGAAGAGGAAGCCGTTGATGTAATGGTTAGAGAAGGCCCCTCAAGGGTAAAAGATATTATCAACTGGGGAGTAGAATTTACCAGGGATGAATCTTCCGCACTTGAATTATGGAAAGAAGGTGGACATTCTCACAAAAGGATTGTTCATTCTGGCGATTTTACAGGACGAGAGGTTGAGAAGGCCCTTATTTCCGCCATAAAAAGCTATTCAAATATCCGGATATTCGAGCATCATCTTGCTTATGAACTTATCATAGCAGATAATTCCTGCTACGGGGCGTATGCACTTGATGTATCCACTGGAGAGATAATTCAGGTTATTTCCAGATTGACTCTTCTAGCTACAGGTGGAGCAGGACAGGTTTATCAGCACACTTCAAATCCAAGTGTTGCTACAGGAGATGGTGTGGCTGTGGCCTATAATGCTGGATGTAAGATAGCAGATATGGAGTTCTTCCAATTTCACCCAACCACATTATACACTCCGGAACCTCAGGAGAGACAGTTTCTCATCTCAGAAGCCCTCAGGGGTGAAGGTGGGCGGTTATATGACCAGGAAGGAAATAGATTTATGGAGGGATTTCACCCAAAGATGGAGCTTGCCCCTCGAGATGTAGTGGCGAGGGCATGTGATTCTGTGTTGAAGAAGAGGGGAGAAGATTTTGTCTATCTTGATATATCTCATGAAGATGAAGATGAGATAAAGAGAAAGTTCCCGAATATTTACAGGGAGTGTTTGAAGTATTCAATTAATATAGCAAAAGAGCCAATACCAGTAGTTCCTGCAGCACATTATATGTGTGGGGGGGTTTATACCGACCTTTTTGGAAAAACAGATATAAGGGGTTTATTGGCAGCCGGGGAAGTTGCCTTTACAGGAGTCCATGGCGCTAATCGATTGGCCAGCAATTCTCTTCTTGAAGCTCTTGTCTTTTCGGCAAGGGCTGGAAAAGTAGCAATGGATTGGATGATACAAGGACCTCCTCCAGAAGACCTTTTACCCTCAATGAAAAGAAGATCTACTATTGAGGAGAGTGTTCTGGCTGTCCATACGAGGAAGGAAATAAAGCAGACAATGTGGGATTATGTGGGTATCGTAAGAAGGGATTATTTGCTCAACCGTGCCCAGAGAAGATTTGAACTGTATCTCGAAGAGATTGAAGAGCTCTACAAAAATAGTTACCTTTCGCAGGATATTATAGAACTCCGATCGCTTATTACGGTAGCCTATCTCATTACACGGTCAGCTATCTCAAGGAAGGAATCACGTGGATTGCATTATAACAAGGATCATCCAGATGAGAATGAAAGTTACAAGAAACACACAGTGATAAGGAAGGAGGTATAATGAACTATAAGCTTATCACACGGCATTTTGATGTATCTAAGGAGTTACAGAGACAAATAGATAAAAAGATGAAGAGATTGAGAAAATTTAATAAATGGATAAAAGATGTTGAGGTTATTATAAAGGGAGAAGGGGATAGAAGGAGCACTGAGATCAATGCGTATCTGGAACATAAGAACATTAACGCAGAAGCTGAAGGAAGAGATGCATATAATACCTTTATCACAGCTCTCTCAAAGATCGAGAGGCAGGTAAAGGAATTCGAAAGCAAGGTTACTGACCATCATGGCAACCACTAAAGTAACAGTTAAAGATCTACTAAACGATCTTAAGGAATATATTGATGTTGAACTTCTGGCGGGTGAAGTAGGACTAAAAAGACTTATTAAAGAAAAGTTTGCAAATAGACCTGGATATATATTTGCTGGATACCTTAAGGATTTTCCTGCTGACTCTGTTCAATTGTTGGGTAATCGAGATTTTGGTTTTCTTTCTCATTTAACCAAAAGAGAGAGGGTCAAGGTGATCTCTCGGCTCCTTTCCCTCAATCCCCCTGCCATAATAATTAGTTGTGGGCATAAACCTTTACCCGAATTGGTTAAGGGATGTAAGGAATTAGAGATACCCCTTATGAGCTCCAGAGCGCCAAGCTGGAAAGTTAGTGTTACAATTCAATCTTACCTCGAAGACCAGTTGGCTGAATTATTTAGCATTCATGGGGATCTGGTAGATGTGTATGGAGTTGGATTGCTGATTACGGGAGAGAGTGGAATAGGTAAGAGTGAATTAGCCCTTGATCTCGTTGAACGAGGACACCGTTTGGTGGCCGACGATGTTGTTATTGTGAAGAGGAAAAAAGATGTGTTAATAGGTGAAGAGTTGGAGAAGGAGGATGTGCTTCGCCATAATATCGAGATTCGAGGTGTGGGTATACTAAATGTGGCTGTTATCTTTGGTATTAAAGGTATAAGATTGCATAAAAGGGTTGAATTACAGATGAAACTGGTTGAATGGGAGAAAGGCAAAGATTATACACGGACAGGACTGGAAACTCAAGAGGTGAGTATTCTGGGAGTTTCAATTCCCTGTGTTGATATTCCAGTTATGTCGGGAAAGAATATTTCCACTATTGCTGAGGTCGTAGCGATTAGCTATTTAAGTAAAACTGTAGGATGTTATTTTGCAGAGATATACGAGAATGAATTATTGAAGAAATTAAAAAAAAGGGGCAGGAAATATTTGAGACTGGAAGCAGATGAAGAATAGGATTCCATTCGGCCCAATCCCGTCAAGAAGACTGGGCCGTAGCCTTGGAATAAATCACATCCCACCTAAGATATGTACCTATTCCTGCGTTTACTGTCAGGTGGGAAAGACATTAAGGCTAACCAATAAGAGGGAGTTCTTTTATAAGCCAGATGAGATTAAGATTCAGCTTGAGGAGAAGGTAGGAGGATTAAAAGAAAAAGGAGAAAGGATAGATTACCTGAGTTTTGTCCCTGATGGGGAACCCACACTGGATATAAATTTAGGGAAAGAGATAGTTTTATTAAAAGACTTAGGTATTCCTATTGCCGTGATTAGCAACGGTACATTTATGACGTCTCCCCAAGCAAGGAAAGAGTTAGGGAAAGCGGATTGGGTATCCTTAAAGATTGATGCCCTCACTGAAGAAGTATGGAGAAGAGTGAATCGTCCACATCCTGAAATTATCCTCTCTGATGTGCTTTCTGGAATGATAGCGTTCAGCAAGAAATACGAAGGAGAACTCAATACTGAAACGATGCTTATTGATGGAATAAATGCTGATGAAGAGGAAATGAAGAGGATTGCGGATTTCATCAAACGGCTTGGGCCTAAAAAGGCTTATATTGCAATTCCTACGCGTCCTCCTCTGTACAAGTGGGTAAAACCTCCGCGAGAGGAAATGATAAATATTGCCTACAATGTGTTTCGTGAGAAGATTGATCAGGTAGAACTCCTTATCGGTTATGAAGGGAATAAATTTGCCTCCAGTGGTAACGTTCGGAACGATATCCTTGATATAACAGCGGTTCATCCGATGAAGGAGGAAGCCGTTAGAGAAATGCTTGCAAAGACAGGAGAAGACTGGTCAGTTGTATCTCGCATGATAGAGAATAACGAGATTATTGATACCAGATATGGTGGTAACAGGTTCTTTATAAGAGTCCATAAGGGAAGAAAGAGGTAAAATGGGTTTGTTTGTAGTCCGAAGTCTGAGGTCTATAGTCATTAGTAGAATGCGAAATTTAGGGATTGGGATTTAGGATTTTGGGGTTAGTGGTTAATATTTTTATGGTTTCTCTCCAAGCGGATGAAGGACAGACTCTAAAACCACAGAAAAGAATCCTGAAAAGGACTAATAATGGGGAAGATTGAAGAGAATTATAAGAGGCTTCGCGATACAATTCCAGATTATGTAGCCATCGTTGTTGCATCAAAGACAAGAACACCTGATGAGATCGAGGAAGTAATACAAGCAGGTGCAACAGATATAGGTGAGAATTATGTATATCCGGAGGCTTTCAATAAATATCAATCATTAGGAGAGATAGCGAGAACTGTCAAATGGCATCTCATAGGCCCTTTACAAAAGAACAAGATAAATAAAGCACTTCCAATATTCGGTCTCATCCAGACAGTTGATTCTTCACGTAATGCAAGAGAGATTGATAAACGTGCAGAGAAGGCGGGCAAATCCGTTATCCCTGTTTTACTGGAGATAAACAGTGGGCGAGAAGCCGCAAAGTCAGGGTTCCCTCCAGATTTTTCCACGATTAAAGAGGCGATTATAAAGGTGGAGGAATTAAAGCATATAAGGATAAAAGGTCTTATGACAATGGGACCTCGATTTGGAGATCTAGAGATCGCACGTCCTTACTTCAGGATTACAAGGGAACTCTTCGGAAAGTTGAAAGAGGTTAATACGAAAAACTCCAGGATGGAGATACTATCTATGGGTATGAGCAATTCTTATACGGTTGCCATTGAGGAGGGGTCTAATATGGTCAGGATTGGGTCATTGATATTTGGAGAAAGGACACATTAATAGGACGCAGATGAACACAGATAAAATTCACCACAAAGACACTCTGGAAGGTGTTAGATTTTAGGTCTTAGTTCTCCACACTAAATCCGCCTATTTCACAACCTTCTAAACCCAAAGACCTAGGACTCCATACCTAAAACCCAACCTCTGTCTCCGGTCATATATACGCTTGAACCCTTTAATTAATAAATATTTATATTGAACCGTGCAGGGATCGCGGCTTAAAAAATTTCTTCTCTCTACCCTCCGTGTCTCTGTGGCAATAAAAAAGAGACACCTTGCGAAAAGGGCACAAGGCCCCTATTTTTTAATATGCATGGTGAATTCAAACTACAATCGAGTTTCAAACCAACTGGGGATCAGCCTCAGGTTATAGATAAACTATCATTGGGGTTAAAGAAAGGAAAGAGACATCAGACCCTCCTTGGAGTAACGGGTTCCGGAAAAACCTTTACTATGGCTAATGTTATTGAGAGGGCAGGGTTGCCAACCCTTGTAATGTCACATAATAAGACCCTTGCAGCACAGTTATATGGCGAATTCAAACAGTTTTTCCCGGATAGTGCAGTTGAATATTTTGTATCATATTATGATTACTATCAACCAGAAGCCTATGTCCCTGAGACCGATACTTATATAGGGAAGGATGCCTCAATTAATGAAGAGATTGAGAGGCTCAGGATGAAAGCCACAACATCTCTACTTGAAAGAAGAGATGTAATTGTTATTGCATCTGTATCCTGTATCTATGGTCTCGGCTCACCTGCTGATTTTAAAGCACTGGTAATCGAGATCAATAAGGGGATGGAGATTTCCAGAGAAGGATTGCTCAGGAACCTGGTAAATAATCAGTATCGGAGGAATGATATAGAATTTGTGCAGGGCAATTTCAGGGTAAAGGGTGATGTGGTGGATATCTACCCATCGTATGAATTTAAAGGGTTGCGGGTAGAATTCTTTGGCGATGAGATCGATAGTATTTACCGAATAGATCCGGTCAGTGGCAAGAAAATAGAAGAATTAGAGGCCTTTCATATTTATCCTGCGCATCATTTTGTCCTCCCCAAAGACAGGATTACGTTCACAATAGAACAAATAGAGAGGGAACTGGAGGAGAGGGTTAAATATCTTCTTGATAAAGAAAAATACGTAGAAGCACAAAGACTTGAGAGTAGAACGAGATATGATATCGAATTCCTAAGAGAAATAGGTTATTGTTCTGGCATTGAGAATTATTCCCGCTATCTCTCTTTAAGAGAGGAAGGACAGCCTCCTTATACTCTAATCGATTTCTTTCCAGATGAGTTTCTCACGATAATAGATGAGTCTCATCGAACGGTTCCTCAGATAAGAGGTATGTTCCGTGGAGATCGTTCAAGAAAGGAAACCCTTGTTGAGTATGGATTTAGACTCCCTTCTGCCCTTGATAATAGACCGTTAAATTTTAGGGAATTCCTCGGAAAAGTGGATAAAGTTATCTATGTTTCTGCAACACCTGATAAGTGGGAGATCAAAGAATCTGGGGGAGTAGTAGAGCAACTAATAAGACCGACTGGGCTTATAGACCCTGATATGGAAATTCGCCCTGTCCAAAATCAGATAGACGACCTTATCGAGGAGATAAGAAGGGTTGTTGAATCTGGTGGAAGAGTCCTTGTTACAACCCTCACAAAAAGGATGTCTGAAGAATTAACTGAATATTTAATAGATGTGGGTTTGAATGTCCGATATTTACATTCCGAGATAGATTCTGTTGAACGGGTTGATCTTTTAAGGGGACTCAGACTGGGCGATTTTGATTGTTTGGTAGGTATCAACCTCCTCCGGGAAGGTCTTGACCTTCCTGAGGTTTCCCTTGTTGCAATACTGGATGCTGATAAAGCGGGATTCTTACGTTCCGAGACTTCACTCATCCAGACGTCTGGTCGAGCTGCAAGGAATATAGAGGGCAAGGTAATTCTTTATGCAGATAAAGAGACAGAGGCTATCAGGCGAGCATTGGAAGAGATTGATAGACGTAGGAATGTTCAGTTAGAATATAACATAAAGCACAATGTTACTCCTAAGAGTATTGAAAAGTCCAGGGAGGAAATCCTTAGGACTACTGCTGTTGCTGGAGCCAAGAAAGAGGAGAGCACAGATATTAAGGTTCAGTTTGACATCCCCGAGGAATTTTCCTCAGAGATGGAAAGAATGGAAGCAATAGAAAACCTAACGAGAAAAATGAAAGAACATGCAGAATTACTGGAGTTTGAAAGAGCTGCAAAACTACGGGATGAGATAAGGAGGATAATGAATGAACAGATTAGAGAAAGAAAAGGTGCTTCTTATAATAAGAAGGGCATTGAGAGAGGATATCGGTAAAGGAGATATCACTACTCTGCACTTAGTTCCAGAGTGCTATACAACTTCCGGTAAGATACAGTTAAAGGAAAAGGCTGTGCTTTCCGGATTAGAGATAACAGGATGGGTATTTGAGGAACTGGAAGAAATAGAGATGAAAGTCCTTGTTGGCGAGGGAGTCTGGCTGGATCCTCAAGGTCACAACCTGATTGATATCATTTCCCTTAAGGGTGACGCCAGGGCGATTCTTATGGGGGAGAGAGTTGCTCTTAATTTCATCCAGAGGCTTTCTGGAATTTCAACTTATACAAAGAGATTCGTTGATGCAATAGAAGGTACTGGTGCCAAAATCCTTGATACAAGAAAGACCACTCCGACCTTTCGATATTTAGAAAAGTATGCGGTAAGGGTTGGAGGAGGGGTTAACCATCGAATGGGACTTTATGATGAGGTCCTCATAAAAGAGAACCATATAAGTATCGCTGGTGGGATAAGAGAGGCGCTTTCTAAAATCAGGGGAGAGATAGAGGTTAGAAACCTTCAGGAAATGAAGGAGGCGATTGAAAATGGAGCAACGCATTTACTTCTTGATAATATGAATATTCAGGAATTGAGGGAGGTAGTTACTATTACAAAGGACAGGAATATAACTCTTGAAGCCTCAGGAGGAATAACCCTCTCAAACGTTAGGGAGATTGCAGAAACAGGCGTTGATTTTATCTCTATCGGGGTTCTTACACATTCATATCCATCAATTGATATGTCTCTAATTATAGAGTGATTATTCTCTTATTTTTACTCCCTTCTACCTATTTATTGGACGAGAGTTTTACGTGGTTCCCAACGAATGAGGAAACTCTATTTATAGGAAGCAGGAGAGCCATCAGGATAGTTCAGGGATTTTCTGATATTGATGGATTAAAGCAGAGATATGAGGCTAAATTTGAGATACCGCTATTCTCGGAGCTTTCTTTTTACTATCGTTTTTATAAAGAGAATAGTTATGATTTACAAGAAGAGCTGCACCGATTTGAACTCAACTGGATTCCAAGGGAAAACACTCTTCCTCCATGGGTTTATTCCTTTGTGGTTGCGCCTGCATACCAGAAAAGGTACAGTATGATAGGTTTGGGTTTTGGGTACTGGAGGAATCTGGCGAATAATCACTCTCTTTATCTAATTGTAGAAGATTTCCATCATTACAATCGCTACAGTCGATTTCCCATAAGGATGGAACTGGAGGGGAGAATCCGAAATAATTGGGCGAATCTTTCTTATTATTATCGTTTCACACTTCCAGGTAAAAAAGATTTTTTTCTGTTTGATGAGGTTATTGGCAGGGGAGAACAAGGTGGTAAGGCATTATCTATAAGTTCCCATTATCGCCTGATGAAAAATTTATCGGGTGGATTAAGGCTCAGTTATTTAGAGAGAGATTCATCTTATGTTTCATTCAATACCGAAGAGGATTTCAATTGGCAATGGGAACACTTGTTTGCTGAGCCGTTTTTAGAGATTTGTTTATTAGGAAGGGACAATCTACATATAGGTTTTCCAATGAATTATAAGAGGATATCCAGGGATACACTCGACTACGAAAGAAAAGGGATTGGGATTACCCTTCTTTATAATTATCAGTTTCGTGACTGGCTAACTCTTCTGGTTGGGATTCAAAAATCATGGAGTAGATTAATCGGGGAGGAAAGTTCGGAGTTGAGGGGTGGCCTAAGCATAGAATTCCGGTTTAAGAAGAAGACATATATTGCTATTCGAGAAGTGATTGAACTAGAGTGGCCTCTTTCCAATATGCTGCAAGACCCTCGCAGTCGTGCATTTTTAATGTTTTCTCACCGATTTTAAACATCTTTTGCTCCTTACTCTTGATTCTATTTAGTCAATTACCTACGATAAATAGGTGGGGGATAAGGATGGCCGAGGATGGAAAACCGGAGATAGACGATGAGTTTATAATTATATTGTTTGCGATTATAGAGCAGGGATGGAGGTAAGTATGTTTCTTAGTAAACTAAAATGCTCAGTAATTTTTTTGGTTATTCTCTTGTTGTCAATCGCTGTGTCAGGCTCTGAGGATTTCTTACCTGCTCAAGCAGAAGAACGGATGATAACAGATTGGTTAACAGTGGGTCCCTTCTCCGCTGGTACACGAGAAGGCTATATAGACCCACTATACGAACAGGGTGGCCAACTAAATATCACACCGAAGAAGGGTATGAAACATTCCAGCAGCATGGCAGAAGGTGGCATCATAGAGTGGCAGGAAACTAAAGCTGACGAGAAGGGCAAGGTTGACATTGCATATAAAGGAGTGGGTTGGGAGTCACTGCAGAAGAATCAGGGCTGGCCTGCACTTCAGAATATGAGCTATGGATATACGGAATTCGAGAATAAAGGATGGAAGCGTGCTTTAATCCTGGCAGAAAAGGCAAGTCGGTTTTGGCTTAACGGGACTCCCCATTTAGGAGGTCCTTATGGACATGGCTTTGTCCATATACCCGTGGTATTAAAGGATGGTATAAACCGATTGCTAATAAAACTAAGTGGTTATGAAGCGCTGAGTTTTACTTTCCGGATTCTTCCCGTTGAAGGGCCTGTTATGTTGCAGGTTAAAGATGTAACTGCACCTGATGTTGTTTATGGTCAAACCATAAATAGTTGGATAGGAGTGCCAGTGATAAATACCACGACTAAGACGTTGGATGTGAAACTTACTCTGGGAGGAGATGAACGATTTTGTAAGATTACAAAGATGATTGAGTACCTGGCTCCGCTTTCTATCCAGAAGGTTCCCATTCAACTTATTGGAAAGAGACCCCTGTCAAAAAGTGAAGTTGAGGAAGATAAGGTGCAAATTCCTATAGAAGTTTCTACCACTGGATGGAAAGGCGAGAGCAAGATTGCTCTCATAACCAAAGCCAGAGGAATGGCTTATACAACCACCTTCCTATTATCACTTGATAACTCAGTTCAATGCTTTTCAGTTCTCCCTCCAGAGGACTTTGATTCGACTAAGTCCTATGGTCTGATTCTAACTGTTCATGGAGCGGGGGTTAGATGCGAAGGACAGGTCAATGCCTATACAAAAAAGGACTGGGCCTATGTAGTTGCACCTACCAACAGGCGTCGTTATGGTTTCGATTGGCAGGATTGGGGACGCCTCAATGCCTTAAATACTTTGGAAGAAGCGGTAAAGCGTTTTGACATAGATGAGAACAGAATCTACCTGACAGGCCATTCTATGGGAGGTCACGGAGTGTGGAATATAGGACTTCAGCACCCCGATCAATTTGCTGCTATTGCTCCAAGTGCTGGTTGGAACAGCTTTGAACTTTATATTCCTTTCTTTCTTCGTAAAGACCACACTTTTGCTTCCCCGAAACAACGAACCATATTTGAGCGAGTAAGGCGAGCTAATCGCTCATTAGTGCTTATGGAGAATGCACTTGACCTACCGATATATGTTTTACAAGGAAGTGATGATGAATCAGTACCTCCTACTCATCCGCGCCGGGCAGTGAAAACTCTGCGTAGGCTGGGCTATGAGGTGAAATACAATGAGGTGCCTGGAAAGGGGTACTGGTGGAGAGAAGAAGGTATCCCAGGCACAGCCTGTGTAAACCACCCTGAACTTATGAAATTCCTGAGGGAGAAAGTGAGGAATCCATTACCAAAACACGTGGTGTATAAAACTATGGACCTGGGCTTGAATAACAGGGCTTATTGGGTAAGCATTGAGAGACAGAATGAGGTTTTCAGTGAGTCCATGATAGAAGCTCAAGTTACTGGCGTTCAGTCCATAGGAGTAAATGTTGCCAATGTCAACGAGTTTACGCTTTATCTGAAAAAGGGCTTAGTAGAGCTGGGTAAATTAGAAATTGTAGTGAATGGGACCAAGATAACAACTGAATTGGATAAGTACGGAGAAGTTAAGATTCATCGGACGCTAGAGGGGAAATTTGCCTTAGGAGAGGTGTGCAGGAAGGACTTGAAAAAAACACCAGATATGTATGGCCCGATTAAGGCAGCTTACTTTACCCCATTTGTGTTGATTTACGGAACCAAGAATGAGAATGAGATGCAAAAGATAAGTCTGAACCTGGCAAGAATAGAGGCGCAACAATGGTGGCGTAGAGCAAATGGCTACGTGTGTATAATCCCAGATACCGCAGTGACTGAAGAGATCATCCGGAATTATAATCTGATTCTCTTTGGAGGCCCTGAGGTTAATTCTGTGACGAATAGAATCAATAGAGATCTGCCCATTACCCTCAATGGCAACCGGGTCAAAATTGGAAAACATACCTTTAAAGGTGGTGGTATTGCAGTAAAATTTTTATATCCCAATCCTCTGAATCAACAGAAATTTGTCGTTGTTAATGAGGGTACTGATCAAGGAGGTCTATATTTGACGGGTTCAATAAATACGCTTTATGCAGGTGCAGGTATACCGGATTACCTGATTTATAACAGGCAGACTGAGATCTCGGGAGATTTTCTTGCGGCAGGCTTCTTCGATAATAATTGGAGTGTAAGTGAATCTCAAGGCTATTTCGCACCAGTAATAAAGTGATGAAGTAGGAGTAAGGGGATGTGGGAAAGGAAAGAAAGAGAAGGCAAAATCTGGTATGAGTTAAGCTTTGATTCGGACGCTCTGGTTTTGCAGGGGACAAAATCCTTTGATCCACTGAAGGAGATCCAAGGGAGGCCGTGTGGACTTGGACAGATTCATTCTTCAGTAATTCACAGAGCTTACCCAGGAGTTAAACTGGTCGGAGATGGAATTTTTACAGACGAGAAAGATATTATCATATACGTAAAAACAGCGGATTGTCTCCCTGTCGTACTTTACCACACCGGGAAGAAAATTTTAGCAATCTTGCATGCAGGATGGAGGGGAACATTGCTCCGAATCACAAGAAAGTTTTTTCTAAAAATGAAAAATGATTTGAAATTGGACATCTCTGACTGGATTGTGGCCTTTGGACCCTCCATTAGAAGAGAAAACTATGAGGTTGGAGTTGAGATATATGATTTGTTTAAAATTGAAGGAATCCCTGGTGTTCACATTGAAAAGGCTCGTTATTTTCTTGATCTTAAGGAAGCAAATGTGAGGGAAATGGAGGAGATGGGAGTGAGAACCGTTTATACCTTTCCTGAAGACACATATTCATCAGATGCATTTTATTCTAATAGAAGAGGCGATAAAGAAAGAAATATAACAGCAGGAAAAATAGTTGAGTGTTAACTTTATTTAATACTATAAGTTTGGTCTCCGGTTTTATATGACAGTCAATAATGTAGAGATTTAAGGGGGTGTTGATATGAGAGATAAGAAGGAAAAGATAGAACTTTCCGATGATAACAGATTTAAGAAAAGATGCCTTGAATATGGGTAAAGAGTGGGGAAGTGAGATTCTCGATAAAGATGTAAGGATTTTGACTATAGATGCAAGAGAAGTACACGAACTAAAAGAAAAGTTTGATATTGCATTAATTTATGGACTTTCTACACCGCATTTCAATCCATGGGATATCGTCAGACTCTTCTATTCGGTCAGTCAAATACTTGTAGATGATGGTCTCTTTATTGTAGATGAATCTGATAGAAGAAGCCGTATATTTTTAAATCAAGGCTATAAGTGGTCTCTGGCAGAGATCTTAGATTCGGAGAAATTTATTATGAGTTTTCATACGGGTTACGACGTGACCAAGGGAACATGTAAAAGGACATATATTAATTTTACCAATCCAACAAAGCCAGTAACCACAGAACTCTTTATGTGGGGTCTGGCAGAAGTTGGTGCTCTGATATGGACATTCTTTAAAGACGTTGATTTATTGAATTTGATAGGAACGAAATACTTTATTTTAGGCTATAAACCGAGGAAAATACTTAAACCCGAAGAAATGAAGGAACCGTTTGTAATAAGAGATCGGATTCAAAAATAATTTATTGCATACAGGTCGCTGGGGGTACTCTATCCATCTGTGATAGTATTTTTGATAGCTACACACCTTATGTATTATCCCATGATGCATTTCCCCTGGCGCATTCCAAAGGTACCAAAAGAACAGAAATTGAAGGGATAAACTTTTCTAAATAATTCATCAAAACCTCCTCCTTTTTCTGAATCGCATAGTTTTTGTAAATCATTTTTCATCTTCTCATTCATAAAACCCTATTAAAAAATTTAATAAGTCAAGGTGGGAGATGGGTAAATGAGTGGATGAGCAATAATGAGTCATTAGTCAGTAGTCGAATGTCATTAGTTGAAGAATAAAAAGTCGGAAGCTTTAAAAGTTAAAGAAAAGTTAGAATCTATGGACCCTCGACTATTTTTACTGCATCAATCACTGTGCCATCGACCCATTTGATTGCGGCGATTATTCTATCTCCTAATTTTGGCTTTTGGGGTTTACCACCACATATCTCATCTGCTTCTTCTTTCAACTCTTCTATGGAACGTATTGGGAGATTTGAATCCTTCACTGAACATAAAAGGTCTTTCCTTCTGGGATTTATTGCAATTCCCCTCTCTGTGACTACTACGTCAATGAGTTCGCCGGGTCCTACTAGAGTTGTAACCTCGTCTACAATAATGGGAATCCTGTTTCTAAAGGTAGGAACGGTGAGTATGGTGCATTTGGAGAATAGTGTATTCTGCCATCCTCCTATCCCATGAAGTAACATCCCATCTGAATGAGTAACCACATTCCCGTTAAAATTGATATCTACCTCTGTTGCACCCAGGATTGCTGCATCGACCATCGTCGCAAACATCCCTTTCCCGTGATAGTTGTAACTTGTGAAGGGGCTGGTATCCGCATGGTTTGGATGCTCCCTCATTGACTGGACGCCTTTAAGGTCAAATGTCTGTCCATCAAGTATGTAATCAGTAAGCCCTTCTTCCAACATATCTACCAGGAATTTAGTACTTCCACCCCTTATAAATCGTGCTGTTACTCCTGCTTCCCGCATATATCCGGAAAGGTAATCAACAAAGGCAAGTGATGTGCCACCTGCCCCTGCCTGGAAGGAAAATCCATTCCTCATTATACCAGTATCTCTTAAGAACTGTGCTGCCATTCTTGCAATACGATGCCTATCAGGGCTTTTTGTTATCCTTGTGGTTCCCGATACTATCTTCTCGGGGTCGCCAATCTTATCCATTACTACCACATAATCCACGTGGTTACCCTGTATCTGCCATGGGTGGCAGGGGAAGTCAATCAGATTATCTGTTACAACAATAACCTTATCAGCATATTGGGAATCAGCTAGTGCGAAACCGAGTAATCCGCAGGCTGATTCCCCTAAAAGGCCATTAGCATTACCGAAGGAATCTGCAGTCGGAGCAGCAATGACTGCAATATCTATATGGACTTCTCCATCCTGCACAGCTTGATATCGACCACCATGGGAGCGCAGGACCCCCATACCCTTCATTCCTCCTCTGGAGGCAAACTCTCCTAAAGGTCCATTCATACTGCCTTCAATGTGATGAACCATACCTGATTTTAGATGTTCAATTATGGGAGCATGACAGGGAAAGGATGCTGAGGGAAACCAGCATAGGTTTTTTACCCCTATTTCTGCAGCTGCCTCAAAGACGGCGTTTGCAACATAATCTCCATTCCTGAAGTGGTGGTGGGTTGAGATAGTCATACCGTCTTTTATTCCTGTCTCAGTTAATGCTGTTTTAAGATCCTTTACTACCTTATTTCCATTGGCAGGATAATCCGCGCAACTTGCTATGGGGGGTGCAGCCTTTTTGCCTGTTGGTTTGTATTTGCCTATCCCCTGATAGGGGATAGAAATTTTACCGTTTATTATAGTAGGGATCAATCTCCCTGCTGCATTCTTCTTCAACTTATAATCTTCATTCATTATCCCTCCAATTCTCATCTAAATTTCCTGTTTTGATTGCAAGTTTGACTGTCTGCTCTGACCTTTTTACAACTGGAGGATCTATCATCTTGCTGCCAAGTGAGACTACAGAGAGATTGTGTAATTTAGCTTCTTCAAAAGCCCTAACTATTTTCTTTGCCTTTTCAATCTCTTCCTCTGTTGGTGCAAATGCCTCGTGTATTACTTCTATCTGGCGAGGATGGATACAGCCCTTTCCTACAAATCCAAGGGATTTTGCTTCAAGGGTTACCTCCCTTAACCCTTCAGCATCATCTACATCTGTGAATACTGTGTCAATGGGTTGTACCCCTGCTGCGCGTGCAGCGTTTACTAAACTTCCACGCGCAAGGAAACTCTCTCTGCCTTCCTTAGTCCGATGAGTACTTATGTCAGCTGTATAGTCTTCAAGACCAATAGTGAGAGCGACTACATTGGGAGATGCTGAGGCTATCTCATATGCACTAATTACACCCAATGCACTCTCGATAATAGGCATTAAGAATATCTCCTGTTCAATATTATTTTTTTTCTTGATTTCCTTTATTTTTTCATCTACCTTATGGACTGTCTCTTTGGATTCACATTTAGGAATGAGTATGAGATGGGTGTTGTGCGGGATTACGCACTCGAGGTCCAGAAGTCCCATTGGGAACTGGTTAATTCTAACCATACGTTCTGCATTGTGAAAGTTGACAACCCTGAGGGCATTCCGCACCAAAGCCCTTGCAGCATCTTTTTCGAATGGTGCAACAGAATCCTCTAAATCCAGTATAATTCCATCAGGCTTATGTAGCCCGGCATTAATCATAAAGTTGGGGGAATTCCCGGGTAGATACAGACGAGTCCTTCGAAATCTATCTCTTGAAGATTTATAGAGACACTTTTCTGAAAACTCTGGCAGGAATTCCTTACCTATATCAGGAAGGGCCCTCTTTACAACGGTTTCCAGTCTTGCTTGCAGTACGAAGGGATACGCTCCGTAATCCTCAATCACTATCTTGGTATTTTCTATCCCAAAGAATGATAACTCTCTGTGGACAATCTCACGTATGGAATTACCATACATAACCTCGACCTTGGAACTAAGATCAAGATTGATACCACCGGTGTTTTTTAACTCAAGATGTATATTACAATCTACTCTTTTCTCTTCCCCTAAAGTGCCAACAGTTGCTTTTTTCATTTTTACTTATCCTGCATAAATAGATAACGGTAGTCAGTTGGAGGAGCTAAGTTTTCTTTTATTGTTCTTGGAGTGACCCATCTAAGGAGGTTCAACTTACTTCCTGCTTTATCATTTGTCCCTGATGCCCGGCTCCCTCCAAATGGTTGCTGTCCCACTACTGCTCCTGTAGGTTTATCGTTTATATAAAAGTTACCGGCAGCATGTGTGAGGAGTTTTTCAGCCTTTATAATTGCATTGCGGTTTTTTGCGAATATAGAACCAGTTAGGGCGTAGGGAGAGGTCTTATCACAGATTTCTAACGTTTCTTCATATTCATCGTCTTTGTAGACATAGATGGTGAGGACTGGACCAAAGATCTCTTCTTTCATTGATTTATAACTTGGGTTTGTCGTCAGGATTATTGTTGGTTTTATAAAGTATCCTTTTGAATCGTCATATTCTCCACCGGTAATTACCAGAGCATCAGAAGATTCTTTTGCATCGTCGATATATTTCACTATTGAATTGAATGCAGCCTTATCTATTACTGCAGTCAGGAAGTTTCTAAAATCCTCAGGAGACCCCATTTTTAGTTCTTCAGTTGTTTGGATAAGTTCCTCTTTTAATCCACTCTTCCACATGGTGAGAGGAATATAAGCACGCGAAGCTGCAGAACATTTCTGTCCCTGATATTCAAAGGCTCCTCTTATAAGTGCGGTAAGCACTTCTTTCATGTTAGCGCTTTCGTGAACGAAGATAAAGTTTTTACCACCAGTTTCTCCTACGATTCTTGGATAGGTCTTATAGTTCATGATGTTTTCCCCAATTGTTTTCCACATATACTGGAATGTTGCAGTTGAACCGGTGAAATGGATACCGGCAAGGTTTAGATTGGTGAGAGCAGGTTGCCCAACCTGTCCACCTGATCCAGGGACAAAATTTATTACTCCATCAGGAACACCTGCTTCCTGTAATAACTTCATTATCCAATAAGCCGTATATACTGCAGAAGACGCTGGTTTCCAGACAGTTACATTACCCATAAGAATGGGTGAAGTGGGAAGATTCCCTGCTATTGAAGCAAAGTTGAATGGCGTTACAGCGAATACAAATCCTTCAAGGGGTCTATGTTCCAATCTATTATAAACTGCTCCTGGTGAGTTTGGCTGCTCGGTGTAAATCTCTGTCATATAGTAGGAATTAAAGCGGAAGAAATCTATTAGTTCGCATGCAGAATCAATTTCGGCCTGAAAAACCGTCTTACTCTGACATAGCATGCAGGCTGCATTCAAGGTGCTTCTCCAAGGCCCGGACAGTAGTTCCGCTGCTCTCTTAAAGATAGAAGCACGATGTTCCCATGGTGTCTCTGACCACTTTTTCCTTGCTTTTAGTGCTGCATTTATTGCCATCTCCACTTCATCCTTTCCAGCCTTGTGATACTTGCCCAGAATCTTATCGTTTTCATGTGGTATAACACATTCTCCAATATCTCCTGTCATTATCTCTTCACCACCTATAATAAGTGGAATCTCGAGCTCTTTACCTTTAAGTTCTTTTATTTTTTCTCTTAATTCCTTTTTCTCTAAACTTCCGGGGCCATAAGGATAAATAGGTTCATTTGACGGTTTATCTATTTTGTATAAAGAATTTCCCATACTACCTCCTCATTAAGCATTTAATTTTAACTTTGAGATATTAGATTTTCTATATCATTTATATCTAAGTAGGGTTTGTCAACCCCTTATTTCCTGCATAAATGCAGGAGATAGTCTTCAGTCTATAGTCGATAGTCAGTAGTCAAATTTAAAAATTTATTGTAAGTTTTAGAAAAAATAACTTAGGACTTATGACTAAAGACTGAAGACTATTGTCTCCCCCTTGACTATTCAATATAAAGCATTAAAATATTAAAAGGAGCGGGGGCGAAAAGGTCTCGACGGAGTGAATTGGATTGAAAGTTGCATGCCGAGCTGCCATAACTCGAAAAACTGTGGTCATAAATATAAACGGCAACGTTAATTACGCTCTGGCAGCTTAATTTAGCTGCCCGTCCGCGAGAGAGTTCTTCTCCTACTCTCTTGTAGGGTGTCATAGAAGGAGAATAGTCTGCAATCATTGCCAGGGGATTGTGGATGAAAAATTACTGGCATAGCCTTTCTTAGTCCTGTGGTTGGGTGTTGGGAAGGCGAGAGAAAAACAACCACTAAGCATGTAGACGCTTTCAAACAGCCATTTCGGACGCGGGTTCGATTCCCGCCGCCTCCACCATAAAACTTCCAAGACCGTGGAGGTAATTATGAAAATCACACCATTAGATATTAGAAAGCAAGAGTTTAAAAAATCATTTAAAGGTTACGACAAGAATGAAGTAGATATTTTTCTTGAGATGACAGCAAAAGATATGGAAAATCTAGTTCGAGAAAACAAAAGTTTACAGGAGCAACTCCGGGAGTTGGATATAAAGATTGAGGATTACAAAAGGATGGAAAAAACTCTTCAGGATACCCTTACATCAGCGCAAAAAACCACAGACGAGATCCGAAGGAACGCTCGAAAAGAAGCAGAGATGATAGTGAAAAGGGCTAAAATGCAAGCGAGGGAGATTTTAGAAGATGTGACAGCCCGGGTTCGTGATCTGAAGAATCAAATAAGCGCCTTAAAGAGTCAAAGGGATGGTTTCATAGCGCAACTTCGAGGGTTCCTTTCATCACAGTTAAAGATGCTTGATGAGATGGAAAGAATAAAGGTATATGAAGTGAAAGAAAGAGGGGTTAAGGAGGGCTCAGTCTCCCCAAAATCGAGTAAAAAAGTAGGTGATCTGTTTGAAGAATAAGGAGTTAGAATGGAAGTAAAAGAGAAAGACTTGGAATATGAAAGACTGTCCAGGAGTAAAGAATCTGTTCTTGAGCATTTAAGTTTTGATAAGCCTGATGTTGGGATTATACTTGGATCAGGCCTTGGGGGAGTGGCAGATAAAATAGAAAATCCGGTAGGAATTCCCTATGAGGATATCCCAAATTTCCCGATTTCTACAGTAAAAGGGCACGAAGGAATGCTGATTGGAGGTAAACTTTCGGGGAAGAATGTTTGTGCAATGAAGGGAAGATTTCATTATTATGAAGGGTATGATATGGGGAAGGTTACGTACGGAGCAAAGTTACTGTGCTTTCTAGGGATTGAAACATTTATAGCCTCAAATGCTGCAGGAGGATTGAACCCTCAATTTGTAAGAGGCGATATAATGATAATAACTGATCATATAAACTTCTTTCCAGAACATCCCTTGAGAGGTCCAAATGATGAGAGATTGGGACAAAGATTTCCTGATATGTGCAATACATATGATAAAGATCTAGTGAAACTTGCTGAAGATACAGCTTTAGATATAGGCATAAAGGTAAGAAAGGGGGTCTATTTTGGGCTTCAGGGACCCACTTTTGAAACTGCAGCCGAATACAGAATGATAAGGACACTAGGAGCTGATGCTGTTGGGATGTCAACTGTGCCTGAGGTGATTGTTGCAAGATGGATGGGTTCTAAAGTTCTTGGTCTTTCCATTATAAGCGATTTGGGTCTCCCTGACGCACTTCTGCCGATAAATCATGAACTGGTCCTAAAGGCTGCAGGGGAAGCTGCCCCAAAATTGTCAAGGTTAGTAGTTAACATTGTCGAACGTTTGTAAGTTAACAATCCTTATCTTGGCTCTCCTGTTTTCTCAAAATTGCAGTAGGCGGAGTAATTATGAGAAAGCAATGGAGTATTACAATTCGATGAAGGCCACACAAGCATTGCTTCTTTTAAAAAATTCAAATGTTCCAAGGGAAATATATCTGGAGGGAGATATTTATTTGCGTCTGAATGACCCGCGCAGGGCAATAAGAGCTTTTGATAGACTACTGGATCTTAACCCTTCATGGAAGCCAAATGTCCTTTTGGATCTAGAGAAGGCAGCTGATAATGCGATAACAAGAGGTATGGATTTCACTGCTCATTTAATGCTGGAGAAGATACTCGAATATGATCCAGGATTTGATCTGGGAGCAAGGAATTTCTTTATGGGCGATTGGTACTTTGATTCCATGAACTATGATAAGGCTATTGATTTCTATAAGGTTGGAATTGGGTATGATAGTTTAAATATGGATGCCAGATTCCAATTGGCACAGTGCTATATACATGATGGTGAGCTATTGTCTGCTTATCAGGAACTGAAGGAGGGGGTAGAGATTCATAAGCATTGGAGGGTTAAATACTGGTTAGGAAAGGTGTCCTTCATGCTTGCAAAGAAAAGGTTTGAAGAGAGAAATTATTCCTCTTCTGAATTGTATCTTGCTCAAGTTATCTCTCTAGGTCTTCCCAAGGTGCTCCTAGACGATGCCTATTTTCTTTTAGGGGACATTAGGTTCGCACAGGAGAAATATAAGGAAGCGGAATCGTGCTACAAGAAGGTCCTGAGCATAAATCAATTTGCAAAACCAAGGATTGTAAGGGACGCGAAAGAGAGACTCAGAGTCGTAGGAAGTATGGAGGAGGGATCTTGAAAAAACTTATTATAGCAGTCTTATGTCTTACTTTTACTACATGTATTCATGACATAAAGCCAACCCTTTTATCATCAGATGAAGAATACCAAAGAGCCTATGGATATTTTGAAAAGGGAGATTATAGAAAAAGTATAGAGTATTTTAAGTTTTTCTTCAACAGGTATCCAGGTAGTGAGTGGGTAGATGATGCACAGTTCTACTATGCAGAGTCTTACTACAAGATTAGAGAATACGAAGAAGCCCTTCCAGAGTTTCAATTCTTGATAGCCAATTTTCCAAGTTCTGAGTATGCAGAGAAGGCACTGCTACGAAAGGCAGAGTGTCTTGAGAATTTGTCTCCGATAGCTCAACGCGATCAGACGATGGCAAAAGAAGCTCTTACAGTGTATGAAGAGTTTATTGTTAGATATCCCTACTCAAGCTATTTAGAAGAGGCAAAAGAAGGAAAGGATAGAGTGTATGAGAAACGTAACCAAAAGCTCCTTGATATAGCGGAGATCTATATGAAAATGGGTAGGTATGAGGCAGCTAAGGTATACCTCAAAGGAGTAATCAAAAAGAGCGATAAGTGGGATGATAAGGCTTACCTACTTCTCGGAGACATTTACCATAGTGCTGGTAATGATTCTCTTGCAATCTTTTATTATAGCAAGGTGGGTGGAGATTTTGGGGGGGAAGCAAAAGAAAGGTTAGATCAAATTCAGTGAAGGGAGTCTTCGGAGGTAATTTCGATCCCGTTCATATCGGGCATTTAATAGTAGCTATAGATGCCGTTCGAATTTTGGGCCTCGAAAAGGTTCTCTTTGTTCCTACCTGGATCTCCCCTTTTAAGAAAGATATTAAAACCACACCTTTCCATCATCGATTCGAAATGTTATGCCTTGCTACCGAGAATAATCCTTTCTTCGAGGTCCTTGGTATAGAAGGAAGGAGAAAGGGTATTTCGTATACCTATGATACCCTGAAGGAACTTAAAGAGAAAGAGAGCGAGCTTTGCCTACTCATAGGGGAAGATCAGGCAGAAGAATTTGCTTCCTGGCATAGATGGAACGAGATTATTGAAATAGCTGAAGTATACGTTCTTAGAAGGAGTAAATCCCCAAAGGAATACCCTCCTTATTTAAATCCATTACAATCAAAGATCATAGAAATTTCATCTACAGAGATCAGGAATGCTATAAGTGACAAAGAACCTGTGGATTATTATTTACCATATAGAGTGTTTGATTATATTAAAAAACATGGCCTTTATAAAAATAGTGGATTAGTTGATCAGTTAATTGGTTAATTAATTTAAGTAGTTCACACACATTAGCCCCTCAATTCGTTTATAACAATATTTAGATAGAAACATTTATAAATCCGCGTTTATCCATGGTTGAAAATAAAAGTGATAATTTCCTCCTTGGGTTTTGTAATATTCATTTGCATAAAATATTACATATTCGGTTTTAATCTCTAAATGCCTTGAGATAAATTATTAAAATTTTCGGATTATTTTGGGATTTTAAATATAAAAAAATACTAATTTTTTAAAAAAAAACACTTGACATTTTAATATAAATCATTATAGAGATATATTATGTTTCTGCATAAATGGAGTATAATATTCAATACCAGGGAAAAGGTATGGGGTTTTACTTTTTCTGAAAAATTAGTATGTTCCCTTATCATAATTTTAGGTATATTGAGTGGAGCATTTAGTTATATTGTAGTTGAAGGGAATAAGAATAAAGCACTTCTTAGAGAGTATGCAGAACTCAAAAAGGAAAATGAGCAATATTTCAGGAAGCTCGAGATAATAAGTAACGAAGTTTCCCTTCTTGATGGAAGCCTGGAAAAAGTAGGGCAGAATAATACTTTACTCCTGCTTGCCAGTGAATTGAGTCCGATTAGCAAATCTGTGAAGCAGATGGGTGTAGGTGGATTTCCTGAGAGGAAAGAATTCTATTCTGATGCGATTGACATTAGTGTCAAACAGGTGGAAAGTCATATTAATAGAATACAGAATTTAATAGGTCTTGAGAGGAAATCTTTAGAGGATTCAGAAGATAAACTCACTAAACTCGAAAGGTGTCTCTCTCATACCCCTTCTATCTGGCCTACATACGGTTGGCTTACTGATGGCTTTGGATGGAGAACACATCCTATAACCCACAAGCGTCAATTTCATGAGGGTCTTGACATAGCAAATTATCCCGGGACTCCTGTTGTAGCTGCTGCTGATGGTATTGTCACTTCAACCAAATTGAGACCTGGATATGGTAACACAGTGAAGATAAAACATGGATTTGGCTTTGAGACAAGATATGCTCACCTGAAAAAGATCTATGTGGTGGAAGGACAGAAGGTTAAAAGGGGTAAAAGGGTTGGTTGTATCGGATCATCAGGTAGGGTTACAGGTCCACATCTACATTACGAGGTAAGGGTTCTAGGTCAACCTATAAATCCTTATGACTATTTAGATACTTATAAGAATACTTACTAATCTCTACATGTGATAAGAGTCGATTCCTTAACCATTGAGAGGGGAGAAAAAGTTGTCATCCGGAATGTTTCTTTCTCATGGCATAAAGGAGAAAATTTAATTCTTTTAGGACCAAATGGTGCTGGTAAAACTACCTTAGCATTATCACTCTCAGGTATTCTTAAACCTGCTTCAGGAGATATAATTATTGATTCCAGACCGGTTTCTGCTTATGGTCTTACCTCCCTTAGACAGAAGATAGGTATTGTTTTTCAAGATCCAGAAACCCAGTTTGTTACAACTGATGTAGAGCGGGAGATAGCATTTGGTTTGAGTAATATTGAAGAGAACCACGAGAAAATTCGAGGAAGGATAGATTCCATTATTGACGAATTGGATTTGAAGGATATGCTCAATCGAGATCCCGCTGAACTTTCAGGAGGAGAGAAGCAACTCGTAGCTATAGCTAGTATCTACGCAATGTCTCCTGATTACCTTATTTTTGACGAAGTAACTTCATTTCTGGACAGGAGAACACGAGAGAGGATTTATAGATTGTGGGATGAGTGTTCCTCGTCACTACTTATAATAACGCAGGATTTTGAAGAAATAAGATGGGGGGACAGAGTGATTTTACTTGAGAATGGGGAGGTAAATTTCGAATCCTCGATCCAAAGTCTAATGGAGAAGGATATCATTCCTACGCAGAAGGCTTTGTTTAAAAAACTGCTTAAAGAAAATAAGAGCGATATTCCGAAATTTGAGGAGATTCTGGAAATTCTCTGATGGTACTCTTAAAGAATGTAAGCTTTGGATATGGCGATTCCTTAGTATTAAAGAATTGTTCTCTTAGATTTGAATCCGGTGAAGTTCATCTTATCGTAGGTCCCACTGCTGCAGGTAAGACTACTCTTGCTCTCCTAATTGCACATCTAATGAAGCCTCGAAGTGGGAGGGTAGTATTTCCCAGGGGAAAAATTCAAGGTGTTCGTAAGGAGATGGGATTTCTCTTTCAGTTTCCGGAAGATCTTTTCTTTAAGGAGAGTGTTTATGAAGAGATTGCTTATGGTGCCAGGAAACACCATTTGGAACGCATAGATGAACAAGTTTCGCGTGTAGTTGAATTGGTTGGGTTGAGAGATGAGATCCTTTCGGGATCCCCTTTTACTCTTTCTGAGGGTGAAAAGAGATTAGTGGCCCTTGCTTCAATACTAGTTTGGGAACCATCATGGATAATCCTTGACGAACCTTTTAGCGGGCTTGACTGGGAGACGAGGAAAAGGATGGTAACTATTATTGAATCACTAAAGGGTGAGGTTGGGGTCATATTGATTGCTCATCACTCGAATGATATTATTGAATGCGTAGACCAACTTACTCTAATCGTTGATGGTAAGATTGTGTGCTCTTGCCCACCGAGGGAAGTGGATTGGGATGTGGTATTTGAAGCTGGTTGTGATATTCCTTATGCAATTTCTGTGTCCAAAAAACTTAGAGAAAATGGCATTAATGTTCCTATGGAATATACAATTTCCGGATTGATTCAAGCATTAAAGAAATAACAAAATTCCCAACCCCAATTTTAGACACTGATCTATACAGATAAAAAATACAACTTTAGGTTTCAGTGAAAGATACTGGATTCTCGATGCTAGATGCTCGATCCTCGATAATTGTTTAAATAGACCACCTCATTCACCCATTTACTCATTTTCCTATTAACCCATTTTTCTGCGTTAATCTGCGTCCAAATACTTTTTCAATGGGGTGTAGCGACTACTGGTTTCTCTTTACCTCAAATTTTGCCCTATTGTGTTCACTAAGGGTTTTTGTAAAGATGTGGTCTCCTTTACCAGTGGCCACATAATAAAGATAATCAGTTTTTGCTGGATGCATTGCAGCAATTATTGCTTGGTATCCGGGATTGGCGATTGGTCCTGGAGGAAGACCCTTGTTTTTATACGTGTTATACGGTGAGTCTATTTTGAGATCTTTGTAATAAACGCGCGGCTTATGATATCCTAAAGCATAAAGCACTGTTGCATCGATTTGAAGTCTAATTCTTTTCTTTAATCTGTTATAGATGACAGAAGCTATAATTGGTTTTTCTCTATCCACCATTGCTTCCTTCTCAACAAGGGATGCTATCGTTAGTATCTCATATGGGTTAAATTCCATTGAATGAATCACAATTCTGGAATCACTGATTCTGGAAGCGGGTTTTAATATGGAAAATAGGTTAAAAACCATATTTTTTATAACCTTCCCCGGGTCTTCACTTCTATAAAAGATATATGTATCAGGAAAGAGAAAACCCTCCAGGGAGTTAACATTTATTCCTAAACTGTGTATAAATTCCGCATCATGGGATAAAGAATCCAGGCCTTCTACGTCGATATCAGTCTTCAATGCTAAAAGATTTATCGTCTGCTCCACAGTTAATCCCTCTGGTATAGTTACACAGACAGTCATTCTTTGACCCTTTGATAGAATAGTTAGAACGGAACGAGGCTCCTGGTAAGTTCTCAGTTTGTACCACCCGTAGGAGAGCTTATTTGCTTTCCCGCTAAGGGTACACAATATTCGAAATCCGTATCTATCCTCAATTATTCGCCCTTGAGCTAAGAGTGAAGCAATCTCATTGACATTCTTCCCCTTTTCAATCTTTACAGCTATTTCTTCGTTCTTTAATTTGGAAAAGGCTATTGGGGATAAAAGGAGAGCAATAATTAAGGGAATACAGAAAATCTTAATTCTCTTCAAAGAACCTCTTTAGGATTAACGTTGCACTTATTCTATCGAGTAGTCGCTTATCCTTTGCTTTACCTATTTCCAAAGCTATTTCCATCGCTTCTTTTGTTGTAAAGCGTTCATCATGGAGATGGACAGGAAGGTTTAATTCGATCTGTATCTCCTCTTTTATCCTCTCCACCATTTTTGCTCTCTCTCCTACCTTTCCCTTTGTCGTCAAAGGAAATCCCACTACCAAACCTTCTATCTCATATTCCTGCTTGTATCTCTTCAGTTCCTTGATTAAGTCTTCAGTTTTTATCGTATCCCTGGGCTCTATAATGTTCAACTCATCGGTCATTGCAATCCCAGTCCATTTACTTCCGATATCAAGACCTATCCAGCGCACCATAGTCCAATATATTGTTAAAATTCCATTTTGCAAGTTGACTTTTTGCCACAGAGATACCTCGATACGGTCGGTTCCTCCCTACGGGGTAGGCAGAGAGCACAGAGAAAAAATATTGGGGGAAAAGCATGACTTTTCCATTAGTGAGAGCGAGCTTCTGCCCCCACCATAATCATACTCTCCTTTTTTTTTGGGTAGATTGGGGCATCATTATACTTGCCATAAGCTGCTTGAGGAAGATATCAATCTGTTTCTTGAGATTAATGTGAGCTTTGTTTATACAATAATATGCGCTTATGCCATCAAGGTATGCTAATAAGTTAACAGCTATCTTTTCGGCATTTTTTGATACTTCCGGTTTGAATACCCCCTTAGATACTCCATCTTGAAGAATGTCCACAATAATTTTGGACATATTCATAAGTGTCTCAAAAAAAACTTTTTTTTCTATGTAAGGCTTTGTTTCACTTAATGTTATTTGCATTAAAGCAATTGAAAGCTTCATAGCGTGTTCATCCGATATAAAAGCCTCCATTGAAGCCTGTACAAATGTACGAAGGCGCTGGGCAGGATCATTAATTTCAACAATCTGATCTTTAGTTTTTTTCTCTATAAGTTCGAGCCACACCTTTATTGAGTTGAAAATCAGGTCATCCTTTGATTTGAAATACTCATAGATGGTACCTTTGCCTATTCCTGCAAACCTGGTTATTTCATTTATAGTGGCTGCCTCAAAACCCTTTTCTGCAAATATATCCAATGCAGCAAGAGCTATTTCTTTTTTACGCTGTTCTTTATTTACAATCTTTGGCACTGAAATACTCCTTTAAAATTTCCTTGATTTACTTTCATTATAATAATGGCCGAACGGTCAGTCATTATTATAATAGCGGAGAAAGAAAAAAGTCAAGTGACATTTGTATTTAAAAAATTCCTTGCAATATTTGGAGATTTTATGTATGATTAAGCAAATTATTATGAATTTAAAAGGAGTAGATAATGAGGCCTGTTTTAAGATTTCTGAGCGATGAGCTTATAGAAAAGATAATAAGGGAAGCGAGGGAAGTTCTTTGTAAACTTGGCGTGGAGATTCACAATGAGGATATCCTTTCTATGCTGGGGGATTTTGGTGCAAATGTGGAAATGGAGAACTATCATGTTATTCTAAAGGATGAAATTATTGATAAAGCTTTGGAAACAGTCCCGCGCTCATTTAAACTCTATGATGTTCTTGGTAATGAAACACATCACTTTTCGGATTATAATGTATATTTTACGCCTGGTTCAGCTGCATTAAATATCCTTGACTGTGAAACTAAGAAGATTCGTAAGCCAAATACAGAGGATTATATCAGACATACAAAAGTTATAAGTCAGCTTAATAACATTGCTTCACAGAGCACAGCATTTATACCAGCAGATATTAATGAAAAAATTTCAGACAGTTATAGGCTGTTCTTAAGCCTTCTATACTGTGAAAAACCTGTTGTCACAGGAGCCTTTACCATTGAATCATTCAATGTAATGAAGGATTTTCAGATTGGTGTACGTGGGACAAAAGAGGAACTTGCACTAAAACCTCTTACGATATTCTCCTGCTGCCCAACGTCACCTCTTAAATGGAGTGATGTTACATCCCAGAATGTTGTTGACTGTGCACTCTACTCAATCCCCGTAGAATTTGTTTCCATGCCATTATCGGGATTTATGGCACCGGTCACCCTTGTCGGGACATTGGTGCAGCATACAGCTGAGACTCTGAGTGGTATAGTAATCAGCCAGTTTATAAATCCAGGAACACCTATCCTTTATGGCGGCTCACCGGCAATATTTGATGTCCGATATGAGACGACTCCAATGGGGGCTGTAGAAACACAGATGATAGACTGTGCATATAATGAGATCGGGAAATATCTGGGTATCCCCACTCAGGGCTATATATCGCTGAGCGATGCGAAGCAGCTTGATGCACAGGCAGGTCTTGAATCGGGAATGGGTGCTGTGCTTGCTACTCTATCTGGTATAAATAACATTTCAGGGCCTGGGATGCTTGATTTCGAAAGTTGCCAGAGTCTTGAAAAGCTTGTTCTTGATAATGAGATATGTGGAATGGCACTCCGTCTGATAAAGGGAATTGAACCCAAAGAGGACTTTCCATCGCTCCCGAGATTCCAAGAACTCTTAAGGGAACAGCACCTCTTAATATCAGAACATACGCGTCGGTATTTACATGAAGAATTTTATTTCCCAGGGCCTGTAATTGACAGGGCAAATAGGGCGAGATGGCAAGAGGAAGGTGGTTTAGCACTTTTAGAAAGGGCTCATAGTGAGGTAGAGAAACTAATTAAAGATTATGAACCCTCAAGACTTCCGGATAGTACAAAAAAAGAGTTGATAAAACTTATGAAACTTGAGGCGCATCGTTATGGAATGGAGAGTCTCCCGGAGATAACTTTATGAGAGAAATTATCGAGATCCCTATCTATGATGTTAAACCGAGTAGAGTTACCGTCTTAAAAACTCAAGGTATCACTATTGACAGAGAGTTACCTCGGAAAATTGAAGCACTCTTTAACAGGGCAATGGAACTTTTTATTGAATTTTCTCATCCGAAAGGTATCATTTCAGAAATATCCATACCCGAGTTTGAATCTATCTACACCGGTGAAGGATTGAATGAAAAGAGGACTCCCCTTGATGATATCTTCAGGGAGGCAGGAAATCTTGCTATTTTCGCCGTCACACTTGGGGATAGGTTGAGTCAAAAGATAGATGAACTCTTCAAAGCAAATGAGTTGGCTCTCGGAAGTATGTTAGATTCTGTTGCATCAGATGGAGTTGAAAAGGCGGCCGACATTGTTGAATACCATTTTTTAAAGTTGCTCTCAAAAAAGGGTGAGATTAATGCATCAACAGGGATTTTAAGATATAGTCCAGGTTATTGCGGTTGGCATATGAGCGGGCAAAAAAAACTATTTGAATTTCTGCATCCAGAGGATATTGGTATCACACTCCTGGGTAGTTATCTAATGAAACCATTAAAATCAATATCGGGTGTAATAGTTTCCGGGGAGAAAGAGATTCATAACTTTGAAGACTCTTATCCTTTCTGCAGTCAATGCAAAACACACTCCTGCAGAGATAGGATAAGGGGGTTGTTTAGAGAATCAGGACATAACAACAAGGAAGTTATAGCATAATGGATATATTAAACAAGATACGAGAGAGCTTACAGTCGGGCAATGATGAAAAGGTAAGAGCATTAACGAAAGAAGCGATAGAAGAGAGAATAACCCCCAAGGAGATACTTGATGAGGGTCTGATTTATGGCATGGACATAATAGGAAAAAAGTACAAGGCTCATGAAATCTTCCTTCCAGATGTGCTTCTTGCTGCCACAGCAATGTATGCAGGAATGGACCTACTTAGACCGATGTTTATACAAGAAGGGATACCAATTATTGGAAAGGTGGTCATCGGGACGGTTCAAGGGGATTTACATGATATAGGAAAGAACCTTGTAGGTATTATGCTTAAGGGTGCTGGCTTTGAAGTTATAAACCTTGGCAACAATGTTTCGCCCTTGAAGTTCATCCAAACCGCAAAGAAAGAAAATGCTACGGTTATAGGTATGTCTGCACTTCTTACAACAACGATGCCTGTTATGAAGAATGTTATGGATCTTTTAAGGGAAGAGGGTCTTATAGGAAAAATAAAAATAATAATTGGTGGAGCTCCTGTCTCAGAAGAATATGCAAAAGAGATAGGAGCTGATGCATACGGCTATGATAGCGTTAACGCGGTGGAAACTGTGAAAGAACTTATAAAAAACTCAAAAAAATTTGTGTAACCGCAGATGAACACAAATAGACACAGATTAAATGAATTTTAGAAGTAATTGTATTTGCGAACATCTGTGTGTATCTGCGGTTACTTTTAAAAATGGGAGGTAGGGTGGAAGGACTTCTCAAGCGATTGAAGAATGGCGAGATACTTGTTTCTGATGGAGCAATGGGAACAATGCTTATGGAACGTGGTCTTGGGGCAGGGGAACCTCCGGAATCTTTTAACCTTACACGTCTCCCGATCCTTCATGAGATTGCCAGTCTTTATCTTGAGGCAGGGGCTGATATAGTTCAGACCAATACCTTTGGAGCGTCTCCCTTGAAGCTTTCGTTTTATTCGCTTGCGGATAAAACAGAGGAAATAAACAGAAATGCTGTCCTTGCTGTAAGAAAAATCGTAGGAGAATGCGCTTATATCTCTGGTTCCTGCGGCCCAAGTGGAAAACTCCTGGAGCCTTATGGGGATACATCAGATTCCGAAATGTACGATAGTTTTGAAAGACAGATGAAGGCACTCATCAGTGCAGACGTTGACATTATATGCGTAGAGACAATGACCGATTTGAGAGAGGCAACAATTGCCGTTAAAGCGGCGAAAACTGTTTCGTCGTCAACCCCTGTTATTGCAACAATGACATTTGATCCCATCCCCAGAGGTTTTTATACTGTGATGGGTATAAATATAGAAGAAGCTGTAAAAGGACTTACAAATGCAGGAGCCGATATCATAGGTTCGAACTGTGGAAACGGTATAGATAACATGATAAAGATAGCCAGGGAATTCAGGGAATTTAGCCATCTTCCAATTATCATTCAATCTAACGCAGGTATTCCAGAGATAAAAGGAAATACTGTTGTTTATCCCGAGACACCAGAGTTTATGGCAGAAAAAGCAAAAGAATTAGTTTCTTTAGGTGTGTCAATCATTGGAGGTTGCTGTGGAACAACACCAAAGCACATCAGAGCTATAAGAAAGATGGTTGACTCCGTCGGTTAAAAAACATATTCTATTCGGCTAATATTCCCTGGGATTTATGGCGTCCGTGAATGTTGAACCATAGTATAACCGTAAACCGGAGACAGAAGGCCCAGCGAACCACCGGATCGCTTCTCTAAAGGCTATAAACTGCTGTTAAACCCTGACTCTTGACTTTTGGCGCGCAACCAATGACCCTAATGCTGGGAGGCGTGAACCTCCCAGCATATAACCCAGGTTATTTGCCATTTTTAATCAAGTACGAGGGTATAGAAGGAATCCTAATCAGACTCTAAAAGAGCTATGATCTTTATGGCGCTTCGATATTTAGCATTTATCTTAATACCTGCGTCGTTGAGGACGAGAATTACGAGAATCGCGTTTTCTGGCCTCATTAATGCGTAAACTGCGCCCATCAAGTTCAGTACCGTTAAGCGCCTGAATGGCTGCATCGGCTTCGTCCTGATCCATCTCCACAAAACCAAAACCACGAGGCCTTCCGGTATCACGATCAGTGACCAACTTTACTGAATGTACGGTTCCATGCTGTGAAAACAGTTTAGAAATATCTTCTTCTGATGCACTAAAGGGTAAGTTCCCAACGTAGATTTCCTTTGTCATTACTCTAACCTCCTTGTGTAATCTCCATACTGTCCTTCAGCTTGGAACCGAATACAGTCGGAAATCAAACAATTTAACATTTTTTGGCGCATTGCTTTTTATATCCGATATTTCGTGATAATTGCTAAATCCAGATGGTATGCACCTATTTCCAAATAACTTATTCCTCTGCTAAACCCTTTTAACACTCTTTTTTACACGGCCTAACATCAACTTGAATTTAAAGTAAATATAAGAAAAGTCAAGTGCTTGCGTGAGGATATTTTCAAATACCTAAAATAGAGAAGAAATGAATGGGGAAATGGTTGTAATGTTTAACTATGCCTTGAAATACGCCAAGTAGAACGTCCTTAAAAATGCTCTGACTGTAGACGTTTTTGATTAGACGTTAGAGAACTGGCTCACGCTTTGTACTTACTTCTTATTTGTAGGATTACAAGTTATTTGAAGTATCGAAAATCGTTGTCGATACTTAATTCATAACAAAGATATAAAATATGTTTTGTTTATTAAATGCACTGGTAAAGAATCAGTAGGTTTAAAATCCAGCTATAAATCGAATGAACCTATATTTTTAAATATATTTTTTTTAATGAAGTGGGACGATTCTCGATTTCTTCTTAACTTTTTTGTCCTTTAAAAGAGAAAAAAATCACTTTACCCCTTGACAAAACTGTATTTTTGCTCTAAAATTGTGGGGATAAGTGGGGAGAAGTGGAGGATATATTGTTAGCCAGCCATTATCAGGGGGTTGATAAATGTATTTTATAGGAAATGATATTTACTCTGTAGACCATAAAGGGAGGGTCTTCATCCCTGCCAAATTCAGAGGGGTTTTGACTGAGCAGGATGAGAGCAGTTTTTATATAACCAAAGGATTTGAAGCTTCATTGCTTTTGTTCCCCTTAAGCAAGTGGAATAAATTTATTGAGAAACTTTCGGAAAAGAAGTACTCCCAAAAGAGGATAAGGGATGCTATAAGGGCTTTTTCGTATGGAGCCGAGCGTCTTTCTATGGATAGCCAGGGTCGAGTTGTCCTTCCAAAGGAACTTCGAGAATATGCTAAGATTGAGGATGGTGTATTTTTCCTTGGTGCCATTGATAAAGTGGAATTATGGGCACCCTCCGTATACGAAGAGTACTCGAAAGATAAGGGGGATACCAATGAACTATTTTCAATGCTGGAGCTTTAGAGGGGAAAAGTGGGGAATGCAGTAATACATCATCCCGTGATGGTGGATGAGGTAATTCACTTATTAGTAGTAAAGAGGGGTGGATTCTATCTTGATGCCACCCTTGGTTGTGGTGGGCACTCTCTTGCTATTCTCCAAAGGACCGAAGCCTCTATTATAGGTGTTGATCTTGATAGAAGGCAGTTAAAATTGGCAAAAGAAAGGCTCTCTGATTTTGAGAATAGATTCTTACTCGTTAATAGTAATTTCCGATTCATTGATTGCTTTATAGGGAAATCCTTAGATGGAGTCCTCTTTGATCTTGGTTATTCCTCATATCAACTTGATGATCCGAAAAGAGGTTTCTCATATCGTCTGGATGGACCTCTTGATATGAGATATGGAAAGAAAGGTATGACGGCGTATGATCTCATTGAAGAAAGGGATGAAGAAGAGATTGCAGATATTCTTTATCAATATGGGGGAGAGCGGCATTCTAGAAGCATTGCGAAGAAAATCAAGAATGAAAGACCCAAAACTACTCATGAACTTGCCTTACTGGTGAGAAAATCAGTTCCGAGGAAAACGGGACATAAACATCTTGGCAGGGTATTTCAAGCATTCCGAATAGTAGTTAATAAAGAAATGGAAAATATTACGGAAGGTATTATAGGAGCCTCTCGGATACTGAAAAACAAGGGGAGGCTGGTAGTTATTACCTATCATTCTGGTGAAGAGAAATTAATACTTAACACTATGAACAAGGAGGGACTTTCAACTCTTACGAATAAACCAATTACTCCGAAAAACTTGGAATTTAGCCACAACCCAAGGTGCAGAAGTGCACATCTCAGGGCATTTGAAAAATGAGAATATTAAAGCTGCTTGCGATAATTCTCATCATTATTTCTCCGTTTCTTCTTCATATCTGGAGAAAGAATGTGGTTATTAATCTGAACTTAAGAGTTGAAGCCCTGAAGAAAGAAATTGGCATCGAATGGAATAAAGTCGTTAGGCTCCGATCCAGATACAGAGAGGCTACTAGTGTACCTATGATTGAGAAAAGAGCACGAGAAGAATTAAATATGAGATATCCACGCAAGCGAGAAATAATAGACTTGAGAGCGCCCTCCAAGATAAGGAGGTAAGAATGGGAAGCAGAGTTTTTCGCTTGAAAGCAATTTCTCTCATACTTTTATTAGTTTCTCTCTGGATTATTGCTTTTGGACGATTGTTTTATCTTCAGATCTTACAATCCCGAAATATTGGGAACATTGGCAAAGCTGAAGAGATGCGTTACCTTGAAACAGAAGCTAGGAGAGGTGAAATACTTGACAGGAATGGTAAGGTGCTTTCAACGGACCTTAAACTTTTTACACTTTATGCGGAGAAGGATCGAATTTCTGATCCGAAAGAAACTGCTGCTAAGCTTGCAGGTTATGGATTGGGAAATGTTCGGAAACTGGAATCACTTCTCCAACAAGATTTTGAACTTATTAAAATCACACGAGGTGTAAATGATTCTGTTGTGAGAGAGCTTGACCTTGAAGGAGTGTATGCTGTAAGGGAATGGTTCCGATATTATCCGTCTGGTAGGATTGGTAGAACAGTCATAGGTTCTCTTAATTGGGAGAGAAAAGGGATAAGTGGGATTGAGCGTGAGTATAATGAGTTTCTCTCTGGTTCAAATGGATGGGCGCATTACCTTGAGGTGCCGAGATATTCAGGAATAAAACTTCTGAAACGATGTGAAGAAGGATATAAGGACCCTGTTCCAGGTAAGGATGTATATCTAACTGTCGACCTTGATATTCAGTATATCCTGGAAGATGAGTTGCATAAGTTAAAGGAAGATACAAAAGCGGATCAGGTTTTTGGACTCTGTGTGGATATCAGAACAGGAGAAATCCTTGCAATGGTTAACATTCCAGAATTTGTTCCAGACGAAGGATGGAGAAATAATGGATGCGTTGCCTGGCAATTTGAACCCGGCTCAGTCTTCAAGTTGATTCCAGCGTTTGCATGGATTAGCAAGGGGTTTTCTCTTACCGAGATAGTGGTGGATTCTTCTGGCTTCACTAATTTTGGTGGAAAGATTTTCAAAGACCCACATTCACATCCAGCCTATACCTTCACTGACGCGGTTGTTTATTCCTCCAATGCAGCATTTGTTAATATAGGGAGAAAGATCGGAAAAAGGGAACTTTATCGCTGTGCACGCTTTTTCGGTATAGGATGTAGAACAGGTATTGATCTTCCTGTTGAATATCCAGGTAAATTACCCATCCTTGAGCGAATGAGGGATATCAGGTTAGCTACGGTGAGTTTCGGCCAGGGGGTTAATACCACACCGCTCCAGATTGTTATGGCATATCAAGCAATAGCAAACGATGGCATATTGCTAAGACCCAGAGTGATGAAGGAGATACGAAAGGAAGGTAGGGTTATAGTGAGAAGCAAGCCCGAAGTTACTAGGAAGATCGGTGACCATAAGAGTGCTGAGATGCTTCTTCAGATCCTACACAAAACAGTGGAAAAGGGAACAGGCGCGTTAGCCTCTCTTTCAATACTCCCTATTGCTGGAAAGACAGGGACAGCATGGAAGTACGGAGAGGGTAGATACAGAGAGGGTGAATATGTATCATCATTCGTAGGGATTCTTCCTTATCCTGATCCGGAGTTGGTTATTGGTATATTCGTTGATAATCCAAAGAGCTCTTATTACTCATCTGTTACTGTATGTCCTGCTTTTCGTGAGTCAGCAAAACGGATTGTCCTTCTTAAAGATTATAGAAAAAGGTTCTTATAATAGAATATGAAGCTGGATGATCTACTGAAAGGGGTTGATATAGTAAAAAGTGAAGGAGAAGTGAATGATATCACTGGAGTTACTGATGATTCCAGGGAGGTTGAGCACGGTTATCTATTTGCCGCTTTGAGAGGTGAGGTAGAAGATGGACATAAATTCATAAAGGAAGCTATTGGGAATGGAGCAGTAGCCCTTATTGTAGAAGAGGATATTTCAGTCGATATAGCCAATATTAAAGTTCCGAATTCAAGGAAAGCCTTTGCTCAAGTTGTATCTAACTTTTATGGAAATCCTTCCGAAAAGATGAAGATCATCGGAGTTACTGGAACCGATGGGAAAACTACGACAGCTTTTCTACTTTCTTCGATCTATTTAGATTCCATTTGTTTCAGCACGATCAAATACTTCACTCCTGATAGTGAAATGAAGGCAATAAATACTACACCGAGCCCCCTTATTCTCCAAAGAGAACTTCATAATGCCTTAAATAAAGGGTTTAAAACTGCTGTAATTGAAGTTTCCTCTCATGCTATAGCTCAGGATAGGATTTTTTCTATAGATTTTGATTATGGTGTATTTACAAATATCTCCAGGGATCATCTTGACTACCACAAAACTTTTGAGTCCTATAGAGAAGTTAAATCGAGATTCTTTAAGGCCTTACATCGGGATAAGATGGCGTTGATTAATGTAGATGACCAGGATGCCCCTTACTTTATAAAAAACACAGACTCGAAGGTGATTACTTATGGATTTAGGAAAGGAAATATTCAAGGACACATTATTGAGAATACTTTTGAAAATCTTGTTTTGAGCATAGAGGGTGTGGGAAGAAGCTTAGAGGTCAGGAGTTCACTTATTGGCACTTATAATGCGTACAATATCCTAGCTGCAACGTCTGTTGCAATTATGGATGGATTAGAAGATACCCGAATTATCGAAGGGATTTGGGATGTTCATTCTCTTCCGGGGCGAACGGAAAAGATTAATGTTCCCAGACCCATTTCTGTGATTGTGGATTATGCACATACTCCTGAGGCTTTGAGTAACGTGATTTCCTCCCTTAAGGAATTAAATCAAAATAAAGTGATAACAGTATTTGGAGCTGGAGGTGAACGGGATAAGGGTAAAAGAGCAATTATGGGAATGGTATCCTCGAAACTTTCTAATATCGCTATAGTCACTTCTGATAATCCAAGGAGTGAAGATCCAGAGGGTATAATCGATGATATCTTTGATGGAATTGAGGATGGTGAAGTGTACCGTATATCCGATAGAAAAAAGGCTATCTTTAAAGCTTTAGATCTTGCTCGTGAGGGTGATTTGGTTCTGATAGCCGGCAAAGGACATGAAGAGTATCAGGAGATAATGGGGAAGAAGATTCCTTTTTCTGATAGAGAATGTGTGAAGGAGTATTTCGAGAGATGAGAGCATTAGAGATTAAGACGGTAATCGAGGCAATAAAGGGTAAGGCTATAGGTGGGAATCGGTTGGATAAGAAGGTGATAACCGGTGTCAGTGTGGATTCAAGAACTATAAAGAAAGGTGAATTGTTCTTTGCGCTTAAGGGTGAGAATTTTGACGGCCATGATTTTTCAGATGAAGCAATCGAAAAATCCGGCCTTCCTATCGTATCAGAGAAAAAAGCGAGAGATGAGAATCTTATCCTAGTCCGGGACTCCTTAGAAGCTCTGGGTGCTCTTGCCTGTTATTACCGGGAAACTGTGAATCCATTGGTAATCGCGATTACCGGTTCTGTTGGGAAGACCACCACCAAAGAATTTCTGGGGCCGATATTTCGTTCAGTAGAGCCCACTCTTGTTTCATTCAAGAATTACAATAATCGTGTTGGTGTTCCGCTCAACATATTCCGATTGAAGGATGAAAAATTTGCAATACTTGAATTGGCAACTAATGAGAGAGGTGAAATAAAGAAACTAACCGAGATAGTGAAACCAGACCTTGCTCTTATAACCGGTGTTGGTCGTTCTCATCTTGAAGCGTTCAAAGACAGGCAAGGTGTGCTGGAAGAAAAAAAGAGCATTATTTCAGGGTTAAAAGGTCCACTATTTATCAATGGCGATGATGATTTATTATCTTCAATCGAATACAATGAGTTGATTAGCGTAGGATTCAATAAAGATAACGACTATTCATTTAGGATACTACAGGAGTCTATTGATGGAAGTATGTTTGGTGTAGCGAAGGAAGAATTCTACATTCATCTACCAGGTATGGGTGCTTTAAGGAGTGCAACTATTGCAACTGCTGTTGCTATCCATTATGGGATTCCATTCCATGTCATCCGAATGGGATTAGCATCTGTGAAACCTATTCCTCACAGATTGGAAATAAAGAGGAAAGGCAGTATAACAATCGTAGATGATACATATAACAGTAATCCCGATTCACTTTTAAATAGTGTTTCGGTTGTTGAGTGGATGCCTGGGAGAAAGGTAGCAGTTCTTGGTCCTATGTTAGAGCTAGGGAGCAAGAGCTTTGAACTCCATCGTGAATCTGGAGAACGGATTCGAGGTAAAATTGATGAATTGATTGTTATAGGAGAAGAGGCGAATGGCTTCATAGAGGGGTTTGGAAATGGTATACTTGTTAGGAATAAGGGTGAAGCCTTAAAGGAGTTGAAATCTATCCTAAGAGAAGGTGATATAATATTGTTTAAATCTTCTCACCTTCTTCATCTTGAAACAATGGTTTCGGTCTTAGCGGAGGATGTATGTTCTATTTCTTATACCCTTTAAGAGAGCATTTTACAATCTTCAATCTTCTGAGATATATTACATTCCGTTCTGCTTATGCCTCCATTACTTCATTACTCATATCCTTAATTCTTGGCAGGAAAATAATTGGATGGCTAACACAGAAAAATATTAGAGAACCTATATCAAAGTATATTGAGGATAGCCACGGACACAAACAAGGTACCCCTACAATGGGTGGCATTATTATACTTTTCTCACTCCTGATCTCGGTTCTTCTCTGGTGTGACTTGACAAACAGGCTTATTCTATATCTTGTTTCGATAACGTTATGGATGGCTGGGTTTGGGATTATAGATGATTGGTTCAAGGTTAAAAATGGAGAAGGGTTCCGTGTGTGGCAGAAATTAGTTATACAGGTTATTCCTGCTCTCGTCATAGGAACTCTACTTTTATATTTTCCTCTTCGAACTGGATATGAAACCATGACAAGTTCTCTCTTTCTCAAGAATATATTTTTAAACTTGGGGTATTTTTATATACCATTCCTTATGCTTGTGATTATAGGAACTACTAATGCGGTAAATCTTACTGATGGAATGGATGGTCTAGCTATAGGTCTTTCAGGTATAGTAGCATCTGCCTTTGCAGTGGTTGCTTATGTGGTTGGGAACGTAAAGTTTTCAAGTTATCTCAATATATTATTTATTGATGGTGCTGGAGAGATCACTATCTTCTGTACAGCTTTCCTGGGTTCAGCCATAGGATTCTTGTGGTTTAATAGTTATCCTGCTGAGGTGTTTATGGGAGATACAGGCTCCCTTGCAATTGGAGGCATTCTGGGTCTCGTGGCTGTGCTTCTTAAACAGGAAATATTACTTTTAGTGATAGGTGGAGTCTTTGTGATCGAAACTTTATCTGTGTTCTTACAGGTTGGCTCTTTTAAAATTAGAGGCAAAAGGGTGCTTAAAATGGCCCCGATACACTACCATTTCCATCTTCTTGGTTGGGAGGAATCCAAAGTAGTTGTGAGATTCTGGATCTGGGGCATCTTATTTGCTCTCCTGGGCCTGAGTACACTTAAGATTCGATAGTGAGGAGAAAATGATAGGAGTTATTGGATATGGTAGAAGTGGGAAGGCAGTTGCCGGACTAATAGATAGGTTAGGTGAAACTCCTTTTATTAGTGAGAAGAATGAATTTCTTTCAAATATCCCTTATCCAAATGAAGTTGGCGATCATTCGCAAGAGTTGCTTAAAATGGATCTTCTCATTGTATCTCCTGGTGTACCTCTCTCCATTCCAATATTGGAAAAAGCACGGGAAGGAGGTATCCCAATTATGGGAGAATTGGAATTTGCTTCCCGGCACTTAAAAGGCAAGATGATTGCCATCACAGGAACTAACGGAAAGACCACAACGGCTGCACTTACTTCGCATATTCTGTCTCAATCTAAAAAGTTCAAAAAGGTCTTGCTGGGAGGTAATATATATCCTGGTGTTCCATTAAGCGAACTTGTTCTGATGAGTGATGAATCTACCGTAACAGTGTTAGAGGTTAGTTCCTTTCAACTTGAGAGAATTCTTGATTTTCACCCCAAAATCTCCGCGATTATAAATATAAGCCCGGATCATCTAGACCGGTATAAGAACTTTGAGGATTACAGGAATGCAAAGCTGAATATTTTAGCCAATCAAACATATTCTGATTATTCCATCCTAAATATGGATGATGAGAGTTTGTCTTCTATAGATACACACTCTAAAATTCTATTTTTTTCAATGAGGAGAAAAGCAGATATCTACTATATCGGGGAAGAGGTAAGAGACAAAGAGGGTATAGTAGTCTTTTCCTTAACTGATCTATTCATTCCTGGAGATATATTTGTTGAGGATGGAATGGTTGCATCTCTTATAGGCAATGTCTTGGGACTGTCCAGAGAAGAGGTGCAATCGGGAATTCGTTCGTTTGAAGGGATGGAACACCGGATGGAAACAGTTTTAAAGAACGAAAACTTGCATATAATCAATAACTCAATGTGTACGAATCCCATAGCTTTTGCAAAATCCCTTGAGGCATTTCCAGACTCTTGCGTGATAGTGGGGGGTAGGATGAAGGTGGAAAATACTGCTCCAATAATAGAGGCGATTCAGAAGTGGGCAGCCCAAGTTATTCTACTTGGGGAATCCAGCGCTCCCATAGAGAGAATTTTAAAAGACGCTGGATTTAATCGATACAAAATAGCTTCCTCAATAATAGATGCTGTTAGGCTTACCAAGGATTTCGGAATTAATAAGGTTATGCTTTCCCCCGGTGGCGCAAGTTTTGACCTTTATGAAAATTTTGCTGAAAGGGGAGAGGATTTTAAGAGAGCAGTAAGGGATATCTATGGTAAATGAGAAAAAACTCAGAGTATCAATAGTAGAAATACTACCTCTTTTCCTGGGAGCATTGGGACTTGTTATGGTATTTTCTGCCGCATCAGGTATATCAGTTTACGAAAGAGTAGTACCCATTTCATTTATAAAACAGCTAATCGTATTTATTCTTGCTATCATGTTGTTCTTTACATTTTCAAAGATAAAGTTAGATGTATGGGAAAGATTGAACGGTAATCTCTTTATCCTTGCAATTATTCTTCTTACTCTTACATACGTCTTCGGAACAAGAATAAATTATGCAAAGAGGTGGTTATATATAGGTCGAATTTCTTTCCAACCTTCTATTTTTGCGCAGATCGCGTTTATTGCTTTCTTGGCAAAGAAGAGAGATTTTGGAATATCTGTTTTGGTCATTTCTCTTACAACAGTTTTGATTTTATTCCAGCCGGATATATCAACTGCCCTGGTGACTGCGTCTCTTGGTGGTATTATGATGTATCTTAATGGGACAGATCTCTGGAAGGTTGCTTTATTCTTGGCTATATTAATACTTGCAGGTACTGGTTATATAGTCAGTCGAGGGTATGCATTAGAAAGGATAACAGACTATATTAGTTCTGATTCTATAAGTAATACAGTGAAGGCTATAGCTACTGGTGGTTGGAAAGGATTAGGCCTGGGGAGTGGGATGAGAAAATTCTTCTATATACCACTTCCTGATTCTGACTTTATATTCTCAATAGTTGGAGAAGAATTAGGTTTTACTGGAGCTTTTCTTGTTCTCGGGTCATTTCTTGTTTATTTGATATCTGCTTCGAGATTTAGTTTACGAGCTCGAAATAAATATGCTGGTGTTTTGGGACTCGGACTTATTTCTATGATATTCATAAATGCTTTGATTCACATCTTTGTAGCTTTAGGGAGTATTCCTGTGACAGGGGTACCACTCCCATTTATATCGAGTGGCGGAACAGCTCTGGTAGTAAATTATATAGCTGGAGGTATTATTGTCTCTATCGCAAAAAACGGTGGTGATATCAGGAGGAGGAACCGGGGGTCATATATTCCCGGCACTCTCCATAGCTGACGGTCTAGAAAGAAAGGGAGTTAGGACAATTTATATTGGAAGCAATTCGGGCATTGAAAAGAGAATAGCTCGAAGAGAGTGGATGTATCTTTTGCCTATTATAGGGTGGGTAGACAGGAATACTTTCGGAAAAGTTGAGTTTATACTAAGGTTCATTCCATCCTTCTTTTCGTCATTGTTTATTCTTCTACGGTATAGACCCAAGGCTATACTTTTAACAGGCGGATTTGCCTCTGTCCCTGTGGGAATTGCAGGAATCATTTACCGAATGCCTATCTTTACACTTATACTGGATTCCGAGCCTGGTCTTGCAGTACGGGTTTTTTCTCGCTACTCAGAAGAGGTTTTCTTACCCTTTGATAGTGTTTTCCCTTCCATTCGATCTCTAAAGAAAACAGTGACGGGAATTCCTGTAAGAGAGGAGATACTTTCTGCAGATAAAAATGAGGCAATAAAATATTTTTCCTTGGACAGGGATAAGAAAACACTCCTTGTATTAGGTGGGAGTAGAGGAGCAAAAACCCTTGTAGGTCTTGCAGAGCAGTTGATTCCAAAGCTAAATCCAAAGGATTGGCAATTTATCATACAGACAGGAAAACATAGATTGCAAATTAATGGTGAAAGTATTAAAAAGTTGAGTTTCATTGAAAGGATGGGTCTTGCTTATGCCTTAGCTGATATAATTATTTCTCGTTCGGGTGCGCTTGTTACTGCAGAGATCGAGAAGACTGGTATTCCAACTGTGTTTATTCCTTATCCCTATGCCGCAAAGGACCATCAATTCCATAATGCAAAAATGGCTGCCGCGAGGCGGAATAATGTGAAGGTGATACGAGAAGAGGACATAGATATAGATAGACTGATTGTGGTAATAAATCAGTTGGTTGGTAAAAGATTAAGTGTTGAAAGGGAGGAGGATGCAACAGAAAGGATAATAAAAAGGATGGAAGGATATGTTTGGAAGAATTGAAAAGATTCATTTTGTTGGTATAGGTGGTATAGGTATGAGTGGCATTGCTGAGCTACTTCATAATATGGGATATATTATAACAGGTTCCGATATAAAGGAATCCGAGAATACAAAGAGGCTTCAGGAACTCGGTATAGAGGTTTACCTTTCGCATTCAAAGGAGAATCTCGGAGATGCAGATGTAGTGGTTTATACCTCAGCTCTTAACTTTGAGGAGAATGTTGAATTGCAGGAAGCCTTTCTCCGAAAGATTCCTGTTATACCACGTGCTGAAATGTTGGCAGAACTAATGCGTATGAAATTCTCTATTGCAGTTGCAGGAAGTCATGGAAAGTCAACTACCGCATCCCTCATCGGTTCAATACTCTCTAAGGGTGCTCTCGATCCAACACTCGTTTTAGGTGGAAGGTTGAAAGGTTCCGGCAATAACGCAAAGCTGGGAGAGAGTGAGTATTTAGTTGCGGAGGCGGATGAAAGCGATCGCTCCTTCCTCAAGCTTTTTCCAACAATTGCAGTGATAACTAATATAGACCGTGAGCATCTCGATTTCTATAGGGACCTGGATGATATTAAGCAGGCCTTTACGAAGTTTGCTAACTCTGTTCCTTTCTATGGAAGTGTCTACCTCTGTATGGATGACCCTAATTCTCTATCAATACGTTCTGATATTGATAAAAGGGTAATAACGTTTGGTCTTTCTCCGAACGCAGATATAAAAGGTTTAGCAATAAATAAAAAGGATTTTACCTATTCCTTTGCCCTTGTCGCAAATGGTGATAGATTAGGACGTATCAAACTTTCTCTTCCTGGAGTTCATAATGTAATTAATGCGGTTGCAGCCTGTGGCGTTTGTCTGGAATTAGGCATAGAATTTGATAAGATAAAAAAGGGTATTGAAGGATGTGAAGGAGTTACAAGGAGATTTGAAAGGAAAGGGTTTGTGAACGGGATCCTTATTGTAGATGATTACGCTCATCATCCAACGGAGATTGAATCTACCCTTAAATCAGCCAGGGATAGCTGGAATGGAAGAATAATTGCAGTGTTTCAGCCTCATCTCTATTCAAGGACAATCTTATTGAAAAAAGAGTTTGGAAAAGCATTCTTTCAGGCTGATAAGGTGATAATAACGGATATTTACCCTGCAAGGGAGGAAGAGATACCCGGGGTCAGCGGAGCAATAATAAGGGATCAATGCAGAGATTTTGGTCATAAGGATGTTCTTTATATAGAGAATATGAGAGAAGTACCAGAATATCTTCTCCCAGAGTTAAGGGAGGGAGATATGATTCTTCTCCTTGGGGCGGGGAATATCTATAAGATAGCGGAGGACCTTCTTGAAGGGATTAGAAATAAAAGGTGAGTTAAAGAGAAAAGAGCCCCTATCCAGCCATACATATCTCCGTGTAGGTGGAGAAGCTCGTTATTTCTTGTACGTTGCCAGTATGGATGATATGAGAAAGTCTATAGAGTTCTGTGAGGGAAAGGGAATTCCGTACTATATAATAGGTAATGGCTCAAATGTCCTCTTTTTAGATGAAGGATTCAAAGGCCTTGTTATGACAACAAAGAGGATGAATAGAATCTTACTTGAAGAGGATATGATTCGGGCAGAGGCCGGTGCTTCTCTGTTAGAGATTATTAAGTGTTGCAAAGATGCCTGTCTTTCAGGGTTTGAATCGTTAACTGGTGTTCCTGGAACTATTGGAGGTGCAGTCGTTATGAATGCAGGTGCCTATGGAACAGAAATTGGAGAGTTTGTTTCTTCTATTTCTGTCCTACGCGGAAGTGAAATATCACATTTGGAGGAATTCCAATTTGGATATAGGTACTCCACCCTTAAAAGAGAGATTGTGCTTGATGTAAATCTCTTGTTAGAGAAAGGAAATAGAAAGGAAATTGAGAACAGAATGGAGGAGATTTCTAAAAAGAGAAGGAGTAGGCTACCAAAGATACCGAGTCATATTGGAACCTGCGGTTCGGTTTTTAAGAATCCAGAAGGAGGACATGCTGGTAATCTGATAGAACAGGCAGGACTTAAAGGAAGGAGGGTTGGAGGAGCTCTGATTTCCATGGACCATGCGAATTACATACTTACCGATCCATCTGCCACATCAGAGGATGTTATTGAATTGATCCGGCGTGTGAGGGATGAAGTGGAGAAGAAATTTGGCGTTATTCTGGAAACAGAGGTGGTGATAATTGGGAAAGAAGAAGAAACCCAGATTTAGGGCGAGATATTTCCTATTACTAATGCTCCTCTTCTTTGTGTATGAGGGATGGAAAGCATTTATGCCTATAAAGGGTTACTTAATAAAATGGTCCCAACCTGTGCAGGATGAGAGAATATTGGAGGTAAGGAAGCTAATATCAGAGCCGCTTCCAAAGTCTATCCAGCCAGTAAGATCGGACATTATTGGACTCGATTGGGTAAAGAATGTCAAATGGCATAAAAATATAAGAGGAGTAGTCTCAATTCTTATACAACCTAGAGTACCTATTGCCAGGATTTCTAATATGAAAGGAATTTGTGTAGATGAAGAAGGAGTATTATTCAAAGCAGAGGGTATAGATACACTCCCAATAATTAAAGTTAAGGACGATTCGCTGCTCGAAGGACTACAGGAAGCAGTACAAATACTGAAAATTACAAGAGATGTGCGTGTAGAGGAAGTAAAAGTCATATCCTATGGATTGGAGAGTAGGATTGGGAATATAAAGGTTCTTTGGGGGAAGGATAGTTATCCAGAGAAGTACAAACTCTTGAAAAAAATTTATAAAACAGGGATTGTTTCGTCTGGGAGATTGGATTTCAGGTTTGATGATCAAGTTGTTTTAAGGAGGTAATAAGTGAATGATGATAAGGATATTGTGGTGGGGTTAGATCTTGGTACCACTAAAATAGCAGCTGTGGTAGCCGAGGTTGATGATGAGGGGGCTAATATTATGGGAGTGGGTAAATACCCTTCGGAGGGTCTTCGTAAAGGGGTAGTTATAAATATAGACAAGACGGTGCAATCCATCCTCAAAGCGATGAGAGAGGCGGAGATGATGGCCGGCAAGGAGGCCAAAGGGGTTTATACAGGTATTGCAGGGGACCACATTAGAAATATACAGGGCCGTGGTGTAGTCGCAGTTACTGGAGTAGACAATGAAGTTACTCGGGAAGATGTTGATCGCGTACTGGAGAGTGCAAAATCCATGGCGCTTCCTGTAGATAGAGAGGTGATCCATATTATACCGACTGAATTCATACTTGATGGACAGGGTGGGATTAGAGATCCGTTAGGAATGTTCTCGCAACGTCTAGAAGCTAATGTTGTTATTGTGACAGGAGCTGTAACTTCAGCAAAGAATATATGTAAGTGTGTGAATAAAGCAGGCTATGAAGTTAGCGATATCGTCCTACAACCCCTTGCTTCTTCTTACTCTATTCTTTCAGAGGAAGAAAAGGAAGTGGGAGCTATCCTTGTAGATATAGGTGGTGGAACTACTGATATGGCAATTTTTTACAATGGAAGCCTCAGGAAAACCTCGGTATTTGGTCTTGGGGGGGAAAATGTGACTAATGATATCGGAGTGGGACTCAGGACTTCTCCTAAGGAAGCTGAGAGGATTAAACTTGAATATGCTACAGTGAAGGAAATCCTTGAGAAGGATAGAAATGACATGATAACAGTTCCAGGTCTTTCGGGAAGAGGTAATAAGCAGGTGTCCCGTGAGTTGTTACAGCAGATAGTTAAACCTAGGATTGAAGAGATACTGACACTAGCACACAGAGAACTTTCTGAAGATTCACTTTATAATATGTTGAGTGCCGGTGTAATACTGACAGGCGGTACTGCTATGTTAGATGGTATAGCAGGGTTAGCGGAGGATATATTCACTCTGCCTGTAAGGATAGGAATTCCATCAGAGCATATTACCGGTCTTAAAGAAACGGTCTCTGATCCTTCATTTGCTACAGCTGTAGGCCTTATAAAATATGGCGCTTTACATACCGGAGGGAAACTCGAAGAACTTAAAGGGAAAAGCATGTTTGACATAGTATTAAAACGTATGAAGCAATGGTTTGAAGAATTCTTTTAATAAGGAGGGAAAAATGTTTAAAACAAAAGGAAAGAATAATTGCCCAGCGAAAATAAGAGTTGTAGGTGTTGGAGGATGTGGTGGTAATGCAGTTACTACTATGGTTGATTCAGGGATGAAGGGGATTGAGTTCTGGGCTGTCAACACTGATGTTCAGGATATGAATCAGGTGTCAACAAGTGATAGAATACAAATAGGGAGAGAATTAACTGATGGTAGAGGAACAGGTGGAGATCCGATTCTCGGTAAGAGAGCAGCGGAGGAAGATCTGGAGAAGTTGCAGGGATTAGTCCAAGGTATTGATATGTTGTTTATAGCTGCTGGTATGGGAGGTGGAACTGGGACGGGCGCTTCACCGGTTATAGCCTCGCTTGCCAAAGAGAAAGGTGTTCTTACTGTTGGAGTCGTTACCACACCATTTTCATATGAGGCGCAGAGGATTGAAACTTCAAAGCAAGGGATAAAAGAACTTTCTCCAGTTGTAGATACATTACTTGTTGTTCCAAATGATAGACTCTTGAGCTTGGGAAATGTGAGCCTAGCAGATGCACTTAGCAGAGAATCAATGGATGTCCTTTTAAAGGCTGTTCACGGTATCAGTAATCTTGTGCTTAAGAATGGTTATATTAATATGGATTTTGCGGATGTAAAATCGGTGATGTTAAAGCGTGGTAAAGCTATTATGGGAATAGGAGTAGGAGAGGGAGAAAATAAAGCTCTAGAAGCAGCACATGGTGCTGTGAATTCACCTCTTTTGGATAATACAGATATTTCCCAGGCAAAAGCGGCGTTGATTAATCTAACAGTGGATAGGGAAAACTTCACACTCAAAGATATGAAGGAAGCGATGGATACGATAAGTGAAGCGATGGGAGATAATAAAGAGGTATTTATGGGAGTTATATTCGAGGATAATTTTTATAAAGCTGAAATAACCCTTATTGCTACAGGAATCGGTGAGCCTGAGAAGGACGAATTGGATAAGATAGAATTCCGAGGTTTTCGACAAGCACCGCCAATTCAACATAGTTTCAGAGAAATAAGTGATATAGACACTGAGATTGATGATCTGGATGTCCCGACATTCCTGCGTAAGCAATTGGATTAGAAGGAATGAGTGATCCGAAGACGTGACGATTTCAAGAAGGCAATTGCTCACTATGAGAGAGAAGAGTATAATAAAGCTATCGAATTATTTGAACATATGGTTGGGAAGAATCCACAAGACATGGATGCAAGATATAACCTTGAGAAGAACCCGGAAGACTATGAAGTTAAGGAAATGATTAAGGGTATTAAGAAGGTTATGAATATGGAGTGATGATGGTTCCCAAGAAGGTGTCGGGAAAATTTGAGAGGCAAATAAAAAAGCTCAGGGATGAAATTCGATATCATAATTACAGATACTATGTTTTGAATCAACCTGAAATATCTGATGAGGAATTTGATAAATTGTTAAAGAGATTGGAAAAATTAGAAGAGGAATATCCTGAAACCATTGTGCCGTTTTCTCCAACTCAGAGGGTTGGTGACCAACCTCTGGAGGGATTTCCCGATGTTACGCATGATCCTCCTATGCTTTCTTTGAGCAATACATATGCTGTAGATGAACTTATTGATTTCGAAGATAGAGCATTGAAGCGACTAAAAGGTGTATCTCAATTAGAATGGGTTATAGAACAGAAGATCGACGGAGTTGCCGTATCTTTAGTATACGAGAATGGAATCTTTCTAAAGGGTTCAACTAGGGGTGATGGAGTAGTTGGGGATGATATTACTTTGAATCTAAAGGCAATAAATAGCATACCCCTGGTTTTGCTTAAAAATATGGAAAAATATCCTTTTCTTGAAGTTCGAGGTGAGGTTTATATGCCTAATGAGAGTTTCCTCATACTTAATAAGAAAAGGGAGGAAAATGGAGAACCTCTTTTTGCAAATCCAAGGAATGCAACTGCGGGAACTCTGAAAAATCTTAACTCTTTCATTGTAGCTAAAAGAAACCTTGATATCTTTATCCATTCCTATGGTTCTATACCAGAATTCATAAAAACGCATCGGGAAGCTCTTGATTACTTAAACGAGATTGGATTCAAGGTGAGCCCACTTCGTGAAGTTAGGAGAAGCGTTGATGATGCTATACCACTTATTGAAGAGTGGAGGGAGAAGAGGTATACACTTGATTATCAGATTGATGGACTTGTCTTTAAGATTAATAATCTGGCTCTAAAAGAGAAATTGGGTGCCACCTCAAAAGCACCGAGATGGGCAGTAGCTTTTAAGTATCCTGCAGAGAAGGCAAAGACAAAGTTAAAGAGGATAGAGATTTCTATAGGCAGAACAGGTATTGCGACTCCAATTGCAATGCTTGAGCCTGTATTTATTTCTGGAACAACAGTTTCCAAGGCATCCCTGTTCAATATGGATGAAATTGAAAGAAAGGATATCAGGGTTGGTGACAAAGTTTTGGTGGAGAAAGGAGGAGAAATTATTCCCCATGTGGTTGGAGTTGTAAAAGATGAGAGGAGTGGTAGGGAAGAAAGGTTTAAAATTCCTGATAAATGCCCAGTGTGTGGAGAAGAACTCATAAAGCCAGAAGGTGAGGTCTACTTCAGATGTATAAATATACAGTGTCCTGCACAGGTTAAGGGAAGAATTCTACACTTTGGAAGTAGAGATGGTATGGATATTGTGGGACTTGGATATATTTTGGTTTCCCAATTGGTTTCAAAAAAACTTCTATCCGATTATGCAGATCTATATTTATTGAAGAAAACCGAAGTCGCTCGTCTTCCTAGAATGGGTGAAAAATCAGCTCTGAATTTACTTTCTGCAATAGAGAAAAGTAAGGAACGTTCGTTAGATCGTTTGATTTACGCTCTTGGAATACCCCTTGTAGGTACCTATAATGCAAAATTATTATCGTACAATTTTAGATCCATTGATACATTGAGGATTGCAAGCAGAGAGGAATTACTTTTTATAGAGGGCGTAGGAGAAAAGACGGTATCTTCTATTATGGCTTTCTTCAGAAGTAAAAGGAATCTCGATGTTATTAAAAAATTAGGAAAAGCAGGTGTCAGAATGGAGCAGAAACAGGGGCAAAAGAAGCCTCTTCCATTTAAAAGAAAGCGCTTTGTGTTAACAGGCGTTTTAGACAGATTTACCAGGGAAGAGATAAAAGAGATGATCGAGAGTTTGGGGGGGAGGGTAACAGGTTCCGTAAGCAAAAAAACAAATTTTGTTGTAGTAGGTAAGAATCCAGGTTCTAAATTTGATAAGGCTAAGAAATTAATGATAAAAACAATTAACGAAGAAGAGTTTATCCGGATGATCGAGTAAAATGATTAGGAGTGAAGAATTATTAGATTTATTTTATCTCTGGTGGAGATCCAAATTCATCATCAAGTTCTTTCAGTAACTGCCTTGCCCTTTTTGACACCTTATCGGGTGTCCATATATATGTTTCCACTAATATATCTCCCCTCCTTCCGCCGTATAGACTACCCATTCCTTTTCCCTTAAGTAAAAAAATCCTTCCTGATTTCGTTCCAGGGGGTATTGTAAGTTTTAATCTGCCGTCCAAGCTTGGGATTTTTATCTTTCCGCCTTCTATCGCAGTTTTATAACTTATCGGAGCCCTGATTATGAGGTTGTTTCCTTCTCGTCTGAAACGACTGTCTTCCTTGATCCTTATCTCAACGATAATGTCTCCTTTTACTCCACCCCTTCTCCCTACATTTCCTTCTCCTCGTATAGTTATATAATTACCTGTATCTACTCCTGCAGGAATCTGGACCGACATTTGTTTCTCTGTTCTAATTCGCCCTTCACCATGGCAGAAGGGACAGGCTTCTTTTACAATTTTTCCTGTTCCTCTACATGTGGGACAGGTTGAAACAGAAACAAATTGACCAAAGAGGCTTGATCTGACACTCTTAACCTCACCTCTTCCATTACAACTGGGGCAGGTAGTAGTTTTCCCGCCTTTCCCTTGGCAATGATCACACTTTTCCAATAAGCGGACTTTTATCTTTTTAGTGACTCCTTCTGCTGCTTCCTTGAGAGTGAGATTAAGTCTTACACGGAGATTCTCCCCTCTGTGGCTATAAGTTCGTGCTTCTCTTCTACTTACTCCTCCAAATATTCTGCTGAGGAAATCACTTTCTCCAAAATCTCCAAAGAAGTCTCTGAATATATCTTCAATATCTGCTTGATGAGTAAAATCTCCCCATGTAAAATGTTCACCTTCAAATTGAACTCCCTCTTTTCCGAATCGATCATATCGTGCCCTTTTTTCGGGGTCCATTAAGACTTCATATGCTTCGGATACTTCTTTGAATTTTTTCTCTGCTTCCTTTTTGTTTTCCTTGCTAACGTCAGGATGATGTTTCCTGGCTAATCGTCTATATGATTTTTTAATTTCTTCTTGGGTTGCCTCTCGGGAGACTCCCAGAATTTCATAGTAATCCCTGTCTGTTGCCATCATTTGTTAGAACTAACTTTCTTCGTCTTCCTTCTCCTTTTCTTCTTCGTCAATTACTTCGTAATCTGCCTCTACCTCTTCCTCCTCTTCTTTTGCGGTTTCCTTTTTTTCTTTTTCTGTTGAGCTTTCTTTTTCTGTAGCTTGAGTTTGTGCCTGCTCTGCTGCTTTTTTGTACAATTTTTCTGTTACCGCGTGAGAGGCCTTTTGTAAAATCTCAATTTTGTGCCTGATTGTCATTATGTCGTCACCTTTCATTGCTTCTTTAAGTTCATTTATTGCTTTCTCAATATTTTCCTTTTCATCCTTAGAGACACTATCTCCTTGCTCTTCTAATACTTTTTCCGTCGAATATATAAGTGTATCTGCCTGGTTTTTTGTGTCGATGAGTTCTTCTTTCTTTTTATCCTCCTCTATATGAATTTCGGCGTCTTTTTTCATTTTCTCTATCTCCTGTTCTGTGAGTCCGCTGGAGGATTCAATCCTTATTGATTGTTCTTTATTTGTACCAAGATCCTTAGCAGAGACATGGAGTATACCATCAGCATCTATATCAAATCTTACTTCTATCTGTGGAACGCCTCGAGGAGAAGGTGGAATTCCTGCTAACTCAAAATTTCCAAGGGTCCTGTTATCAAGAGCCATTGGTCTTTCGCCCTGGAGTACGTGGATGGAAACGGCTGGTTGATTATCATCTGCAGTTGTAAATATCTTACCCTTCTGGGTGGGTATTGTAGTATTTCTATCTATAATTGTAGTCATCCTGCCACCAAGGGTTTCGATTCCGAGGGAAAGGGGTGTTACATCAAGTAACAGAACATCTTTAACATCACCTACTAAGACTGCTCCCTGGATAGCTGCTCCGATTGCCACCACTTCATCTGGATTAATGCCCTTGTGTGGTTCCTTCTTGAATAGGCCCTTAACTTTCTCCTGCACCGCTGGCATTCTTGTCATACCACCAACAAGGATTACCTCATCAATATCAATTGGAGTTAATTTAGCATCTTCGAATGCCCGTTTTACTGGTTCATCAATCTTGTCCAGTAATTCTTTTGTCAGGGATTCAAGTTTAGCTCTGGTGAAATTCTTTTCCAGATGCTTTGCCCCGGATTCATCAGCTGTTATATATGGAAGATTGATAGTCGTCTCTTTCATTGAAGAAAGTTCACATTTTGCCTTTTCGGCTGCATCCCTTACCCTCTGAACAGCGTTTCTGTCCCCAGAGAGGTCAATGCCTGTTTCCTTTTTGAATTCACCAATTAACCACTTCATTATCAGGTGGTCAAAATCGTCACCACCCAGATGTGTGTTACCATTTGTGGATAGGACCTCAAATACACCTTCACTAATTTCGAGAATAGATATATCAAAGGTTCCTCCACCAAGGTCAAATACTGCTACTTTTTCATTTTTGTCTTTACCAAGACCATATGCTAGTGATGCAGCTGTTGGTTCGTTAATTATTCTTAAGACTTCAAGTCCAGCAATCTCACCCGCATCCTTTGTTGCTTTTCGCTGGGAATCATTGAAATAAGCAGGAACTGTGATTACAGCCTTCTTTACCTTCTTTCCTAAATGAGCTTCCGCAGCTTTTTTAAGATACTGTAAAATCAAGGCAGAAATTTCAGGGGGAGAATACACTTGATCGCCAATTTTTAGTCTCGCATCCTTGTGAGGCCCTGCAATAACCTCGAATGGAACCTCTTCTATTTCATTTGCTACTTCATTGAATCTTCTTCCCATAAAACGTTTTACGGAATAGACTGTTTTCTGTGGATTGGTCAATTGTTGCCTTTTTGCCTGCAGCCCTACTAATTTTTCTTTACCCTTAAATGCAACTACGGATGGAGTGGTTCTCTCTCCTTCGGTATTTGTAATTACGTCAGGTTCGGATTGTTCTACTGTAGCGACAACCGAATTAGTTGTTCCAAGGTCAATCCCTATTACTGGTTCTTTCATTCTTCCCTACCTCCTATTGTAATTGTCATTAATTTTCTTGATTTATTTCTTCTTTTTCTCTTTATATTCTTTAATTTCTTCTTTTTCCTTTGTAACGATGACCCTTGCTGGGCGAAGAACTTTATCTTTTATCAAATATCCTTTTTCTACCTCTTCTATTATTATCCCTTCCTCCTCATCACTCTCTACTACATGAACCGCTTCGTGTCTTGAAGGATCAAATTTTTCTCCCTTGGAATCAAAAGGTTCAACGTAGTAGTTTTTTAGAATATTCAGCAGTTTTGAATAGATGATACGGGTACCTTTTATGAACCCGTCCTGTTTATTCTCATCATTTTCTTTTTTTAGCGAGTTGAATGCTCTGCCAAAGTCATCTACAACTGGAAGAATTTCACGAATGACCCCCTCTATGCCAAATTTATATATATTCTCTTTTTCCTGCTGAGTCCTTTTTCTTAAGTTTTCATAACTTGCCAAAGCACGAAGGTATTTATCCATTAACTCATCGCGTTCTTCTTTAAGTTTCCCTAAGGGATCTTCAAGTTTTTCTCTCTCTGTGATGGGCTTCTCTTTTTCTACATCTTCTTCAGGAGTTTTGGCCTTGTTTTCATTTATTTTATTATTTTTGTTCATCCCTTCCTCCATTATTTTAATTTACAAAGAACTTTTTTTATGTCAACCCCAAACTGTAAATCTTGTAAATAATCTTATTTTTTTCTAACGCAAAGTTAATTAGTAAAATAGTCAAATAGTTAATTAGGGAAGATTTGAGGGCATAACTAATCAACAATTTACCAATTAACAAATTAACTATGCCTCCGTCTTCCGTCCCCGGTCGTTTATCTCATCCACCCATATACCATTCCACTCATCTACTCATTTACACATTCACTGTGTTTGCCCCTTGACAACTGGGATGGTTCAGATAGGGTTATCAAAAAGGAGGTTTGGTGATTACTTTTAAGAAAGACGATGTTCATATCCTTATACTCGATAGAGGAGAAGAGGTAGTAGAATCAGTTATCGATTTCTGTAATGAAAATGGGATTAAGGCGGCTTTTGTAAATGGTATAGGTGCGATTTTCAAAGTAACACTTGGGTATTTTGACATTCTTAAAAAGGAATATAAGAAGAAAAAACTTGATAATTCATATGAGCTGGTAAATTTAAGCGGAAACATTTCCGTTAAAGACAAAAGTTTAATATTCCATCCTCATGTTGCCCTTGGTGGAGTAGATTACAATCTAATCGGTGGCCATCTATTCAAGGGAACAGTTTCGGTAACTGCTGAGATATTTATATTCCCTCTTGAGGGGAAACTAATACGTGAAATGGATAAAGATACGACACTTAATTTAATTAAAAGATGTGAATGAGAGAATGCATAAAGTTTAGTAGTTAAATTGTTGAATAGTTGAATTGTTTTAAATAACTGTCAGTTGTTTTATTTAACTATTTGACTACTTAACTATTTAACCAATTCCTCTGTGACAACAGAGTATCACGGCTTTGTTTCCTCTACTTTTGCAGAACTAGTTCCCGTATAGAATTGAATGTGGAGTGAGTCTCCTCTTTTAAGTATACTTGAATCTCTTATTATTTTTTCACCTTTTTTAACAATTGAGTAACCCCTTCCGAGGATTCTTTCCGAAGATGTAGCCTGTAGAATGCTTCCCAGGCTTCTAATTTCCTGTTTTTTATCCTTTATCAATTGACTGATTGAATTTTTAAGTCCGCCCTCTAAGTTATAAATCTCTATCATTAAAGTTGATAGTTCTGGCAGTCTCGGAGTGAGGCTTTTCAATTTATCGTTTAAAGATTGCACGGTTGTCTTTCCATATTGAATAAGTAAATCCTGAAGATAATCAAGGTTTTGCTGTTTCATTTCAACTAATGAAAGAGGCCTCCTGATAGCATAGCTTTTCGAAAGGGATTCTAACTTTGTGATATACATATTCATCTTATTTGAGATCAGTCTCTTGAGACCCAAGGAAATATGGTTGATGTTATCCATTAACTGGTCCCTTGATGGAACTGCAATTTCTGCAGCTTCTGTTGGAGTTGCAGCTCTTTTGTCTGCAACAAAATCTGATATAGAAAAGTCATTCTCATGACCTACCGCGGAGATTATTGGTATCGTTGAGTCAAAAATCGCATAGGCGACTTCTACTTCATTAAATACCCAGAGATCCTCAATGGAGCCGCCGCCTCTTGTCAGAATTATCAAATCCACATCTTTATATTCATTGAGTTCTCTTGTCGCAGATACTATATCGAAAGCTGCTCCATCACCCTGCACAAGGGTAGGTCTAACTATTACGGTGGTATAGGGGGAGCGCTTCTTAATTATTTTTAAGACATCATGAATTGCGGCTCCCTCTGTAGAAGTTATAATTCCTATCTTTTCAGGGAATTTTGGAAGTTCCCTTTTGTATTTTTTATCAAAAAGTCCTTCTTTTTCTAATCTCTCTTTTATCTCTTGAAACCGAAGATAAAATGTTCCGATTTCACCTGGTATTACTTGTTCTGCTATAATCTGGTATTGACTACCTCTTTGCCATATGTCAATCTTACCGTATATTTGAAATACACGACCTTCAATCAGTTTATATTCAAGATACTCTGCTGCCCATTGGAAGATTACCGCTTTGAGGACTGATTCTTCGTCTTTTAAGGAAAAATATATATGCCCTGAAGAGTGATATGTGAGATTACTTACCTCTCCCTTCACCCAAACCCATCCAATGGAACTGATCTGTTTCTTTAGCTTTTGTGTTATCTCTGATACTGAATAGATTATCATAGTTTGTATAAATTGGAGAGAAGAACTGCAGTAGTGATACTACCAATCCCACCAGGCACAGGTGTTATTGCAAGGGCTTTCTCTTTGACAGATTCAAAGTCAACATCACCTACTAGGCGGTTGTTTTTCATATTTATGCCTACATCAATTACGATTGCTCCCTCACGGACAAATTTGACATCCACAAACTCTGCCTTCCCTATTGCTACTATAAGTATATCTGCGGTTTTTGTCAAACTCTTGAGATTTTTTGTCTTTGAGTGACATACAGTTACAGTAGCATTGCCCAATCGTCCCTTTCTAAGAAGTAGATTGGCAAGGGGTTTGCCAACCACCTGACTTCTGCCAAGAATTACTGTGTGCATCCCCTTTGGCTTTATTCCATAGAAGTCCATCAATTCAAGCACTGCTCCTGGGGTAGAGGGCATTATTTCAGATTCACTTAACAGCAACTTTCCTATATTGTAAGGATGGATTCCCTCTACATCCAACCCAGGACCAACGATTTCTATTAATTTCTCTACGGAAATTTCTTTCGGGAACGGTTCCATTAAAAGGATTCCGTTTACCTCTCTGGATTCGCTCATTTTTCTCACTGATTCTATGACTTCTTCCTCTGAGGCATCTTCCTGTAACTCAGTTAATTTCAATGTCACTTCTGCTTTTTCGGCTGTCTTTCTGACTCCCCTAAGGTAAGAAGAACTTCTTGGATTAGAGCCCACCTTTATTATTCCTAGGCTGCGTTTAGGAGTGAGTCCTTTTATCTTATTGATTATTTTATTTGCAACAACTTTTCCATTAAGTATCTTCTGCAATTTGAATTCTCCTTATTGAGTAGGCCTTACCATTTTCATTGTCAATTTCAATTGCAACCGCATTCATTCTTACATCCCCCTTTGCAAGCTTGAATTGTTCATCCTTATTTCCAAGGAATTTTCTTATAATCGGGTCCTTTTGCATTCCTATTACGGAATCGAAGGGTCCTGTCATACCTATGTCAGTAATATAGGCAGTTCCTTTTTCTGTGATGATCTCGTCCGCCGTTTGGACATGAGTGTGGGTGCCTATGAGAGCTGAAACCTTTCCATTTAAAAAATGTCTCATAGCAATTTTCTCAGCCGTGGCTTCCGCATGCAAATCTACAATGATTATGGGTGCAATTTCACGAATTTTATTAAGGTGTTTCTTTATTACGATGAATGGAGAAATTGCTTTTGGCTTCTCGGGCATAAAGACCGTTCCCTGAAGGTTAACAATTACACATTTTGTACCATTTTTCTCAAAAACTGTCCAGCCCTTACCGGGGAATGATGATTCGTAATTTAATGGTCGGATCACATTCGGTAGGCAAAATACCTCCGCGAGCTCATCTTCTCTGTCTATTATGTGATTACCAGTAGTAATCACATCGCAGCCGTACTTTTTTAATTTTAATGCGCCGTTCTTTGTTATACCGAATCCCCCAGCTGAATTTTCTCCATTGATGCAGATTAGATCGTACTCAGTATCTTTTTTGAATTTGGGAATCAACTTAGAAAGCAGTCTCATACCAGGTTTACCTATAACATCTCCGATAAATAGAACTTTCAACGTAATCTTCTTTCTCTAAGTTCGTGAAATTTCCTAATCCGTCTGTTCAATACTCATTTAGCGTTGGCTACTGATCGTGTTTCCCGTATTACGGTTACCTTTATCTCTCCTGGATATTTTAGATTTTTCTCGATACTTTGGGCAATCTTGGCGGATAGTTTTCTTGTTCCGTTATCTGATATAATCTCAGGTTCTACAATAATTCTGACTTCGCGACCGGCTTGCATGGAGTATGCCTTTTTTACCCCTTCAAAGGAAGCGGCAATGTTTTCTAGGTCTTCAACCCTCCTTATATAGGCCGCCAGGGTTTCCCGCCGTGCACCGGGTCTTGCTCCTGATATTGCATCGGCGGCTTGAAGGAGGACAGCGTAGGGGGATGCGGGTTCAACCTCTTCATGGTGTGCAGCTATTGCGTTGACAATTATGGGATCTTCTCCATATTTTCTGGCAGCTGTAGCACCGATCTCTGCATGACTGCCTGAATATTCCTGGCTTATACCCTTACCTATATCATGAAGGATCCCGGCTCTCTTGGCAATGTCAATATCTAACTGGAGTTCTCCTGCCATTAAACCCATAAGATATGCTACTTCCTTTGAGTGCTGAAGTACGTTTTGCCCGTAACTCATCCTGAAGTTTAGTCTTGCAACCATTTTGATAAGGTCATCGTGCATCTTGGATATTCCAAGTTCAAACATTGTATTTTCGCCTATCTCAACAATTCTTTCTTCAAATTCTTTTTCTGTTTTTTCCACTATTTCTTCAATACGGGCAGGATGAATTCGGCCGTCCTTGATCAACTTTTCCATAGAGATTCTGGCAATCTCCCTTTTTATCGGATCAAATGCAGATAGCGTTATAGTCTCCGGAGTATCGTCAATAATCACATCAATCCCTGTCACATTTTCAAATGCTCTAATATTTCTACCTTCTCGCCCTATTATACGGCCCTTCATACTTTCAGAAGGTAGCGAGACCGCTGAGACAGTAGCATCAGATACAAGATCCGAAGCGCACCTCTGAATGGCCCCGGTTATTATCTCTTTTGCTTTACGGTTTGCTTTTCTATTGGATTCGCTAATTATCTCGTTTTCAATCTGGATTGCCTTATTCTCGGCTTCTTCCTTTGCTTTCTCGAGAATCATTTTTCTTGCTTCATCTCTGGTCAGGCGAGATATATCTTCCAATTTTTTATTATTTTCCTCAATTAGTTGAGTTAGTCGTCTTCTTTTGATACCCACCTCTTCCTTTTGCTGCTGGACTTCTTTCTCGCGAACCATTAAGTTTTTCTCTCGCTGGGAAAGGAAATCCTTGGTTTTCTTTTGCTCTTCATCCTTTTTTTCAAGTTCCTTTTCCCATAGTTCGAGATGCCTTTTCTGAGCCTTTGTTTCCTCGATTAGTTGCCTTTTCTGTACTTTTTTTAGTTGCTCTATTTTTTCTCTGGTTTGCTGCTCTATCTCCTTACTTTTTCCCCGAGAACTTTGTAATATCTTCTCGGCCTTTCGCTCAGCTGTTAATATTTTTCTATTCCTTGTTATCTTTTGAGTGAAGTAGCCAATTACGAAGAAGATTATTGCTACTATAACAGAAATCAGTATTGTTACTATCGCGCTCATGTTTTCCCTCTCTTTCTAAGTTATGAGAGGCAGTGGGAAAAATCCTAAAGATCCTTATTCTACATAGCGTTCTAGTTCTTCTAAATCAGAAACAATAGTGAAGAGTTTATCTGCTATGTTTAAGGCAGTAAGTATTGCAATAGTGCTATCCGAAGAGTACGGCTCGTCCTCTTTTATTCTCATTGCCTCTTCGTCCACAAGCATAGCAATTCTTATTGCCTCATTAGTGTCCCTATCTGTAAGAAAGGAATATTTATTACCTAAGATTTTTACTTCCACTTCTTTTCCCACTCAAATCCTCTCTTTTATTTCGTTTTCCAATTTGTTTATTTCTTCTATTGCTTTTTTTGTTTTCCTCTTTTCTTTTTCTAGCTCCAAACGGAGCCTATTGTTTTCACTCTGCTGTTCCTTTATCCTCTGGATGCTTTTTTTTATAATCTTCCGTATATAATCAATTTCCATTTCTTTCATTTTCTAAGGTGAGCTCCTAACTCTGAGAGTTTTTTTATTACATTTTTAATATCATTTTCCACTTCTTCATCAGTCAGAGTCTTCTCTGGGTGATACAATTCTAATCTAACTGTGATGGATTTCTTATCTTTACCTATAGTGGCATCTCTATATACATCTATCAGTTCTATCTGGACGTCATTATTGATTGCTTCTTTTATGATGTTTTCAAGATTTACATAAGGTTTTCTTTCGTCTATTACAATAGAAAGGTCCCTTTTTATTGGTGGATACCTATAAATTCCACTGTATCTTATCTTTTCTTCTAAACCCGATAACAATTTATAGAGGTTGAATTCAAACCCGAAAGTATCTACCTTACATATGTCCTGCGAAAGGAGGCCAAAACAACCTATTGGTTCGTTATTAATTACTAGTGATAGGGTTCTTTCCTTTTTATATAAGTTATCTTTACATTCCGAAAATTTATATTGCTGGATATTAAGTTTTTCAAGGAGAGTTTCCACAACACCCTTTAAATCATAGAAATCAACAGGGTGCCGTTCTTTATACCAGCTTGCTGGTATTTCGCCTGCCACTACCGCAGCGATCATCTCTTCTTCTTCACTATCCAACGTAAATACCCTTCCTATTTCAAAGATATCCACCCTTTCTTTTCCTCTGTTTAAATTCCTTTTTAAGCTAAGGAGTAAACCGGGCAGGAGCGTTGTTCGTAAAATACTTTTATCACTCCATAACGGATTCTTGAGTTCTACTGGATTTTTACCCTGGATTTCCGCCCATGAGGGTTCAATGAAGGGTATATTTATTGCTTCAGAGAAACCAAGAGACGGCATAATTTTTTTAATTGCTAATAATTCCTTTCCTTCTAAAAAGATAGGGCTTTCATTCTTGTAGCCAAATTTTGTTTGAATATTATCATAACCGATGAATCTTCCAATCTCTTCTGTTAAATCTTCTTCAATCTCAATATCCCGTCTAAAAGAAGGGATTAGTATTTTTGGATGATTATCATTTCCTCTTTTCTGTAAGGCTAATTTACTAAATATCTGGTCAACTTCTTCTTTTTTTACATTCTTTCCTAATAACTTGTTCGCTTTTTCATAAGAGAACAAAACTTCTCTGTGGAGTTCAGGATCTGGATTGGTGTCAATGATTGGACTTACCAATCTCCCGTTCGCATATTTCTTTAAAAGATATATTGCATATGCCGAATCATTTTTGAGTATACCTATATCAGCTTTTCTTTCAAAGCGATATGAAGATTCAGTAGATAATTTTAATCTCTTTGAGGTCTTTCTGATTAGTGTTGGGTTGAAGAATGCTGATTCGAGGACTATAGTTCGTGTTGATTCACAAATTCCGGATGCTTCACCACCCATTATTCCGGCAATTGCAATGGGTTTTCTATTATCTGCTATAACGAGATCTGAGTTAGTTAATGCCTTTTCCTCCCCCTCTAAGGTTATTATAGTTTCACCATTTTTTGCGCGGCGGACTATAATCTCATTACCTATTCTGTCATAGTCAAAGGCATGCAGTGGGTGCCCAATTTCTATCTGAACATAATTGGTTATATCTATCACGTTGTTTCGAGAACGAATGCCACACTTTTCAAGTCTCCCCGAGATTATTGGTGGGGAGGGGCAAATTTCAATTTCGTCAATTATAGAAGCTACGTATCTTGCGCAGTCTTCTTTGGATTCAATCTTAACGGTTAGCTCAAATTCTTTGTTTTGCTTCTTTTCTACTGTGAGTGGGTAATCGATTACTTTTTTTAATCTTTTATCCGTCTTTGCTGCAATCTCTCTTGATAAACCCTGGATACTGAGTAAGTCTGGTCTATTCGGGGTAATTTCAAGTGTGAAGATTGCATCACTTCCAGTTAGATCAAGCTCTTCGACCTCTATTCCAAGATGATCAAGTATATCTGCAAGATCATGCGGTTCTAAATCAATGTCTACCCATTCGGATAGCCAATTATAATTTACTTTCATTGAACTGACTTAAAAATTGAAGATCGTTCTGATAGAACAATCTCATGTCGTTTATATTATATTTTATCATAGCTATCCTTTCTAACCCTATTCCAAATGCAAATCCAGTAAATTCGGGATAACCCATATTCTTGAGGATATTTGGGTGGACCATGCCACAACCAAGTGTCTCTATTCTACCTTTGTTCTTACATACAGAACATCCTTTTCCCCCACATAACGAGCATTGGATCCATAAGTCAGCGGATGGTTCTGTGAATGGGAAATAGGATGGGAGGAACTCTATTTTTCTGTCTTCTCCAAAGATCTTTCTGGCGAATATCTTAAGTGTTCCAAAGAGATCAGCCATAGAAACATTTCTGTCAACCCATAGACCTTCTATTTGCATGAAAGCGGGTGAGTGTAAAGGGTCAAAGGTGTCCACACGGTAACATCTTCCTGGTGATATGACTCGAATTGGAGGTGTATGTTTTTCAAGTGTTCTTATCTGAACAGGAGAGGTCTGAGTCCTGAGTAATCTTCCATCCTTAAGGTAGAAGGTATCTTGAAGGTCTCTTGCAGGATGATCAGCAGGGGTATTTAAAGCAGTAAAGTTATAATACTCTGTTTCAATCTGCGGTCCCAGCACTATCGAGAAACCCATTTCGATGAATATATCGATGGTTTCCTGGTAGAGGATAGAAAGTGGGTGAAGAGTTCCGATATAGGGTTTTCTCCCGGGAAGACTCAGGTCCTTCCATTGTAAAGTCTTGGATTCTTCAAAGCTTCTTTTCTTGCCAAAGATTAGACCGCTGAGTTTAGCATTTAACCGATTAGCTGCTTTGCCGATTGCAGGCCTTTCACCCTTGGGTAAATCTCCAATAGAATGTAGAATTTTAGTTAATTCACCCTTTCGCCCCAGGTATTTTATGCGGATTTTTTCTAATTCTTCGGCAGTAGTAGCCTCTTTAATCTCTTTCTCTACATTCTCTTTTAGTAAATCAAGTTTCATTCAAACTCTCTTTGGCTATCACTATAATTTGGGAGAATGTTGTTGGCTCCCTTACAGCGATATCAGCGAGTATCTTTCTATTTAGTGTAATCTTGGCCTTCTTTAGGCCATACATAAACTTGCTATAAGAAAGTCCGTTTTGCTTTGAAGCTGCGGAAATCCTTGTAATCCAGAGTCGTCTGAAGTCCCTCTTTCTTCTTCGTCTATCACGGTATGCATAAGCAAGTGCCTTCATTACAGCTTCTTTTGCTATACGGTAACAGTTTTTCCTCTTTCCAAAAAACCCCTTGGCTCTCTTTAATATCTTTTTATGTCTTTTTCTCTGCTGGACTGCATTCTTATGTCTTGCCACATCTCCTCCTTAGTGCATGAGTCTTTTTACCCTTTTTCTGTCTGATTTTGATACCATTTTGTCTTTCTTTCTTCGGTTCTTGTTCTTATTAGAGTGTTTTATCTGAAGATGATTATCCCTTGCTCTTTTAAACTTTATCTTTCCAGTTTTCGTACGCCTAAAACGCTTTTTAATCGCTCCTTTAGTTTTAAGTTTGGGCATCAATACCTCCTACAGGCATTAGTTGAAACTGATATCGGTGTGTTGAAGGTTCTGGTTCTCCTTGTATCTTTGCTATATCCAGAGTATCCCCAATGATTCGTTGGACTAATTCTTCAGCTAATTCTGGATGCAACTTTTCCCTACCACGCATCCATATTTGAATACGGACAGGATTGTTTTCTTTCAAGAACCTTCTTATATGCCTGAGTTTTGTTTTATAATCATGATCATCTATCTTTGGATAGAATTTCATTTCTTTTAGTGTTTGTTTTTGCTTCTTTCGTTCTTTCTTATTCTTCTTTTTCTCACGATACAAATATTTTCCATAATCCATCAACTTACAGACAGGCAGATCCGCATCTGCTGTCATCATAACTAGATCCAAGCCCTTTTCTCTTGCTTCCGTTAGTGCTTTTTCTTTCGTAGTTATCCCCTTATTATCACCTGTGTTGTCGATCAGTAGTACTTTCTCAGCTTTTATTTGTTCATTTACTCTACGTTCTACTTTTTTTGGTATAAGTTACCTCCTTTGTTTTATTTCCTCTTTTATTTGAGAGATAATTTCATCTAATCCAAAACTACCAATATTTCCCCCCCTGTGATGCCTAACTGAGACAGTTCCTAATTTTACTTCTCTACTTCCTATGATAAACATATAGGGGATTTTCTCTGTTTCTGCATCTCTGATTTTCTTTGATAATTGTTCGTTTCTAAGATCAAGCTCAACCCGTAAATTCTCTTCAATTAATTTTTCATGTATTTTTAGAGCAAATTCGTTACCTTTATCGGTTACAGTTAGTATTTTGATCTGAGTTGGTGCAAGCCAGGTGGGGAAATTTCCGTTGTAATGTTCGATAAGACCTCCAACGAACCGTTCAAGCGATCCGAGGAGAGCACGGTGAATCATATATACAGTTTGCTCTTTTCCGTCTTCACCAATATAAGTCATTCCAAGTCTTCCAGGGAGGTTGAAGTCGAACTGAATGGTCGGACCCTGCCATTTCCTGCCCAAGACATCCTTCATCGATATATCGATCTTTGGCCCGTAGAAGACAGCTTCTCCCGCCATACTTACATATTCTATTTCTCGCTCATCTAGAGCAGATGTTAACGCGGATTCTGCCCTTTCCCATTCTTCATCGCTTCCTGCATAGTCCTCTTTATGCTTGGGGTCTCTAACCGAGAGTTGCACTACGAAGTCCTCATAACCAAAGGTTTTTATTATGTCAAATGCGAAGTCCACTGCATTCCCTATCTCGGATTTCACCTGATCCTCCCTGCAGAATATATGACCGTCGTCTATAGTAAAGCCACGGACTCGTAGCATCCCATGTAAGACACCAGATCGTTCATTTCGATATACAGCTCCAAGCTCTGCAAAGCGGATTGGAAGGTCACGGTAACTCCTGATTTCACTGTTATAAATGAGGATATGATAGGGACAATTCATTGGCTTAACTACATATTCCGCGTTATCGATTTCAAAGGTGAACATATTCTCAAAGTAATAGTCAAAATGTCCAGTTTTTTTCCAGAGTTCAGCCCTTGCGATATGTGGTGTTCTAACTATCTGATAACCACGCTTAATATGTTCTTTCTTCCAATACTCTTCTATTATTTCCCTTATTATTGCTCCTTTTGGGTGCCAGAGTACAAGTCCTGGACCTGACTCCTCGTAAATGTTGAAAAGTTTTAACTTCTTACCAAGTTTTCTATGATCCCTTTTCTTTGCTTCCTCATATCGGTAAAGGAAATCATCAAGAGCCTTTTTATTTGGATATGATATACCATATATGCGCTGAAGCGATTCCCTGGTTTCATCTCCACGCCAATATGAACCAGAAACGGATAACAATCTGAAGTTTTTTATCTTTCCGGTAGAAAGTAAATGAGGACCCCTGCAGAGGTCAACGAATTCGTGTTGCTTATAAATTGAAACAGAATTCCCCTCAATCTCGTGAATCAATTCTAACTTGAACTTGTTGTCTTTGAAAAGTTCTCGCGCCTCTTCCTTTGAAATTATAGAGTGCTCAATAGGAAAGTCGCTTTCTATTACCTTCTTCATCTCTTTTGAAATCGCATCTATGTCCTCGTCAGTGAATGGCACATCCTTCTCCATATCATAATAAAATCCTTCTTCAATTGCGGGTCCTATTGCAAGATTCACATTGTAGAGGCGTTTTATTGATTGTGCCATTATATGAGATGTAGTATGCCACATGGCTGGGAATATTCGGGGGTCACCAAAAGAGAGGAGACAATATTCAGCTCCTTCTTTTATAGGGGTATGAAAATCTATAAAATTATTATTACTCCAAGCTCCTGCGTATTTTTCAAGAAGTGACAAATCTTGATTCTTAAGTATTTCTTTTAGAGTAATTACTTCTTCTGCCTCTACAATATAAGATTTCTCATTTATAAAAAGTTTTATTTTTATTTTCATTTATCAAATTTATTATAATTCCATTTATTTTACATACTAATGGGCGATAGTGGATTTGAACCACTGACCTTTTGCATGTCAAGCAAACGCTCTATCCCCTGAGCTAATCGCCCAACTGTTATAATATTAACAAGGCATAGAGAATTGTCAACCGTTATTCACGGGATTTGTTAGGGATTGAAAAAGCTCTTGAAAAATATTTTATATTATATATAATTCTCTATGACTATGCAGAATTATATGGAAAGGATGATAGAGGGTACCCTGGATGGTTTGATAAAGAATTATCCCCAGTATAGAGACATTGAGCCATTTAAGAAGGAAGTTGTTGCACTTTCTCTAAATAAAGCTGAACCATTGTATGGTACAAGTAACCTCGGCCATGCGGTCATAGAAACCAAGATGGTTAATTCTGGATTCCGTTCAAAGATTACCTCTATCGTGATAGAAGCAATAGAAAAAGTTAGGGCGAATCCTAGAAGGTGAAAATCCCCAATTCTGTCAGGGGAATGGGTTATCTTAATATCTATCGAAACATTCCGATTCAGATTGAGAGAGGTGAAGGGGTTTATCTATTTAGCAGTTCCAATAAGAAATATCTTGACCTCATAGGTGGGATTGGGGTTAATATTTTAGGCTATCACAATCCAGACTGTGATGCTATTCTTGGGGAGACCGATATAACTCCGCATCTTTCAAATCTATATGTGCATTCTCTTAAGAATGATATTGCCACGATTCTAAATGAGTTATGTGGGACAGGGAAGGTTTTTTTTACTAATTCGGGTACTGAATCCAATGAAGCTGCTTTAAAATTTGCATGGAAGGCAAATTCAGGAAAGATAATTGCTTTTGAAGGCTCATTTCACGGAAGAAGTTTAGGGGCATTTTCCCTTTCTCATTTATTTATACATCAGGATTTTCCGCGAATAGATGCTCCAGTTGAGTTTGTTCGCTGGAATGATCCAGAAGATCTCTGGCAAAAAGGAGAAGATGCATCTATCGTTATATTTGAACCGATTCAGGGTGCAGGAGGGGTTAGGGTGATGAATAAGGAATGCTTCGAAGTTTTGAAAAAACTTCAATTACAGAGGGCGGTTGTTATAGCGGATGAAATTCAATCTGGGTTGGGGAGAACGGGGGAATTCCTTGTTTCTTTCCATGAAGATTTTCATCCTGACATAGTAACCCTTGCAAAAGGACTTGGTGGAGGTCTTCCTCTTGGTGCGGTTTGTATGAAAGAAAAGATAGCTTCTATGGTATGTATTGGTGACCATGGGACTACAATGGGTGGGAATCTCAAGGCATTACAATTAGCCCGGGTAGTGCTTCAAAAACTCCAGAATTACCTTATGAAACATATCAGGGATATCGAAAAGGAAGTAATCTCTGAATTTAGGAGTGATTTAAGAATAAGGGGAAGAGGTTTATTCTTAGCTTTTGATGTTGAAAATGGTGAGGAATTTGCTCATATAATGAGGGATAAGGGTTATCTTGTAAATATTATTCAAGAGAATACAGTTCGCCTCTTACCCCCTTATATAATAAAAGGAGAGGAATTACGAGAATTCTTCAAAACTGCAAAGGAGGTTATCTGATGGATGTGGGGTTTTTGCAGTTTTCTCCAGTCTTTGCAGATCCGGATTCAAATTTAGCGCGGATTAAGGAAATTATTAGAATGTCAAAGCCACCCCATATTGTGGTTCTTCCAGAACTTGCTTTAACCGGATACACCTTTAAAAGCTATGAAGAGGCATATCCCTATAGTGAGGAGATTGGAGGAGTACTTATAAAAAATCTCATTGATATAGCCGGGGAGTTTAACACAACAATGGCTGTGGGTTTCCTTGAGAGGGAATGGAAAAATATTTATAATTCCAGTGTCCTTCTCTCTGGAGAAGGTGTCATAGGTGTATACAGAAAGGTTCACCTTTTTTATAAGGAGAAAGAGGTGTTCAAAGAGGGCGATAAGGGTTTTCCAATATTTGAGGTTGATGGCTTAAGAGTAGGGCTTCTTGTTTGTTTTGACTGGATTTTCCCGGAGGCTATGAGAACCCTTGCACTAAAAGGGGCGCTCCTCATACTTCATTCAACAAATCTCATACTCCCCTATTATCAAGAGGCCGCAAGAACAAGGGCAATCGAGAATAAAGTGTTTATTGTCCTTGCCAATAGGACAGGTGTTGAAGAGAGAGAGGGTATGAGGAATGAGTTCACCGGGGGAAGTGAAGTTATTAATCCAAAGGGCGAGGTAGTCTTGAAGGTAGGCAGGAAAGAGGAAGGCCTTTTTTCGATTAGCATTGACCCGGAAGAAGCTCGGGATAAGAAGGTAACGGAATTTAACGATCTTTTCCAGGATAGGAGAGAGGATAAGTATGAAGGTTGGAATAATAGGTAATCGCGGTAGTGGAAAGAGTGTTATATTTAAGAGCCTTACGGGAATAGAGGAAGGGCATAGAGAAGCTGTTGGTGTCGGTGTGGTTGAGGTTTCGGATCCTCGACTGGATAGACTGCATTCACTTTACCCCGAGAAGAAAAAGATATCATCGAGGTTGGATATATTGGACGCCGGGATGTTTGATCCAAAGAATGAATTGATTAGGACTTCTGACGCATATTTACTTGTAATCGGTGCATTCTTTGGAGAAGAGCCTGTCCGAGTCTGTGCTAATATTGAAGCAGATATGATTATATCTGATCAGGATGTGATCGAGAAACGATTGAAGGCAATAAAAAAAGAACATAAAAAGGAACATGAGAGGGAAGAGAAACTCTTGGAGAAGGGGTTAAATTTCCTTAAGGAGGGAATTCGGCTTATAGATTCTCCACTTATGGAAGAAAAGGTTCTTAAGAGTTATAGTCTATTTACTTTCGCACCAATGTTTGCTGTTATTAATATATCAGAAAAACAGGAAGAAAAAGACTTCGTCTTTTCTATAGATGATATTGGAATCCCATCCCTGGTTTTCAAAGGCAAGCTGGAAGCTGACCTACAGGAGTTGGATGCGGATGAGAGAAAGGAGTATATGGATTTATATGGAATGGAAGAAAGTGCCATAGATCGAGTGGTCAAGGCTCTCTATTCTGAAATTGGATTGATTACTTTCTTCACTATAGGGGAAAAGGAAGTCAGGGGATGGAGATTAGAAGAGGGAGAAAGTGCATTAGCGGCAGCAGGGAAGATACACTCTGATATGGAGAAAGGTTTTATTAAAGCCGAAGTAGTATCAGTGGATAAACTTATAGATGTTGGGGGTGAGAAGGAAGCAAAGGATAAAGGTCTCGTTCATCTTGTTGGTAAGGATTATATTGTAAAGGACGGAGATGTCCTTAAAATACGATTTGCATAAAATAGTTGGACAGTTAGTGAGTTGGTGAGCAGAATAAATTTCATCTTAGAGAGTATAAAAGGAGGGAATAAATGATTGTACTTGCTTTTTTACTTTTCTCTATGGCAGGAGAGCCCGATGTTATGGAACTCAGGCGCGAATATGTTAGAAATGGTATGACTGCCTATACTGAGGGTAATTACGGAGAGGCTATAATAGACTTTAAAAAGGCGTTAGCCCTTGACACCACCGATGCTCCAGTAGCATATAATATTGCATGTTGTTATTCTCTTTTGGATATGAAAGATTCTGCAATAACTTGGATTGAAAAAACCATTGAACTCGGGACATATAGTTTTTCAGGAGATCGTGACTTTGATAATATAAGAGAAACAGAAAAGTTTAAGGAACTTGAAATAAAGGCGGAGTCTCTTCTAAAAGGGGCAAGGAGTAAAGAGTGGCCATCATATATTTTTATTCCCCCGGATTACGATTCAACTAAAAGCTATCCGGTTCTCACAATGCTTCATGGCTACGGGGCTTCGCCTCGTAGTTTTATCGGTGACCTTGCCGAGTTCTTCACTGAAAACGGATTTATTTATATAGTTCCTTACGGAACAGAGGTTTTTGGCTTAAGTAGTTTTGGATGGGGGGATGTCTTGAAGGTGGAAAAAAAGATAATAAGAGAGACTCTGAATATAATTAGAAAATATTCTGTTGACATCTCAAATGTTATCCTTGCCGGTTATTCACAGGGTGGAAGCCGGACCTTTTCCATTGCAATCAGGAATCCAGCACTATTTAAGGGAGCAATCCCAATTGCTGGAGGTTTTGATGAGGAAGGATTAAAAGAACACTTTGATAAACTAAAAGGTGAGAAATTGAGATTTTATATAATGATTGGTGGTAAGGAAAGAGAAGAAAGACTCAAAGGGAACCAACGAGCAAAGGAATTATTGGAGGATTATGGGATTAAGGTTCACCTTAAGGTCTTTCCAAATGTGGGACATGCCTTCCCTGGCGATCCTGAGAAGGAGATTGGGAAAGCACTGGATTTTATACTTGAGCAGTGAATGGGCTTTCTCGGCTCACTTTGTTCGTCTCTTCCCGTAGAATTTTTCTTGGTAAACTAACGAAATATTACTATTTTCCGAGTTTCTCGTAAGTTATTCCCTGAAAGATTAAGGAAATATATTCCTGAAGGTAGATTCCTCAGTATTTTTACAGGATGAGTTCCTCTCTGGTATAATTCATTATCAATTAATTTCTTTATTAATCTTCCAGTTCTGTCATATAGTTTTAAGGAGATGTTAGTGGGTTCATCCAGGGTGATAAAGGCCCATCCAGGGCAATAGATTATACTGGAGGAGAGTTGTAATGCGCACCTTTCTTCTGTAGGAATACCACTTGAGGGAGGAGAACTACCCGTTACTCGAATATCATCAATGTACATTCCTTCAGCATGGTCATCATTATCGGATGTAAATACGAAATAGAGTCGAATCGGATCACATGTGTTGATATAGGATAAATCGTATTTATCAACAAGCCAGGAATTACCAATGTTGTAAGTTGAGTCCAGTGCTCCACCACTCCCAATATAATCAAGCGTGTCCATAGTAAAATCATGTTCTATTATCACAAAGAGACCATCGTTACCATAGTTTGGGTATTCATAGTAGTGATAGAAGGAGAGAGTGCAGGGAGGAAAGATTGTTAGGGCTTTAGTTCTAAGGACTGCTTCCATTGAATTAATATATTGATGGCTAGATTCAATCCCACAGTAAAAAGCAGAATCCCCAGAATGACTTCTGTAATCACTCAAATGCCAACAATCATTTGTTCCATAGTGTTCCCACTTCGATGTCCCTGATTCAAGATTATCAAAAAATCCTGTTTCTCCTATTTTTAGCAAAAAGGAATCATTGAAAGTAAAATTATCCTGTGTGGTTATATCTGAATGAATGAAGGCTAAATAAGGTTCAACTATATCAGGGGAGATATATACAGAAAGCGATTCCGCTATTTCATTTCCAGAGAGAAGAGTATCAATATAGGAGAATGAGTCTATGAGGGTAATATATGGATTATGTGAGGAGAATATAACCCGTATACCAAATCCATTTTCATATCCGTCATTTTTTAATCTGTAATGATATACTAAATAATCGCTACCATTTGGTATGCTGTCATCTCCATAAAGTGATATTCCCCTGAGCACGATATGTAAATTGGGAATGCCTATCATCTCTGAGAAAATATTCATCCAGGAATGAGACCCTGAGGTTCCAATTAATTCGAAATTGACAGGAGATTGAGCAGTGAGGTTGGAATCTACATTGAAAGAAAAAGTGCACTGGAAAGTACTATCGGGTTTAAGAGAATGTGGATAGGTGAACAAACTGTCAGTAATCTTAATGGATGAATTTTTTGAATTTAGTAGTAAGTCTAAACTATCAATGATTTCATTGCCAGTATTTTTCATATCTAACGCAATATCAATCTCTTCTCCAGGGTTTATGATTCCGTCATTGTTACCTGATATTTCATTTATATCTTTCTGGATGCAAGAAAGATAAGATCCATCTGCAGTGAGGGTTATAGTTCTCTGGGCAGGTATATATCCATCCAGTGTTGCAGTAATGAGTAAGGAACAGGGATATTGACAATTAATGGAAAATAAGACGTCCCCGAGTTCATCTGTGTAGGAACGTTTTAAGATAGAAACTCCATTGGAATCTCCATCAAAATTTGTAATGCAGATTCGGACATCTCCTAAAGGGACATTCAAGGTGTCGGTAACCCTTACTTGGAATGGAATGCTATCCTGTATTGCCTCAGGTGCTACTATAAACATTTTTGAAGGTTTGTTCAACCATACGGGCATTTCTGGATCACCCAGGAGATTGAGTTGGTATTGATGCACTCGGTATACGTTCTCTTCACGACTCCTTGGAATGTAATCGGCCTTTGTCATGGCAAGAGCAAGACCTATATTTGTGTATTTTTTATCGAATAGATTTGAAAAGAAAGAGGCATCGAAACGGTCTGAATATCCGAATCCAGGATACCCAGGAGACCCCCATCCATATCGGGAGTTACCGATGAAAGCTACACCTCCACCATTTGGATTGTTAATGAAGTGTTCAGATATTGCGTCATAGTCAAAGGCTCCTGCCCAGCACCCGATGGAATAGAGGATGGAAAGACTGTCCCCATTTCCAAGGGCGTCCATGTCAGAACGGTAGAAATAATCCTCGCCCATTCCCATACAGTTATACCATGCGTGTCCATCATGATTGATAAGGTTTTGTCCATCATTAATTGAATTTGCCACTTCCTCAGAACGCTCGTTATTAAGCGATTCGTAGAGTTTGGTGAGGTTTATCCAATTGGGAATATATAAACTGTCAATTTTGTCCTTTCCAACTCCAGCGTCTGTATATGGATCATCCCATAGTATTTCTCCAAGAAATAGTGCTTTATTTAGATAATCTGTGGGTGGATTTTTTTCGTAACGTATTACTTTGACTGCGAAAGTATTCACCTCTTCTTCAGTATCAACCGGCGCTCGTCCAACAAATACGTCTGGATAGAGGTCGACAGAATCAGATATCTCTCCCCATGGTACATGTCCATTTTCATTCCAATTCCCATCAAGGTCAGAGTAGTACAGGTCTGCATGTAAGTCATCCTCGTCCAAAGCAAATCCTGCTTCTGAATTCATAGCATAGGCAATCCTGGAGGGTACGATATCTGTGTCTCCTCCAAGCAGAACCCATAAGAGATTATGGTTCTGGTACATATCCTTTATGAAATTTCTTATCCTTTCCTGGTGATCAAGGCCAAGGTAATTATTATAGATACTGTCGGTGGTGACTATGCGAGAGCGAAGACCCTTCTCTCTTTTCCATCTAAGTAGAGCCTTGAATTCATCCACAAATGATGAATCTGTTATGATTATATAATCGATACCCACTGTATCATCTTCTAAATATTCTTTACTTCCCTGACTATTTAAAAAGATTGTTCTCTTTATCCGTGATTCAATTCTGGAAGGTTTTCTTTGAGATAGAGAGCCCTCTAATGAGTAGTTTATTTCCAACTCAATTGATTTATTATAGATGAGTTTTCTTTTGTTTGGTATCCACTGAAAGGGATGGTATATGATATCACAGCTTTGCATTCCCCTGAGATTACCAACCCCTTTTAACTCTACAATTTTTTCAGGGAATGGTCCACTCGAGTTATAAACAATCGGATCTTCATCTACTCTTTCAGGAACTTTGAAATTGATATTTGAGAGAATTGCAGGTTTCTGAACAGGAGGTAGGTAATAAGAATCAGAAAGAATTTCCTGTTCTATACTCTTTATATTAAGTTCAATATTTTTTGCATTCGAAGGAAGCAATATTTTTTCTCTGCAGACCGGTAATTCTGGAGCCCCTAATTTTAGTATATGATCTCCATCCCTGGTGAATATATATTCATATTCTCCAATCGTTTTAATTCTGTAATCCGGAGAGAAAATATTTATAATAAGAGATTCTCCAGAAAGGAGTAAAGAACCTATAAAAAGGATGAACATTATAAATTTTCGCATCTTGTCACCATTTAAAGTTAGATATTAAAGGTATAAAAGTCAAGTGGATGAACGGGTTAGTGAGTAAATTAAGGATGAAATAGTCGGAAGTCATCAGTTGTGTGTCGTGAGTCAATAGAAAAATCTTGCGATAATTGAGTTTGATACATATAATAAACTATGGTTATAGGTATTACTGGAAATACCGGTGCAGGGAAGAGTCTTGTTGCCGGATTCTTTGAGGAGTGGGATGGATTTGTAATAGCTGCTGACTGTATTGGATGGGAAGTACTTCAAAATCAATACGTAGTAAAAAAACTCAAAGAAACCTTCGGAGAAGAAATAATAAGTGGTGGAGAGGTAGATAGAAAGAGGTTGGGAGAGATTGTATTTAAAGACAGTGAAAAGTTAGAGGAACTAAACAAGATAGTTCATCCTATTTTACTCGGAATGCTAAAAGAAGCCATTGATAAAAGTGCACATAATATAGTCGTTATTGATGCGGCCCTGATTTTTGAATGGGGGATAGAGGATTGGTTTGATTATATCATCTTGGTGGATTCAAAACCGAAAGTCCTACGAGCCAGGCTGAAAAGACTTGGAATCTCTGATGAAATCATTAAAGGGAGATTAAACTCCCAGATGAATCTAAGAAAAGCGAGGAAATACGCAGATTTCATAGTTGAAAATAATGGAAGCGTTAAAGAACTAAGAAAATCGGCACGAAGGGTATGGGAGAAGATATTAGAAGAAAAAGGATGAGATTACAATTTCAAATTTCCCTAAGGCTTTATGGAGAAAAACCATTTATGAATTAATTTCTGATTTACTATCTCTGATATGAATATCCTGTTGAGGAAATGGGATTTCAACGTTGTTTTCCTTTAATGCCTTCCATATAGCAAATCGGGCATCACTCTCAATCTTCTTTTTCTTAAGAGGTTGGTCAGTCCATATAAACGCGATGAAGTCAAGTGAACTCTCTCCAAAATCATTGAAATAAACGTCAATGGAAGATTTTTCCACTCTTTCTTTTAATGGAGAAAGTGCTTCAATCAGCACTTCTTTTACTCTGTTTGGGTCAGAAGTGTAGGAAACACCAACAGGAATATCAATTCTAATTAGATTATCTGAATGGGTGTAATTGGTTACTTTATTATAAACAAGCTCTGCATTTGGAACTATTACTTCTACATTGTTGAAGGTTCTTATTATAGTTGCTCGGAGCCCTACAGCCTCAACCCATCCGAGTAACCCATCCACCTCTATCAAATCATTCACCACTATGGATTTATCGGAGAGGATGATAAAACCGCTTAGCAGGTTGTTTACCATGTGCTGTAATCCAAATCCTATACCAACTCCGAGCGCACCTATTAAAACCTTAAGGGTGGTAAGGTCTATACCGACAATGGATAATGCTATGAATATTCCAACAACAATAATTCCATATCTAACTATCATAGAAAAGATATGGATTCTTCCTAAGTCCATAGCCGGAAATCTCCTTAATCTTTTCTCCAGCAACTCTCTTACATTCTGGGAGTATCTAATCGATAAGTAGAATATTATAGTTGCGAGAAATATATCTATTAAACTTATTTGAGTGCTTCCAATACTTACTATTGGCTTTTTAAGGAAAAGAAATACTGGTGTAATTACCCCGAGTTTATGCAGGAGAGCAATGATGAGGATGAGAGATCCAATAACAAGGATATTTAACCAGGTAATTTTTCCTCCCCGAATGTTGATCATTATCGAGAGCAGAAAAAGAAAGATGAATAAATATGAAGAGAAAAAGGCAAGGACTCCTCTATAGGCAGGGTTGAATAATCCTAAATTACTGAATAGGTAACTGAACAAAATGACAAAGAGTGGGAATAGTGAATATTTTATTATTTCTCGCCTTCCCCCTTTTAGCCGTTTTAGTAATGGTAAGGATATTAGGTAGAGAGTGAGGCTTGAAAGTAAAACATATACTAGACCAATTAAGTTATTCATTAGTTGCTTGTCAATTTATAAAGTTTTTCAGCTATCTGAGCAGTCTCTTGGGAGGTTGCTGATAATTCTTGAATAGAAGCTGACAATTGCTGGATTGCCGCTGAAATTTCTTCTGATGAAGCAGCATTCTCTTCTGCGATAGCTGCAATATTTTCAATAGCTTCGGTTATAGTGTTGACCTCTTCTTCTCCTTGTTTGTTGATTATTGTTATTTCCTTGATTCTCTTTGTTACATGGCTTATCTCGCCTGCAATATTCTTTAAGAAATCTGCTGACTTTAATGAGATCTCCTTCCCTTTTTTCACTTCTTCAATTGTTTCCTCTGTTTTCATAATTAACGAATCTATCACGCCGGTGACCTCACCCAATATCTCAGAGATCTTTCTAGCTGATTCGGAAGATTGGGTTGCCAGTTTTCTGATTTCTTCTGCAACCACAGCAAAGCCCTTTCCAGTTTCTCCTGCCTTTGAAGCTTCAATTGTGGCATTAAGAGATAGCACGTTGGTTCTCTTACTAATCTCGCCCACTGTTTCTGTAATGCCAGATATCTCTTCCGAGCGTTTCTGGATTTGTTGAGTGACATCCTCTAATTCATATATAATGTTGGTTACGTTATCCATGGCTAATCGCACTTCTTTTGCTGATTCCCCTCCTTTCTGTGATAATAGAGAGATAGTATCTGAGGATTTTAGTGTCTCCTGTGCACTATCAAATGATTGATGAACGACATGGAGCGCTTTCCGTGCCATCTCGGAGGCAGTTTGTGATTCTGCTGCTTGTTTGTCAGAAGATAGAGCTACCTGTTGCATAGTGGAGGAAATCTCTTCATATGAGGCACTCATTTGCTCTGCTGAGGCTGATAGTTCTTCTGCTTGAGCTGACATTCGTTCTGAGACATCTTGGGTAAATTCTTTGTTTTTTTGTAGGGTTTGAACAAATCTATTAAACGAGGATGCAAGTTCATCGGTCTCAGTAGTCAATGTATTTTCAGATAATCGGACCTTGAGGTCTACGGTACCTTCAGATATTTGTTTCAATCTTTCCTTTAAATCATAAAGAGGCCTGAAGAGTATGATAAGGGATCGGGTTGTTGCTAAACTTGCTAATACTAATGCAGCAATAAGTGAGATGCCCAGAATTAAGGTCAATCTTTGCATAGCGGAGGATATGGCCTTTAGAGATATTCCAATTCTTAATATTCCAATTGGTTGTTTTTTGCCTGTAATCTCCAGAGGATAGATGGGACCTAGGCAATCAAGGAATGATTGCCCCTTTACTTTCCTTAATTGGCTAATAAATTCTCCCTGTTTAACTCTTTCTAAAAGTTCTTTACTTAATTCAAGATCAAAATCGATTTCACTCTTTTGAATTAGATTAATTCCCGAAAGGTTATATGCAGAGCTATATATAATATCTTCTTGACCAAAAAGGCCTTTAATTGGAGGTTCTAAGAGTGCAAGATTTTCTGCGTATAGACCAAGTTCCAGTGTAGGGCCTATTGCCTGAATTATAGCAGCTGCTCTTTCTTCCAAGAGCGTTCTGAAGTTGGAACGTGTGGAGAAAAATGATATAACTCCAATTAGGACAGTTATGCCTATTAAGCTGCTTACCATCAGGATGGATATTCTGCCTTTCAAAGTGTTTGATTTTATCATTTAGAGCCTCCTTTTAAGGAAATTCGATTTCCTCTCTTCATTTCCCATCCTCAAAACTCTCAAGACCTGAAACCCAATAACCCAAATCCAACTTAAAAATTACAACTTTCTAACCTTTGACCCTTATACTCATTTACTTACAAACCATCAATTCATTTACTCATACACTTCTTCAGCAGTTAATAGGAGTCTCTCAGGTATCTCTATACCTAAAAGCTCAGCCGTCTTTTTGTTTAGAATAAGACTCTCTGAAGGAAATCGTGGATGTACTTCTTGTATGTTTTTGCCTTTTTCTAAAGATGAAATGATGGATAAGATTTCAAGTGAAACGTCTGAAGGTAACTGGGAAGCAAGTGCTCCCTTCCGAACAAACTCAATTGATGGTGAAAATACCGGGATATTGTTTTTTAAGGAATAGTCCATCATATTCTTGATTGCTTTCCTATCTCTATATATAGGATCAGTCGGTATCCATAAGAGATCAATATCCTTAATAAAATGTAATGCTGTTGCTATCTCATTTGAATTGGAAACCCCATTCTTAATAAGACTAATGGTAGTATCAGTGATTGCCCTCTCAAGCATTCCTACTTCTACACTTGAGTGTAGGGGATTGTATATTACCCCTATCTTCTTAACGTCCTTTACCAGTTGCAATATATTGTAAAGCTGGACCGTTGGTGAGGTAAAGGAATATATACCTGTAATGTTATGGAATTTTTTATGGATCCTATCAAGATCTATTGATGCACCTATGATGATTATCGGAGTTTCAGGTAGATATTGCAGGATTGGTGTGACAATCTGGGCTCCAATCATTACAACCAGACGGTAATTCTTTTTAGATATATTGCCAAAGATCCCATATATTTTTTCCACCTTTCCTTTTAATTGATATTCGTCAATCTCTACAGGTAGCACATCTATTATGCTGTCTCTTATTCCGTCCTGGAAAGGCGTTTTTTCCCACTGAACAATAGCAATGTCTCCCTTCTTCCAACCCAGCTCTTGTGAGAATAAGAAAAATGGTATGAAAAAGCTAAGTGAAATTCTTAAAATCCTCATCATGCAATAGATTATATGAATATAAGAGGATAAGTCAAGACTCAATGATATCTAAGTAACTGATATTCAGACTTTAATTAAAGCAAAGCAATAGTAAAAAGTGAAAATTATGGTTTATTTTAGACTCTGTGATGCTTGAATTGAACTCTCAAATTATCTAAAATCAATAGTAAAAGGTACTTCCACCGATAAATTCGCGCAGGATTGAAGTTGGGGGAATTTCATCCTCTCTTATACCGAGAAAATGATCCAGGAAATTCAATAATCGCAGTGCTTCGCAGTAATAAGGGGAAGTGGTGTCGACGCAACGGAGGGGCGTTTCAAGGAAGCTTTTTAAAACTGCAAGTTCATATACTAGAGAGGAGTTAAACATAATATCTGCTCTTTCCTGATATGGAAAAATAAATTTCTCTTCCCCTTCTTTTACAGAAGCCCATTGCTTTAGGGTCTGATCGGCTGAATGGCCCCTGAAACGTGTATCTCTGAAAATTCTACGGAGAAGTCGAACATCACGAGTAGGTATGCGGTTCACCCTATTAATATTTAATTGAGTAAGGGCACTGACATAGATAAGAAAAGTACTTATTTCCATATCTTTTAAAAGTCCCGGATTAAAAGCATGTATTCCTTCAATCACAGGGATTGTTTTAGGCGTTAGTTTGTATGTCTTGCCAAACCATTCCTTCCTTCCCTTTTTAAAATTGAAGGTTAATTCTTTTACTTCCTTTCCTGAAAGAATCTGTGAAATATGTTCTCCAAACAGCTTTACATCTAGTGCTTCAAAGGTGTCAAAAAAGGGAGTGCCATCTATGTATAATGGTGTTTTCTTTCTCTCTAGAAAATAATTATCAAGAGATATATAAAGAGGAGTAATGCCGTGTATGCGGAGATGTACTCCTAACCTTTTTGAAAATGTAGTTTTTCCAGAAGATGAAGGACCCGATATAAGTATCATCTTCGTTCTTTCTCTACCACTCAATATTTCCTTACATATCTCCGTTATTTTCTCGGTGTGGATTGCTTCGGCTGTCTTTACTATTTCCGATATTGCACCAGAGACGACATATTCATTCAAACGTGCTACATCCCATACTTTTAGGATCTCCGCTTCCCTCCTTGCTTCTTTATATGTTTTAAATAGTTGCTCCCCTCCTTCAATTTTGCCTAAAGTGGAGGGATCCTCTTGTGTTGGAAGGATGACCAGGAATCCATCCGCAATCTTTATCAGGTCAAATATTGATAAGAATCCGGTCTTGGGCAATAATGGACCTGCATAATATGCTGCGAAATCGTCAAGTTTATATACTGGAATATAAGTTCGAGAGAGGTGTTTTAAAATGTTCAGGTCGTCTTCCCTTTCCTCTAAGAAATGTGTAGCCTCTAATTTTGGTAACATTAAGCGTTCTATTTTTTTATTTGCCTTGATCAAATCGATTATTTCTTTTTTTGTAGTATTTAGATTTAATGAACCCTTCAAAAACCTGCAATATAAAGCGTCTCCATAAGAATGTTCTATCTTAATAGTTACTCCTTTTCTCTTTGCTATATAATCAAGGAGAAACACAAGGGTTCTTTCATAGGTTCTTCTACCCTCTGTATTGTTGACATCCAGAATTTCAATCTTTCCACCGAGGGGGACTTTTTCTTCCAGTGAGGCATATTGATTGTCTATCTTTGCCAGTGTTACAGGATATTTTAAGTCAGGATAGATTTCAAGAATTTGTTTGCTCATTAAGTAGCTTAATATCAGCTTTTCTGTCCATATAGGCTATATTATCCCTTCCATTGGATTTTACATAGTACATCGCAAGGTCGGCAAGACGGAGTAATTCCTGAGAATTAGTTGTTACGTCTGGGAAACTCGCTATCCCAAAGCTGGCTTTAACCCAACATTCAATTTTATTAGAATTATCCCTAATTATATATGGCTTTGACGAAATTAAATTTTTTATTTCTTTAGTAAAAGCAATTGCTTCTTCTAATCCCAGACCCTCCATAACAATTATATATTCATCACCACCATATCTGATTCCTATTTTAGCTTCATCTAAGATATCCTTTATCCTTCTTCCCACTAAATGCAATAATTTGCTTCCAATCAGATGATTGTAAGAATCGTTAACATTTTTAAAATGATCAATATCCATGAATATTAAAGAACCTACTTTTTCAGCAGTGTGCCATCTGTTAACAATATCAGGGAGTTTTTCATTGCAATACCTTGAATTATATAAACCTGTGATATCATCTGTGATTGATGCAAGCCTGATTTCCTGGTAAAGTTTTGCGTTCTCCACAGCAGTTGCTAATTGGTATGATACTTCACTTATGATGTTTGCTTCCTCTATTGAGAATACATATTTCTCCGGTGAACCAATATCAATAATTCCTAAGAAACCGCTCTCTCTTTTAATCGGGATTACCATTTCGCTTTTTATCCCTTTAATCCCTTCAAAGTAATTAGAATCTTTCTCAGTATCTGGTACTATAATTCTTTCCTTATTCTTTATAACCTTCCCTACAAGTCCTTCACCTTTTTTTATAATAGTGCGGACAGGTTTAATGTTTTCAGAGGAAGAGAATCCCTTGAGTGTAATCCTGTCATCTTCAAAGAGTCCTATAGCGGTATAATAGTAATCAAATGTCTTCTGGATTAATTGTGCACTCTTCTTAAGAAGCATTTCAAGATCCAGTATCGAGGTTATATTTTTATTAATATCAGAAATGAGTGTTAGATATCTCACTTTGCTTTGTAAACTCTGTACAAGATTTGCATTTTCGAGAGCAATAGCTGCATGTTCAGCATAATTATTTACTAATTGTAAATCATTCTCATTGAAACTCGTTCCATCTGTTTTATTTATTGCCTCAATAATTCCAAGAATACGTCCCTTACTGATTAGAGGAACTGCCAGAATACATTCTGTCTTAAAGCCTGTGTCTTTATCAATATCCTTAAAGAATCTCTCATCATTATATGGGTCCGAGACAATTACTGATTTCTCGTTTTCTATTGCCCAGCCCACTATCCCTTTATCCATAGGCATCCTTTTCCCGGTTAATTCTTCACTTTTTTCTCCAATAACTTCTTCAAAGACAAGTTCTTTACTTCTTTCATCCAGCAGTAAAAGAGACCAGGCTTTAGCATTAATCGAGCGTGATATGATTTTCATTATTAAGCTAAGAACTTCGCCAATATTTAATTCTTTAGAGTTAATTGCTTTTATTGTTTCCTCGAATTCGTACATTCTATTTTTCATTCTTTTCCTTACCCGAGACCTCATATAGTATCTTCACCCGGCCTCTCTTACAAGATAACTCTCCTCTATCATTGAATTCTAATTTTAAATTCTTCCAGAGTTTGAACTCTATCCTCTTATTTTTATCCTTGTGATCGATATAATAGAGCCCCACTGGTGATATAGTGAAATCCTCGAATATGAATTCCTGTTCAGTTTCTTCTCTTTTAAGAATAGTAAGGAGCTTGTTGATAACTGCCTCGTCAGAATCTTCCCTGGTTAGAAGTTCAGTTAAAAAATATTGATCTGAGTTGAGAAGCAGATTTATTAGTGTGCAGTGGTCTATTAATATTACTGAACGTTCAGGGCTCTTTCCGGATGAAAACAGAGCAGATTCGTCAATGATGATGCCTGTAAGATCCGGATCTCCAAAGGCGTTCGGTGAGAATATAATATCCTTGATGGGTTGTCCGCTTGCTATCCCTATACCAAGTCTGAATAATGATTTGAACTTTGGGGGTAGTAAGGCATAAGTTATTCCATCGTGAAAAATTTCTTTCTCTGTTATTTCTTCAAACCAATCCCTGTAGTTCATATAATTTTCTCTTACAAATTCCTCTGCAGTTTGAACTAGATTTAATGCGGTTCTAATGGCCATCTCTGCACTCTTTGGATGGGGGGATAATGTGAATTCGTCCTCAAAGGCAGTGGAGGAACGAAGGATACCTCCCGATTTACATTCACGACACTTATACATATTCCTGTAGTGCTTTTTAGAGTTACCTCCAAACCACAAGATTCCTCCATCGCCAGTATCCTTTAATATAAAGGATGATCCTCTCATTGCAGCATCAAGCATGGTGGATTGGAACTTGTTGCGTATTGCTCTTTCCTTCTTAGCATTCCGTAAGCGATGCGCCATAAAGCTTGATCCACGAATGTCATAGACTAACACCGAAACAAGGGTTGAGAATCGCTTTCTTAGAGCGGTTGATATAAGCTCTCTTTTTTTGAGAAGCTTTTTATCAACAATGGGTTCTATTTTACCTCTACTCCCGAATCTATAAAAATGTCCACTTGGTAGTAGATTGAGTCCTGCAAGGTGTATCTTTTTGGTTGCAATAATTCTTGATTTAGGATTTTCGAAATCTACATTGGGCGGCCAGATTTCAATCATACGATTTATTACCTCACGGATGAGTAAAGGCTCAAGTATTTCTTTAAATACATTACAATAGTTTGAGATTACTCTTTCTGTATCAGGAATGAATCCGCTTTTCTCCCTATTCGAAAGTTGTAAAAATACTTTTTTATCAGATGCTATCTTTTCTTCCCTCTTGAGAAGCTTAATTATTCGTTTTTCGCAGGAAGGGTCAATGATTTCGATATAAGGTAATTCGTGCCAGAATTCCTTAACTAAACATTCTATATCCCAGAGAGGAGGAGGTGGAAATAATGACTTTATATCCTCTATACTTATATTGAGTAGTGCTTTATTCTCATCAATAGCTTTTTTTAAAGATATGGAAGCGTTCTCATGAGCTTGAACATGTCTTATATGTAGTTTCAGGGCTTTCTCCAATGCTGTAAATTGTTCCTGAGTTTTACTCAACATTGCCTGAAGGTCACGCTTCGCTACATCTATAAGAGATTGTAAATTTTCTACGTTTCTCCGCAGGAGCTGGTGAGTTTCTTCACGGACCTTTAAATCCTTTCTGTCAAGTTCTATATCCTTTTGGACTAATATCTGCTTCACTTTAGAAGCTTTATCAGAAACTATTCTTGAAATTCTTGCGAGTGTCTCATCCTCAGGCCTAAAGAAATCATGGAAAGGAAAGTTGCGCAGATCGTCTATACTCGATATATCTGTATTTTTAAGCAGGGAAACTATATCACTACTTTCTCTTTGTGTAAAGTTTTTTATTAGTATACTATGGATATTAGAGAACAGAGCTGGAGTAAAACCATAGGGGGTAAGAAATTTGTGTAAGTCTTCTAGTGAGGTGTTAATATGTGGAAGGCCGATTGGAATAGGTTCTTTCAGAAACACCTTGGTGAGGTTATCCAGTTCTTTACCCTTCAGTATGTCCTGTAGTAACTTAGATAGCCTTTTACCTACCTTAAATGAGTCTTTTGTTCCCTTAGTTAATTCCCGGGGGTAAGTTTTCAGTATTAGAGATAAAAGTAAGGGGAAATAATGAATTTCCTTGTCGATGACATTTTCTGATAGGGTTTTGAGGAATTGGATATCCTCTCTATTTACCTTATCCTCTGATAGTCGTGTGAACATATCTCGCAGGTATGCTCTTTCCTTATTATTCAGTTCTACGATAAATTTGCTTTTATGCCTGCTGAAAAATTCTAGAGTTTTTGTATCCAAAGCTCTCAACTCAAAGTAACGAGAAAGTGTCTGTTTGGATTTTTCATAGATTTCTCTTTTCCCAACCCCTTCTTCTAAAGATAGTAGGAATTTACTTCCCAGTAAGGAAGCTGCCTCAAGATCGTATATATCAAATGAATTAGTCACTCTCCCTCCTGTACGAATTCACCCCCTCTAAAAGTTACGGTACCATTTACTATGGTTGAATCTACAACTCCCTTTAATTTCCACCCAATGAAAGGAGAATTTGATGATTTAGATTCAAAATTATCAGGATTTACCTCCCACTTGGCATTAAGATCAATTAGGGTGAAATCCGCAATCCCTCCCTTCTTTATTTCTCCCACTGGGAGACGGAGTATCTTGGCAGGCTTATCAGTCATACTGAGAATTAATTGTTTCAAACTTAGATTGCCCGGGAGAACTAATTTGGTGTATAGAACGCTAAAGGCAGTTTCCAGACCAATTACACCAAAAGGAGCGAGGGAGTATTCAAGCTCTTTCGCATAATCAGGATGAGGTGCATGGTCTGTGGCCACCACATCTATAATTCCATTTTTTAATGCTTTCTGAAGGGCTTCTCTATCCGATTTGGTTCTAAGTGGTGGTTTCATCTTAGTATTGGTGTCAAAACTCAAAACTGCTTCTTCGGTTAGAAGGAGATGATGTGGTGTTACTTCGGCTGTAACTTTTATCCCCTTATTCTTACCATATTCTAAAATGTCTATTGACTCCTTCGACGACACATGGGCTAAGTGAAGTTTTCCACCTGTAAACTTAGCAAGAAGTATGTCTCTTGCTACGATGGAGGCCTCGGATATATCGGGTATTCCCTTAAATCCGAGTCTGGTTGATATTACACCCTCATTTATCTGGCCATCCTTAGATAATGACATATCTTCGGGGTGCTCTATAATTGGGACATCTAAAAGAAGTGAATATTCTAGGGCTCTTCTGAGCACGTTAGGGTCCATGACACAGTTTCCATCATCACTGAAAGCTACACAGCCTGCCTCATGGAGATGTCCCATTTCAGCTAGTTCTTTACCTTCTCTACCTTTGGTGATAGTTCCGATTGGAAAAATGCGACATTTATTACTCTTTATGGATTTTTCTTTTATGAATCTTGCCACACCCTCATTATCAATAGGGGGCTCTGTGTTTGGCATCACACAAACTGAGGTGAATCCTCCCTTGACGGCAGCTCTGGACCCGCTTTCTATTGTCTCAGCATCCTCGTTGCCTGGTTCCCTAAAGTGAGAATGGATATCTACAAGACCTGGTATGAGATGAAGGCTGCTGGCATCAATCTCAATATCTGAAGATTTGCTGGAAGAATCATCTACTACTCTGCCATTCTCAATGTAGATGTTGCCAATCTCGTCTATATTGTTTTTGGGGTCAAAAAGATGAGCTTCTTTAATTGCTATCTTCATTGGTCTTTTGCCTGCTTAAGAGGTAGAGAATACTCATTCTGACTGCCACACCAGAAATTACTTGATCTAAAATAAGTGAATATTCTGAGTCTGCCACCCGAGATTCAATCTCAATTCCTCTATTTATAGGACCTGCATGCATTATTAAAACTTCTGGAGATGCATATTTCTTCAACCTTTCGTAGGTTAGACTGTAGTATTTTATGTATTCTCTAATTGATGGAATAAAACTTTCATGTTGCCTTTCCATCTGTAGTCTTAATATATATATGATATCCTTGTCAGGCAAAACTTCTTCCAAATTGTAGTTAATCGTGACATCAAATGTGTCCATCCATTTTGGTATTAAAGTGGGTGGGCCGCATATATGAGCTTTAGCTCCCATTTTGTTTAGCCCAAGAATGAGTGAGCGGGCAACTCGGGAGTGTTCGATGTCACCTATGATAGCAACTTTTAAATTGTCAAATGTTGACATTTTTTTTCTTATTGTATTAAGATCAAGTAAGGCCTGCGTTGGATGTTCATGTGCACCATCTCCTGCATTTATCACTGAAGCATCTAATCTTTCTGCAAGAAAGTGAGGAGCCCCAGGTATAGAATGTCTTATAACTATTATATCTACCTCCATTGCCTGTATATTCTTTGCCGTGTCAAGCAAAGTTTCTCCCTTAAGAATGCTTGAAGAAGACGCTGATAGATTGATATAATCCGCCGAAAGCCTTTTTTCTGCAAGCGCGAAAGAATTCAGAGTTCGGGTGCTAGGTTCAAAGAACAGATTTGCTACAGTAATTCCGCGAAGGGTAGGGGCAATTTTTATTGGTCGCTCTAAAATCTCCTCCATGGATTCTGCTACACTTAGGATCTCCTCAATTTCTTCTCTACTTAAATCTTCTATTCCTAAAAGGTCTTTCCTATTCATTATCAATGCTTACCTCTACTATCTTGACTGAGTCCTCTCCGTCTGTTTCCAAAAGATTAACTTTAACTTCCTCTCCCGATGCGAGATTTACTGACGTTCCAGAGTAATCAGGCATTATGGGTAATTCTCTGCCGCTCCTGTTTACCATAACTGCGAGTTTTACTGTAGAAGGACGACCATAATCCACAATTTCATCAAGGGCAGCCCTGATTGTTCTCCCTGTGTGTATTACATCATCAACAAGTAAGACATGCAAGTCATCAATGTGGCAGGGGAAGTGTGTGGGCCCAATCAGTGGTTTGGGTCCGTAAGTTGTGAGGTCGTCCCGGTAAAGAGTGATATCAAGTACCCCTACTTTGATATCCCATGAAGTTAGCTCGCCTAATGTTATTGCGATTCTTTTGGCTAATATGTCACCTCTTTTCCGGATCCCAATTATGCAGATTTTTTTAAGTCGAGGGTTATTTTCAATAACCTGATGTGAAATACGTCGTAAAGACCAGCGCATCTCTTCCGCATCCATCATAGTTCGTTTTTCAATAAACCTTACATTCATTGAAGTCTACCACCCTCCAGGCGGGAAACGGAAGGGAAGGGTCAGTATGAATTCTACAGGTTCTCCATCCTGTTTTGCAGGATCAAATCTACATTTATAAGCATCCAGCAAAGCTACGGAGTCACAAGAGGGGAATAGTCCTTTTGCAATTTCCGCTTTTTCAACAGTGCCTTCTTTCGTAATGTGGACTTTTATAAAGATCTGCCCACGTATATCCAATTTTTTTGCATTATCAGGATAATCCCTTTCATGAGGGTAATAACTTAGGATAGGTGGTATTATAGGACCCTTTTTTTCTTCGACAGGCTTAGGTTCTTCCTCGGTTACCGCTTCGGAGGGTTTCTCTTCTTCCAAGACAGTAGTGGATGTTGCTGCTTCTAATATTTCTTCCGTCGATGTCTGCGGTTGTGGGGGAGTTGTCTCTATACTGCTTCGTACTCTACTCTCTTGAGTTTTTTCATAGTGTTTTCCAAGTGCCGCTAGTTCAACGGGAGTGGCTTTAGGTTCCTTAAGCCATAATTCGTCCAGGAATGAAATTACAGGTCTTTTATCATCAGATTTTATGCCTCCTACAGTTTTCTTGACCAGTGTTATCTTCTGAGGTGCGTAAAGGAAAGTGTAAGGAAGATCTCCTGCGATGATTTCCTGAAATTCATTCCAAGCTTTTTTAGCCTTTTCTCTGTCAAGGGAAAAGAGTGCTTCCTGCATTAAAGCGTCGGCTTTCTTATTTTTATAACCTACAAAATTATGCACTCCTTTAGAACCCCAGATTGGAAGAGGATTAAAGTCTTTCTCAACACTCCATCCAAGGATGTATGCGTCAAAGTTGTGTTTGAATAAGCGATCTATCAGTTGTGATCCTCTAAGTTCTATGATGGTTGTATTAACCCCTATTGATTTTAAATCAGACATAACATAATCTGCTACTTTTCTTCGAATGGGGTTCCCACTTTCTACCAGTATTTCAATGCTTAAGCCTGGATAATATTGTTGCCAGCTTCTCTTTGAATATCCAAGTTCCTCTATTAATTCCTTTGCTTTTTGCTTATTATAATCGATACCTTTTATGTTAGGATTAAATGCCCAGTGTTCAGGAGTTATTGGGCCATTTAATAGGAGACCATAACCTAAGAGTATTGAGGATATAATACCCCTGCGGTCGGTGGCCATACTGAAAGCTTTTCTCAGATTTTTGTCTTTAAAACGTTCAAGATTCCACCCGATATAAGTATAAGCTCTAGCTGGAGACACTATGGTTTTATACCCTTTTATACCATTATACTGCGCAGGGGGTAGATCATACGCTATGTCAATATTTCCCAAGTTGATTTCGTATAATAATTTTTCCATTGATGATGGGAAGTAGAAAACTATTCTGTCAAGAGGAGGCCGCCCTCGGGAATAGTCATTACTTGCAATTAACTCGATCCACTCTCCCTGCTTCCATGCTTTAAGTTTGTATGGACCATTTCCTATTGGATTGAAACTAAAGTCACTCATCTGTAGATTCTCTATACCCTTCTCAATTTTGTGCTTTGGGATAATTAATATGTTGGTATGGAGTAATTCATCTGCATATACTCTATCAAATACAAACCGAACCTCCCTCTCTCCAATTACTTTTACATCTTTTATATATCGTAATCTTTGAGAAAGTGGTGAATTGCTTTTGGGATCCATTATTTTTTTTACGGTAAAGACAATATCCGCCGAGGTTATTGGCATTCCGTCATGCCACTTAGCGTCTTTGCGAATTGTATATGTGATAGATTTTAGATCCTCTGAATATACCCATGATTGAGCTAAACAAGTTCTTATTTTGCCATTAGGACTGTAGTCATGTAGAGGACTAAACAACTCTTTTATAACTGGTGAAAGACCTGAAAATGCTGGATAAAGGGGATTAAGGGAAGTGGGCTCATTTAAGAGGGAAATAATCAAAGTTCCGCCTTTTCTCCCTTCGTAAGTGAATTTTTTTGCTCTCTGGCAGCTCTCTGTAAGAAGAATTACTATTAAGAAAAAGAATACAATCTTCTTCATTAAAACCTCCCTTCTTTCGCCACAGAGATATTGTCAAGAGTGTTGAAGAACGAAAGTTTCAGAATGTAAAGTGCAACACTGTATCTATCATCCGAATTATTCATTTTATCTTTCAATCACATTCTTTATCTTACGCTGGAGTAAAACCTTTGTGGCAATTAATAAACTATCCCCTTTTAATATTTGTAATAATCTACAAAAGTTTTTTCAATAGTCAAGGTTTTATTGACACTATGTATATTATTGTAAAAACGCCCTTTCTTGGAAAGGGCGTTTTTACAGTAAATTATATATGATTGATTTTTATTTATTCTTCTATTTTTTCTTCTCTTTCTCTTCCTTTTCTTCCCCTTTTTCTTTCTTTTCTACCTCTTCTTCTTCCTCCTCGAGTTCACCTCCAAATAATTTTTCTTCTTTTTTCAATAAGTCCTTTTCGTCTTTTATTTTGACGAGAATTGTGTATATTATAGTATGTCCTGCTGCATGAGTGGATATACCATACCCGAGGATTACGAATGTTACCATATAAAAGGAAAGTCCCATAAGGAAGCCACCGAACGTCGTAGTAGCCCCTGGATAAGCGGAAAGGCTTTCAGCTCCTGCAGATATGAAATGCATCGGTGCGAAGAAAGTGGGGAACCATTTTGCAATCCAGATTGGCAGCCAAGGAATATACAGATACCAGTGACCATTATGCCACATTACATTCCACCACCCCCTTGGGCCAGCCCAGACTCCAAGTATATGGTGTGTTAAGGAAAATGCATACTTGAAAAGCCAGGCGAAGATGAACACGCCTATGAAAACTGTAATCAGGAGAATAACTTCCCAGAGTATATATCTCCAGGTTTGATCATTAAGCAGTGAAAATCCCTCAAATAGAGTGTCAAAGGTATCACTCTCTGTGGTAGCTACAATGGCAGGAGCACTGATGAGGATGATCCCGAGGACGATTGTTAGGTATGTTACGAATAATGCACCGGCAAAAACTGGAATTGCAGATAATCCTATAAGTATTTGTCCTACATGTGGTATTCTTCCCGCCAGACCAATAATCAAACCTGTTAGTATGAGGGCAGCAATAAACAAAGCCATATATATGGGAGAAAGGAAGGTCCCTTTCCAGTTCTTGCGAGCAAATCTCCAGGCTTCTTTAGATTCGTAGAATTCATCTCCTTTTAATTGCTCATATGTTATTTTAGAGATAGCAGTCATAGTCACGAAATAGTGGTATAATGCCCAAAGACCTGCCACTGCCCAAATTATCCACCCATACCATATAAGGTTTCCTTGGAAGAATGGAAACGGGATATACCTGAATTCCTGCCATATTTTCTGTATCTGCCATCCTGATACCATTAATGAGAGGTACGTAAGAACTGCATAACCTGTTATTCCATAGAGAAGTCCTTTTACTGCAACCCAAATCTTTTTTGGGGAAAAACCTAAACGGCCTCCCCGGAAGACATCCTTCCAAACATAATCCAGAGTCATTTTTCCTCCTTTTAGTTGACAATAAGAGAAAATAATTGAAATGTCAAGGGGAAATTTACACTTTTAAAATCCTGTTCTAATCTTCATCTACTCATACACCTGTACACTCATTCCCTTGTAAACTCTCTTTCTGGGGCTATTATTTGTACTTAACTCATTTTTTTACTTGTGTTGAGGAACTTATTATGCTTATAAAACATGTTAACCCTTGACAATAAAAACTAAAATTCTATTCTGCAGTGATATGTTCGGCGAGTTATCTATTTGTCATTTATTTGGCCCAGGTAGTGTTGTTATTGATGTAGGTTCATGGGATAATATTGAGCCTTCTATAACCTTAGCATCAATGAAAAGCTCTATTTTTGTAATAGACCGATATCAGAGGATGGTAGAATTTAAGGAAAAGATAAGGGAGGCTATAAAACAAGGAGAGATCGAGAATGAGCAGGCAGAAAGGATTTATCCTATGAAGGCAGATGCGAATAAACTTCCTTTTCCTGATGAATCAATAGATGGTGTGTTATTTCATTATTCTACCTTCGGGTTACAGCAATTTGGTTCAGAGTTATTAGTGATTTATAAGGAAGTGAAAAGAGTGTTAAAAGAAGGTGGGATTGTTATATTACTGGAGCCAACTGTCACACGCGCAAAAGAACAGGAATCATTTTTGAAGACACAGGTTAAGACTAATAGGATCGGTACTATCGTTTTAGGTAGAAAGATCGAAGAAGAGGAATTCCCTTTTGACTTGGGTCCAAAAGACTTGAAATTTAAGGATAAGACCAAAGACAGAAGAGAGAAGTAGCTCTCTAACCCAAGTCCTTGACTTTAATGCCAGCAATATTAATATTAGTTAATTATGGATATAAGAAGGGTAATTTCTGATAGAAAGATAGAAATTATTGATATCCGATATGGTTCTTTGGATGGAATGAGGACTTTTAAAGATAAAAAAAGAAATAATGAAAAAGGATTCAGACAGTTACCTTACAGCCTACTGGAATCAGTGGATGTCCGTTTTATAGATAAAGAATTCCTGACCAATGATGGCATATTTTTTGAATGGATTCTTGATAAGAGGGTTGAAGAAAAAATGAAAGAGTTCTGGGAGATAGAAAATACGCCATCTCTCGTTGAACTTTTCCGATATTTCTATATATGATCCGAAATTCAATCATTTTATCTATAATCTTTGTTATTCTTGGTTCTTTAATTGGAATAAATGTTTGGATTATCAATGACCTACCCGACGTGGAGAGTGTAGAATATTACGAACCACTACTTACTACACGGATATATGATATAAATGGGGAGTTGATTGATGAAGTATATCAGCAGCGACGTATACCTGTCAAACTGGATTCTATCCCTGATTATGCAGTAAATGCGGCTATTGCAGTGGAGGATAAGGAATTTTATAGCCATAGGGGAATAAACCTAAGGAGAATCTTAAAAGTGGCATGGGTGGATTTAATAAGGCGCAGTTATGCTCAGGGTGCAAGTACCATTACTCAGCAACTTTCGAGGAGCATTTTCCTTCATTTGAAGAAGACTATTATTCGAAAAGTGAAGGAGATATACCTTGCTTTATTTATAGAGCGTCATTACACTAAGGATAAGATACTGGAGATGTATCTAAATGAGGTATACGTTGGATATGGCAATTATGGTATTGGTGCTGCATCTGAATATTATTTTGATAAGACACCGGATTCTCTTTCTCTCTCTGAATCAGCCGCATTAATAGGCCTTATACGGTCGCCTGGACGCTACTCTCCCTATAATAGCTACGAAAAATTTATAGAAAGAAGAAACTTAGTCCTGAGAGAGTTGAAAGCCGAGAGTTATATTAGTACGGGGCAGTTGGATTCAGCCCTTGCAGAGTCTCTTTTTGTGGTAGATCATAGTAATCAGAATGCAATCGGACCTTATTATATCAATGAAGTGAAAAGGCAAATGAATTCCATATTTGGTAGTTCATACAGGACCTGGGGAGGATATAAGGTATATGTTTCAATGGATAAAGGAGTGCAGATGCTATGCGACAGTCTTATGGAATGGGGCCTTTCTCGAGTTGAGAAGTACTGGCATCTCACCCCTAAGGATTCTATACCAGATTCTTTGATTCATTCAGGGAATATCCCCTATATACAGGGGGCAATGGTTGTGATGGAACCTTCAACTGGTTATGTATTGGGTTTGGTTGGAGGGAGAGATTTTCGGCAAAGTCAATATAGCAGAGCGACTCAAGCAAAAAGGCAGGCAGGTTCCTCTTTTAAGCCTTTCCTCTACACTGCAGCCATTGATAATGGGTTTTCACCCTCCGATTTTGTCTTTGACCTTCCAATAATTAAAGAAATTCAGGGAGAACCCTATGCACCTGGAAACTATGATAGCACCTTTATGGGAAAGATTACATTGAGAACAGCATTATGTAAGTCCCGTAATAGCGCATCAGTAAGACTTGGCCAGGAGGTTGGTCCATTCACAGTTGTAGATTATGCTCATCTGATGGGCATAGCGAGTCATCTTGAGCCAGTTCTTTCTATTTCACTCGGAACTTCTAGTGTAACACTACTTGAAATGGTAAGGGCTTATTCTACACTGGCAAATCTGGGTGTAAAGATAAAGCCAATATTTATTTTAAAGGTGGAAGATAGATATGGGCATGTTGTGTATGAGAATAGAATAGTAAAGGAGAGAGTTCTCTCTCCGCAGATAGCCTATATAATGGTTAATATGATGCAGAGTGTGTTTAACGAAGGGACAGCCTATGGCGCAAGACGCCAGGGTTTCAAATTTCCTGCTGCAGGGAAAACTGGTACTACCGATAACTTTACAGATGGGTGGTTCATTGGTTTTACTCCTTTCCTTACTGCCGGTGTCTGGGTCGGATATGATTACCCAAAGAGAATAGGGAGTCATGCTTCAGGGGCAGGAGTTGCTTTGCCGATTTGGACGGAATTTATGAAGGCGATGGTTGACTCAACAAAAGATTATCGAGATTACGAGTTTCGTGAACCAGGGGGTGTTGTTTATAGATATGTGTGCACTGAAAGTGGAGAACTATCTACTCCTAAGTGCCCAAATGTGAGAAAGGAGATATTCATTGAGGGGGGTGCCCCCAAAAGGAAATGTTCTTTTCATGGAGGAGGACTTGAACCGGAAAACAAGTCTCTTGAGATGATAGACGAGTTTGACTTTTAGGAGGAAAAATGAGGAAGGATGTTGCTTATATTGCAATAATATTTTTATTATCCATAGGCTTTGGCTATTTCTATATTAAGGATTATTATCCTCTAAAATCAGAACTTCTTGAATATAAAGAGGAAAACAGAACGCTTATATCAGTGGTGGATGAGATGCGGAAGGGAGAACCCAGGGAGGATTCTATTAGTATAAAACTACCGACAGAGCATTATATCGCAGAGGATATAATGGATATGATTGAGGGAATAGAGGTAGAACAGGTGAGAGAAGAAATCTCTATTACACTTCCAGGAAAAAAATTGTTTCCTCCTGGTAGCGTGGACCTGAGTAGAGAAGGAAGGGAAATGTTATTTAAAATTGCTAGTATACTCAAGGAGATCGAAGATAGAAAGGTTCTGATAGAGGGACATACTGATAATACCAAAATCTCCGGCAGTTTAAAGAAAGAATATCCCACGAACTGGGATCTTTCTGCCAAGAGAGCTGTTAATGTGGTTAAATATCTGATTTCCGAAGTAGGCATAGATCCCGAACGTCTCGCGGCTGTTGCCTACGGAGAATACCATCCCATCGCACCCAATAGAGATGCGGAGGGGAGAGACAAAAACCGTCGAATTGTAATTGATGTCCTGCCCGAATGAAGGCAGTAGCTCTTTTCTCGGGGGGACTGGATTCATTACTCGCTGTCAAAATAGTTCAGGAACAAGGTTTAGAAGTTATACCTGTTACATTTGTAAGCTATTTCTTTGATAATGAAAAAGCTTCCAAAAATGCTCTGGCAAACGGCTTAAATCTGATAACTATTGATATCTCTCATAAACATTTCGAGATTTTACTACATCCAGAATATGGATATGGAAGGGGAATGAACCCCTGTATCGATTGCCATGCTTTAATGATAAAGGAGGCATACAGGTATATGAGAGAGATAGGGGGATTATTTTTGGTTACAGGGGAGGTTCTGGGGCAGAGGCCAAAATCTCAGACAAAAAAGAGTCTTCAGAGCGTTAATAAATTGACAAAACTCGGCGACCTTACTCTCAGACCCCTTTCAGCAAAATTACTAAAGCCTACTCATATGGAAAGAGTGGGTATAATAAACCGGGAAAAACTCTATGGAATTTCTGGCAGGAGTAGGAAAGTGCAAATGGAATTAGCAGAGAAATTCGGGATAATCAAATATGGTTCACCTGAAGGAGGCTGTATTTTGACTAATGAGGTTTTTTCTAAACGTCTCTATACAGCAATTAAGGAATGTGATATTGATGAGGCACACATAAATTTTGTCAGAATTGGGCGCCACTTCCATCTGAATAAGTCTCTTTTTATCGTAAGCCGTAATCAAGAAGAGGGGGAGATACTAAGGCAGTTTGGTTCCAATCTTTTTGAACTGGTGGATAAAAAGGGTCCTACTGGTATACTATTTCCCTGCGCTGAAGATTTTGAAAGACAGATTGAGATCACCGAAGAAGATGATTTTTCTCTTGCTTCAAGGATTCTTGCAAGGTATGCAGGAAATGGTCCGGCTAAGGTTCAGTTGCCAGACTACAAGGTGATAACAGCCGAACCTCTGGATAAGTATGTTTGCGAAAAATTGTTAATCTGGTGATTAGGTTTTAGGTGTTAGGCATTGGGTATTAGTTTCCCCCTTCCCAATATAAGAATTTAAACCCAAGACCTAAAACCTAAGACCCAATCCCTATATATGGTATTTAATTTTAAGCTCTAATAGTGGTTCGGTTTTAGTGGTGCCTTCTTGGTGCTGGTAATTTTGAATATAGTAGAATCCTGCTTTGAGATTAAGAATGTCCTTATATCTAAAGATTGGAGAAAGACTGAATCGTTTTTCGACTATTCCTGATAGGAAATTCGTACCATTAAATTGATTATTAGGGGCTGGACCATAAGTTGAATTTACCGGCCATGGTGCATCTATTGAATTTTCTCCTTTACGCGTAAAGGAGAATTCGAGCCCGGTTTTGAAGGGGGATAAAGGGTAGAGCGCTAGCAGGTAAAGTCGATCATAATCATTTCCAAGGGGTGCACCTAAGGGAAATTCTCTATCGGTATATCTCTGCCATACAATTAGATTACAGTAAGACCATCTACTCATAAGGTTGTAAGAAAGCAAGAGAATAGAACCTTCTCTAATAAGGTCAACTCTCTGGATCCCGAGATAGATCCCTATATGGTTTGGTTCTTTCCATGGATCTGCTTCATACTGGAAGTCATCTATAAAGAGATCAAAATATAGGAGGAAATCATTCCAGATTGCCTTTGCATCTATATTCCAGAATATATTTACGTTCCTTTTCTGATTAAATTGTTCCACATAATATATCGTGAGTGGTGAAAACAGCTCAAAGGGAAATCCTGTAGACTCTCCACCAATTAAAATAATTTCACTAAAGGAAATTCCTAACCATCTTGTTGGTTTAAATTCCAGGCGGTGTATACCAAGATATCTCTGGAATGTAGTTGTATCAGATGTGGAGCCACCTGCCCATATCTTTTCTATGCCTGTGTAGTCACCGAGCCTAGCTATGAGATGCATAAAAGAAAATCTATTATTGCTATAGATGAATCGTGCATAATTCAAGGGGATATTTGGGGATAGGATGGGATTGTGTTCAAATGACCCTCCTATGGAGAAGATATCTTTCCCAATGGAGAAGTTCAAATTATTGTTCTTATAGAAGACCGAACCTCGACTGACATCCGGATAGACTCCGAATTTCTCTCGAGTCGGGTAGATATGCGCGGAGCCTTTACGAAGGAGTGGGGCAAAACTAAACCCCCATCCATTTTTTTGGTATTGCATAATAGAGCTAAGTTGAGTGTATTTTACAGTGTCTGCTATAGAATATAGAGAAACAGTAATCCCATCTTTTCCTCTGTATAAAGGTAATACACCATAAGGAAGAGAAATCTCTTTTTCTCTTATCATTTTCTCATGGAGTGTAACTGCATCAGGTAGCAAGGCAGAGAGCGTTGCGGTTAAAAGAAGTATTATTGCTGACATACTTAAGTGTAGGCGAGGGGAATTGTTTTGTCAAGATGTTGAGAAGGATGCCCCCCCAAAAGTTAGACAAGCAGTCAAATATCAATCAGTGGAATAGAGTATTGATGTTGTAAAAATCTTTCTTTAGAATTTAATAATATTTAGTTAATACTAAATAAAATTTATTAATTTTAATAAAAAAATAAATTTTTTTATTTTAAGATTGACAAATTTAATATTTTTGTTATAAATGTAAATATGGAAAAGAAACTACCAGATCGTTGTCCTTTTTGTGGAGGAGTGATAAAAATAACAGGATTTAAATGCAGTGAATGTGATGCTGTGGTGAGTGGTTCTTTTGAGGGGGGAGGTATTCCTGTATCAAAAGAGCATTGGGAGTTTATCCGGTTGTTTATCAGGGTCAGGGGGAATCTTAAAAAAGTAGGGGAGATATTTGATCTTTCCTATCCCACTGTCAGAGCCCGTCTGGAGGAGGTAAGGTTAGCTCTTGGATTCCCCCCTTCTGAAAGTGAAAGAGGCGACGTTATCGCCGAATTAGAGATGGGTCATATAGATGTTAAGGAGGCTTTAAGAAGGTTAGAAGAGAAAGGGGGTTACGAAGATGAGTGATGAGAGAATGCGGATCCTCAGGATGCTCGAAAACGGTAAAATTTCTGCCGACGAGGCTCTTAAATTGCTTGAAGCCTTATCCAAAGATAAGGCAGGAACTGGATTTGTAGAAAGAATCGTGCAGGCCATTTCGGTCGGAGGTGCAACCATTGGTAAAATATCAGAGGAATTCGAGGCAGATGAAGTTTTACTTAATCTTAATGCCTCAAGTCTTACACTAAAGGAATCTCCTGATAAGATGTTCAGGGTCCATGGTGAGGGGCGATTTTCTATCAAGGAAGAAACAGAGAGCACCAAAGTGGAGATCTTTGGTTCAATGACTATGGAAGTTCCAGAAAATTCCTCACTCCAAATTAATCTTAAAGCTGGAGACCTCAATGGGACTATAGGGGTTCCCCTAAAGCTTGAAAGCAAGATGAGTAATACTGAACTTTATGTAAAGAGGTCTCTTGACATTGATGCAAATGTAAGGATGGGAAGCCTCTCTCTTTCTTTTTTGTCACCGGTTAACCAGCGTTTTAATGTGATAAATTCTTTGGGGTCAATTTCACAAGAGCTTGGATTGAGTGAATCTAATGATGGTGTTCAAGGTATTGTAGGAAAGGATAAAGGATGCATAACTATCGATGCAAAACTATCTTCCATTGAATTAAAAAAGAAAAAAGAAAAGGAGGAATGATGGTCTTTGGATTAATCTGTCTTGTACTAGGTGCAGGAATCTGGTTGCTTAACTTATATGGTGGTGGTTTCAACTGGGGTAGAGACTGGCCTTTTCTACTTCTGGTGCTCGGATTGTATAAAATCTGGGATTACATGAGAAAGAGGCAAAGGAAAGAGAATAAAACCGTTAAAAAGATATTGAAAAAACTTGAGAATAAGGAAGTTGATTTTAAGGAAGCATTGGATGAATTGGAGGAAATGTGAGCAGTGAAAAAGAGCGTATACTGAAGATGCTTGAGGAAGGAAAGATTAATGCGGATGAGGCATACAGGCTCTTGGAGAGGATTGAGAAGAAAAGGGGAGGAGGGAAGGGGAGATTCTTCAGGATACAAGTTGAGAGTGAGGGTGAAAAAAAGGTGAATGTGAAAATCCCGATAGTTATTGCAACAAAATTGATGAAGATAGGCGGACACTTTGTAACAAAGTTTTCCCCTGAAACAAGGGAAAAGTTAGAGGAATATGACATTGATATAGAGGAGATATTAAAATCAATAGAGGAAGAATTATATGATATCCCTTCTACTATTGTAGATATAAATGAAGACGATGAAAAGATTAGGATATGGATAGAATGAGTATCTCCTCTCTTAAGTGAATATATGTCGATCTTTTCTGGGTGTCAGGGTCTAAAGTTCCTTTAGATTCTGAATCTTTTTTTGAGGTAAAATAAAGCAACAACCAGGAGAATTATGATAACAGTTAATTGGATTCCTGATTTGAAAAACCCCGTGGTTATAGTCTTTTTGACATCCTTTTGGTTTTGAGCTGTATCAATAATTTTAGTTGAATCAGGGATAAGGGTGTCAACATAGAGGGATTCCTGGTGTGCTTCCCATTGTTCATCCTCAAAATTATCATATCCCTGTTGAGTCCCCTCTTTTCCTTCAAAACTGAGTAGTAATAAGGTAATACACCATAACATGGAACTATTATAGTTTACTTCTGACCAGATGTCAACTGTAGAATATGGTAGCTTTATGGTAATCACAGTTAAGACAAAAAGGTTGACAATCCATTGGTATTTAATATATTTCTAAAAATGGCGGCGTAGCTCAGTTGGTTAGAGCAGTGGAATCATAATCCACGTGTCCGGGGTTCGAGTCCCTGCGCCGCTACTTCAATTTAGGAGGATAAATGTTAATATTTTTGTTTGTTGTAACCCTTGTGATTGGAATAACTATGATACTTTCCCCGGAAATTAAGAGACGAACAAGGCTAGCGCCCGTTGGTATTTTATCTCTATCCTTTATCTTTCTGATTGCTTCCATGGTTCGTCTTGTGGGACCTGGACAGGTCGGAGTGGTTGTTCTCTTTGGTAAGGTCCAGGAAAGAACCTTGAAGAGCGGAATCCACCTGATTAATCCATTTGCTTCAATCGAAAAGATGAGTATTCGAACAGAGAGTTATACAATGAGCGGTAAAGCCGGGGAAGGAGTTGTTCGTGGAGACGATACTATTTCGGCGCTTACTTCAGAGGGACTTATGGTTAAACTGGATGTGACAGTATTGTATCGTCTTAAGTCTGAAGGTGCCGCAGTAGTTTACCGAGATATTGGTCCTAATTTTGTGGATAAGATTGTCCGACCTGCTATAAAAACCGTTATCAGGAATATTATCGCTGGTTATGAAGTAGCTGACATATATACAGAGAACAGAGAAAATATTGCTCTTTCGATTGAAGAGAGTTTGAAAGAGAACCTTACTGGAAGGAGTATTGTGATAGAGAAGGTTTTAATGCGTGATGTTAAGTTGCCAGCCAAGGTTGAAGGAAAAATAGACGAAAAGATGGCATCCAAACAGGAAGCAGAAAGGATGGAGTTTGTCATCGAGAAAGAGAGCAGAGAAGTGGAGCGGAAAAAGCTTGAAGCAGAGGGAATAGCAGAGGCCAACCGCATTATATCAAAATCTCTTTCAAACAGTTATCTACAGTGGTACTATATCCAGACCCTACAAAGACTTGTTAACTCCCCTAATAATACGGTTATAATTGCTCCATTCGACCAAAAACTCACTCCTCTTCTTCAAATACCGTCTGGAGGGAAATGATAAGCTCAGACTTTGACAGATTATTAAAGGGCGCAGATACAGTCATACCTCTGGAGGAATTAGAGAAAAAATTAAGGAAATCTCGTCCCCTTAGAGTGAAACTCGGTATTGACCCAACTGCGCCTGAAATCCATCTCGGTTTTGCTGTAGTCCTACGAAAACTCAGACAATTTCAGGATCTTGGTCATATCGCTGTCCTCATTGTAGGTGATTTTACAGCAATGATTGGAGATCCTTCTGGTAGATCAAAGACCAGGGTGACACTTAGTGAAAAACAAATAAAAAAGAATATGAAGGGATACAAGAGACAGATATTCAGGATCTTAGACAAGAAAAGGACGGAATTTAGATATAATTCAGAATGGCTCTCAGAACTCAATTCTTCTCTGATTGTGAAACTTGCCTCACAGATTACTATTGCAAGACTTCTTGAAAGAGACGATTTTAATCAAAGATTTAAAGCCGAAAGTCCTATTGCTTTACATGAATTCCTATACCCGATGTTTCAGGCGTATGATTCAGTTGCTGTCAAGGCAGATATTGAATTGGGCGGTACGGATCAGAGATGGAACCATCTTATGGGCAGAGATCTTCAGAGGAGTTTTGGGCAGGAACCTCAGGTAGTCATACTGATGCCTCTGCTTGAAGGATTAGATGGTGTGAGGAAGATGAGCAAATCCTATAATAATTATATAGGTATTGAAGAATCAGCAAAACAGCAGTTTGGTAAGGTAATGTCAATTCCTGATAAATTAATACTGCGATATTATGCACTCTGTCTGGATTACGATGAAGAATCCCTTGGTGAATTGAAGAAGAGATTGAAAAGAGGAGAGAATCCAATGGATCTGAAGCTCGATCTCGCAGAAGGAATTGTTAGGCTATATAATTCAAAAGAGGATGCAAAGAGAGAGAGGACAGAATTTATTAGGGTATTTTCTAGAGAAGAAGTGCCCCAGGATATCGATGAATTTTATGTTAAAAAGGAAGAAGATATCTGGATAGTCGAATTACTTGATAAGGCTGGACTGGTCAGTTCCAGAGGCGAGGCAAGGAGATTAATAGAGCAGGGAGCTCTAAGGATTGATGGCGAGAGAATTAGTGATTCCACTTTGAATGTTTCCTTTGACGATGAAACTATCATAAAGCTTGGAAAGAGGAGATTTCTAAAACTAATACCTAAGTGAGATATCGCGTGACCGCTGTAGAAGTATTAATAATTCCATTAGATATGAAATGGGATTTTCACTGAAAGAAGGAATGGAGAAGACCAAAGAATGGGTAAGCAAAGAATCACAATAATTATCCCCGCCTATAACGAGGGGGCTAATATCGACCCACTTATGAAAGAGATACAGGATATGGTCGATGGGGATGAGAGAGATTATGAGGTTGTCCTGGTGGATGATGGAAGCATAGATGGAACCTATGATGAAGCTCTGAAATTATCCAGGGAATACAAATATTTAAAGGTTGTTCGACATCGATTAAATCTTGGTAAAACCGAAGCAATACTTACAGGTTTTCACAATGCTGATTCTCCAATATTAGTCCTTATGGATTCAGACCTTCAGTTTGATGCACATGACATTCCATTACTCTTGGATGAAATGGAAAAAGGTTTTGATATAGTAACCGGCTGGAAAGAGGGGCAGTACCAGAAAAGGTTTGTATCGGCGGTTTATAATTGGTTATCTCGTCATCTATTTCATCTACCTATTCATGACCAGAATGCTATTAAGGCGCTAAGAAGTAAAGTATTAGAAGAGATAAACCTCCGGAAAGACTGGCACCGTTATATCGTATCCCTTGCAGTGAGTAAAGGATTTACCGTCTCTGAGGTAAAAGTTAAATTGCGTTCCCGGTTACATGGTGAGTCCAAATATAAAGGTAAAGGCAGGATAGTGATAGGAGTTATGGATCTATTGTCAGTAAAGTTGCAAATTTCTCTTTTGAAAAAACCTTTACTTTTCTTTGGGACTTCAGGGATGGTACTTATCCTACTTGGTTTCCTTATAGGGGTATATGGGATTATTCAGCGGTTTGTTTATCATCACGGTTACCGACCCATCCTCTATCTCGTCATCCTATTAGTGGTCTCAGGCTTAGTACTCTTCACAGTAGGTTTTATAACAGAAGCTGTAACTGCACTCTCTGAAAGGATAAGGAGATTAGAAAGGGAGGTTGCGGAGTATGGGGCTTCGCGAGGCTCTAAAGAAGACAAGGAGTAGTTTTAGCAAGAAGATAAGAAATCTAATCGGAAGGCGTGATCCGGATCTTTTATTTGATATAGAAGATCTCCTGGTTCAGGCGGATTTGGGGCTTTTTACGGTGAAAAGGTTGATTGATGTTCTTGAGAGTGTAGGGCCTCAAGAGTACTATCCTCGAATTCAAAAAGAACTGATTGATATCCTTAATAAACAACCGAATAAAAGTCTGGATGGAAAGCCCTCTATTGTTGAACTATATGTTGGGGTTAATGGCGTTGGGAAGACCACAACCATAGGGAAAAGAGGATATATGCTTAAGGAGGGGGGGAATAAGGTTATTTTCGCATGTGCGGATACATATCGAACAGGAGCAGGAGAACAACTGAAAGAATGGGGGAAAAGGATTGGGGTAGAAGTTGTGGAATCTCATTATGGAGCAGATCCAGCTTCTGTTGCATTTGATGCCGTTGATGCAGCTATGGCGAGGGGTATGGATTATCTTTTAATTGATACAGCGGGAAGACTCCATACCAAGAGGAATCTTATGGAGGAAATGAAGAAAATAAAGAGGGTTCTTTCAAAAAAGAGAGAGGATCTACCACATGAAACAATCCTTGTGATTGATGCTAATATAGGTGGGAATACTCTGCAACAGGCTAAGAATTTTAATGATGCTATTGGGATTACTGGTGTTGCTCTTGCTAAACTTGATGGTACTGCAAAAGGAGGAATGGTAATTGCAATTGTAGAAGAATTAGATATACCAATCCGTTTTTTGGGTATAGGTGAGGAGTTAGAAGATTTGATACCATTTAACGCAGAGGATTTTGTACAGGCATTATTTGAATAGATTTAACAAATTTGGCCGCAGATGAACGCAGATAGACACAGATAAGTGTATTTAACTATTTCAGCTTTATTGCTGTTCCGTAAGCGAGTAATTCAGATGCACGCTGCATAACCGATGAGGTTACAAAACGAATACCTACTATAGCATCTGCACCCAGTGATTCTGCTTCTTCTATCATTCTATCGATTGACTGCTCTCTTGATTCAGCAAGCATTTTTGTATATTCAGTTATCTCTCCACCCACTATATTTCTTAAACCAGCCATAATATCTCTACCTATATGTCTCGCTCTAACCGTATTACCTTTTACAATGCCAAGAGTTTCCTTAATTTCTTTCCCTGGCACAGTATGAGATGTTGAAAGTATCATCGTTTTACCTCCTTTGAATATTTATCCGATTTTCCCATAAAGATTCTTTCCCGCACTACAGAGACAAAAAGGATTACAAAACCTATCATCAACGCTATTATACCAATCTTTGCATAAAGGGCGAGTTCCGGGTCTTTTATGAGTTCCTTCACTAGTTGAAATCCAGCGAATGTTAGCAAGAGTATTGCTCCGATTGATGTTATTATCCAGCCAATACCTCTTTCAAGGCGATTATAAAGATTGCTCCAGTATCTCTCCCATTCTTTATCCGGATCCTTTGGTTTTAGCATTGAAATCACCTCCCTCATTTCGTCCAATTCCTTTAATTCTTTCTTTAATTTTTTGTCTTTTTCGACACGATTCTGAAGTTCTTCTTTTTCCTTTTTGGATAATTCTTTATCAAGGTACTTATTTATAAGGGTATCTAAATCAGCCATTCCTGTATTCCTCTAGAAGCGCTTTTCTTGCATAATATAGGCGGGACATTACAGTGCCTTTTGCAATATTCAGTGATTCTGCAATTTCATTATAACTCATCTTTGCAAAATGTCTCATATATATTATTTCCTGCTTTTTTCTATCAAGCCGTGAGATAGCTCTTTTAAGCCTTTCTATACTTTCAATTTTCTCCAATCTCTTATGTGGTGATTCAATAACAGTTATTGGAATAGGATTTCCTCTATTTTTTCTTTTTTCTCTTCTAAATTTCTTCATTGATTCGTTCTTTATTATTGTGTACAACCACGGGAAGAATGCCTTTTTTGTATTGAATCGCCTTATTGCCTTCCATGCATTCAAAAACCCTTCTTGAGATATATCCCATGCATCATTTGGATCTCTTGTGAAATAAAGAGCTACATTATAAGCCTTTTTCATGTATCTTTTTACTAATTCTCCATATGCTTCCATATTACCCTTCTTACACTTTTCAATTAAGATATCATCATCCATTTTCTGTAGTATCCTTTCCTTTCTATTATATTCAGAAATTCACAATAAATATTATTGATAAATAACATTTTGACAAGCTTTCTTGTATCTTCTTAGTTAGACGATTGGTGAATTGGTGTGTTGGACGGTTAAGATTCGAGATTGCTTAGATAAGGTTAAAAAAAGAAGAAGTATTATCAATTAAACCACTTATATCAATAAAAAAACTGACTAACTTACCAACTGACAAACTCTTTTATTTTTGCTCTAGTGCTCTAATATTTTCTGTGTTTATCTGCGTCTAATTTTTTCGTTTTGCTTAGAGCTATTGAGCAGCTATCCCCATTGACATATTAAGTGAATTCTTTATCATATTCCTATGGAATTTCAATTAGATGATTATTGTTTTGCATGTGGAAAGAAAAACAAAAATGGCTTACAACTTAATATTGAGCTTCATGAAGAGGGTTCACGCGCAAGAATAAAATTTCCGCCTTATATGCAGGGGTACAGTGGTGTGGTCCATGGTGGACTAATAGCTACAGTTCTTGATGAGCTTGCTGTGTACGCAGGGGTATCCCTAGGAGGAAAGTATGCAACAGGAGAAATTACTGTCAGATTCAAAAAACCTGTGAAAATAGGTGCTGAATATATAGTAGAAGGTGAAGTGATCGAAGATAGGGGGAAGGTCGTAACAGCAAAGTCACTCTTAAAGGATCCTGAAGACATAGTATATGCGGAAGCCAGGGCAAAATTGATTAGGCTCAATGATTAATTATAAAAAGACTATCCTTCCTTCAGGAGTAACGGTGGTTTCAGAATTTATACCGGCAGCTCTCTCGACAATTATAGGTTTTTATGTGAAAATAGGATCAAGGGATGAGAGCAAGAAGGAGGAGGGTATATGTCATTTCATTGAGCACGCGGTATTTAAGGGTACAAAGGAAAGAAGCGAGAGAGATATATCAACCGCGATAGAATCCAGAGGTGGAATTGTGAATGCTTCAACATCTAGGGAATGGACCTCTTTCTATGCTCATATCCTTCCTGAGGAACTTCCACTCGCAGTAGATGTTCTCTTGGATTTGATAAGGAATCCTTTGTTCAGGGAAGATTCGATTGAAATGGAACGTTTGGTGATACAGGAAGAGATCAAAAGTTTCTATGATTCTCCAGAAAGTCTTCTTTTCTTTTATGCCATGGGCACCACTTTTGGAAAGGACCATCCTCTATCTTCGCCGATATTGGGAACACCTGCATCAGTTCAAAGTATTACTTTTAGTGATATTAGAAATTTCTGGCAAAAAAATTATACTACTGATAGGATATTCGTTACATCAGTGGGTAAGGTGGATCATAGAGAGTTATGTGTTCAAATTAGTGAAAAGCTTGGAGACAGAAAAGGTAAAGGATTTGAGAGAGAATTCCTTCCAGAAAAACAGACTCGTGTCAATATCGTTTCAAAGCCTGAGTTAAATCATGAATATGTTACCCTATCTTCAAAGTGTTTTCCCTATAATAATAAAGAAAGGTTTCCTTTTCTTATTGGGCTTTCCATTTTAGGTATGGGGATGAGTTCAAGATTATTCCAGAAATTGCGTCAAGAGATGGGTTTGGTGTATTATGTCTCAGCTTTCCCTGAATTTTTCAGCGATACCGGTATCTTTTATATTTATTTATCAACAGACAAGGATAAACTATCAAAGACTTTGGATGCAATTATAGATTTGTTTAATTCTCTCAGATTCTCGAGAGAAGAGGTCGAAGTGGCCAAAGAAAGGATAAGGGGAAATATTGTGATTTCTATGGAAGATAATGCTAGCAGGATGGGTAGGAATGTAAAGGAGGAAATGTATCTTGGGAAAAGAGTTTCTATTCCAGAACTCTTAAAAAGGATCAATAGCGTTAAATTTGAAGAGGTAAAAGATATACAGGAACGCTTCTTCAAGCCAGAAGTCTTCAATATTACCCTTTTAGGGGAAAGTAAAAATGTCTCCTGGTGATGCATATTGTTCGAGGAGAGCAAATCTTTATGAGCCATTTTTATTCAATCTTTATTTGGAAAGGTATGGGTACTGGAGGGACAGAGACGTTCAGATAATTAACCTTTTTACTATTAGCCCTATTACACAAGATATAATGAAAGAAATCAACCCAGTACAGTTGAGTTTTGTGGTGGAAGAACTTAAGGAATATTTAGAAGTAGATTCCTCTTATAAAATATTACTTTTACCAAATCAGTTTTCAGCATATTATACTCTTTTTTTTTCTGTGCTGAATTTGAATGATGAAATAGTAACTCCTGCACCTATTCCTTATTTTCTGAAACAGTGCTCTGAATCCCTGGGCTTAAAACTACTTTATATAGAAACAAGTATGCAGGATGATTATGATCTACCATATCGTAAAGAGATAGAGAATAAAATAACACCAAGAAGCAGGTTATTTTATTATTCTGCACCAAGTTTTTCAGGTAGCATAATCTACCCCGAAGAAACATTGGAAAGGATCCTATTTGTATGTCGAAACTATTATCTATATATTGCAGTTGATGAAACGCTCTCTAACCTTGTGAGTAATGAAGAGGAGTATATAACAATTCGAAATATTGCCCTAGAGAGTGAACGAGTGATACAGATTTTATCACCACTGAAAGACTTCTCAATGGATGATGTTACTGTCCTTATCTTTCATAAAACCTTGCCCGAAAGAATTGGTAGGATTGCTGCGGATCTATTCCCGGTTTCTCCTTACCAGCTTAGCTTTCTCGATTATTTTATTAAAAATGGTGAAGGAATACGTGAAGAAAGAAAGGATATAATGAATTTCAAAAAGAAGATTATAGAGAGCTTTGTAGAAGAAAGAGAAGATATTTCTGCTTCAGTGTCCATAGCCACGGGTTCTGTTTTTCTCAGGCTTCCAGTTCCGAATACTGAAACGTTTGTAGAATGGTTATTAACAGGTTATAACCGAGATAAAAAGACAGTATTTGTTGCTCCTGCAACTCACTTTCATTCAAGTGATTATGAGGATACTGGGGAGGTACTTATTGATTACCGCTTTCTTGACTCTGAAATGCTTGAGGAAGGACTTGATATACTTTCAGACGCCCTTGATCAGTATCTTGGCTTAAAAAAGGAGGATTAATGATTTCGAATAAAGGGAAAACTATTCCCCAATCTCCTATCAGGAAACTCATACCTTACGCAGATGAGGCAAAAACGCGGGGTATTCATGTCTATCACCTGAATATTGGACAACCAGATGTGAAGACTCCTGATTTAATATTCGATCCAATTCGAAATTTTGAGCAAAAGGTTCTCTCTTATGGTCCATCCCAGGGGATTCCAATGTTACGAGAGGCTATAGCTCATTACCTAAATGAGGACTATTCCTTGAATATTGAACCCGGAGATGTCTTCATAACCACAGGGGGGAGTGAGGCTGTTCTTTTTCTGATGCTGTCAACCCTCAATCCTGGGGATGGGATAATAATCCCTGAGCCATTCTATGCCAATTATAATAGCATAGCATGTATAGTTGGAGTGAATATTGTTCCTGTCACTACTTCTGTTGAAGATGGATTCCACCTTCCGCCTAAGGAGAAGATTGAAAGTCTTATTACCGATAAAACAAAAGCTATACTTGTCTGTACACCTAACAATCCAACGGGTACTGTGTTGCGGTGTAATGAAATGGAGATGATAGTTGATATTGCGTTAAGGAATGATCTTTGGTTGTTTTCTGACGAGGTTTACAGAGAGTTTGTCTTTGATGGAAAAGAGTGCTCTTCTTTCCTCAGTTTTGAATCTGTGCAAGATAGGATTGCTATTGCTGATTCTATATCGAAACGCTTTAGTTGCTGTGGAGCAAGGATCGGGTTTGTTGTGACAAAGAATAAAGAATTGTACAAATCTCTCTTGAAATTTGGGATGGCACGGCTCTGTCCACCTACAATAGAACAATATGGTGCTTCGGCAGGTTTTAATCGAAGGCATGAATTTTTGAAGGATATGATGAAGGAATACGAGCATCGCCGTGACGTTGTCTATGAGGAGATTCAGGCGATAGAAGGAGCCTTTACTTTAAAACCTGAGGGAGCTTTCTATACAGTTGTGAAACTGCCTGTTCTGGATAGTGAGGAGTTTGTTCGCTGGATGTTAACAGATTTTGAAAAGGATGGGAAGACTGTAATGCTTGCTCCTGCTGCTGGTTTCTACAGGACTCCTGGTAAGGGGAAGGATGAAGCAAGGATAGCGTATGTTTTGAAGGAGGATGACCTTCGAGATGCAATGAATATTCTAAAAGAAGGTCTTCATGCCTTTAGAAATAAGAGTTAAGCGTCTGGATAGAACACTCCCGTTACCCAATTATCAGACAGAGGGGAGTTCGGGTTTAGACCTTTATGCAAGAGAAGAATGCGTAATCGGGGCAGGTGATTTCAAAGTAGTTCCAACAGGAATTGCTGTTGAGATCCCTTTTGGCATGGAAGGTCAGGTGCGCCCGAGGAGCGGACTTGCCGCACGTTCAGGAATAGGGATTCTTAATTCTCCTGGAACAATTGATTCTGATTATCGTGGAGAGATAAAGGTTATACTCTTCAACTTCAGCAGTGGGGATTTTAAGATAAAGAAAGGCGATAGAATAGCTCAACTGGTTATAACCTCTATAGTGAGGGTAGGGTTAGAGGAAACAGACGGTTTAGAGGAAACAACCAGAAATAATTCCGGATTTGGCTCTACGGATCACTAAAAATGAAACAGTTTTTGATGTTAATCATAACCCAGATAGCTCGTTTTACCACAATTGGTTTTCGAGACAGGATAGTAAGGATTATTGGTCTATTATGGTATTTAGTTGCAAGGTGTAGAAGGGAAGTGGTAAGGGATAATATAAAGACAATAAAGGGAGAAGTAAAAGAGAGCGAGGTAAAATCAACCTTTATCAAATTTGCACTGGTGTATAGTGATATTCTGAATATACCAAATATGACTCCGTCATATTTGAACTCTATGGTTGAGTCCTATAGAGTTAATCTCCTTAGAAAGGAACTGGAGAAAGGTAGGGGATTAATACTCATTGCTTCCCATCTCGGTGGAATGGAACTTGCAGGACCTTATCTATCTTCCCTTGGTTTTCCGCTATATTCTGTTGCAGAATCAAAGGGACCAGGTATGAGGTTCTTCCGTTTTTACAATCGTTACAGAGAACATTTAGGTAATAAGATTTTACGCCTGGAGGAAAGAAGACTTGTCTTTACCTTGGTGAGATTACTTAAAGAAAATAAAATCGTGGTTCTAATAGCAGATAGAGACATTCAAGACTCAGGAGTAGATTATGAGTTTTTCGGGAGAACTGTGTCAATCCCGAGAGGAGTGGCACTCCTGTCCAAGAGAACAGGGGCACCACTGATTGTAGGTTTTATGGCCCTGGATCCCGATACCCCTCGGTATCAAGGAAGATTTTTCACTCCTATATATCCGGATGATTATGATTCGGAAGATGAGTTGCTCTCGGCGATGGTTAAGATGCTTGAGAAAGCGATATCAATGTTTCCCGATCAATGGTTTGTCTTTCAGAGGGTCTGGAAAGATTAATATCTAGCGGAGCCGCAAAGAAATGAAAATTGTTTACCTGCGCCGTTGCCACGGCAGACAGGCAAAATGTAAAATGAAAAATGATTTATCTACTTATGACTAAAGACTAATGACTTATGACTAATTTGTCTTTGACCCCTCGACCCCTTGAATCCTTGAGAACAATAAGATTTGGCAATTTTATCAAATTTTTTAACGGGAGCATAACAGAAAAATGAAGATTTTATTTGTTTCCGATATTTATTATCCACATGTAGGCGGTGTAAGCGAACATATATATAATCTTGCAAATCAGTTTGAGAGGAAGGGTCACTCGGTTTCGATTCTTACGGCTAATATAGAAGGTGATCTTCGGCCTGACGAGGAGAGAGTCATAAGGGTTGGAAGATCCATAGTCATCCCTGCCAATCGATCCTGTTCAAGAATTACATATGGAGTGAGTGGAAGTAAACTTTTTATGATTGTGAATAAGTTTGACGTCATCCATATCCATGGCACACTCGCTCCAACCCTGCCAATTTTAGCCTTAAGAGTTTCCAGAAAAACAAATATATTTACATTCCATCCAACCTTTGAGTCTTCAGTTCCTTTCAAAGTATTTAAAGGGTATTTGCAGAACTATTTCAAGCGCATAAATGGAAAGATTGCAGTCTCCCGAACTGCCCGTAATTCCATTGCAAGGTATCTACCTGGGGTTTATCGTATTATTCCAAACGGAGTGGATACAGAAAGGTTTAAACCAGGAAAATCTATTAAGGACTCATCAAAAGAGATCTTATTTGTTGGAAGGATTGAGCCGCGAAAGGGTTTACAGTTTCTTATCCATGCCTTCCCTATAGTTAAAAAAGTGATACCCGAGGCAACGCTTACTGTGGTGGGTGGAAGTTATAAAGAAACGAAATTGAATATTCCCAAAGAGTTTGGAGATTCCATTCACTTTCTAGGATTTGTTGCACCTCTGGAGTTGCCCGAGATTTTCAGGAGAGCCACTATTTTTATATCTCCTGCAATAACAGGAGAGAGTTTTGGCATCGTCCTGATCGAAGCTATGGCTTCAGGAGTCCCGGTCATTGCTTCGGACATCCCCGGGTACAGATGTGTTATAGAAGATGAGAAAAATGGTTTGCTTGTTCCTCCCGCTGATTCTAAGGGAATTGCAAGAGCAATTATTCGTGTAATGAAGGACGAAGCCCTTCAATCTTCCCTGATAAATGGAGGCCTTAAGAGTGCTGAATGTTATTCCTGGGATAAGATAAGTAAGGAAGTTCTTGACTTCTACTATGAAATCAATCCTTCTCTATCATAATATAGCTCCAACTCTTGCTCCCTATGGTTCAGTTGTTTCGCCTCCTACCTTCAGGGAACACATTAGGTACATTAAAAATTTAGGATTAAAAATTTTATCACCGAAAGAATTCTTCAAAAGGTCTACAGGAGTTCTTATTACATTCGATGACGGATTTGAAAACCTATATAGATACGCCTTTCCTATTCTTCAGGATGAGGGTGCTACGCCTTTGATATTCGTTGTAAGTGGATATGCGGGCAGGAAGAACGATTGGGATGTAACACTTGGAAAATCATTTGTTCACCTCTCATGGGATAGAATAAGAGAGATGCATAGATATGGTGTTACCATTGGCTCACATTCTCATCTACATCCAGACTACACAAGGGTTTCTAAGGATTTGGTAAGAAAAGATCTGAAAAACTCCTATGGTAAGATTTCAGACGAGATAGGGGAAAGGGTTAAATATTTCTCTTACCCCTTTGGAAGAGCAAGAGAAGAGCATTGGGAGATGGCACGGGAAGCAGGTTTTGAAAAGGCTTTTACTTCAATACCAGTTCAAAGTAATAATCCTTATTATCTGGGAAGGTGGGGTGTTTATACAATTGATAACATATATACACTATCCATGAAGATAGGGCTGAATAGAAGATTACAGGGCTTAGAACGTTTGAAATGTTTCTCTATCAACTGGGTCTCAAACGGAACAGGGGTGTTGAAGAGAATCAAGGATTAAAGGATACCATCCTACTTTTTCCTATTTCTCGATTTTATGAATTAGTTTTTTTGCCCAACCGTTATCCGGGTTTACCTCCAATGTTTTCTTATAAAATTGCAGTGCTTTAGATACTTCCTCTTTCTTCTCAAAAGTTATCCCTAGCCAGATATAGACCTCATCCTTTCCCCAGTCAGGATAAATTCCCCTATCGGATGTTTCAATCTCAAAAATTTCTTTCGCTTTAGTAAGTTTTTCGACTGCCTTATCTATTCCACCTCCAAACATAGGAGGTGTATTTAAAGCACCTATACCATCCATTAAATAAACCCTTGGATTTTTCGCTTCCAGTTTATAAGCTTTTGCTATCTCCTTACCTGATTTGACACCATTTATCATCCCAAGATGGGGCTTAAGTCCGATCTCAAGTCCCAGTATCGATGAATAAAGAGCATGAGATTCTACGAAATCATCCTTTTGCTCTATTGATTTAAGAATCAACTTCTTAGCTTCTTCGATATATTTCGTAGCATCTCCTTTATCCTGGGTAATGGTGCTCATCCTGTAGTAGTTATAGGCAAGGTAGTAATTGATTAGCCAGTCTCTTTCTCCAAATGTGGATAATCTTTCGAGTTTGACCGCTACTTGCTTAAACTTTTCTATATCTGCGTCATTCAGAGCCACCTGCTGTTGTTCTTTAAGAGAGATGATAAGTGAATCAATGGATGTTCCTTCCTCTGCCTTTGTAAGGGTTGGAAAGAGAAGTAAGATTATAATTAAATAGAATTTCTTCATTTAAACCTCCATTTTTAATTAGCCACGGACACAGTGTTATACACATTTAAGAATGAAGATTGCAAAATGTTCACCCCGTTAGATAATTTCATATCTAATGGGGCAAGAAGTGCAAAATTACCACACCACTCCTCGATTTCACGCAAAGGTTGCAAAGTATACGAATACACTAAGGTATAGATATTATCAGGTAGAGTGGTGTATATATTTTTCATTTTTCAATTTACATTTTCCATTTTGAATTGAAGCGAAGCTTCTGTGCCTTTGTGGTGAGTTTCTTTTTTAAATTTCAAATGATACACCAAAGTAATAAAGCCTCTTATATGAACTGGTTAACGGCTCATTCTCATCACCGTTGTGATAGTCAAGAATATTTATTCTATTAGTTAAATTATTAACGGCGAGATAAAAAACTGTAAAATTTCCAGAATAGAATGAGTGCAAGTAGGAAAGACTGAAATCGAGTTTGTAATAATCTGGAACCCTCTTTGAGTGAAAATCGCCACCTGCTGGAGTATAAGGTTTTCCAGTAGAATAAGTAAATCTGGTCCCTATTGAGAGGTAACTGGTTAGATTTAGATTGACGATTGTATTCAGATTATGAGTGATATCGAACTCTGGAGGTGCAAGATAAGGAAAGTCCTTCCAGTTTCTTCTTGCTATTAGGTAAGAGTAGGATAATCTACCGGATAACCTTCCAAGGTCTTTCTTCATAAAGAAGTCAATACCCTTGGCATACCCATTCCCATTTGCTGTGTAGTTCAGTGAATCATCCTCCTTAATAAGTTTGCTGTAATCCTTGTAATAAGCTTCAAACCTTATTATATCATTTTCTTTCTTATAGATAGCAGAGATGATATAATGTTTTGCTTCCATTGTCCCTAGATTGGTGTTACCGTAATCCGGATCATATTTCATAGGAAGAGGGAATTGATGGAATATTCCTGTTGCTGCAGCGAATATTAATCCCTTTGCTGGTTGCCACGACAGGGAGAATTTGGGATCAAGTGTATATTGACTCCTTTCGAATTCATAATCACCTCTAATACCAGTTGTTAGAGAGATGTTGTTCGGTAAGTCATATGTCATTTCTATAAATCCTGAACCTATTTTTGATTGATATTCATTGTCGAATATTCTACTTTCTACAGAAGGATCCAGACTGTCCTCCTCAGGCGAAAGCCCTTTATAATAGTCTTTTAGATGGCTGAATTCGCCTCCGTATTTTAGTTTCCAATCAGGATGCTCAAAAGTTACTCTTGCCTGGTTGATTCTATCTTCTGTGTTAATATCAAGTATCGTAGTATCTCTAACAGTAATCTTGGAATTCCCGAGGAATCTAGTATGACTAATGTTCATATTAAAAAGCCAGTCTTCAGATACCACGTGAGCTATTTGAAGGTTATAGAGATTATTTTCGCCACTTCCATTATAGATTCCTTCCCAGGTAGGGTCATCTAATTTGACACCTATTTCGTCTTTTTCCTTGAAGAGAAAGAGTTTAACAAGACCCTTTTTTGAGTATCGGTATCCCAGATTTAAATTTAGATCATAGGCAGAAGGATATTGAGTAAACTGTTCTTCGACTTTGTTGAAATCGAACATCGATTTCGTGTTGCTTTTATTCCCTGAGAAATTAATCCCAAATTTATCTCCTTTTATAGGAACCCAACCAATTAGAGAGAGATTGGCAAGCCCAAACCCAAGGTTGAGTGCCGGCTTTGTTGGTGGGTCAAGGCTTTTCATTGCGAGAACCCCGGATAAGGCATTTCCGTACTCACTTCCAAATCCCCCGGATGAGAAAAAGGTCCCTTTTAGTAGAAAGGGAGAAAATGTCCCAAAGAATCCGCCGGTAGGTGATTCGTATCTGTATGGATGATAAATAGAGGCCCCATCAAGGATAAATCTTGTCTCGGTAACCTCACCTCCTCGCACAAAGAGTCCGGCACCATCACCAAATTGCTGGACACCCGGATATGATTTTATGGCCCAGCAGATATCTGCTGCAGAACCCGGGGTCATTAAGACCTCAAGAGGTGTGAGTGTAACACCTTCTTCTTCACCAGTGGTGAATGAACTTGCCTTTACAGTAATACCTGCGGTTTCAATCATTTCACTCTTTAAGATGGCATCTATATTTATTATCCCACCCTTTAGGTCTATTACCTTTTTCCATTCTCTATATCCGAGGTATCTAACAAGCAGTGTATAAGTTCCTTTCTTTTTTGTTTTGAAGTAAAACTTTCCATCACTGTTTGATGTTGCACCATCCATTGTCTTTTCGAGGAATATATTTGCATCTGGAAGAAGTTCTCCTTTTTCGTTTTTTACACTTCCTTTTATAGTCGTTTCCGCAAAAAGTATTATAGGTATTACACAAATTAAAAAGAATCTATGATTCTGAGTCATTATGTTCGGTTCCTCCTTTTATGATGTTTCCCAGTAGTTCAATGTATTTCCTGAACGCTTTTATACCTTTTTCTGTGATTCTATATGAGGTATGCGGTTTTTTCTTGACGAATTCTTTTTTAACATCTATGTAGCCTGCTTCTTCCAGTTTCTCAATATGACTGCTCAGGTTACCATCAGTAACGCTCAATTTTTCCTTTAGATAATTGAAGCTCACTACTTCTAAGGAATTTAAGATTGTTATTATCCCGAGCCGGATAGGGGAGTGTATAAGATGGTTCAGTTCTTTTGGATCAAAGTCAACCATTTTCTTTTACTGACCCTTCCTCTCTACTTTTGTGATTAAACCAGGGGCTATCATAGTTAGAAAAATCAGGACAATAAAGATATAGAAAGATATCCCGGGATAGATAGCCATAAAGATTGCACCTATCCACCATAGGGGAGAGAAAAGCATTGAGATTCGACTGGAAATCAGGAATGAACTGATGAAGAATGCATTACCTGCTAATATTGCTATGAACGCTGGTATCAGTACCGGATTAGAGAATTCACTTATCCACCCGAAGAGTATTATGATGAATATACCAATGGTAGTAGCGCCCCATACTGCGGTTACTACTTTGCCTACAAAAGTGATAACACCAGTCCGCCTGAATTCTCTTTTCGCCAATCGATGGCTTAAAAACCAGCC
>CAYZBF010000001.1:133242-154309 GCA_964476585.1 uncultured bacterium | reverse complement strand
GACCCATTATGAAGTAGATCCTCACTTCATTGGGCAGGCCCATTATGAAGTAGATACTCACTTCATTTGGCAGGCCCCAAGTGGAATAGTTTTACATTCCACCCCGGTATAATAGCATTGCATTACACGGGGCAGGCCCCGATGTAATAGTGAACATTACATTGGACAGGTCCCAGAGTAATAGCGTTGCATTACACCACTAATGTAATAGTAATACATTACATCATACAGTAATAGCTACGCATTACATATGACAAGTGTGGCAAGCAGGACAGGCCCCGATGTAATAGTGATTTATTACATCATACAGTAATAGCTACGCATTACATATGACAAGTGTGACAGGTTGGGTAAGCCCCGATGTAATAGTAGACATTACATAGGGCAGGTGGGGCAGGCTTCTTGACTTTAAACTCTTTACCTAAACCTAGGAGTAGACTTAAACTCTTTTCTTGACTTCTCCTTAACTTTTTTATATGATAGGTAGGTGAAATGAGAGTCAATATAATCAAAAAAACCATTAGGCAAACTGTAAGTAATTTAAGATATATACAGGAATTATTAGAGCACCTGTCTGCGTGCCTGCCTGTGCTACGGCAGACAGGCAACGCACAGGCAGACAAAAGTTCAAAAACCACTGAGATATACACACATGTTAGTAAAAAGTCTATAGGAAAGATAGTCAATCATTTGGATAATTTATATGCCGTAGGAGGTGATAAATAAAGACAGAAAAGGCTACCTATAGGGAAGTATATCCGAAGTTTACTTCGGATATAACACCATATCGGAGGTATATACGCACTTAACTACGGATATAAACGAGTTAGGCGAAATGCTCACTTCGGGGCAAAAAGTTAAAGAAGGAGAGGAAAATGTCACTTATACCAGCTTTTGAAATAGGGGTATGGAATGCTTGGATTCTCACACTATATCTTTCATTACATCCCCTTATAATGATGCTAATTATTAAAGATGTAACGAAAAAAATGGAAAGTCCTGCTTATAACAAGGCTGAGAACATAATCTTCATTTTCACGAACGTTATTTTGTTTTTTGGACTGTTTATATATTCTATTTTCCTCCCGTTACAATTAGGGACGATATGGTTTTATGCAGGTCTTGCTATTTGTATATTGGGAGTGATTGCGTGGACGATGGCTATGGTGAACATTGCTAATATCCCGCTTGATGAAGCGTGGACCAAAGGGCTTTATCGTTATTCCAGACATCCCATGGTTCTGTCTTCGTTTTTGATATTTATAGGTGCAGGCATAGCTTCGGCATCATGGGTTTTCTTATTGTTTTCGATTGTATTTATAATTTTGTCGACTATTCTTGTAACCGCAGAAGAACGCTTCTGCCTTGAGAAGTTTGGCGCTGCACATCGGGAATATATGAACAGGACTCCAAGATGGATAGGAATACCGAAATAGGGGAAGAAGTAATAAATATGCCCCTTTGTTCGCACTATCGTCTAACAGCGGATAAAAGGGAAATCAAAGATTTCCCCAAATTGTGGTCGGCAACTTCTTTTATCCGCCAGACGTTATCTGAAATTGCAATATTCTTAAAGGTCGGAAAATTATAAGAATCGATGCTGAAAGATGGTTAAACGGAGAAAGCAAGGTGGTCCTGGAGGATATTGGTATTAAAGAAGGTGATGTTGTCCTGGACTTTTGGTGCGGAGTTGGAAATAAGTTTGAAAAATGAATCTATTGATGCAGTTTTGCATTACGATGTTTTGCTGAAAGAGTCATGAATAATGTCATATTTATTTATAGTGATAATTTTAAAAAACTGGATTTTGGCTATGGTCATCCCATGAGAGGAGACCGGTATGAAAAAGCATTAGAAGAATTTAAAAAATTAAATCTATTAGATAACCTTACTGTCAAAAAGCCTGAGATAATTTCAGAAGAAATTATTAAACTTTTTCATACCCCTGATTATATAAAAAATGTCCAGGAAGTTAGCAATACCGGTAAGGGGTCTTTTGGTGAAGAGGTTCCTGCTTTTAAAGGCATTTACGATATAGCTTTACTGAGTGTAAGTGCTTCTGTTACTGCAGCAAATTATATTATAGATAATGATTTTAATGTTGGCATAAACATTTGTGGTGGCTGGCATCATGCTTTTGAGAATAAAGGTAGAGGTTTTTGCATATTTAATGATGTAGCCATTACTGCTAATTATTTATTAAAAAGAAAAAATATAAAGAGAATTATGATTATTGATTATGATGCTCATCATGGTGATGGCACCCAGCGTGCTTTTTATAATAATTCTAAGGTTTACACTATTTCCCTTCATCAGGACCCGGATACGCTTTATCCGTTTAGAAGTGGGTTCGAAAATGAAAGTGGGGAAGGTGAGGGGAAAGGTTTTAATAAAAATTTTCGGCTTCCTGCTTTATGTGAAGATAGGGAGTTTATTTCAAAATTTAACCTGGTACCTGAGTTAATTAAAGATTTTGCCCCAGAAATTCTAATTTTACAGATGGGGGTAGATGGTTCAAAAGAATGCTCTATTTCCAGTATGCAATTAACCAAGGATGCATATGATTATGCCTCAAAAGTTCTTATGGACCTGCGAAAGAAACACAAATTTAAGATTCTATCTTTAGGTGGTGGTGGATTTGTCCATCCTATGCTGGGACAAAACTGGGGAGTTCAAATTCAAAATTTTATAGAAAGGTTTAATGGGGATGGGGTTAGTTGATAAGAGAATATGTTTGAAATTAATATAACTCAAACCTTCTCAACTTTTCGTTCTTAATCCTTTTGATTCGTATAGCTTACTGCAATATTCAATTTTATCATTAACATTTATCTCTGGTGGATATATTGGATTAATTGAATTCGCTCTTCTTGTATATCCATTTGTGAATCTTGGAATCCATCCATCCTACAATAATGTTTGTAAGGATGGCCATGCATTCATTGATGCTTCTTCTATTCTTTTAACTAATTGATTCGACATTTAAATGAGTTTTATTAGAATTTAAAAAATATATAACGCTAAATCCTAAATCCCATACCCTAATCCCTAAAATCACTCTTTCACTACCACAACAGTCTCATTCTCCCCAACTAATTCATATAGAATTAAGATATCTATATTATAAAATCTTACACAACCAAGGCTTATATGTTTTCCTATTGAACTTGTAGCATTTGTTCCATGACACGTATAGAGGGTATATTCACCATTTTCCCATAAATCAAGTTTTCTTGCTCCAAAGGGATTAAGTAAGTGTCCATAAGGTATTTTGAGATTGCGTTTCTTCCAGTGAATTTCTGGTTTCAATACTTTTTTCCCTAATATATATGTGTCTATTTTTGTTCCCCTTCCAAATTCTTCATTACCAATAGCAACTTTTGCTTTATATATTAATTTACTCTTATTAAGCCAATAATTCGTGCATATAGATTCACTGTTGTCAAACCAATAACTCATATTTTCGCTAAGGTCAATGACGATAGAATCAACTATTGTTTCTTTATATTTTTTTCTTAATCTATAACCCCATATATTTACTAAATTACTTATCTTGTGAGCCCTCTTGTTATAATATTTATCCTCTTTTATGTCTATCAAAGCCTTATTAAAATTTTTCATAATCTCATCTTCTGAATGAGATGTAAATATTTCTTCTGCATTTTCTTTTTTTAGATGAGTCCTGAAATTTTCAATTTCTTGCCTGATCCCTCTTACTTCTTGGATACTTAGGCCAAAGGATTGGGCAAAAGGGAAGAGTAATATTGATATAAAATACAATTTCATAAACAACTTCATTTTTTGTTATGAAAATTATATCAGTTATTTGAAATTTATCAAGAACCGTTGGAACTTAGTTAATTAGTATAGTAGTTGATTTGGTAAATAGCTCCACCCGTAAAAAGATAGACTATGTAACAATTTCACTATTATACCATTTGACTGTTGGTCATTCAACGGATTAACATCTGTCTTGACTTTTAACAAAATTTGAAATATAGTTTTACTCATGGTTACTTATGATAAACAACTGCCATCGGACCCCTTAAAAAGGGCAAAAGCATTACACCAAATAATTCCGCTAATTGATGGTCACAATGATTTACTCTGGAAATGCAGGGAAAAGACTGGATATGCGTTTTCAAAAATCGATATCAGCCAACTACAAGAGGAATTTCAGACGGATATCCCCCGTCTGAGAAAGGGTGAAGTTGGCGGACAGTTCTGGTCAGCATTTGTGTCACCTGAGTTGAAGACAAATGAATTCGTTCATGCTACGATGGAACAAATCGACCTGATCTACAGTTTGATATTGCGCTACCCGGAAACTTTTCAATTAGCGCTTACTGCTTTTCAGGTAGAGCAAACATTTCAGTCTGGGAGAATTGCCTCACTCATAGGTTTAGAAGGAGGTCACTCAATTGGCAATTCTCTCTCTGTTCTACGTATGTTTTATAAACTGGGTGTGCGCTACATGACACTAACCCATAACAGAGATGTTGCATGGGCTTCCTCTGCTACAGATGGCGGAGATGCGAAGGGTCTCACTAGGTTTGGATGGGAGGTCATACATGAGATGAACAGACTCGGCATGATAGTTGACCTATCTCATGTTTCCAGGAAAACAATGAATGATGTGATGGATATTACAGAAGCACCGGTTATCTTTAGCCACTCAAGTGCACGCGCTCTTGTTAGTAATCCAAGAAATGTACCTGACGATGTCTTGAAACGACTATCTAATAATGGTGGTATAATCATGGTTACATTTGTCCCTGGCTTTATATCAAAGGAAGGAAATAAATATTATAAAAAGATTAAGAAGAAATTTAAATATTTAAAAGATTCAAATGAATATTCTGAAGAAGAAGTAAAAGAAGAAATAAAAAAATGGTGTAAAAAAAATCCGGGACCGAAAGTTAAACTATCTGAAGTAGCTTGTCATATTGACCATATTCGAGATTTGATTGGTGTAGATTATATAGGAATAGGTTCAGATTTTGATGGAACATTATTTATGCCTGATGGACTGGAGGATGTTTCAAAATTCCCTATGTTGACTGCTGAGTTGATCCGTCGAGGATACAGCGATGAGGATATCTTAAAGATACTTGGGAGAAACGTGTTACGAGTAATGCGCGAGGTGGAAGAAGTGGCCCAACGTCTACAAGAAGAGCGGGGACCATCTGAGGCACTTATCGAAGAACTCGATGGTCTGCGTGAACAAAGTGCATAGTAGTTGGAGGATTTAAAGGATTGTTAATGATACCTTGTGGACTCACTTTACTGTTCCATAAAGGGGTATTCCCCAAAAAGGAAGAATAGGAAATTAAGGAGGTGATGGTGCGCTCAGGTAAAATGCCAACTCCATTGGTGAAGTCATTCTGGGGAGTTGCTCTTGGTCGAACTCTCATTGCAGGAACCCGTCTTGGTGTATTTGAAGTTTTGTCAAAAGGAGAAAAGACTGCGGAAGAGGTTGCACAAGATACAGGATGTAATCCCGAGGGGGTGGAAACTTTACTTAATGCATTAAATGGTTTTGGCTATCTCAAGCGTCGCAATGGGCGTTACTCTATAACAAAACAGACCGCTAAGTGGCTAACAGAGAGTTCATCTTCATCTATTAGGGATGCAATCATGTTCTTGTTCGAACTATGGAATGATTTTAGGACATTGAGAGAGCAGTTAAGAGCGGTAAAATCAAAGACTTCCATTTTCGTGATAGACCACCAGAGTTTTGGGAACACTATATTCGTGGTCTTGCAACATTTGCACACTATAATGGACCGGAAATTGTTAGAAAGGTATCTCCGATTAAAAAACCAAGGCGGCTCCTGGATGTTGGAGGTGGGTATGGTATGTACAGTATAGCCTTCTGCCGTAAATATCCAGATTTACAAGTAGAAGTTCTCGACCTGCCTGGTGCAGTAATACAAGGGAAAAGGATAGTTAAGGAGCAGGGATTAGGGAGTAAGTGAAAGATAATGGATTTTCGATGATAGATACTCGATAATAACTTAATAGAGCAACTCATTCACCCATTTACCCATCAACTCATTAACCCATATACTCATATACCAACTAAATTCCTTTACGTCTTTGCGAGATCTTTTAATAAATTTCTGACCAACTGGTTAACAGACCAACAGTCTAACTCACCAACAATCTATCTTGACATTCTTTATGATCTCGACTATTTAATAAATCATGGAAAGAGAGCCGAAATTAATGCCGACAGCCTATTTTCTGATTATATTAATATTGTCAATCGCATTACACTTTATTTTTCCCATTAAGAAGATAATTTATTTCCCATACAATCTTTCCGGGATCATATTAATTATTTTTGGAATTATTATAAATATCTGGACTGATTCATTATTTAAAAGACGTGAAACAACGGTTAAACCACACAAAGCTCCTAAAGCACTTATAATAAAAGGCCCTTTCCTGATAAGCCGACATCCTATGTATCTGGGGATGTTAGCAGTATTGTTAGGAATTGCGATTCTCCTAGGTTCTTTAATTGCATTTATATTCCCGATGCTTTTTATAATTTTAATGGAAATTATTTTTATCCAAATGGAAGAAAATAATCTTGAAGAGATATTCGGTGAGAAATACCGAGAGTATAAGAGTAAAGTGAGAAAATGGTTATAGAGTTGTTTAGTTTTTCGAGTTTATTGGGTTTATTGAGTTTATAGCATTTGTGCGTTAATTGCGGTTTTGCATTATTTTGTTGTACTTTGAACCCTTGAAACCTCAAAACCTTCAGCCATACAATTTAACTATTCAACTAATCAATTATTTAACTATTAACTGATTATCTTTGCGTCTATGAGATTTTTGGGAATCTTCTTGACTTGTGGAATTTTTGCGTTATTACTGTTTACGACAGTCTATATTTTAGGTGGTTAAAAGGGGGCTTAATGAAGTTGTTCAGAGATATACCGAGAAATGTTAAGGCGCTGGGTTTTGTAAGTCTTCTAAACGATGCTGCAAGTGAAATGATATATCCACTCCTGCCTATATTCCTTATCAGTGTACTTGGAGCAGGACCAGGAGCATTGGGTGTAATAGAGGGTATTGCAGAAACAACAGCAAGCCTGCTCAAGCTATTTTCCGGATGGATTTCTGATAAACTAAAAAAGAGAAAATTTCTCATTTTAATTGGCTATGCTCTTGCTGCTTTTGGGCGGCCATTAATTGCAATAACAAGGTCGTGGTGGCAGGTAGCTGTAATCAGGTTTGTTGACAGGGTAGGAAAAGGAGTGAGAACATCTCCAAGGGATGCTTTGATATCTCTATCAACACCTGAAAATATACGTGGAAAATCGTTTGGATTCCATAGGGCTATGGACCATACGGGTGCGATAATTGGTCCTGTTGTTGCAATGGTATTATTGAAGTACGGGATGAGTTTAAAAAACATTTTCCTATGGGCATTATTACCAGGAATAATCACTGTTATTATAGTTATATTTTTTGTAAGGGAAAAAAGGGTAATTTCAGAATCAAAAAAAGTTGATTTCAAATTATCTGTACTTTCAAAAAATTTCAAGACTTATCTTTTTATAATTATTCTCTTCACGCTCGGGAATTCTTCTGACGCTTTCTTAATACTGAAGGCAAGAGATATCGGTATCAGAGTTGCATTAATACCACTTCTATGGATAGTCCTTCATTTTGTGAAAATGACAACCTCAGTCCCTGGAGGAATTTGGTCTGATAAAATAGGAAGGAGAAAGGTTATAGTTGCAGGATGGATGGTATATGCCTTAATATATTTGGGATTCGGCTTCTCATCCAATGCTTGGCATATGTGGAGTTTATTTGGTCTTTATGGAATATACTTTGGTTTAACTGAAGGAGTTGGGAAAGCATTTGTTAGCGATCTGGTTGTAAAAGAGTTTCATGGAACTGCTTTCGGCTTTTACCACCTTGCTGTTGGTATTGCTGCATTCCCATCCAGTGTCATATTTGGATTCATATGGCAGAAATTTAGTTCGACAATAGCTTTTGCATACGGAGCAGCACTTGCAGGTTTAGCATCGATTCTACTTTTATCTCTGGTTAGAGAAAAGGAAAGGAAATAAAACTAAGAACTACACAGGATTTAAGGAGTCGAGATTCGAGGGGTCTTGTGCTCATGTGACTTGTGCTCTCATTTACTCATCTACTCATACACCCATTTACTTACTTCATGCTCTTACCACCTTGAAAATAATGGAACCATTTATTTATTTTAAAGGTCTAACTTCATAAAAGTAAACTGGAGGTTAAAATGGATAAGAAATCTTTAAAATCATATTTTTTAATTTGTATTTTAGTAACGACCTTGATTGCTTTTGAAGGTTGCGATAGGAGAAAATTTGGTTTCCCACCACGACGATTTCATCCAGAAAAAGAAGCTGATTTTTTGTTAGAAAGATTTGCCCGAGACTTAGATTTAACTGAAGAACAGAGGGAAAAGCTAAATAAGATAAAAGATGAAATATTAGAAGAGAGAAAAGAGAATAGAGAGAAACAGAGAGAAGAACATAAGGAATTCATGGATAAGATAGTTTCGTTGGTGAAAAGTGATAAAATAACAAAAGAACAAATATATAAGATTCTGGAAATAAGAGATGAAAAAATGAAAAAAATGAATAATTTCTTAATTGATAAGCTTATAGAGATTCATGAGATGTTAACTCCAGAACAGAGAGAAGAAATTGCTGAGAAATTAGAAGCTTTTCCCAGACCATTTTAATGAATGAAAAGACTTTTGCAAAAATTGTTGAGAAAACAAAAGGTATAGTTTTATCTGCAATAAAAAAGCATCTTTTTAATGATTATTTTTACGCTATAGATGATGTAGCTCAGGAGACCTATATACGTGCATATAAGAGTTTGGTTAAAAACAAATTCAAGGAAGAGGCAAAACTAAGTTCATGGCTTTATGTTATTGCGAAAAATGAGTCTTTACGAATGAATAAAAAGTTAAAAAGGGAAGAGGAAAGAAGGGAAAAATATGCGGAGAGGAGAGTTAAATCCTATACCAAAGAGTTTTTTTATAATGTTGATGATGAAATGAGTAGAAATGAAAGTATTCAAAAATTGAAAAACGCAATTGTTGAGTTGCCAGATAAATACAAAGATGTTTTCTCATTATATGTAAAGGGATATAATGAAAAACAGATAGCAGAGTCACTTTCCATATCTCGCGGAACAGTGAAATCGAGAACACATAGAGGTAAAGAGATGCTTTCTAATATACTAAAAAAAGGGGGGGAATATGAGTAAATTTTATAATGAAATAGATGAAAGAATTAATAACCCCGAGTGGAACAAGCAGATTGCACATCAGGTAATCCTTGAAAAGAGGCACAGGGATATAAAGAGACGTAGTATTATAGGTTCATTGGTTGGAATGGTAGTAATTTTATTCACTGTAGGTTTATATTTAATCCCTGGTGTATCAATGAGGAATTCCTGGGAATATCAGCTTGTGAGTGCTATTTATGGTGGAGAAAATACAACAGTCTTTTCTGAAGAAATCGATGAATTTATAGAAGAAGCATTTTGATATTAAACCGAACCAAGTCTTTATTGTTAACGTTTAAAAGGATATAATTGAATTTTTTACTTTCAGGATGAGATATAATAAAGAATATTTTGATACTAAAATACTGAATTGTTTTTTTACTTTAAATATAATCAGATTTATCATAGGAAAGCTATGATGATTTTATTCATGCTTTTGTTATCACAGTATTACTTTGGGCAAAATAAGATACAATACGGTCAATTTGAATGGTTCGTGAAAGAAACCGAACACTTTGATATATATTATTATAAATCTGGAGAGGTTTTATTGCCTTTTGCTGAAGATGTTCTTGAAGAAGCATATGATAGGCTAAAAGAGAGGTTTGCTTATAAGGGAGGGAAAAATGAGGAAAAAATACCTGTTTTAATTTATAAATCTCATCCGGATTTTGAGGGGACCAATGTAATTCTGGATAGGATACCAGAATCAGTTGGAGGTTTTACCGAGATATTCAAAAATAGAATAGTACTGCCATTTAATGGTTCCTATTCAGATTTCAGACATGTTCTTTATCATGAATTGGTGCATGTATTCCAGTATAGAATACTCTATGGTAGAGGTATGGGAGCACTCCAAAGAGCAGCAACACTTAGGATACCTTTATGGTTCATTGAAGGTATGGCAGAATTCGAATCAATGGGTTGGGATGAGGGTGCGGAATCCTTTATAAGGGATGCTGTGCTTAATGATAGATTATATCCTATTTCAATTCTGAATTATGCTAGTGGTTATGTAGTTTACAAAGAGGGTCAATCTATACTTAACTTCATTAAAGATCGATATGGTGAGAAGAAAATCGGGGAATTGATGAATAAAGTTAAGGTCACGGGTAATTTATCTGGAGCTATAAGACAGGTTCTCGGCATGGATGAAGATAAATTCAGCGAGGAATGGATAAAGAGCTTGAAGAAGGAATATTGGCCACTTGTAGGTGTTAAAGATGATATAGAGAATATAGCAACTCCTATTGTAACCCATAAGGAGTCTAAAAATATCTATAACTATGCTCCAGCGATTTCTCCAACAGGTGATAAGATTGTTTATTATACTGATAGGACTGAGGAAGTTCAGATACGTGTTGTTTCTGCAATAAATAGTGAAGATTTAGGACTTTTGATAAAAGGAGGACGAAGCACAAAATTTGAATCACTTCATCTTATGGATGGACATCTTGATTTTTCACCAGATGGTCAGTCTATTGTATTTGCTGCATTGGAAAAGGGGAAAGATGTCCTCTATATATATGATTTTAGTAATAGAAAAGTAAAAGATAGGTTAGAACTTCCCCTTGATAGAATCAGATGGCCTGAGTGGTCTCCTGATGGTTCGAAGATAGCTTTTATGGGACTAAAGAATGGAGCTTCTGATATTTATGTATATAACTTAAAAGATGAAACTCTTAATAATGTAACTCACGATAGATATTCCGATGGAGAGCCTTCATGGAAGGGAGATTCTCTTTTATTTGTGAGTGATCGTCCAAACTTTAAAGAATGGAATTATGAAAAAAGAAAACTATACATAACCGATTTAAGAGGTAATGTAAGAGAATACCTTGATTTTGGTGAAAAGATTCTAAATCCACAAGTCTATAATTCTAAGGTGTATTTTATCTCATATAGAGATGGTGGAAAGAACTTATATGAATACAAACCAGATTCCGGGATTGTTAAACAGCTTACTGATCTTATAGGCTCATTAGAATCATTCTCCACCTCACCAACTGGGAAATTTGCAATTTCTGTGTATTCGAATGTGGGTTGGGATATATTTCTCTTAGAGAATGTAGAGGAATTAAAAGGTAAAGAACCCAACCCTCCAAAGGAATTTGCAACTGAAAATATAGATGTCTCTATAGATGAGAATAGCAAAAGAAAGAAAGCACCTCTAAAATTTGGAGTAGATTACTTATCTACCACCTTAGGGTATTACTCAGATTATGGTTTATATGGATACCTTGAGCTTGGTGTGAGTGATATGTTAGGTAATCATCAATTATATGCTTTATTTAATAGTACGAACCTTATCAGTAGTGATTTTTATATTCAGTATTTATATCTCAAACATAGGTTAGACTATGCACTTTATATTATAAGACAGAAAGACTATTTTCTTTATGGAAATAATATCATAAGAGGAGACATCTGGGCTCTTGGAGGCGAGGTCTGGTATCCGCTGGATCGTTTCAACCGTTTTGAATTTGGGCTCTCCGGATACAGGCTTGGCGGGGAGATATATGAGTTTGACCCATTTTATGGTTGGGTAGCGGTTGCCACAGATATTTCTTACGGAACCTTTGGTTCTATTTCATATGTAAGAGATAATACTATATCAGGATATACGGCACCAATAAAAGGTTTTAGAGGGTGTATAACTTATGAGAGGAGTTTAATTAATGGAAAAGATTTCTGGGATGTTGATAATGTATGGTTAGATTTCAGGAAGTACTGGTATCTTTCAGGGGATTGGAACTTTGCTGCCCGTCTCTTTCTACTTCACAGCTGGGGTGAGGATAATAGGAGTTTTTCTACAGTAGGTCTTGGTGGTGCGCGTTCTATAAGAGGGTACCCTTATGATTATATATATGGAACAACAGCAGGGTTTTTAAACCTCGAATTACGTTTTCCTCTTATAAAAAAATTAGAGATGGGTTTACCTCCGGTCTCATTTGGAGGTATAGAGGGAGCGTTATTCATGGATATAGGTGGGGCTATATATAATTATGAAGATTTTAAGTTTTTTAATACAGATAATTCCGCCTTAGAACTTGCAGATCCCATTATGTCATTTGGTTTAGAGACGCGCCTAAATCTTGGAATTACAATGCTGAATTTTGATATCTCAAAAAGAACTAATTTGAATAAAATCTCTAATGAGACTTATTATGATTTCTACCTGGGATTTCCATTTTAGTTAAAAATCTGGAACCATTCCTATTAATCCCGGGTCTTAAATAAAAATAAGAGCTACCTAAAACATTTAATAAACAAGGGAAGGAGGAAAAATGAATTATGTTTTCTTAAAACATAGATTAGTTCAGTCAAACTCTAAAACGAAGGCTATAAGTTGTACAAATATTATTGTAATATTATTAACAATCGTTGGACTATTAGTAACAGATTGTGAAACTATAACCGGTACTGAAGATGATGAATTAGTTTATGTTCGCTTTATCCATATGGCTGCAAGCACAGATGAAATCGATTTTATCTATAAGGATTTAGATGATGATTATTATTATGGAATTGTTTATGAAGTAACTTATGGTGAACAATATGGTTATTATTATTTTGTTGCTGACTCAAACAGAAATTTCAGGGCTTATTTATCTGGGACGAATTTGGTTGTTGCTAGTGCAACCATTACCTTGGAAGAAGATGGAAAATACTCAATTTTAGCTACCGATTTCGGAACAACCATAAATCCTTCATTATTAGTTATTTCTGATACAACTATTACTCCTTCTTCTGGGAAGGTCTTCTTACGATTTCTTCATGCTTCTGCTGATGTACCAGAATTAGATATAGTAGGAGATAAGGGCGTTTTTACTGTAACAAATCTTTCTCAATATCAAAATTCAACCTATACTGAACTCGATGCAGGAACTTATGAGTATAGCGTAGTTTCTTCAGATACTGGTTCAGAGCTACTCCATGTTGATGCAATGACTTTGATTCCAGGTGTTAGTTATACAATTATACTTTCAGGTTCAATAAGTGGGTTACCGGGTCCAGAATTTAATGCAAAAATCTATCAGGAAACAAGCGTTGAAGGTAAGCTTGAATAGATAGTGTTATTATATCTGTGCTGCGTTTCTAAAATGAGAAGGTAAGTAAGTGAATAAAAAAATATAATAGATTTTGAATTGTCTTATTGAAGCTGTCAAACCACTTAAGGATTTATTAACAAAATGAAGTAAAAAAATACAGTTTATATTCTGAGTTTAAAATATGGAACCATCCCCACATATCGTGGGTCTTACCTCAAAAATGATAATCAAAATAACAATAATAAAAAATAAATGAATAGGAGGAGTATATGAGAAAGAAAAAATTTATAATCATAATCGGAATTGTTATCTTTATTTCTATTGGATTGATATTACTAGGTACAATGAGAGGTCCAAATCCAGAAAGTAAATTTGAATTTGTGGAGATTGAGCGTGGTGATATTGAAAATATCGTTTCCAGTACTGGTGAGCTTAGACCAGTTAGAACAGTGGAAGTTGGTACTCAGGTTTCTGGGACAATAGATAAAGTATTCGCTGATTTTAATGATAAAGTGGAGAAAGGTCAGGTTTTAGCAGTTCTTGATACAACTTTACTCGCTGCATCAGTTAAAGAGGCAGAAGCAAATGTGATAAAAGCAAAAAATCAATACGAACTCGCACTCTTTGATTTTGAGAACAATCTTAAATTATATGAGAAGGACTTAATTTCGGAGTTCGAAATGAACTCCTTTAGAACAAGTAAAGAAACAGCCCGAGCATCTTTATTGTCTGCTGAAGCAAATCTAAAACGTGCACAAGCAAACCTTGAATATGCAGTAATTAATTCACCTATTGATGGAACTGTTATAGATAGGAGTATTGAACCAGGTCAAACTGTTGCAGCTAGTTTTTCAACACCGACTCTATTCATTATTGCTGAGGACCTATCAGAGATGGAGATACATGTTTCTGTAGACGAGAGTGATATTGGATTGATCAAGGAAGGGCAGGAGGTTCGTTTTACTGTGCTCGCTTACCCAGAAGAAACTTTTAGTGGTGTTGTAAGAGAGATACGACTTCAACCTTCAACAATTCAGAATGTTGTTATGTATACTGTTATAGTGGATGCATTGAACGAAGAAGGTTTACTTCTCCCCGGTATGACTGCTGATGTTGAATTCCTGGTTGAACAAAGAAAGGATGTCCTCATGGTTAATAATTCTGTATTTTCATTTAATCCTACTCAAGAGATGCTTATAGAATTCAGGAAGAATCGATTTGAAAAACTCCCCGATTCACTTAAGGCAATAAATAGGGAGAGAATGGCACAAAGACAATTAATGAGTCCTGGTGGATTATCAACGGAAAGAGAAATCACCGAAGATTTAAAGATCTTATGGAGCATGGACGGGAATGGAAATATAAATGCAATCCCTGTCAGGATAGGTGCAACAGATGGAAAGAATACTGAAATAGTGGGAACTCATATTCCAGTGCAAGAGGGTATGAGGATAATAAGTAAGGTCACTCAGTATAAAGAGGAAGAAACTAAATCAAATAGTAGAAATCTATTCATGCCTGGACCTCCAGGCAGGTAGGAGATAAATTCTATAATGAAAAAAATAATAGAGACAAAAGGAATTAAAAAGACTTACAGGACAGATGGAGTTGCAGTGCATGCTTTAAGAGGTATTGACCTAACCATTAGAAATGGTGAGTTTGTAGCAATTATGGGTGCATCAGGTAGTGGAAAATCAACACTTATGAATATCCTGGGATGTCTTGATGAACCTACATCAGGTGAGTATTGCCTTGATGGTGTGAAAACGAGCGGGCTTTCAAAAAACGAGTATGCGGATATTCGAAATCAAAAGATTGGCTTCGTGTTTCAAATATATAACCTTTTACCACGAACATCTGCCCTTGAGAATGTTGAACTGCCATTGTTATATGATAGAACGGGTAGAATTAAAAATCCAATAGAAAGAGCAAAATGGGCACTGGAACGTGTTGGTCTATATGAACGAATGGATCATGAACCCAATCAGCTTTCTGGTGGAGAGCAACAGAGGGTGGCGATTGCGCGTTCTCTCGTTAACAAACCATCAATTATACTTGCTGATGAACCTACAGGAAACCTTGACAGTAGAACATCAATTGAAGTGGTGTCAGTTTTTCAAGAGCTAAATGACCAGGGTATCACAATCGTTATGGTAACTCATGAAAATGACATTGCACAGTATGCTAAAAGGATTGTCGAACTCCATGATGGACTTATTCAGGATGATTCTAATGTTCTGGATAGGCACAACGCTCTGGATGACCTTAAAGTGCTTCCGTCTAATAAGGTTAATAAAGAAATACAAGAAGAGGAGATATTAAAAAAATGAAATGGATAAATCTAATTAAAGTAGCTCTTAAGAGTCTTCTCAAGAGTAAAACACGAAGTCTGTTGACTTCCCTTGGAATAATAATAGGAGTTGCTTCAGTGATAATTATGGTTTCAATTGGTGAGGGAGCACAGGCAGATATTGAGAATCAAATATCTTCACTCGGGACAAATCTACTTATTGTTTTCCCGGGGGCAAGTCAGGCTCATGGAGTTAGCCGGGGAGCCGGGAGTGAGAACCGACTAACTCTTGATGATGCTGATAAAATTGTAGAAGAGTCGCAATATATCGAGGCTGTTTCTCCTATTGTAAGTTCGAGTGACCAGGTGATTGGTGGGGGTAATAATTGGAACACTTCTATTAGCGGAGCATCTCCCGATTATCTCATAATACGTGATTGGGAACTTGAATCTGGTGAGTTTTTCACAGAGAAGGATGTACGCTCAAGAAGAAAAGTAGCTGTACTTGGAATGACTGTAGCAGAGGAACTATTCCCAGATCAGGACCCTATCGGAGAAAAGATTAGGATTCGAAACATTCCCTTTAATGTGATTGGTGTGCTCTCTGAAAAGGGGCAAAATATAATGGGTAGGGATGAGGATGATGTGATACTTGCGCCATCAACAACCGTTTTGTACCGACTAAAAGGAGGGCGTTATATAAACATGATGTACGCAAGTGCTATTTCTGTAGAACAGATGGATGCTGCAGAGGAAGAGATAAATTATCTACTTAGAGAGGCACATAGAATAGAATACGGAGAAGAAGATGACTTCACAGTAAGAAACCAGACAGATATTATTGATATGGCAACATCAACATCTAAAACAATGACCTTGCTACTCGGTGCAATCGCCTGCGTATCCCTCATAGTTGGTGGGATTGGAATAATGAATATTATGCTGGTTTCTGTTACTGAACGAACCCGTGAGATAGGAATAAGACTAGCACTGGGAGCAAGGGGTAGTGATGTGCTATTTCAATTTCTTACTGAAGCAACAGTATTAAGTCTCACTGGTGGAATGATTGGAGTAATGATTTCGTTTTTGTTTGCTTTTATGCTCAGCAATTTCATGGGTCTTTCAACAATAATAAATCCTTTAATGGTCTTTCTGGCATTCGGTTTTGCTGCTATTGTGGGTGTATTTTTTGGATTTTATCCTGCACGTAAGGCTTCCAATCTAAATCCTATAGATGCTTTACGTTATGAGTAATAAAAGAAAAAGTGAGGTGAATATGGAAAAGATTTTTTTGATAATGATAATATTTTTATTGAGCGTTATGCTTAATGCAGAAGAATTGCATTTAACAGTAGAAAAAGTAAAGGAGATTGCTCTTATGAATAATCCAGAATTGTTAGCAGAAGAGCAGGCGCGAAATGCGGCTCATGCAGAGGCAATGGAATCAAATTTTAATTTACTTCCAAAAGTTAATCTTACAGGTAGTTATACTTTATATGATCCCCAAAGGACAATCTCATCTACTTCTACAATGGAAACTATGGAAGTTAAGGATTCGAAATCGTATGGGATTTCTGTATCCCAACCAATTTTCAATGGAGGCAAGAATTATTTAGGGTCAAGAATTAAAAGTGAACAAGCAAAAAACGCCGATGCCAGTTACAGCAAAGAACGTTTGTTCACACTGGCTGATGCAGAAGCAAAGTTTTTTGCAGTATTAGAGAGTTCAGAGCTATTAGATATTGCTCAAAAGGATTTGGCAGCATCAAATGAGCATCTAAGAACTGCAGAAATGCGTTATAAATTAGGAACACTTTCAAAGGCTGATTATATAAAGATGCAAGCAGAAAGAGCCACAAAAGAAGTGGCCTTAATTCAAACCGATAACCTATATGAAATTAGCCGCATAGAACTGGCAAACTTCTTACGGATTCCTTCAGATTATACGACAGAGGAACTGTCACTTGAAGCTTATGAAGCCTACCTTAATAATCTTAAAAATATAAGTCTGGAAGGAATTGATAAGTTAGTAGATGAGATTATATCAATCGGTATAGAGCAAAATCCTCATCTAAAAATGGCTTCTCTATCTAAATCAGTGAACAAAAAGTTATTGCAAATAGCTGCTGGAGAGTTTCTACCATCAATTAATCTTTCATACAACAAAGCTTGGGATAAAAGCAATATTGAGGATGAATTTAGTTCACAAGGTAATCTTATGTTGTCAGTTTCAATGCCAATCTTTCCAATAGTTGATAATAACGCTAATTTAAGTAAAGCAAGATATGATTTAAAACAATCAGAATATTCTTATTACTCTATTGAAAGTGAAATTAAACTGGCACTCGAAAGTTCACTTTTAAATTTAATCTCATCAGCAAAATCAGTATATTCTTCGAAGATTGCGCTTGAATATGCAGAGGAGACCTTCAAGCAAATGGAGGAACGCTTTAAAAATAATGTTGTTACTGCCACTGATTTGCTTGATGCAGAGGTGCTTTTGACCACATCAAGGAATCAATATACAACCAGTTTTTATGATTTCCTTAGAGCTAAATCATCATTATTACAGCAAATGGGTGTGGAGGCTGAAAATATCCTGTGGTCATTAATTGCAGGATAATTGGAGGGTTATAAACATGAAATCAAAAAAAATCAAAAATAATCAAATCACCACTGATGACCTTGCATTTTCAGCCTATCTGAAGATGAAAGGTTATCCACTAATTAAATCAAATAAAATAAAATCAAAAGGGAAAAGTACCTTCACATTTAATATCGGAGATGAAGATGATTTAAAGGTGCTTAAGATGGAATTTATCAATAGTGACTTTCTGGTTTATTATAATGAGATTAGGAACTTGAAGAAGCTAATCTGAGCGAAGGAGTGAGAATATGAAAAATTTGGGAGGAAAAATGTTAAAGGCAAATTCTATTTGGATATTTTCAAAAGTTTCGATTCTTTTATTGTTGATTGGTTTAAGTCTTACTGTCGGATGTAGTAATAATACCAGGGGAATGGAAAGTTATTGGACACCTGAATCAATTGAAGTTGATGGGCAGTTAGATGATTGGGCAGATAAACCTAAGACCTACTTTAAAGATGAGGAAGTGAGTGTGGGATTACTTAATAATGCTGAGAATCTCTATATTTTATTCAGTTTTAGAAATGATATGTGGGCTAGATTGATAAGGATGAATGGTGTAACCATATGGTTTGATAAGAAAGGAGAGAAGAATAAGGATTTTGGCATTCGATATAAGGGAGGACCGGATCTGGCTGAAATGCGGGAAGGTAGAGGAGTACCAATGGAGAATCTACCCCAGGAACAAAGGGAACGCTTTAAAGAGATGCAGGGACAGGAGTCTCAAATGACAATCATCGATAAGGGAAAACATACAATCACAACACCTCGCGGTTCCTATGGAGTGGCTGTTAGCTCTTCTATCTCTCATGGTGTTTATACGTATGAGTTTAGCATTCCTACAAAAGAAAGGGAAGAAAAATACTATTCCATAAATACAGGACCTGGACAAACTATCAGTGTTGGATTTGAATGGGGGCTTAGCAAGGGTGAGCTACAGGGTATGAGGGAAGAAATGGGTGGAGAACGCGAAAGAGGTGATATGGGTGGTGGTCCTATGGGTGGTGGTCCTATGGGTGGTGGTATGAGCCCACCATCTGGAGAGAGAATGCCCGGTGGAGGAGGGGGGATGAAACCGCCTTCTGGTGGTAGACAGTTACCAGAGAAGAAAGAGATCTGGGTGAAAGTCCTGCTTGCATCATCCCCAGAAGAGTAAATTCAGATTTAAATTATTAAGTCATAAGTCTATAGTCTATAGTCAAAAAATTATATTAGGAGTTAAGGAATTTGGGTTTAAAGGATAGGATAAGTCCTTGGCCCCCTTCTATTGGTTCTTTTTATCTTAAAGGTTTTACTATAATTAACTATTATATAATCTGTGGTTAGTTAAAGGATTAGAGGATTAAAGGAGTACAGGATTAAAGTGTACAAGAGAGATTGCTTCGCCAGAGTCTAGCTAGAAGCTGAACTCGCAATGACGACTCGCGACTCTCGACTAAAGACTATCTTGAGGCTTGACAATGCCTTGTCTTTACATATTTTACAAAAGTAAGAGAAGTTAAAAATGCGCCTGTAGCTCAAGTGGAAAGAGCAGCGGACTACGAATCCGCAGGTTGGGGGTTCGAATCCCTTCAGGCGTATTAAGGGTATAAATTAAAGGGATGGATAATTTAGAACATGAGAAATGGATGAGAGAGGCTTTGAAGGAAGCCGAGCTTGCATTCGATGAGGATGAAGTTCCTGTAGGGTGTGTGGTGGTAAAAGATGGTTCAATAATAGGGAGAGGGCATAACCGGAAGGAAGGATTAAAGGACCCTACAGCGCACGCCGAAATAATTGCGATTACTGCAGCTTCCAATTCCCTTGGTGATTGGCGATTAGACGGAGCTGTTCTTTACTGTACAGTGGAACCTTGTCTTATGTGTGCAGGTGCAATCATACAATCAAGATTGGATGAGGTTGTATTTGGCGCAAGGGATGAAAAATTCGGAAGCCTCGGTTCAGTAATTGACGTTCGTGGCAAAGGATGGAACAGTGATTTTAAAGTTGTCTCCGGGGTTTTAGGGAGTGAATCAGTAGATCTACTCAAGAAGTTTTTTAGGCAAAGGAGGGATGGCTGAGTGGCTAAAAGCGCACGACTCGAAATCGTGTTTCCACTTTATCGTGGAACGGGGGTTCAAATCCCTCTCCCTCCGTTAGGAATTTTGTACAAGCCAGGTTCAATAAATGGAAAGGAGTTATAATTGATTCTTTTATTGCTATCTCTTACTATATGCGGAAGTCAAATGGATTCCCTAAAGAAGATAGTCCAGCCGAGACTGGTAAAGAAAAGAGCGGAACTATTAGATGAGAATCCTGATTATCGAAGATACTTCAATCCATACAATGGATACGGGATGAAAGGGTTACGTGAAGAGAGGCTAATGAAAGCTCTAAAAGGGAAAGCGGCAGTGCCAGAGACAGTCTATGTTGCCGCTATCAGGGTTCAGTTTCTGCCAGATTCGACCCCCGTAACGACTGGAAACGGCAGGATAAATCTCGAGGGTAGTGGGCATGTCTGTGATACAATAATAGATGGTTCAGATACAAGTTTTATTAGAAATCTCTATTATGATCCTCCGCATGATTTCATCTATTTCAATCGATTAATGGAGTATTTGCATAACTACTACTGGAAAGTTTCGTATCATACAGAGTGGATTGAATGGAGGGTTCTACCAGATTCAACTGATTCCGTTTATACCCTGCCTCATAAAATGACCTATTACGGAGACCCATCAAATTATGTTATGGGTCTATTCAAGTTGCTGCGAGACGCAATTGAGGTTGCTGAT
>CAYZBF010000001.1:111142-133222 GCA_964476585.1 uncultured bacterium | reverse complement strand
AATAATCTTCCACGCAGGTTCTATGTATCAGAGTGACTATTTTTATGATTCTCCATATGATTTACCTGCGGTATCGGTTCATGGCCTTCATCACATATTCAGTTCATATCTCGTAGCAGATGGCGATACGATTGATAGTGGCATTATCTATCCGGAGACCGGTTTTCAGGATGGTATGCCGGCGTATCTCCAGGGCGGTCTATGCCATGAGTTTGCACATTCTGAAACTAATGGCCTCCTCGACCTGTATGATGTGTCAGGCGAGACAATGGGAATGGGTGGATGGGCGCTTATGGGGACCGGTAACTGGAATGAATTAGGTCTTGTTCCTCCGAGATTGTGTGCTTATAACAGGATTAGCGCAGGATTTGATGAGCCTGTAGTAATAGATAAAGATACTGACTCACTACCTATAAAATGGGTTGGTAGTATGGATACCCTTACCCCGCTGATTTACAAGGTCCCAATAAATAAAGACGAGTATTTCCTGATTGAGAATAGATACGTCTATATCAACCCTGATACCCATCATTACGTCAGCCCCTGCACAACAGCTGTTGATTCCAATGGTGCAAGAGTTTGGAAGAACAACGTTTTAGTAGATGTGGATGATTATGATTCCTCCCTTCCTCCAGATCTTTATTCTGGAGGGCTTGCAATATGGCATATAGATGAGGAAAAAATAAGAGAGTCAGAGGAACTCAATATGATAAACGCTGGCTTCCCACATGGTGTGGACCTTGAAGAAGCCGACGGTATACAAGATTTCGAAAAGGACTTCTGGCACGTATATAACATAGAGGCTACCTTCTTTGGCTCTGGGCTGGATGTATTTAGAGAAGGAGGCTGGATTTCTTCGTTCACGACAGTTACTGATCCGAGCACAGAAGACAATTCAGGAAATTATACAGGGATTTCTATTTCCAATATTTCCAAGCCAGACTCAATTATGCACTTTGATATCACATTCTTGAGGAATGTCAATAGTTATCCCAAAAAGATAGGGGAGAGGATGGATGTGATTTCCCCGCAGGTTCTGGATTCATCCATCTATATTGGCGACATGTTTGGTGGAGTATATCGAATTAATCCCGATACTACTCTTTTTACAATGGTTAAATTAGTGGATTCAATCTATACCGATTCCACCTATACAACTCCGCTCTTAGCCGATATAACTGGTGATGGTAATGTTGACCTTTTTGACATGACGATAAAAGGTAGATTATATCTCTATGACCTCGAGGCAGATTCCCTAATCGATTCGTTATCCATCCCGGATAATATCTATGGAAATGCGTCGGCAGCAGACCTTGACGGAGAATCCGGCAAGGAGATCCTCTTTGGAACATCTGGATCAGAACTCCATATCCTTCACTGGGACGGAAATTCCCTTACAGAAATGGATAGTTTCCCAATATATGTTGGGGACTGGCTGGTTTCTACTCCCCTGGTTATTAATAATTCAATATATATCCTCCCGGCAGATGGTAGGCTCTGGAAAATTTCCCCAATGGGAAAGATAATCTGGAGAAAAGGAGAAGAGAATCTTTCCTATAGTTTATCGTCACCCATAGCCGCAGATATTGATCGCGATGGGATAAAAGAGATAATATGTTCGGTAGGGAAGAAAGCGATATGGTCCATTGATACTTCTGGTGTAATCGAATGGGAGAAAGATTTATCGGCAAAGACTTATTTCTCCACGCCTGCATTGGGTGATATTACAGGCGACGGATACCTTGAAATCATTTTTGCTGATAGCACTCACCTGTATGCCCTGAATAGAAATGGGTTCGTAATTGATAATTTTCCCGTTAGGATAAATCTCAGAGAGCAAACCCAATCATCCATTATTCTGGCTGATGTGAGTGGTGATTCCCTTCCTGATATCCTTCTTGGCTCACCTGATGGTGGTGTCCTTGCATACAATGGATGGGGTGAGAAGGTTGCACAATTCCCATTCACAACAGGAAAGAGGTCCTATTCCACTCCCCTAGTTACCGATATTGATGGAGACAGTCGTTCGGAATTATTCATCGGTTCCTATGATGGATGGTTATATGGATGGGAAACTCCTGGCTTTTACCGTGATGATTCCTGGAATCAAATCTACTTGAATAATGACCATCAATCTATTTATCCGGATTCCTTGCTAGGTGATGTATCGGAAGATGGGGATTTAACGCTGGATGAATTCTATGTTTATCCTTCACCAGTTACTGACGGAGTTATGCATTTCCGGTGTCGTTTGGGAAGTGATGCTAAAACTGTGATTCTTCGGATATACTCACTATCCGGCAGGTTGGTAATAGACAGAAAGATTTCTGGATATTCTGGTATCAATGATTTAGAAGTAAACTTGTCCGGTGAGGCTAACGGTGTTTATATCGCAACCATTGAAGTAAATAATAACCTTTTTGATAAGAAAAAATTTGCTATATTAAAGGGTAGGTAATGAATATTAATCACAAAGTTAGAGATTTAAGGATTATAGGATTAAGGAGTAAGGAGAACTCAGTCATGAGTTGAGGGTCGAGAGTCTTGAGTCAGTTCGGAGTACGGATTACTGAGTTATTTAATTTTTTAAATTTTCAATTTGCATTTTTCATTCTGCAATGGAGCGAAGCAACTTATCTGCGTGGATCTACGGTAAATCAATTGAAAGGTGGGATGGGTAAAGCACTTGAATCCTTGAACTCTCGGAACCTTGAACCCTTTAATAAAATGGGAGGTTAAATGTTACTGCTTTCAATACTCATATCCATTTCCCCTGCAAAGGCGGCATTCGCATCGCTTGTTCTTCCTGGCTCTGGAGATTTGTTGTTGGGTGAGAAGAAAAGGGGAACTATATTCCTATCGACAGAAGCAACTATCTGGCTCTCCTATTTTGGATTCAGATGGTATGAGGGTAAAGTACATAACAGTTCAATTAACTATGCAGGTTTATATGCTTCTGCAGACGTGGAGGGTAAGGACGATAGATATTTTGATGCTATGGAGAATTTCTACTCCTCTCGTGATTACAATGAATGGGTGAAGGAACAGGCGCGGATGTTCTACCCCGATACAACGGACCCAGAAATTCTCGAGTTAAGAAGAGATTATATCGAAAGAAATTCATATACAGGTGAAGATGCATGGAAATGGCAATCCACGGAAGCAGCAAAGAAATATGATGACCTAAGGGATAGTAAGAGAGAATTTGCTGATATAGCAAGCAATATGATAGGCCTTGCAGTGGCAAATCGGATAATAAATTTCTTTGTGGTCTATCTGGTAGGAGAAAGGGTTTCTGTTCAACTCAAGGAAAATAGAGTGCAATTGGGAATAAGATTCTGATGAAGTTATATGACACATTAAGTAGAAAGAAAAAAGATTTTAAGCCAATAAAGGAAGGTGAGGTTGGAATCTATTACTGTGGAATGACCCTTCAAGAAGCTCCCCATGCAGGGCATATGAGGGCAGCTCTTACAGCGGATATACTTAACCGTTACCTTCAGTTCAAAGGTTATAGCGTAAAATTGCTGGTCAACTTTACTGATATCGATGATAAGGTACTCGAAAGTGCGAAACAGGAAGGTAGAGATTACAGAGAATTAGTTTCATATTATGAGGAAAAATACAGGAAAGCAAATGAGCGACTGAATATTCTAAAAGCTTCTTTTTATCCCAGGGCAACACAGCATATAAAGGAGATTATCGAACTGATAGAGAGACTAACTGGAAAGGGTTTTGGCTATGCGGTAGATGGTAATGTCTTCTTCAGGGTAAGGAAATTCAAACCCTACGGAAACCTATCCGGGAAAAAACTGGACGAATTACGTTCAGGTGCAAGGATTTCCGTAAATAAAGAGAAGGAAGATCCGCTCGATTTTGCCCTCTGGAAAGCTGCAAAACCAGGTGAGCCGTACTGGTTTTCCCCCTGGGGTAGGGGGAGGCCGGGATGGCATATTGAATGTTCTGCTATGTCTACTCATTATCTTGGAGAGACGATAGATATACATGGTGGAGGAGATGATTTAATATTTCCCCATCATGAGAATGAGATAGCCCAGGCTGAAGCTGCAACAGGCAAGCCGCTTGCCAATTACTGGATTCATAATGCGATGCTTAATATAAAAGATGAAAAGATGTCTAAGTCCCTCTTTAATTTCATACCAATTAATGACCTACTTGAAGAATTTGACCCTAATGCGATCAGGCTGTATCTACTCCAGGCTCACTATAGAAGGCAGCTTAATTATAATAGGGAAATGCTCAAACAGGCATCATCAGGTTGGGAGCATATCAAGATTTACCTTGAAAGAACGAGAGGCTTAACCGGAAAGCCAATAGCTTCTTATCTTGAGGAGTTTGAGAAGAACATGGATGATGACCTCGGGACTCCTGGTGCAATTGCGCTTGCTTTTGACCTTATATCCAAAGCTAATGAAGCACCCAAGGATGAAGCGGGTGAGTATAGAGAGGCAGTGTCCGTAATCCTGAAAACTTTAGGATTCCAGATAGAGAAAGAGGAAAGTGTTGCATTAGAGGAAGTGCTTGATAAGCTACTCGTTCTGAGAAACGATTTAAGGAAAAAAGGAAATTATGAAATGGCAGATAAGATCAGGGCCATCCTGCTTAAGGCGGGAATTGCAGTGGATGACACAAAGGAAGGAACTTTGTGGAGAGTGAAATAAAAGGAAGAGAATTAGCACTTAAATCGTTAATAGATTTTGAGAAGAAGGGAGTAACATTAAAGGAATCACTTGAGAATAAGAGGGGAGATTCGATAAACAGGAACATTCAAAAAGCATATGACTATTTTTATGGGACCCTTAAATTTTTGAAGAGACTGGACTATATATTGGGGAAGCATCTACGGAAATACACCCTTTCCGATTTACCAATGCCAATAAGGAATATACTCCGCTTAGGTGCGTATGGAATTCAATTTAGCAATGATCCAGATTATGCGGTGGTTGATAATCTGGTTACACTCGCAAGAGAATATGGGCATAACGGGACAGCTTCACTTGTAAATGGAGTCTTAAGAAATCTACATCCTGTAGAATATCCTGCTGATAGAATCAAATATCTCTCGATTTTTTACTCTTTTCCTGAATGGGTGGTGAGGAAATTGTTAGATGCCTATGGAGAAGAGACTGAGAAGATTTTGAAAGCTAGCAATGGACCTCCCAGAATATCCATTCGTGCTAACCGTATAAAAGTAACACCATCTGAACTTAAAGAACTCTTAAAGAAAGAGGATATAGAAGCAGAGATGAGTGAAATAAGTGATTACAATCTACTTACAGATGGAGGTGTCCTTTATACAAGTGCCTTCAAGGATGGCCTTTTCTATGTTCAGTCAGTTCCACAGACGTTGATTACCGAGATGCTATCTCCAAAGAGAGGAGAGGTTATTCTTGACTTCTGTTCATCTCCTGGGGGGAAGAGCACAGGAATTGCTGAGATTATGGGTGATGAAGGAATGATTCTTTCGGTTGATATTAAGAATCTTGATAAAGTACTCTCTAATTGCCGAAGGCTAACGTTACGGAGTGTTTACCCAATAAAAGCGGATGTCAGGGATTTTTACGTTTCAACTACAGATCGTATTATGCTCGATGTTCCTTGTTCAGGAACAGGGGTTATGGCAGTTAGGGGTGATCTGAGGTGGAATATTAACCCTATGAGGCTTGAATCACTAAAATCTCTGCAACAGGAATTGTTGAGATCCTCATCCCGAAACCTTTCTACTGGAGGGCTTTTAGTATACGCAACCTGTTCTATCTTCCCTGAAGAGAATGAAGAGCAGGTATATCGTTTCTTAAGGGAGAATCCAGATTTTGAACTAGAACCGCTGAATTCAAATGAGCCATTTATCTCCAGAGTTCCAGGCTTTGGCACTATGAGTGGAGGATTCGGTGCAAAAATGATAAGGAGACAGCATTGAAAAATAACCACAGAGGCTGTGTTCAAATGCAAAATGGAAAATGCAAATTGAAAATTGAAAAATTAAGAATCCCTGCTTCCCAATACTATTTATTTCTAAGTAATATTGATTACCTTGCGCTATCTGCGAGAGGATTAAAGGTATGGGAAGGGGGATATTTTGCACTTCTTGCCCCGCTAGTTGTGAAATTATCTAACGGGGAGGAATTTTAATATTTTCATTTTTCAATGTTATAACAATGACCTCTGTGTCTCTGTGGCAGTAATAAGGAGGTAAATATGTATTATGAGAGGAGTTCGGCAAAGACATTCTGGATATCTTTTCTGACATCTCTCTTTGTTTCTGCTTTAGTGAGCTTTTCGGTTATTTACTTCGTTCCTGATTTTTTAGGGAATAACAAAGAGGCAAAGATCGAAGTTCCAGACGTGGAAAGACTGGATCTCCAGTCAGTCCGGATGATAATGGATAGAAGTAATCTTTCCCTGGTTATCGAGAGGACAAGTGATCCAACCGTCGAGAAAGATAGGGTAATATATCAGGACCCAGCGCCGGGAACAAAGTTGGAGAAAGGGGGGGTTGTAAAAGTAGTAGTTAGTGAAGGAGTTCCAACCAGCGAAGAAGAGAAGGAAGGAAGTATAATAGTTCCAGATGTAACAGGATTTGAACTTAATCAGGCAAGAGTGTTCTTATCCGAGAAGGGACTTAATGTGGGTAAGGTAGAAAAGAAGATTTCATCAGCGCCAGAAGGTGAAGTTATATCCATTGTCCCGGATCCGGGTACAAAGATAACAGGGGGTGTGGCAGTAAAACTTATCATCTCAGCTGGTCCGGGAAAGGTGGGAGTTCCAAATATTAAGATGATGAGTTTGTTCAACGCAAAGGACAAATTGCTTGATAAGGGACTAAAGCTGGGTAATATTAGAGAGACAACCAGTCCCGAGTATCCTTTTGATGTGATCATTTCCCAGGAACCGAAGGCTGGAGAAATGGTAGAGAAGGGTTCGGCTGTTAATATAACTATAAACAGAGAAGCTTCTCAATGAAAAGAGCTTTCATATATTCCGGGCTTATTATAGGTTCATTTTTTGTAGGTTTTCTAAGTTTTTATTTTCTGATGCCTGTTATAGTTAGACACAGCAGAACCGTTGATGTACCTTATCTTAAGCATATGGCAATAAAAGAAAGCCAGGGTTTTCTTAAGTCCCTGGGCCTCAAAAGCGAAGTATACGATAGTGTAAATTCTCGAGAGGTAGAGAGAGGGAGGGTTGTGGAAACTATTCCCCAAAGGAAGAAAGCAGTTAAGATAGGCAGTGTTATAAAACTTATCGTGAGTAAAGGACCCGGAAAAATTAAGCTGCCGAATATTATAGGTCTTCCCCAAGAAGATGCTATGGATTCACTGGACCTTTATGGCATTACGAACAGGATTATTATCAATATACCAGTTGTGATAAAAGAGGGTGATACAGTCAAAAAAGATGGAATGGTTATTAAAACAAGGCCCAGTATTGAGGACAGTCTTGAGAAAGGAGGAAAGTTTACAGTTTTCATTGGGAAGGAAAAAAGAAAGGTTTTCTTAATGCCAAACCTTATAGGGTTGCCCCTTGATGAAGCAGAGGAAATTCTGGCTGATTTTGAACTGGAACTTGCACCAATAAAATGGACCGAATCTGGCAGAGAAGAAGTACTACTACAGTCACCTCTAGCCGGCATTGAGGTAACCTTCGGAGATACAATTAGACTTGTAGTGGGAAGAAAATAGATAGTTGGTCAGTTTTATATTTGGTATTAGGCATTAGGTCTTGGGTCTTAGGTTCTTAAGTATTAGTGTAACATTGACTAAAGACTAATGACTTATATTATCCTTGACCCCTTGAAACCTTATAATATGCTCTTGACTTATTCTCAATATTTTTTATTTTAAGATGAAAAGGAGGAGGCATATATGTTGTTACTGTTAGTCCTGTCTTTGTTTTCGCATAGTTACAGAAGCGAACCTGTCGCAAAAGTAGCAGGAAGAACGATTTATAGAGATGAGATTCCTCTGCGTACATCTCTTGATGCGTATCTTAAACGTCTAGTTTTCTTTGAGCTTGCCAAAGAAAAGGGATATGATGATTCTGTAAGAGCATCTGTTGAACGAGGTTTTAAAGAAACCTTAGTGAAGGAACTATATTATAGGATTATCAAGGATAGTAAACCAAGTTCTGCTGAACCTTTTATCTTGAACAGACTTTTGGGTAAGGAGGTTCAAGTAAAACTTATACAAACTAATGATTTCAAAACGGCTTGGCGAGCCTGGGAAGAAGTTATGCGGGGTGGGGATTTTGGAGATGTTTCAGAGAACTACTCAACTATTATAAGGCTAAAGAACGAAAAAGGGGATATAGGTTGGGTAAGATGGAGATTCGGCGCTTCACCTATACTAAAAAAAGTGTTTAGAATGAAGGAGGGTGAAGTTTCTTTCCCCTTCAAATCTGAAGATAGCTGGTCTGTGATAAAAGTTTTAGAGATTAGGGATGGAGAAGTGCAGGATTTTAGCAATATTGAAAATGGGCTTTCAAACCAAATAAAGAAGGTGAAGGCAGATTTTGCTGCTAATGATCATATAAATTATGTTAAATGGATTCTTGGAGTACAGGTTGACCCTGAGGGATTACGGCTTTTAGCTTCGCGAGTCCCAAGGCCAACAAAAAGAACAAGGGAAGGCCTAAAACCAGAATTCAAATTAGAAGATATGGATAAGGTTCTTGCAAGGAGTGCCCTTGGTACATATAAGGTTAGGGATTTCGCTCTTGATATTAAGGCAATGCGACAGCTACCTCAATTTTCGAATAGAGAAGAGACAGAAGGGTTCATTGAATGGCGGGTTATATTTGATTTTCTACTGTTAGAGGCTAAGAGGCTTGGCATCTTCAGAAGAGCTGATATATCCAAGGATTTTAAGGAGCAATTGATAAGAGCAGCAGTTCCTCGGTGGAAAGCTTTTGCAGTAAAGCCATTCACACATTGCACGGATGAGGAAAGACTTAAGTACTTCGAGGAAAATAGGGAAAAATACAGAGTGCAGGAAAAGCGAAAGGTATATGTGATTGAAGTAACAACAAAACAAGAAGTGGATGAGATTCGAGGGGAACTTCAGAGGGGTGAGAGTTTCGAGGAACTTGCATCTCATAAATCCATTGGCCCAGAGAAAACTAAAGGTGGTTTGATGGGATATATTGAAAAGGGAACTAACGGCACAATTGGAGACGTTGCCTTTAAACTTAAACTCGGTAGAATTTCAAAACCGGTTAAAAGAGATGAACACTGGGCTATTGTAAAGGTGACAGACATAAAAGAATCCCATATCCCTCTATATCCAGAACTTCGTTATAGATTAAACAGGGACTATGAAGACGATAAAAGAGAGGAGATAGAAAATAAAATTTTCGAGGAAAATAAGGATAGACTTGGAGTTCTTGTTTTGGAAGAAGTTAAAGAATGAAAAACCTGAGACGGAAAACTTCGAGGTTAATAAAAAGGTAAAGAGATTAAATGATAAAAGGAGGTAATGTGGGTGTTAAAAGAAGTGCATCATTGATTCTTCTCGCGTTTGTTGGAATGATTGTATTCGCAAGCTGTAAGAAAGAAGAGAAGGGGGAAATAGTGGCAAGGGTTAATAAGTCTACTCTAACTGTTGAAGAATTGCTTAACCAGATACCCCCACAGGTGCTTATAAATGCATCTCAGGAGGCAAGGACAAACCTTATTGATGCTTGGGTGTCAAATGAACTTGTATATCAGGATGCTTTGAAAAATGGGGTGGACAAAAGGCCCGAGGTTTCAAAACAGATAGAATATACGAAGAAACAAATAGTTATGCAAGCTTACGTCCAGGACATGCTTGCAGGCAGTCGCTTTGTTTCGGAAGCTGAGGCAAGGTCCTATTTCAAAGAACATGAAGAGGAGTATAATTCAGTTATTGAGGTGTCTCATATATCCCTGAATTCAATAGAAAAGGGGATGGAGATTCTAGAGAAATTGAAAAAAGGGGAGAGTTTTGCTTCTCTTGCGAGGAAATATTCGACGGATTCTTCTACGGTTAAGAAAAATGGTTATTTTGGTTCATTTAGAAAGGGAGACTTCATAAAGTTACCTATATTTGAACAGCATGCTCTTTCACTAAAGAAACCAGGAGATATGACAGAAGTGGTTCAGACCGAGTTTGGCTATGACATTATAAAACTCCTTTCCCGTAAGAAAAGCTCTGAAGAGGTTGAATACGAGGATGTTGCGGAGGGGATTAAGCAGGTCCTCAGACAGGAAAAATTCCAGAGTAGGTCTGAGGTCCTTATTGATTCATTGAAGAAAGTGTTTAATTATGAAGTGTACCCAGAGGTTCTGGAGAGAGAACTTGGTATATATTCTCCAGTTTCGCCCTCACTACCCCCTGTGCCTGGGCAATAATGCTTTTATTCTTATTTTTTTTAAGTTTTGATAAACTAGTGGCTGTGGTTGAAACAAAAGGCATCACCAAACAGGAAGTAAAATACCTTTCCCGACTTTATCCAAATGTAAATGATGAAGAACTGCTCGATAAAATGGTAATGGGAAGGGTGATTGTGAGTGTAGCTAGAAAGGAGACATTAGCGGTTAGTGATGAAGAGGTAAATAGTGCAAAAATGCGTCTTCTGGAGGGAATACCTGACCTTCAAGATATGCTTTCGCATCCCTATATAGATTCTATTTATAATGAAGAACTGCGTATTCAGATCTATACCAGAAAACTTATTCAGAACAAGTTTAAAGGTAGAATTCAGATATCTCCTTCAAGTGTCAGGAATTTCTACGAAAACTACAAGGATTCTCTTGCTCTGCCATCTTCGGTTACTCTCGAAAAACTGGATATTCCTGTGGTTCCGGAAGAAGATAATAAACTTCTTAAATTAGCAAAGAGAATAATTTCTGAATATCGGGAAGGCACCGATTTTGCAGTTCTTGCAAAGAAATATTCTGATGACCCTGCAACAAAGTATATTGGAGGTAAACTTGGGGTCTTAAAACCTGAGGATCTACCACAGTATCTTTCTGGGGTTCTCCAAATTCCAGAAGGCGAAGTGGGTCTGTTTGAGTCTCCGCGGGGGTATCATTTAGTCCGTTTGAATAGAAGTGATATACGCGGGATTGAATTGGAGCATATTTTTCTTCAATTCAATTTCAAAGAAGAAGAGCTGAACGTTGCTCTAAAACGGGCAATTGAGGTTCGGGAGAGCTGGGAAAGCGGTGACTCTACTCTGAATGAGCGTATTGTTCTTATGGGAACAATTCCTGTAAAAACGCTTGGATATCCTCTTTCTGCTGAGATTGATGCACTGAATGAAGGAGAAATAAGCCATCCAATCCTTGAGGGTGGAAAATTTCATCTCCTTCGCGCTGTCTGGAAGACAGAAGGTGGAATTCCTCCATTTTCTGAAGTAAAGGAAAATCTTCGTAATATACTCTATCAAAGAATGATGGATAAAGCTTTATATAGTTGGTATGAGGAGATCAAAGAAAAGGTGTATTTAAAGAAGTTATGAGGTTGGATCTTTTCCTTAAAAAGACTAGGATAATTAAAAGGAGATCGCTGGCAAAGGAATTTATAGAAAGAGGTGTTGTAACTATCGAAGGAGAAAGGAGTAAGCCTTCAAAAAATGTACATAAAGGAATGAAAATAAAGTTAGGGGATATCACATACGAAATAATCTCAATTCCTGAAAGAGAGATAGTAAATAATGAGGGGGATAAATATTATAAGGTTATGAATGATAGGGATTACTCTGGGTGATCCAGGTGGTATTGGGACAGAAGTCGCACTAAAGGCACTTCCCCTTTTTGATACGAAGGTAATTCTATTTGGCAATAAAAATGCTCTTCTATACTATTCAAAAATATTAAATCTTACTCTCCCGAATCGGACCGAAATAGTTGATATTGATGGGGAGTTCTTCTTGGGCAACTTACGTAAGGAGAACGGTGAAATTGCTTACCGTTCGATTATGGAGGGGATAAAAGCATGTAAAGATGGGATATGTGATGGATTGGTTACGGCTCCAATTCACAAGAAAGCTTTAGCACTTGCAGGTTATAATTATCCTGGACACACCGAGTTACTTGCGAAGGAGTGTTCAATTAAAAAGTACGCTATGATGATGGTCGGAGATGAAATGAGGGTGGTCTTTATAACCACTCACATCCCCATAAATGAGGTTTCATCAACTATATCAAAGGAACTTATAATAGAGAAGGTTGAACTAGCGAACATAAACCTTAGGCATTATTGGAATATTTCTAACCCAAGTTTTGGTGTGCTCGGTTTGAACCCGCATGCTGGAGATTCTGGTCTTTTTGGCACCGAAGAGATAGAAATATTGGAGCCTGCGATAGAGGAGCTTAGGAGTAGAGGATATGATATTGAAGGGCCTTTCTCTCCCGATACCTACTGGGTAAAGCAAAGAAAGGATTGTGCAATAGCTCTCTACCATGATCAGGGAATGATACCCTTTAAATTGAAGAATATGGGAAGAGGAGTTAATATGACTTTAGGACTTCCTTTCCCAAGGACTTCTCCTGATCATGGAACAGCGTTTGATATTGCAGGAAAAGGAGTGGCGGATTCGGGAAGTATGAAGAAAGCTATAGAATTGGCAATATTCTTGACTGGAGACTGAAGTGATTGTTCTGTTATTATCATATCTCAGTCTTTCCGGTTTTCCTGTGAATAAATATTACCTAAAGGATCTTTCTGAGTTTCATAACCAGATTGGAGATGTTGTGGTGGATGACTATTACTATAAGGACCAATACTTGTATTCAGGTAGATTAGTTTTTTTTGAAGAATGGAATACGGAATTTTTCGTCCAAAATTTTGGTAGTTCACTCAGGAAAGTAATTAGTGAAACTATGAGTAAGAAGGTAAGCGGAAAAGGTGGGATTATCCCCGATATAGACCTGTCTCTGAAGATCCCAAGAGGGCTTAGCTATATAATTGGGGAAGGGGGCCATATCTCTGTAGATGGTTCTCAGTCGATTTCTCTCGAGGTAAGCAGGAACCAAAGTTCCACTCTTATTGGTAGAGAAACATCTGCCTTTCCTCAGATAAAGTTAGAACAGCGGACGCGTGCTAATATCACCGGGACAGTGGGAGAAAAGATTCATGTAAGGATAAATCATGATACTGAAGCAAGGGAACAGGATAACAAGTTGAAGATATGGTACGAAGGTGATGAGGATGATATTGTGCAGAGAGTTGATGCAGGAGATCTTAAGGCACTTGGAGGAGGAAGGAATCAAAGTGTTTTTGGTATTCAAACATCTGGTATATTTGGTTCTACAAAATACAATATTCTCGCCGGGAAGGTGGAGAGTAAAACTTCGAGTAATACCGAGAGTTTTTCATTCTCGAGCTACACGGATACCCTCTTTGAAAGGGATTATCGTAGAGACGAGTACTTTTATACGGGTCTAACGGAACAAGATTCCCTTATATCCATTGGCTTATTCTTGGAGCAGAAAGGAACAGTGGAGGGAAGGCCTGCACACCTTATAGATATTAATGGAAACCCTTTAAATGAGGCTGCGAAATTTGCAGAACTTATCTATAAAGATGACTATGAATTAAGGTATTTACGTGTTACAGGTGGACAGCTCTTACCTTATCTACGTGTAAAGAAGAACCTTAGTGACACGAGGCTTAGTGTTTGGTATATCTACTACAATGGAGCTCTAAATAGGATTGATACCCTCGGTAATATCACTCCGGAGACAGGTGATACTTTAACCCTTGCGCAACTTCGCCCTCGCAATCCCAGTCTTGGAGACCCCAGCTGGAATCTCATGATGAGGAATATATATTCATTTGGGACCGAGAATCCTACATCTGTGGATGTAACCATATTCAAGGTTGTATCAGGAGGGGATGATATAGAGATAGAACAGGTAAGTGGGAAAGAATATGTGGAACTTCTCGGCATTGATGGAGATGGTAATGGAATAACAGACCCTACCCAAATTATGGGTAGTGATGGAAGTATAATATTTCCCTATGAGAAACCATTTCTGAACCCTGTTCTGGGTGCTGATACAGTTTCTTCTATATACAGAAAAAAAACACTCCTGGCAAACGAAGGGAGAAACTTCCGAATAGTGATTACTGCAGCTTCTTCTAAGAGGGAATTTTATATAGGGCATGGAGATCTGGTTGATTCATCAGAAGTTATAATTGTTGATGAAACGGATTCTCTAAAACCGGGTGTTGATTATAGAATAGATTATAATACCGGGAGGGTTGTATTTACAGAGAGTGCTAATATTAGTCCTGATTCAAAGATAACATATACTTATGATACGGAACCACTCTTTTCCTTCACATCAAGATATATAGCAAGAACCAATATTACGACTCATCCATTTGAAGGTAGTGATGTCAATTTCGATTTTGCATTTCGTTCCAGTTCTAACCCTGAGCCTCATCCAAGCGTAGGAGTTGAACCTTCTCATATTGCGATTGGAAAGGTGGCCTTTTCTACAAAGAGAGAACTTTCAACGTTTAGTAATTTGCCTTTTGTTGACCCTGAAAGTAAATCAAGTGTTAGAATAAACGGTTCATATGCCTTCTCCTTACCCAATCCAGCTACTAACGGGAAGAGTTATCTAGATGATATGGAATCAGTGAAACTTTCAAGGGGATTGGAATTATCTGCAGGATTATGGAATTATTGTAGCCAGCCTGATAGTTCAATTCAGTTTGAAAATTTGGGGAAGATTGACTGGTTTAACTCTAAAATTCCAAGGACCCATATATATCCGGAACTCCCTGCCGAGCAAAGAGGTCAATATGCGAGCACCGTGGTTCTATATTTTCAACCCCGAACCGAGGGTAATCCGTTTAATAGCTGGGCTGGTATTATGGAAACATTTTCTGCCGCGGAGAATTTTTCACAGAAGAAGTATTTAGAGGTATGGGTCAAGGGAGATGAAGGGGATCTATTCGTGGAGTTAGGGGAAAGGATGAAGGAGGATATACCCAGGTGGGGACGTGCACCGGATGGCTCTGATTCTTTACTTCTCCCTAATGGAATTATAGATACCGAGGATAAAAACTGGAATTTTGAATTGGAGCCCGGAGAGGATACGGGCCTCGATGGAATTGCATTTGATGATGATAAATGGGTATATGTGCCAGATTCACTTGACGATGGGAGGGATGATTATCCAGATCAATTAAAGACTCTCCAGGATTCATTAAAACTACACAGAAAAGAAGGTAACAGACGGCTTGATTCAGAAGACCTTAATAGAGATTATACTCTTGAATTGAAGAGCGAATATTTCAGGTACAAAATTGATTTAGAATCAACCGAATTAGTTGCAAATTATGGTTCAGGTGGGTGGAGGATGTATAGAATACCTATGATGGATTCTACCTATTATAAAAAATTTGGAAGTCCCAGTTTTGAAAATATACTATATGCGAGGATCTGGTTTACCGGGGTAGATGCAACTGCAAGGGTATCTATAGCAGAGATAGCCATGGTTGGTAGCAAATGGGTGGATAAAGGCATTCGTTTCTATCCATCCGATAGCTTGAATCCGTTGGGTGGAAATTTTCTTATAACCTACCGAAATAGTTTTGAAGATGCAGATTATATTCCTCCTGTGGAGCAAGAGAGAGAGGTATATGGAGGTTATGCAAAGGAACAGTCGCTAGTTTTTAAGATAGATTCACTTGAGAGTGGTGATTACTGCCTTGGGGAGTCTTATCTCGAACTCCCCAGAGGGCGTTCTGGCAAAGGATATGATCTGAGATTATTTGAGTCACTCCGATTCTTTTCAGAAGTAACCAGTACTATCAGTGACTCTGTGATGATATTTTTGCGTCTCTTAACAGACTCATCCAATTATTATCAGTACAGCTACAACCTCACCCCAGACGGATGGGACACCCTTGATGTCAAATTCCAGAACTTTTATGACCTTAAATTGCATAATGATACTGCGGATGGTAATTATTCGCTAAAGGGCAATCCAACGCTTACAAATATTGCTTATCTTCAATTAGGTGTGGCAAACTCCACGCTGGAGGATTTTACAGGGGAAGTCTATTTTGACGATATTATACTGACAGGAGCAAATACCGATATGGGGCACAATCTGGATTTAAATATAGCAACCAATGTTGGTGACCTTGTTCCCAATCTTTCCTATAGTATTCAAAGGAGGTCAGCGCGTTATAAAGCCAATTTAGATGCCCTCCGAGATATTGGAGATATGGAAAGGATTTCTCATAACTTTAACATAAAATCCAATGCTGGAAAGATATTGAATGAATTTGTTAAGATCCCTGTTTCTTTTAATTACACGGTTTCGAAGGAGCTCCCTCAATATAGGAGGAATTCAGATATACTCCTTCCACCCGAAGAGAAAGCAAATGAAGCAAGTTTAAGTGAAATAAGGCGGATAACAGTCAATCTCTCAAAGCCAAAACCTTCTAATCATTGGTTGATTAAATATACACTTGATAATATCCGCATAAGTGGAACATATTCTCTTGCGCGATCCTTTTACCCCGAACAAAAAGCCGACACTGTTATTAATAAATCAGCTAACTTCAAGTACAATTTGCCTCTACCTTCAATTTCTCCTCCAATACTTTCCGGGGGACAAGCTTCTCTCGTCCCGAGTAATTTTCATTTCAATGCCGATTATAAATATAAGGTAAGTGATAGATTCAAATATTCGGTGGTTGATTCCACATACCAGAGGGTTAAGGAAAAACCGGTAAAAGAATTAACCTCATCCGGTGGGTTTGTCTATAAGCCGATCCGCTGGATTAGTGTAAAATACAACATCTCTGGCAAACAAGACCTCTTATATGGCAATCAATTGGGGCAAAATGTCTCTTTGAATGAGACAATTATGGCAAACCATAATTCTAGTCAGCTTGGCTTTAACAACATTAACCTTTCTTATTCCAATATCTTCAGTCAGAACCATGGTATTGATTATTCAAAAACACTTGGCGACACCTTAGATGTTAGAAGTGTCAGGCAAAGCAGGACCATTAGTATAACTGATGATTTCAAAATACAACGAATCATAAAGAAAGTCCCTTTAATATCTGGATTGTCAGATCATATTAATCCTATAAGATTTACATCCTCTTTTGGCAGAGAGGGTTACTTTGCTTATCTTTCCTCCCTCCCAGACTATCGTTTCCGTTACGGTGTGGATCCAAAACCGGGTCGTGAATTTATCGTTCAGAGTAATCCTGGAGATGGAGGAATAATAAACAAGCAGTATAACCTTTCCTCAGGACTTAATCTCGGGAGGGTTAAGATAGATATGAGTGGTAACTGGAGGGAAACGAACCCCGATGAGGAAAAGATAAAGAATTCAGTTTCTGCCGAGAGGGCGACCAACTTAAGTTTTCCTAATGTGAATATTCAAATCGCAGACATTGATCATTATTTTCCAGGATTAAAAAAACTTATAAAAAGTTCCAAATTTAATGTCTCAATGAATAGAGATAGAGTAACTACCCAGGGTCTAATCGGACTGAAATACTCCTCGGTTGGTACCTCTCTCAGAGTGTCTCCAGCTCTTGATCTTAAATTCAAAAATGACATCGGAATAAAGATCACGTCTGGTTATAGCAGAAGTGATCAGAATAGCGAAAGATCATATAAGTTCAAAAATCGTTCTGAGTCATATGATGTAAATATTACAGGAAGTTATTCCTTGAAACCTATCCAAAAAGGTATCTCTTTACCTTTGTTGGGTAGATTGAGGTGGACCAAACCTATAATCATAAAAGCAACATTTGCGCTGCGGAATAATAAAGAGGTGTCTATGAACCTCTCTACGCAGAATGAAGAGATTAAACAGGACAACAGAAATCTTAGATTTGAACTCTCCAGTAACTACGATTTTTCCAATATGGTTTCCGGGGGATTATCTATTAATTATCGTAATTACCTGAACCGAAAGATTGCGGATGATGTTACCACCAGTTATGGAGGAAGGTTCAACATTATCTTTAAATTCTAAAGCTTCTCCGCCAAACGTTCTTTTACTATGTGAGGAGTTATAAATATCAAAACTTCCCTGTTTCTCTCCTGGGTTGTAACCTTGCCGAATAAGTTTCCAATGATTGGTATATCCTTTAGGAATGGAATTCCTGTCCTTGTTGATGAAGTGGTTTTATTGATGAATCCTCCTATCACAAGGGTCTGTCCATTCTTGACCAAGGATTGCGTGCTGGCTTTTGTTTGAGTTATTGTTGGGGTCGTTGCTCCTGGCACCACATCACTCAATTCAACTGCGATGTCCATTGTGATATCCTCTAATGAATTGATGTGAGGTGTAACACCTAATGAGATACCTGCCTCGAACCATTTAGTGATCGGTTGGCCGTGGATATCCGTTGTAGTGACGGCGAATCTCTTCCCCCCGAAAATCGTTGCTTCCTTATTATTCACTGTTGTAATTCGAGGATTGGCGATTGTTTTTAATTTTTGATCTTGTTCCATTGCTGCCATCGTAGCTGCGATTCTGGCGTAATTCTTTACTGTGGATACATTCAAAAATACCCCCGAAATAAGTTCAGATGGAGGCTTATGAGTAACATCTCCTTCAACGTTCCAATCAGCCTTCCTTAGATTGGTAATACTCCATGCGAGCCCAAGTTCTTCAGCAGCACTCCTATCTATATCCACTATCTTGGAAGTAATCGCTACCTGCGGTGTCTCTTTATCAAGTACCTTTACTAGTTCCTCTATTGATTTCACTTTGGCTGGGATATCAGTTACGATTAGGGAATTTGTTCTCACATCCTCATCTACTGTTCCACGCTTTGAAAGGGAACTCTTTATAACATTTGATATCTCTTTTGGAGTTGTGAATTCTAGAGCAAAAACCGTTCGCATGAGAGGCTTTGCCATTTCTCCCTTTTCTCTTTCTTCAGAGAATGCCTGAGCTGTACCAACTCTTATTATCTCACCTTCAATTATGTAGGTATACCCCTTTGTTTTGAGAATGAGGTCTAAAGCCTTTTCCCATTCTACATTTCTTAATTCCACTGATATAGCCCCTTTTACATCGTCTCCTATTATCATATTCATTCCACTATACTTTGCTAGAGAACGAAGTACAGTAACTAGATCTGCTCTTTCTAATCTCATTGAGATTCCACCGGTTACCCTCTCGCGATGGGCAGGCGAAGGTGCCTCCTCTTCTTCCTTTTCTACCTCTGTTACCTCTTCTTTTGGTACAGCAGTTGCAGCCCATGTAGAGAAAGGTGAAGTGTCAGTATTCAGGCTCAAAGTTATCATACCTTCTCCAGAACTCTTTATTGTATAGTTATACTCCTTGTCACATTGAATTATTACCCTTGTGAGTTCAGCTGATGGAATTCTGGATACTGCTATGTTTTTTACTCCTCCTCTACCAATCATCCAGCTCTTTCCGCCCAAGTCACTGTCTACATCCAGTAGGTCAATAACTATTTTATTATCCATTCTGAAGTCAGTATAGCTTACCTCGCCGCTGAGGTTGAATACTACATCAGTGTAATTCATAACATTTTTAGTGGTAATGTTGGTAAGATTAGTTTTACCCAGAATTAAAAGAGGAAACAGTATGATAAATAAAATTATTCTTTTGTACATTTTCACCTCTCTTTTTTTAAGCTCAAAGTAATTTTATTTTGTTCTCCGAATCTGCTGAGAAGGAAAGTAATTGATTCTTCTGTGATTTTTAAGACTCCTCCATCTGTGACTTTATCACCCTCCTTAAGCACATAGCCGAGGTTTCCTTCCTTTAAAAGAGCGAGATATCCATTCTTCCCCCAGATTACTCCTACTAATTTTGCTAGATCAACATTTACTTTCTTCTCTTTTTCTTCTGTTTCTAACAAAAGCGGGCGGAATGGGTCAGGTTTCTCTCTGTCAGAATAATATATTTTTTCCCAATGAAGAGCTTCTGCCATTGTTTCAAGTGTATCTTCAGAGGGGTTTTTGGGTTGCTCCTCTTTTGGGTCTAACTGCTCTTTTTTCTCTGCATCAGTTACAAGATTGATAAGTTCTGCCCTTTTTTCTGTCTTTGGGGAAAAGCTCTCAACCGCTTTTGCTAAAATTCTATTGAAAAGATTCCCTCCTCCATCGCCACAACCGGCCAAGGGTAGCAATGCAAGGCTGAAGAATATTAGTAATTTACCCTTCATCTTTTCCTCCTTTAGAGATATATGTTGTTAAAACGAAAGTGGCTGAAATTTTGTACCCTTCTTCTGTTTCTCCTTTTTCCCCTGTTAATTTTAATTCTATGACGTTGGCTATACGTTCCATATTGTTCATTGCTGCCATAAATCGGGCGATGTCATGATATCCGCCTCTGATTACCATTGCAACAGGAACCTCAATATATTTTTGTTTTGCACTTTGTGAAAGAGGCTTGAAATGTCCTATTCCTACTTCATATGTTCCGCTCAATTTAGTAAGTGTTCCAAGTAATTCCGGAATATTGCTTTCTGTCGGCAGCATTCTCTTTGCCTGTTCCCATTTTTTACTTACTATCTGAAGTCTCTTATTAGCTTCTTCCTTTCTCTTGACTACTGCCATGGTTTTCTTTAGTTTATTTTGTAATGTCGTATACTCATCTTGTTTTTCTTTTATTACAACCTTTTTCCCTTTTATTGTAGAAAAATATCCTCCTGTAAAAACAAGTATTGCAAAGATTATTATGAATATGGAAGGTCTTATTTTTCGCATGTTCAGCCTCCGCTACTCTTTACTATTTTTCCAGAAATAACGAATTCCATAATCTGTTGTTCTTTTTCCTTTTTTTCACTTACTTCCTGTAATTGGAGTGCCGTAAAATATGGAGATTCTCTTAGACGTACCATAAAGTTGGATATTATTAGGTTGGAAAAGGTATTCCCCTCTAATTTAAAGTTACCAGCGTTTTCTTCAAATGAAATAAACCACATATAATCAGGTTTTAATCGGTTTAATTCGTCCAGTACATGGACAACAAGGGAACGATCTCTATTCAGGTCCTGTACAAGAGACACCCATTTGGTGAGTTCATTCTGTCGTTGTTGGATATTTTCTACGATAGTTTTTTCTTTTTCAAGTTCTTTCAATTCTTTTTCTGAGGTTTTGATTTTTTGCGCAAGAGAATTTAATTCTGAGGTTGCTGATCTATTCATAAAGAATACAGCTCCTCCTGCTATAAGGAGCAAAATAATACTGAGGATCATATCGAGACCTGGTATTGAGACTCTGGGCTTTGCTCTCCTGACCCTTTTTATCTTTTTTTGTTCTTCTTCGGGAATCAGATTAACTTCTATCATTGTAAACCTCTTAAAGAAAGGCCCAGTGAAGGGGCAAGAATTGGACCTATTTGTTCCACATTTATACTGATAAAGGGTGATTCATGGTCATAGTCAAAACCAATAAATGGATTCATGACCTCAACTGGCGCTCCAAATCTCTTATTAAGGAATTCTGGGATACCTGATATTAAACTGCCACCTCCACTTATTACAATTTGGTTAAAGTTCTCAAAACCTTCTGGCAGATATGGAAGGACTCTTTCAATAGCAATGCCTAAGTCATCCTGAAAGCTCTCCATTGCATTCTGAAATGCATATTGGTCCACATCACCCTTTTCTCCGGTTTTTACTACATCAAGTGCTCTTTCTCCATCAATCCCTGCTTCTCTCTGGAGCGCCTGGATCAAAGTGGCGACAGCTACTGGCACTTCCCTTGTGAAGTGGTTAACTACACCTTCAATAAAACTCATAGCTGTGTACTGAGCTCCAATATGGAATAAACCAATAAGCTTCCCTGGTTCAAGAGGGTAATTGAATTCGTAGATATTCTGGACCGAAAATGCTGCATAGTCAAGCACAGTAGGTTCAAGGTCAAGGTCATGGAAGAGATGCAGTCTTGCCTCTACTGCATCCTTTTTTGCCCCAATAAGGAGTACCTCCATAGAATCTTCACCAACATTAGGATTCAGGATCTGAAAGTCAAGGGAAATATCTTCAACTTCATAGGGAATATATTGCTCGGCTTCCCACTTTATCTGTTCTCTGGTCTCTGCTTGATTCATCTTTG
>CAYZBF010000001.1:57351-111132 GCA_964476585.1 uncultured bacterium | reverse complement strand
GTGATATTTGGCATTTTTATCTTTTTTACGATCACATCTCGCCCTGATATACAACTAATAACCTGCTTATTTTCCACTTCCAGTACGTTAAGGCTGTTTCTGATACAATCAAGGACAGATTCTCTATCCATAATTTCACCATCTACGATTGCATGGGAGGGCAATGTTGAAATATTGCATTTTTTCATTATAGGTTTTTTGGATGTTCCTTCTATTACTAATGTCTTTACTAAATAACTACCTACATCTATTACAAGGACAGAACTCTTCCTAAACATATGCACCTCTCTAATTTTCTATAATATAAAGGATAATGCCATTTTTGTCAAGTAGTTTTTCAAATTCAGGGCGAAATACCAATACACATCATTGCAATCCCCTCAAGGGAGAAAATACTCGGCATGGAGGCAGTAGCACAAGAGATAAGAAATTATTTTTGTGTTTTTATAAATTTTTTAGAGAGTATGGAGATTTTTTGGAAAGAATACAGAAAAATAAAGTAAAAATGACTGAAGACCGGGGACGGATGAGGATAAATCGTGAGTCAGCAGTTGTGAGTGTAGACTTAGGACTAATAGCGCTCTTCGATAGAAGAAGCGGTAGTAATGTGATAACTAACCTTGACAACCTTAAGGGCTTCCATATAATTTTAAAGGAAATAGACTCATCAAAAAGGCAAAGAGTGCACAAAAGAGGCATAAATTAGTGAATCTGTAAATGGGTTAAGAGATGTATGAGTGAAGAAAGTATAAAACCCACCGATCGAATTATTTACTCATTCACTCATTTTTTTGTTTCCGCTGCGCACTTTACTAATCCTATTGTGAAATTACTGTTTTTAGTGGGGGAACGATTTAAGAAGGAGGTTTTATGAAGTTAGTGGAGTGTGTGCCTAATTTTTCAGAGGGTCGGGATGAAAATAAGATAAATTCAATAATTGATGAGATAAATAATACTCATGGAGCATGGCTTTTGGATGTTGATCCTGGAGCAGACACCAACCGAACGGTTGTCACCTTTGTTGGCTCTCCTGAGGCAGTTTTAGAAGCAGCTTTTCGTGCAATAAAGAAAGCCTCTCTAGTAATTGATATGAGAGAACACCAAGGTGAACATCCGAGAATGGGTGCAACAGATGTATGCCCCTTTGTTCCCGTAAAAGATATTACCATGGAAGATTGTATAGAAATCGCTAAGGAATTAGGGACTCGAGTAGCAGAAGAACTTGGAATACCTGTATATCTTTACGAAGAAGCGGCCACAGAAGAAAAAAGGAGAAACCTTGCTAATATTCGTAAGGGTGAATATGAGGGTCTCGCAGAAAAGTTAAAAGACCCGGTGTGGAAGCCAGATTATGGGGAGCCTATATTTAATGAAAAATCCGGTGCCACTGTTATTGGCGCCCGAGAGTTCCTGATAGCCTATAATGTGAATCTCAATACAAGAGATCGTAGACTTGCACATAAAATAGCCCTAAATATAAGGGAATCAGGCCGTTCCAAAAAGGATAAGGATGGGAATATCTTAAGGGACGAGGATAATAATATGATAAGGATTCCTGGTAAGCTCAAAGCTACCAAGGCGATTGGATGGTATGTCAAGGAATATGGTGCAGCGCAGATCTCTATAAATCTTATTAATTATAATGTAACACCACCCCATATAGCATTTGAGGAAGTGAAAAAAGAAGCCAGAGATCTGGGGCTTCGAGTAACAGGAAGTGAATTAGTAGGCCTTATACCCAAAGAGGCTATGATAGAAGCGGGGAAATACTACCTCGAAAAACAGGGTAGAGCAAAGAGTGCGCCCGAAAGTGAAATCATTCACTATGCTGTGAAGTCTTTAGGCCTCGATGATATCACTCCTTTCAATCCCGATGATAAGATCATCGAATATAGGATAAATAAGAAACTTAACCGTCTGGTTGATCTAACATTGACTTGCTTTGCTGATGAATTATCGTCAGATTCTCCTGCGCCTGGTGGAGGCTCAGTAGCTGCATATAGTGGCTCACTATCTGCAGGTCTGATAGCTATGGTAGGAAATCTTACCTTTGGTAAGGAAAAATATAAGGAGCACTGGAAAGAAGCAGAGGGGCTTTCTGAAAAAGCGCAGCAATTGAAACAGGAATTCATTGAACTCTGCGATGAGGATGCAGAAGCATTTAATCGATTGATGAAAGCTTATAGAATGAAGAAGGATACCGAAGAACAGAAAGAAAAGAGGAATGAGATGATCGATATAGCGACTAAGAGGGCGACTGAAGTACCTCTCACAGTGATGAGAAAAGCTCTTTTGGCGATGGAGTTGGCTGTCGTTATGGCAAAGATAGGGAATGTAAATGCGATCAGTGATGTTGGTGTGGCTTCATACATGGCACTCGCATCATGTCGGTCCGCTTCATTAAATGTCAGAATAAATCTTTCCTCAATAAAGGATGAAAAATTTGTAGAAAGGGTTACAAGGGAACACGATGAAATCCTTGCAAAAATAGAGAGTCTCAATGAGAGTGTAGACTCGATAATGAGTGATAAGCTATAAAATTAGGGGTTGAGAAAATTAGTATATAGCATAAATTATATATGAGGGTCGTTAGCTCAGTCGGCAGAGCACCGGCCTTTTAAGCCGGGGGTCGTAGGTTCGATCCCTACACGACCCATAAAAGATTAAGAGGAGGAAACGATAACACCAAGTTTATTTGATTATATAAGAAGTAGAGAAAAGTTCGTTAATGAATTTATCTTTGAACGGTTCAAAAAAGGTGAAACCATCTTTCATAAAGGAGAAAAGGGGAATTTTATGTATGTTATTCTGGATGGTGAGGTTCGCGTTTCCCTTTCTAGGGGTAAAGATCGAATTACCCTGGCTACTCTGAAACGTGGTAACTTTTTTGGAGAAATGGGACTCTTTAAGGAAGAACCAAGGAGTGCTGATGTGGTGGCTATCTCGGACCTTAAGCTCCTTAAGGTTACAAAAGAGGATATTGAAAGATTAAAAAAGACAAATCCTGTATTTGCGGTAGAATTCATCTATGCAATATGTGAAGAACTCTGTCAGCGTATTTACTCTTCCGATGAATCAATTGAATCCTATCATTACGTTAATAGAGCATTACTCAGGAACCCGAACTTTAGAGATTTTGTGCGGAAGATATGGAATAAAAAGGAGGAATAGATGCCCTTACTTTTATATCTATTTATCGGATATTCTTCATTTTGTGGAGGGAGTGGGACGCTCAATCTTTACTCGGCAAGGACACTTCCAATGGCGAACCTATCTTTTAATATGAATTTGTTATACGCTCAACATTCCTACCCGCAAGACACTTTAGGAGATTTTACAAAATCTCATCATATTACATTTTCCCAAATAGGCATTACCTATGGCGTCGTAGACTACATAGAGTTCTATCTGGGTACTACTATTTATGGAAAGTTGGAACAGAGGGGAGGATTTTTTGAGCCGGCAGATGAGTACGCGTTTGGTGATAAAGATATATACGGAGGATTGAAATTCTATTTTCCCTTAATAGGGGGTAAAGAGAGTTCTTTAAACTGGTTGGTGGGCGGTAATATTGGAGCTGATGTCTCACCTTTCCATTCCAGCAAGGATGATTCACTCTGTGTTAATCAGCACTTTGAGCCAACCTTAAAACACAAGTTGGATATCTCTCTTGATTTATTAAGTGACATTGAGGTCTATCCGCTCTTTCTCCATATTAACGGAGGTTATGAGTTTCGTGGAGAGAGATATGATACACCAGAATATTCGCTTCCGGACCCTGTATATTTTCTCCAGGTAGAAAGGAAGAATTTAATCAAGTGGGGGGTTGGGATTGAAATCGCAGCCGGGAAATATACGCGTTTTATTCTGGAGACAAGAGGTACCAGTCCAGTAGATGATGGCGTTGACACAACAGTAGTGGGTTTTGGCCTAAGGTTTATTAGCTCTGATAACTTTAATTTTGATATTGGTGTAGACTATCTTCTGAATGAAGAGGTGGATTTTGTTCCTGATTGGGAAGGAGATGGACAGATCACAAGCAGAATAGACGACATGGGTAAATGGAGATTCAAGGTTGGTTTTGCCGCAAGAGGTGCTCTCATTCCTTCAAAGAAAGAGGAAAAACCTAAAGAGGGTGTTATAGTATTAACAGTGAATGATATAGAAACAGATGAGCCCATTGATGCTATGGCGAGTTTTCGCGATACCACACTGGGGGTGTTTGAAATGGGTGATGATGGGAATGTTAGTATTCCACTACCACCAGGTGTCTATCATTTGAGGATATTCAAGGAGGGATATGTTCCTAGAGAGGCTTCTGTAACTGTAAAACCTGGTTCAGAAGTAAATATAAACACAGTGATTCGGAAGAAAGTAGAGCCAAAGGGAACTTTTACTGGTACTGTGAGTTCATATCGTGAAAAAACTCCTTTATCTGCTCACATTGAGTTCCTCGGAACCAAACTAAAATCAATAGATTCGGATTCCCTGAAAGGGATATTTATGGCAGAATTACCGGCAGGAACATATAACGTTAGGGTATCCTCTTACGGGTACCTTCCTAAGACCTTCCCGATCGAGATAAATGATGGAGAAACCACTGTAATTAATATCCAGTTGTTGGAAAAACTGGAAGAGAAGAAGAAATTGGTTTTAAGGGGTGTTAATTTCGCTTCTGGTAAGGCTACTATAACACCCGATGCATATTCTATCCTGGATAAGGTGATAGAGGTTCTAAAAGCAAACAAGGATGCTAAGATAGAAATAGGAGGACATAGCGATGCAGTGGGTTCTGCATCCTATAACCTTAGACTATCAGAAGCCAGGGCACAGTCAGTAAGACAATATCTCATTCAACAGGGGATCGATCCTTTACGTCTTGTTGCAAGAGGGTATGGCGAATCAACGCCCATAGCACCAAATACAACTAGGGAAGGAAGAGCGCAGAACAGAAGGATTGAATTTACGGTTATCTCTGAGTAGAAAAGTTATGGGGTGGGACTCCCCACCCCTGTTATTTATCTCTCTTGGATATTTTAAAAGACCTTAACGAGGAACAAATACAATCTGTAAGACACGAGGGAGGACCTGCATTAGTTCTTGCAGGAGCAGGTAGTGGGAAGACAAGGGTGATTACCTATAGAATTGCTTATCTAATACGCCATAAGAACGTCTCCCCCTCCCGTATTCTCGCTGTTACCTTCACAAATAAAGCTGCAGATGAAATGAGGGAAAGACTTTATCAGTTAATTTCCACACAAATCAAAGGATTATGGATGGGAACATTCCATTCGATGTGTGCTCGTATACTAAGAGAATATTCTGAGGCAATGCCTTATTCTAGGAATTTTGTAATTTATGATGAACAGGATCAAAGAAATTTGATTAAAAGGATAATGAGTAATGTAGGCATTCGAGAGAAGGAACTCGCGCCTCGTTACATCCAACGGGCGATATCAAATCTAAAGAATAGATTGATTGATGAGCAGGAATTCGAACCATTAGGGTATAAGCAGTTAAGAATCAAGGAGTTGTATATAGAATACCAGAAGAGACTGCTTCTGAATGATGCAATGGATTTTGACGATCTCCTTTTTTACACTTATAATTTACTTAAAGATAATAAAAGTATTCGAAAGGAACTTGATTGTCGTTTTACACATAAACTTGTTGATGAATATCAGGATACCAATCATGCACAGTATATGATACTCAAAAGTTTATCAAAAGGAAACAGAGATTTATTTGTTGTTGGAGATGATGATCAGTCAATATATGGATTCAGGGGTGCAGATATCAATAATATACTTGATTTTGAAGAAGATTTCCCTGATTGCAAGATATATAGACTTGAGAGGAACTATAGGTCTACCCGAAGGATTCTAAGAGCTGCATCTTCTGTAGTTAAGCACAACGAAGAGAGAAAAGGCAAGACGTTATGGACATCGAAGAGTGAAGGTAGTAAATTGACACTATTTAAAGGTCTTGATGAAAATAGTGAAGCTCGGAATCTGATAAAATTTCTGAAGAGGGAATTATTAAATCATAAGAAAAAAGATATCCTGATTGCCTATAGGACTAACGCTCAGTCAAGGGCTATAGAGGATGAACTCTTAAAAGAAGGTATTGAATACAACATTATAGGAGGGGTTCGTTTCTATCAGAGAAAGGAGATAAAGGACCTTCTTGCGTACATTCAATTCGTTACCAATAAAAAGGATTCAATATCCTTGAGCAGGATACTCAATACTCCTCGAAGGGGGATAGGAAGAACGAGAAAGAATAGAATAGAAAATTATGCAAGAGAGAAACACATTACTCTATGGGAAGCCACGAAAGAAATTGCAAGAGATGATTCGATTCTTTCGGACTTTGTAAGTCTCATATCTTCCCTTGACAGGATTGAAAGAGTGGATGATCTTTTGGAAAATATTATCGATAAAACAGGATATATTCGTCTATTGGAAGAGGAGGATACAGTAGAAGCGGATTCCAGGATTGAGAACATTCACGAATTGCTATCAACGGTTATGGTGTTTGCAGAGAGAGAGGGAAAGTTCCTGCCAGAGGAGTACCTAACCGAGGTGGGATTAAAGACTGGTATAGATGAATGGAGCAGAGATGATAGTGTAAACTTGATGACTCTACATAATACAAAAGGTTTAGAATTTCCAGTAGTTTTTATTGCTGGTCTATCTGAAGAAGTTCTGCCACACTACAGAAGCATTAAAGATGGAACTATTGAAGAGGAAAGGCGCTTGTTTTATGTAGGTTTAACCAGATCAAAGGAGAAGGTTTACCTTTCATATTTCAAGAAACGAGGGATAGGATGGGGAAGTTCTAGAATGCTAATACCTTCGCAATTCCTCTTTGAATTGTCAACCGAGGATGTGGAGGGGTTAGATTGGATTCCAAAAGAGGACAGGGAGAGAGGGATTAGTAAAGAGAGTTTTGATGAAGGATGGGTGGAGCATCCAATCTGGGGTAGGGGAAAGATTCTTAATGTAGTTGATGGTGATAAGCTGCTTATATCCTTTGGGGGTATGCAAAAGAAGATTAAGAGGAGTTTTTTCAAGTGAGAAAGATTGATATAAGGCATCTCGCAAGACTTACCAACATAGATATTGATAAAGAAGGGTAAGAATTATATCGGAATATGAGTAAGAATATCAAGATTAAAGGTGCTTCTGTTCATAATCTAAAGAATATTGATCTTGAGATACCCCGTGATAAGATGGTTATCATCACAGGTGTTTCCGGGTCTGGTAAATCCTCTTTGGCTTTTGATACGATATTTGCTGAAGGACAGCGTCGCTATGCTGAATCATTATCCGCTTACGCTAGACAGTTCCTCGGCGTTATGGATAAACCGGATGTGGAATCTATCACAAATCTCTCTCCCACTATATCAATTGAACAAAGGAAATTGTCAAAGAATCCCAGGTCCACTGTGGCCACGGTCACAGAAATTTATGATTATCTCCGTGTTCTCTTTGCACGGGTTGGAACACCATATTGCTATAATTGTGGAAGGAGAATTACATCCCAGACAGTTGATGAAATAGTTGATCAAATTCTAAAGTATCCTAGAGATTCCCGACTGCTTATACTGGCTCCGATTGTTCGCGGGGAAAAGGGCACATTTGTGCAAGAATTTAAGAAGATAGGAGAGAAGGGTTATGTGAGAGTGGCTGTAGATGGTGAGATGACGGAGGTAGAGAATGTACCGGAACTCGATAAAAACAAAAAGCATGATATCGAAATCGTTGTAGACAGAATAAAAACGAATAAAGAGATAAGGAGCAGGATAACAGATTCGGTAGAAGCAGCATTAGATGAAACTGGTGGTCTTATTAAAGTAAAAAATGTTGATGTAGAGGAAGCAGAGGAAATATTTTCAACAAAGTTCGCTTGCCCCCACTGTGGCATCAGTTATCCAGAAATTTCTCCTCGTCTCTTTTCCTTCAATTCCCCTTATGGTGCATGTAAGCGCTGTCAGGGAATTGGAACGGAAATGGAAGTAGACCCCGAAGTTATTATCTTTAATGGAAATCTTTCCGTACTGGAAGGAGCAATAGCTCCCGTTGGAGAACCCAGAGGAAGATTATTCAGGCAAATTGAAAGGATAAGCCGTGTGTATGATGTTAATATAGAAAAATCCTGGAGAGAACTTACAGAAGTTGAGAAAGAAATAATCCTTTATGGTAAGGGATTTTGGGAAGGAATTATACCCTACCTGAACCGTCGATACGAAGAGACTGAGTCAGACTGGATAAGAAGCGAGATAGAGAAGTATATGGTTGTTCAACCCTGTGTTGAATGTAAGGGAGCCCGCTTGCGGAAAGAAGCTTTAAGCGTGAAAATTAAGGGTAAAAATATACATCAAGTGGTACAGATGAATATTACCCAGGCAAAGTCTTTCTTGGAAACTCTTAGATTCCCTGATCATAGACAGGAAATTGCTTCGGATTTGGTAAACGAGATGCTGCATCGGCTTTGTTTCCTTGAAGATGTAGGTGTAGATTATCTTACGCTTGATAGACCTACAAAAACGCTTGCAGGAGGCGAAGCCCAGAGGGTCCACCTAGCAACTCAAATCGGGTCAGGACTTATGGGCATCATCTACATCCTTGATGAGCCCACCATTGGTCTTCACGAAAGAGATATTCTGAGATTGCTTGACACGCTAAAGTCCCTTCGGGATATTGGGAATACGGTGATTATGGTTGAACATGACCCGAAGAGTATAATGGCATCAGATTGGGTGATAGATCTTGGTCCTGGGGCAGGCGTTAAGGGTGGGGAGGTGGTCTTTACAGGTAAACCAAAAGAGCTTTATAAAGAGAGTGCGTCTATAACAGGAAAATACCTTTCAGGGAGAGAATCTATTCCCATACCCAAAAGGAGAAGAAATGACAGCGGAAAGAGTTTAAGAATCATGGGAGCTGCTGGTAACAATCTAAAAAAGATTGACGTTAATATTCCCTTAAACCGCTTTGTATGTCTTACAGGTGTATCCGGGTCAGGAAAGAGTACACTTCTAATTGACATATTGTTCCGTGCTCTGGCGAGGAAATTCCATGGCTCCAGATATCTACCTCTAAAGTATACCACGATTCTTGGTATAGAGAATATTGATAAGGTGATAAATATTGATCAGAGTCCAATAGGTAGAACCCCAAGGTCAAATCCCGCAACCTATACTGGAACATTCACGCCTATTAGGGAATTTTTCGCCGAGCTGCCGGAGTCGCGGGTAAGAGGTTTTAATAAAGGCAGATTTTCTTTTAACGTTGAGGGGGGACGATGTGAGGCATGTAGGGGAGAAGGTATGAAAAAGATTGAGATGCATTTTCTTCCAGATGTGTATGTAACATGTGAAGTATGTAAAGGAGCTAGATATAAAAAGGAAACCCTTGAGGTAGAGTATAAGGATAAGAACATTGCTGACGTTCTTGATATGACCGTTGATGAAGCATATGAGTTCTTTAACGAGCTCCCGCAGGCTAACAGGAAACTAAAGTTATTAAAGGAAGTAGGACTTGGCTATATAAAACTCGGTCAGCCAGCGACTACACTCTCAGGTGGAGAGGCGCAGAGGATAAAACTTGCGAAAGAGCTATCAAAGGTTGCAACTGGTGATACACTTTATCTTCTCGATGAGCCCACTACAGGATTACATGCTTATGATATACGTCTCCTGCTTGAAGTCCTTAATTGTCTTGTGAATATGGGGAATACTGTAGTCGTAATAGAACATAACCTTGATGTTATTAAACATGCTGATTGGGTTATCGATCTTGGTCCTGAGGGAGGGGAGGAAGGTGGAGAAATAGTTGCTACGGGAACACCTGAAGATATCGCAAAAGTTGCAAAATCCTATACCGGGCAATTCCTTAGAGAAGTACTTAGTGTTTAGGATTAGGGATTAGAGTGTTATTAATGCAAAATGAAGAATGAAAAATGCAAAGAATAATAGGGGTTAGGATTTAGGGATTGGGATTTAGTTAAGAAAGGAAAGGATTTAACCCGTTTTTATAGCTTTAGTTTCCAACTCTTAAATCCTGAACCCTAAACCCTGACTTCCGTCTTCGGCCATTTTTGAATTTTCAATTCTTGCCCAGTGTAATAGATATCTCACACCTGTTGTCTTTTCTATTACATGGGGTGAACATTTTTCAATTGATCGATTCGACCACCTTTGTGGTAATTTTAAGTCTTATTATGAATTAAGTTCGAATCGATCGAGCTTACTATTCCCATTCCCATCCAGAAAAGTATTCCAAGTCCCACAACATAGATAGTATTATCTACAAAATTGTGTATAAGTAGACCTGAGAAGGAAGCAAACAGTCCCGCAAGCATCCATTTCTTTGAACTCTTGTCTTTTAATCTTTTGTATTTTTTACGGGCCCATTCTACGGTTGCCAGCAATACAGTTATAAGAGACAAAAATCCAATTATGCCAGCATCCACGAGGAAATTAAGGTACATGGAGTGTATATAATGAGGACCTCTTGAGTAGCCCGGTAATGCATATTTCTCAAAAAGCAAATAGAAGTTATGTATTCCGACACCTGTTAAGATTGAGTTGTCACTCCACATCTTTATTCCAGCATGAAACGCTATGATTCTTGAAAAATCATTATTACAACTAAAAGTTTGAATAAATCGCATTCTAAGTGGGCTAATAGATAAAACCAATCCAATAGATATAAGTAATGTAAGTATTGCAACTGCCCGTTTTCTTAACAAAAGAAAAAATAAGAATAACGCTCCAATAAGTCCTATAGTTGGTCCTCTTCCGAAAGTTAAAAGGAAAGCTAAAAACCCTGCTATTGATGAACATCCAAAGAATATTCGATTCTTTCCCTTAATAAAGAATGCAATAAGTATTGGCAGACTAAAGCCGAGGAAGGATGCCAGTATAAGCGTATTATAGCATATGGAAGCTATCCTTCCATTTTTATCCATTGGAGTAACAACAGGGATGCCTTTTATTACAAAAGAGAAATTAGTAAAATACTGGGATATTCCAATGATTGATACAGTTAAAACAAGTATTCCCAGGACTTTCACTAAACTTTCCAACTTCTCCTCTGTGTCAAAAAGTCCCTTTGCCAGGAAAAAGGCAAGAAGATAAGCTATGAAGGCAGAACCTGCATAAAAACTATGAATTTTATTTACTGCAAATATTGAGGATAGTAATACCGCTCCAAGGAGCGCGAGCTGAAACTTATCCAGTAAATTTAAAGAAAAGGTCTTTCTGGAAAACAGAAAAAAGAACAAAGAAAAGATCATTAAGGGGATAGATATATATGCTGATATCGGCGTAAAAAAAAGCGCCCCCAATAAAAAGTAAAATGCGATTTTTTCGAATCTTTTGTTCACCATATTGACTTGATAATAACGGACAATAGAGGTAAGTCAACTGTGTCATGATTGATTTTTCCTCCCTTCCCAAATTAACTATTTGACCATTTAACTATTTAACTTATTTTCTTTGTATCGTTGCTTCTTTGCTTATATTAAGGAACAATATGAAATTAAAGGCCAAGCCGTGGGTTTGCCCGGATGCTAAGGTCTGATTTTATACCTCTCTTAAATAATTTATATCCAAGGAATGCTATCATAGCCCCATTATCCATTGTAAATTCTACTTCTGGGATAGCCCATTCAATATCCAGTTCACTTAGACGTTTACTGAGGAGCTTGTTGGCTGATACTCCGCCCGACACCGATACGCATCTGATGCCTGTTTCATCTATTGCTCTTTTTAATTTTAGAATAAGTGATTCTATAGCTACCCGTTGAAAAGAAGCAGCTATGTCTTGAATTTGCCTTATACGTTCTTCCTGTGGTAACGCCTGATATGCATAGAGAACACTTGTTTTTAATCCTGAGTATGAGAAGTTTAACCCTTCAGGGTTGGGAACAGGAAAATTAAAAGCAAAAGCATCACCTCTCGCTGCCCATGATTCTATCTCGGGACCTCCAGGATATCCAAGCCCAATTAGTTTTGAAACTTTGTCAAAGGCCTCGCCACAGGCATCATCAAGTGTGTTTCCGAGGACCTCATAGTCTCCTAGTCCATTTACTTTGGTAATTTGAGTATGTCCTCCGGATGCCAGGAGGGAAAGGAATGGAGGAGTGAACTCCTTATGGCTGATGAAAGGTGAATAGATATGTGCCTCTAAATGGTTGATACCTATAATGGGAATATTGTGTGAAAAAGAAAGACCTTTAGCAAAATTTAAACCTACAAGTAAACAACAAAGAAGCCCTGGTCCATAGGTTACAGCTACTGCATCTATTTCAGAAAGAGAAAGACGTGTCTCTTTTAAAATTTCCTTTATCATGAGCAACAATCTTTGCGTGTGTTCTCTTGATGCAATCTCTGGGACAACTCCTCCGAATTTGGCATGAACCTCCTGAGAGTATACTTTATTAGCTATTATGGTTCCTTTTGTTAGTAAGGCAATTCCTGTTTCATCACAGGAAGTTTCGATTCCTAAGATAGTCACCGGGTGATTCTTATTCTATTAGGGATAACACGAATGAGTTTATTTTCTATTGTGATAGTTGTTATATTGCCGGAAGGAATAGAATCAGGTGATAAATAATTTATATCTTTAATAAAGCTCTTTGGACCCCTTATAGTTACCTTCTCAGGGTTGCTGCTCAGACCCTTGCTTAATATTATTCTTACGTCCTTAAAAATCAACGAATCTAGTTGGATTCTTATACTATCAGGACTTACGATTTTAAAATCTTTTATCCTTAAATATGCAGGGAATATAAAGACTTTTTTTTCAAGTTGGATAGTTATCAATCCAGGTTGTTTATTAGGGATTCTTATTTTTGGGATAATAGACTGTAGCATACTTTGTAATCTAACTTTCCCAGTCACTTCTAGAGTGATTGAATCAGAAGATGAGTTTGTCAGAATTAGATTCTTAGATGTTTTGATCCTTACCGGGTATTTTATTCGATTGGTGACAGTTGCATCAGTTTTTGCATAAAACCAGAATGCTATTCCCAAAACTAAAGAAATAATGATGGGAGCGATGTTTTTTCTGATGTTATATTTTTGTATCTTTAAGACCATCTAAAATTAAGGATTTGTTCTCTTTCCGAATCTCTCCTATTTCAATTCCAATATCAAGTTCTTCCGCAATTACTATCATTCCAATACCCATATTGAATACTGTATACATTTCCTTCTCTGGAATTTCTCCCCGTTCTGCTAAGAAATTAAATTCAGGAGGGGTTTCCCACTTCTTTGTATCTATATAGCAGGTAAGACCTTCTGGGATAATCCTCGGTATATTCTGATAAAATCCACCCCCAGTGATATGGATGAGTCCCTTGATTGAATCTAAATTCGGAAAGATCTCCTTGTAATAGGATCGGTGAGGTCTAAGGAGTACTTCTCCGAGCGTAGCCTGTAATTCAGGGATATAACTGTCAAGGGAGAGATTCAATTTATCAAAAATTATAGAGCGTATTAATGAGTAGCCATTAGTGTGAAATCCTGATGATGGTAGGCCGTATACTTTACTTCCTTTTTTTATACCTTGCCCATCGATTATCTTTTCTTTTTCTATAATGCCAGTGATCTCTGCTGCAAGGTCAAAAATATCATCTCCATAAATATCTGGCATTTCAGCTGTTTCTCCACCAATTAAAGCGCAGTCATTTTCTTTGCATGCATTAGCCATTCCTTGGATGATGGACATAATTATCTCTTTTTTCAAGTTTCCACAGGCGAAATAATCCAGAATGTAGAGGGGTTTAGCTCCCATTGTAAGAATATCATTTACACAATGGTTTACGATATCCTCTCCCAGACCTTCATACTTGTTTGCTTTTATTGCTATTAGTATCTTTGTACCAACGCCATCAATGCTGGAAACAAGAACAGGCTCTTTATATTCTTCAGGAATCTGATATGCTGCTCCAAATTTTCCAATTTGAGTTAACACAAACTTATTATGTGTTTCCTTGATTCTCGATTTGATTCCTGCCAGAGCCCTATCTGCTTCTTTTATATCGACTCCAGCATCCCTATAGAACATTTAAAGTTTTTCTTTTGCTTTTCTCAGGTAATGCTTAGCACCCGTATGATTGGGATCTGCGTCCAGAATCTTTTGGAAGTGGTTGACGGCTTTGCTATAATTACCCTGAACATATTCTTTTATCCCTAGTTTGTAAAGATTTTCTATCTCTGTTTTTGAGAGAGAGAGTTTCTTTTTCTTTGGAGTTGGTGTCTTTTTTGGTTTTGGCTCACTTTTAACGCTAGCTAAGCGGTTCCTTAAATCCTGTATATGTCTTTCTACTTCATTAGTAAATTCCCAACTTTTAACTTCAAGCCATATTGTGATTGCTTTCTCTAGGTCAGTAGCCTCAAGAGACCTTGCTTCCTCTTTCAATCCTGACACATGATACTTAATTGCATTTTCAACTAACTGGAGTCCTTCCTTTGCTTTTTCACTCTCGGGATATAATCTGAGAGCTGCCTCGAGTTTCATTTTTGCTTCTTTGAGTTTATTGTTTTTAAAATTCTCTGAAGCCATGGTGGTTAATTCTAATGATGATATTATATCCGGTGTAAGTTTTTCACTTAACTTCACTGTAAAATTCATCACTTGGTTTGGTCTTAGCGAGATCTTCGCCTGTTTTATCTTGTAATCAGGGGAACTCAAACGGAAGAGATAAACACCGGAATCCAGGGTAACGGTTATTCTCCCTGTGGGAGGAATATCAACCACTCTTTTCTCACCATTTTCATAGGTTAGTCTTCCCTGAATGGGTCTTCCGGTTTCTTTAGCCAGAAGACGAATATTTAACTGTCCCTTTCTTGGCTTTTCAAATGATAAGGCTTTAACAGAAAAACTGACATTTACTCTCGGAGTTATCGGTAATTCTTCTTCGTAGAATAAATGTTCCAATTTGGTAAATCCAATGGCCCCTTTGAATAGTCCATATTCATATTGCATCCCAAGATTAGCATCACGCCCATCTGTTTCAACAAGAAAGGATAGCCCGTGAGGTATTGATAATTTTAGGCCACCAAAGACCCCAATGGCAAATGTCTCATGTTCTTCATCAAAGAATACATCAAAGTTTAAGAGACGGCTAAGAGGTCCATACCCGACGAATCTACCCCGCCCCATCCCTATAGTTATTTCGAAATTTTCGTTGAATCTTCTACTGGTAACAAGATATGCTGATGCTACCTCCTGAGGTCTAGGGTCGTATCCTTCATCTGAATAAGTATTCGTAGTGTCACCTATTGCATGCCCAATCGGCGAAATATATTTCCTGTATGTAAGGTTATCTATACCCAAGGACAGACTGGGAATCATGCCATTCTGTTCTAATATCTGATATGATAAACCAATGCAAAAATCAGATGTGCTATACCAATTAAGTATTGCGTTAAATCTATTTATGGCTAACTCCAGTCCTGCATTAAAGTCGGTTGTAACTTCATTTTCAGAGCCAAAAGGATAACTTCCATTTGTATTTACAAATAGTCCTTTGGTGAAATTGGCACTTGGGATATCAATATATGATTCTTTTCCAGAGGTTTGAGCGGTAAGTGTAAATGCTATAAAAAATATGGAGAATATATTAAAACTTTGATAATGCTTCATTTATAGCCTCCTTCTTCACTTTTATATTAGATGGTATGTTACCTTTTGTCAAGTCTTAAATATCGAAAATCACATTGACTATCCAGTAGCCATCACGTTTTTTTACTTTTAGGCGGTGGTAAGTTACTGCTTTGATTTCCGTTCCCTCCTTAATTTCACCTGGGCTATATAGCTTGCCTTTCAGTTTAACTATATACTCAATGTTCTCTCTGTTAACAGAACATTCAGCTACGGCGAATCTCTGTTGCTCAAATAAGTACAGTATCTCTTCCAGAATCCTAACCAGTGCTACCTCCCTGTCATCTTCTTGTATTATAAATTCCTTTTCTTCATCACTCCCAATTTTAGCATGACCAATCATCAAATCCGAGAGTGCTAATATGGACTTTTCAATAACGGCCGGTAGAGAATTCCCCCTTACTCTTATTCCAATATCTGCGGTATGATCTATTATTTCGTAATCATCAGTGAAAGACATTGTGTATGAATCTTGTGCTTTCATACCACAATTGCTTTAAATGGTATGATATAGGCATTCTCTTTGAAAGGATTTCATAAGGAATACCCTTTAGGATTCTGGTGGCAAGATATCTTGTGCGGAGATAATGTGTACTGTCTGTTATTATATAAACCCTTTCTTTCTCATCAATAAATTTTCTTGAATTTATTAGATTATTATAGGTGGTTTTAGATTGATCCTCAACAATTCCTTTTAGTTTTGTGTTTCTCCTCACCCATTCTACTTCACTTTTTGCGCCTGAGAATATAACTTTGACTCCCTTTTTTCCTCTTAAAATGGATTCTGCATAACGCAACCTTTCTTTCATAATTTGTTCATTAGCTGAACCGAGTATTATAAAAGCGTATTTATCCATTTACCATCGCTCAATTATCCTGCTTTTCGGCATAGTTTCCTTATTTCCTATCTCATATGCTGAAAGGATCATATTTTTAACAGGCTTGGATGCCTTTTTCGTATAGATAAGAGCTATTGTTTCCTTCTTCTTTACTTCGTCACCCTCTTTTTTTATGAGTTTTAAGCCAGCTTTTGAGTCTACATCATTATCCTTTTTCTCCCTGCCAGCCCCAGTATGCAGAGTTGCTAATCCAATTTTGTAAGCATCAATAGACTCGACTATTCCATCTTTTTCGCTCTTAACCTCATAGGGATTAGGATAAGTCCTTAGTGCGGATAAATCACCTTTATGAAGTTCCACCATTTTTTCAAAACGTTTGTACACTCTGCCGCTTTTTAGGGTGTCTTTTATGTTCCCTGTAACTCCTGCTATTTTACACATCTCTTTAACCAGAGTGAGAGTAATTTCCACTGTGTCCTCAACAAAATTACCTTTTAGAATTTCAATAGATTCCATCACCTCAAGGGCATTTCCTACATTCCTTCCAATAGGTGATGATTGGTCGGTAAAAACGATTTTGATTTCTGTTCCAAGCGATTCTCCTACCCTTTTTATACACTCTCCTAATTTCTTAGCAGAATTGAGGTCTTTCATAAAGGCTCCCTTGCCCACCTTTAAATCAATTACCAATCCATCGAGGTCTTCCGATAGTTTTTTAGAAAGAATACTCGAAGTGATCAGTGGGATGGATTCTACTGTAGCAGTGACATCCCTTAAGGCATATAGTTCCCTGTCTACGGGTGCAATCTCTTTTGTTTGAGAGATTATGGAGCATCCTACCTCTTTTAATAAACTCTTGAATTCATCAACCCCCAGGGCCGCTCTGTAACCAGGTATTGACTCCAATTTATCTATTGTTCCCCCTGTATGTCCAAGTCCCCTTCCCGATATCATAGGAACAATTATTCCCATCTCTGCTGCAAGAGGTGCTAATATAAGACTTATCTTGTCTCCAACTCCACCAGTGGAATGTTTGTCTACTTTATAACCGGGGATGTCTTTTAAATCAAATGTCACACCTGTTTCAATCATTAACGAGGTTAGGTGAGTAGTCTCTTCAAAGTTCATTCCCTGATAATAGATTGCCATTAGAAGTGCACTGACCTGGTAATCAGGTATTTCTCCCTTTCTTACCCCAAGTACAAATTTTTCTATTTCAGTTTTTTTTAGTTGCTTGCCATCCCGCTTCTTTCTAATTATTTCAACCATAAAAAAATTCCATTTTTATTTTCTACCTACAGGCATTATACATAAAGGAGATTCATCCTCGGGCATATTCATTATCCTCTTTATCTCATTATCATTGAATGCTCCAACAACTACTGTGCCAAGATTCGAAGGCACAGCCTGTAAATAGATATTTCCAGCAGCATGGCCCACTTCCATGTGGACATATCTTATACCCCTTTCACCATATTTCCTGGTTGTTCGCTCATAGACTGCGGAAAATACTATGTCTATAGCTCCTTTTTCTACCCATACTTGTCCCAAAGCAGCATTACATATTTCTCTTCTCTTGTCTCCTTCTTTAATCATATGAAGTTCATGCGCATAAGGATTATACTTATAAATTCCCGGTGACAGTTTATCTACATTACCAACTACAACATAAACCTCCAAGGGGTATAGCGCGCCTGCAGAAGGAGCAGACCTGAATCCTCTCTTATCCGTTATGCCCTGTGCTGCCCACAGAAGTTGTGAAACTTCTTGGATTGTTAACAACTCGTCTTTGTATCTCCTCGTAGACCTTCTTTTTAGTAGAGCCTTTTCAATTGAGAAAGGACTGTCATACACTGGTTCAGGTAGTTTTATTCTTGCTCTCGAGGAAGTTGCCTCTTCCACCTTATCTGCTCCTGTTAGAGTTAGAGGAGTTGTAACTGCGAGGAGGATGATAACTATCATTGGTAAAGGATGCAAATTTTTCATTCATTGCCTCCTGAGATTTACTTTTGTATCTAAGTCTAAAAACTTTTGTCTTTAGTTCTGATAAGGAGTACCATTGAAAATATACTTGCATTATCTCTTTGTTTTTCATCTTTGCAAATCCATATTTTCCAATATAATACATTTGAGAAAGTATGAGTCAAGGTAGAAATATTGCATAGATAATATGGCAATAGTTTAATTGCGAGGGTAAACTCTGGATGAATGGAAATGATTTAACAGGTTATTCTGACTATACCAAATTTTTTAGCAATGTCTATTTGATAATCATCTTAATGTCAAAGTCCAATACATGTTATATTTTAGCAAGGATATATAAATGAAATCATTCTGGAAAATCTTCACGATACTTTTCATTTCATTCGTTGTTGCAGGTTCATTTTGGTTTGGTTTTCCCACAAGATATATTTCAGTTTCAGGAAAAGCAATCATTTTGTTCGTCTTCGGATGCTTAATTTTATCCTTAATGATGTCTTTCATAATAAGCTACTTTAATATCAAGCATTTTACAAAACCAATTAAAGTTCTCACGGAAAGCGCAACAATAGTAGGGAAAGGTGATTTAGCTTATAGAGTAACTCTAAGAACCTCCAGTGAATTACAGGATTAGAGTGAAGTCTATTTAGAAAAAAGTTTATCAATCCTTTAAGATAATTATAGATTGCCCAGGATTATTCCATCTATTTAGAAAAAACCTGAACTCTTCTGTGGCATCTCTGGATATTATACCTCTTTTAAAGGATATATCCTTTTTGAGTATAAATTTCTTATCTTCCTTTTGAAAGGAAATTTCTAAAGAGCATAATGAATCTGCATACTCTCCTTTTTCTGGAGTTATGAAGGTGCTCATATCCTTTAAGTCTGTGATATATGTAAATGAGAGGTTTGTATTTTGGGGAATTAATAGGGGGGTTTTTCTTTTCTCTTCGACATTCAGGGGATAGTAATCCCCGATTGATAGACCCGCTCTCGGGAGTTCAATTATAGAAAATTCTCCCTGAAACACAGGATTAATCTTACCCTTTAGTTCCAGCTTTAAAGGGAGTGAAAATGAGTCAATATCTTTAAAATCAAATTCGCTGATTTCTCCAAGGGACTGGAACTCACCTTTTATCTTTTCCATTATTTTATCTTCGTTATCCGCATAAAAATCTCTTCCGCTTGCGCCATATAGTCCAGAGTATTCAATAGTCGCAACAAATGTTTTTTTCAGAGGATTAATTTCAATAACCTGTCTGATGGAGTTAAAAGCCTCTGGATCAGAAGGCAAGTAATATAATTTAAGAGTGTCCTCATTCAAGAGTATCGCTGGTTTTTTACTGAATTCATAGAGAAACTCTGGAGAATATTTGACATCATCAGGATTCAAAAAGAATTCATCACTTTTTATAAGGATTCCTTCGAATACAGGAAGAAGTGTTTCTTTGATAAATTTATTCCTGTCAAAAACAAGAATTAAAGAAGGATTCTGCTCCCTACTTTTTAATATTGAGTATAGAACCTTAGCTCTCTCATAAATCGTTCCTCTACCCGATTTTATAACTTCATTAACGCTCCTTGTCTCTATCCCTGTTAAAGAATCAGGTATCTCAATTAATTTAATCTCTTCTCTTATCCACTCTAAGGGTTCTTCTATATCGCCGATTTCGATATCAATTTTGTTATCCTCAAAGAATGATGTTCTTATTAAGCCATTCACGTCTTCCCACTTCATTGTGGAAATGAAAAGTGAAGGAGTAAAGGCAGAGAGTGGTGGTTGATTTGATTCCTCCGGGACTGCTGGGATCGAATCCAGTTCAAAGGTGTAGGTATTCCCTTTCTTTTTTGCACTAATGTTACCCTTTATACTATAGTGAAACTCTTTATCCCGAGGCAATCTTACAGTAACTATTCTTTTTTCTACAGGTATCCTTGAAGAAAAGATTATCATCTTTGTTAGATCGGGATTTTGGCATACCTTTTTCTTCCTGTATTTTATTTCAGTGATTGAGCCCTTCTTTAAGTCGAGGAAAGAGACGTCAAGGAATTTAATGTTCGAGAATTCTGGATATCCTTCAACATCCGGATGGGTAACTATATTCATGGCATTTTTTGTTACTGGAACAACTTTTCCATCGGGATTTCTTGTTCTTGCATAAAAAATCTCAACATTTTCCTTTTTCTCATCAAAGACTATCCTTTCTGAGCCATATCTTCCGGCACCAGTAGGATCAAGTATCTGAAGGCTCTTGGTAACCTCGGTAAATAGAGTGTCGCCATCAAAATAGAAGAGGGTTGAATAGAATAGTACCTTTGCACTATATGCGAGAATCAAAAATATCATCTATAGATCACCCATCCTTTATTCTTATTTATAAAGCTTTTTACAGCCTGGTATAATTTTTTATAATCTCTTACAGGGACTACAGTTTTTTTAACCTCAATTCTTCTTTTCAGATTAATTGTGTCATCTTGATTCTGGACTCTAAGCTCCATAGTTAGATAGTCATCTGAGTAAAAAAATGGTTCAGGGATGCTGATGATACGGTCAGCTGGTGATAGGTGGATCTCTTCTTCTACCAAATAGCCGGAAACGGAGTAAAGATTTAAGGGGAAGTTTCTTTTTTCTTTAGAGAATCCATATCTAAAGAAGTAGGGTAGAGAGTAATTGAAAATAAGAGGTCTTAATAGTTTAATATTTTTTGTATGTATTATGGGAGTAGAAGATATATTTGTACTCATGCTAAAGTTTTTAGAAAAATCATCAACATCCATAATTTCATAATTTCCTATATCAAAGTTTCTTGTAAAGCTATTAATTGTATTACTTATATATCTCTCTACCTCTTCACTTCCTTTGCCCCTAATTGCTCTCCTCATTCTCCTATCAAAGTCTCCTGAAAATGTTCCCTTTATTTCTGAAATGAGCGTATCACCCTTTATGTTATCTTTGATTTCGATCCCTTCCTGATTTTCGCAGATGTTACCAATAGGTATTTCCCTCAGGGTGTCTCCCTCATCACTTGCATTTATTATTTCCTGACCCCATTCAAATGGAGGAAGCCATGCTCTTCCCCCTGCTCCTATAGTTGGATCTAAGTAGATAATTCTATCATTCCATTTAAGGCCAACGATGGCGTGATTTGTCTGATCAGCAGGGAAATCCTCAATTCTTGCCCCGACCATTGTAATTGCATAGTAAGCGTCAAGCCCAGATGCTTTTAACATAGCAACAAGGAGTGCTGCCTTATCCTTACATACTCCGGACCTCTTTTTAAGTGTAATCTCTGGAGGATGGGGAGCATATCCCTCTCTTTTTTCTTCAATAAGACCGAGATACCGGATCTTTGATACAAAATAAAAGAGTCTGTTTATTTTCTCAATGTCAGTTTTTGCATCCATAAGTAAGCTATCTGTGAAGGAGGTCACATAGTCATTAGGTTCTAAATTTGCACGCGAAAGATCACTCTCAAGCTGTGATAATTTTTCCCATGAGGAGATATTTGAGATGATCAACTTCAAAAAATTATTGTAGCGGGAGCCCATCATTGGTTCATAGGAAACACCAGGAATATCTCTGCCGACGAATTTATAGATGACAGAGTCCGATTTCTCCTGTCTTGATACATCCAATTCTCCGTTGTAAATTCGGTAAGATATTTTCTTCTCTCTGGGGATTTTAAGTACGTATTCCTTGTATTTTATTGGAGTGTCGAATTCCTGAAAGAGTTCAATATAATTGAAATATCCAGGATAGGGTGTCATATGATTTTTATCCCCCATTGGTCCGAGCCAGGTTCCACCAATAATCTCTGTAGAGTATTCCAACCTGTCGCTATCCGCTATTCCGGAGACAGGAAGTTCTATATTTCTATCGCCCCAGAAGATTGTGCCACCAAGAGCTGCGGGTGCAGGGATATCTTTAGCATTATTGATGTCTAAATTTATTGTATCTCCGTTTTCTTTAATAATCATAGCGTAAAGAAATTTCGCCTCATTATATCCCGGCGTATATGAAATTGATATGGAGGATGGTGATTCTTTTCGGTCGTTGAATATTATTGTTTTAGTTTCGCACCGTATACTTGTTCCATCTAAGGAGACCTGTTCAAATATTATATCTTGTTCAATTACTTTCCCTAACTTTTCCTCAAGAATTGGTTTTCTTACAAAGGTATAACAACCTGATAATATTAATAAATATAGAATAAGGAGTCTTTTCACAGTTTTAATAATACTAATTTTCCCGAAATTAGTCAAGAGATACATTTTGCTCTTTCTACCCAGTTTTCCTTTGTGTTAATATACCTGTGATAATAAGGAAAAGACCTATTACTGTTGGAAGTAATATTTTCTCTCCAACTACAAAACGAATTACTATAAGGGAGAAGAACGGAGATAAATAAATTAAATTGCTAACCTTCGCAGTTGTTTTGGACAGAGAAAGAGCTTTCAACCATAATACGAAGGTAATACCCATTTCAAAAAGACCTACATAAGTTGCACCGAGGATTCCGGGGAGAGAGGGGAGGGTCAACCTTCTAGAAAATAAAAGGGAAAGCAATATAAAAAAAAGTGCAAATACAAAATTCAGAAATAATTTAGCAACCTCATCCCGCTTATCTTTAACATTATAAATCCAGAATAAAGACCAGACTATAGTGCTACTTAGTGCCAGAGCCACTCCAAATGGATTTGTAACCCTTAAAGTTAGAATATTGCCATGAGTTGCAATGATTAGTACCCCAATGAAACTGATGATTATGGCAAAGATACTCATGGAACTTATTTTCTGTTTAAGCAAGGGAATTGATAGTAAAGTGAGTGTTATTGGCCATAAGTAATTAAGAGATAACGCTTCCTGAGCTGGAAGTATAGAATACGCTTTGAACAAAATAATATAGTAGAGGAATGGATTTAAGAATCCAAGAAGTGCAGAATGCAGATAATCCTTTTGTGAATATACTTTAAATAGATTGAGCTTTTTCCGAACAGACAGGATAACAAAAAGAGCAATAATTGAAACGATGCAGGCATAAAATAAAAGATGTAGATAATCTAAATAACGCAATGCAATCTTAAAAACAGAGGCAACCGTTGACCAGAACATTACGGAGAGTAAAGCATAAATATAGGCAAGTTTTTGATTTTTCATTATCCTTGAAATATGATTAAGAAATCTACGGAAAAGTCAATAATGATTTATTAAGTTATATCTTGAGAAGGTGTATATGAGTATGTGGGTATATGAGTTAGTTGGTTAGTCCGTTAGTGCGTTAGTCAGTTACCAAATCCTGAATCCCAATACCTTAAACCTGTCTCCCGTCTTCTGTCCCCGGTCTTCGGTCATATATTTACTTGAAACCTTGACACCTTAGTTTATGCACATAAGATTTTACCATGCAGGTGAAAGGCGTTGATTTTCTTTTGACCTTTAGATGCCCCTCAAAATGTAAACATTGCTGCTACAAAGCCGGACCTGAAAGAACAGGATTTATGAAACTGGAAGATGCAGAACAATGGTTAACAGAGCTTGCAGAAACACAGCCTCTTCAATCCCTTACGGTGCATGGAGGTGAACCCTTCCTCTACTTTGATGTTCTAAAGGGAATCTTTGCCTACTCTACTTGAAAACTATAATTATTCCGAGCATCCAATCATCCGAATTATCGCAGAAAACCATCCGATAGGACTCCTCCGGTTGGCAAAAGAAAAAGGCTATAAAGAAGATAAAAAGTTCATGAATGAATGCCACCTCTGCTATGAGATGAGAAAATTCTTAAGCCCCTATTATCCACAGTATCTGGCTCCAGCAAGCTGCTACTGACCCACTGCATCGCTAGTTTTTGACATATTGAAACAATCACAGGTTATTGAAAGTAAACAAAGACATAATAGTATAAATCATTCATTGTTTTATTGTATGCGCGGTACTTGACTTTTGACGATTTATTACATCTTTACGATAGATTAATTACAAAGCAAGCCAGAAGGTGAAATGTCGCCCTGGTCCTGGATAGTCCCTATCATAGTAGGAATAACCGAAGTTTGCTATGTGTTTTTCATCTATGATGTTTTCAATTCCAAGACCTACCTTGAGAGTACCAAATGTTTTCTCTATGGAAGCGTCTAAGTCCAAATATGGTCCTTTTCTTTTCCAATCCCCCGGATAGTCGAACCATTTCTTTTTTAAATCAATCAACTTCCCTGAAATTTCAACCATAACAGGCCCTTTATATCTAAGGATACCTGAAAGAGAATGCTTTGGCTTGTACTGCAAGTCTCTTTTTAGAGTGTCCAGGTCATCATATCCAGCGAGATATGAATAATTAATCGAGTAAGAAAGGTCTTCAAACCTTCCATTGTATCCAATATCAATACCATAGATTCTTGACTTGTATATATTATAAGGCTTCCAATCTGAACCGTATCCAATCCTATCTTTTACATCTTGAATACATCCTGAGACTGAAAATTCTCCAAGTTCTATCCCAACATTGATGCCAACGGAATGCTCAGGGGTTAGATTCTCATTGGAATAATGTGGCCAGTATAGGTCATTTAATGTCGGGGCACGGAAGGCTGTTCCAGCAGATATGTATCCATTAATATTTCCATTATAACGAATACCAAAAGTTGCAGATGGATGGAATCCAAAGCTTCTGTACCAGTCCATACGAGTAGACCCAAAAAGATTTAGTTTATTAAAATTATTAGAAGTGGTCAAAGATATTCCAGCATTTCTCTCACCTGCATACCAGGATGTAGTATCTCCATTGGATTTAAATTGATGCATAAAAATGGTGTCCTGCTCAACATGTAAGGATAGGGTGAGCCATTTGTATAAAGCCTTAAAATCAAGTTGTGCAACAAAGGTCGTATACTCATCATATTCATTAATAGTATCACCAGTGAAATAATCACTGTAACGACTCTCTGGTTCCATTAGTTCCCATCTGATATCTGGGGTTATGATTATTCCGATATCTCCAATTCCAAATATATTCTGATACGACAGGTCAATAAATTTGGTTGTTTGTCTGTCATATAGGTTCGTTGTGGTAGAGTCACCGAACACAGGAACAAAACCGATAGGAGGGACAGGACCAGGGAGTCCAACAGTTCTGTAAGTGCCAAGAAGATTCAGTCCTTTCCAGAATAGCGTTGCTCCATATCTTTCATAATCTGAATTATTTCGCATCCCCATGCCTTTTTCGAGATTTAGACATCCTGACAAGCCGGATTTATTTCCACTTAAGCTCACAGAAATCCTAGGTAAGGAATTTCCTTTAATTATTATTTGATTCTCCTTGCTCTCTGTTATAAAATTTACTATTCCACCCACAGCGTTAGAGCCCAGAAAAACCGATGAGGGGCCTTTTATTATTTCAATCTTTTCTACAGAATTTAATGGGATAGCAGAAAGATCAAAACCGCCGGTTCGGGGGTCACTTAAACGATGTCCGTTTAAGAGTATGAGAGTGTGAGTGGGAGATACGCCTAAACTCGTAACCTGAGTTACACTTCCAGGGGTGCCATACTCGGTAATCTTTATTCCTGCTTTTTTTTCTAAGAATTCCCCAAGGTTTGAGATGGTTAATGTTTCATCTACTTTGATAGTCTTGGCATGATAGGGGAGATCGTCGAATCTTTTTGCCGTTATTGTAATACCAGATGATTGCCAGTAAGTAATTGCGAGTAAAAGTAGTAACATATTACCTCCTTTTTAGCAGAAGAAGAGATCTCAGGGGCGAGAGTATATGGGTAGATGGGTGGAAGAGTAGATGAGTTATTTTCGATTGAATGAAACCTATTAAAGATTCTAAATCCATATATTTCATAATTATTAACTCCTTTCTATATCTTTCTATATACTCATTCACTCATTTACTGATTTACCAATTCACTCATTTACTCATTAACTCTTTTTCTTAACTGTTTAACTATTGGAAAGAGAATAAGACCATAGATTATCCCTTGTGTCCATATATGCCAGAGCACGAAAGGTAGCCCAAACACAAGATAAGCAAGGAAAGTCTCCTTCGTAGGGAAGAATAAGAATCCAACAGATGTTGTAATCATATCATAAACAAAAGTTACAAGGATTCCAAGAAGAACCAGGACATAAACTTTACCCCATTTTTCCCTTTTGTAAATCCCTCCCATATAACCTGTGAACATTCCTCCTAAAACTTGAGCCATTAGTAAAGGTAGGGGAGAGGGACCAAGCGGATTTGCAAAACCAAAGATTAAGAAACTAATTGCCCCGACTAACATGCCCGCGCTACTACCAAGGAGAATACCCGAAAGGAAGATAGTTGATGTAATTAGTTCAAGATTGGGCACAAATGAGAGAATGTAGCCAAGCGCAATAGCTAATGCAGTAAAAACGGCAATCCTTGATATCAATTTAACTCTTTCCATAATATTTTCAAAAATCAAAAAGGCTACCGAGGGGTAGCCGATTATCTTATTCTTCCTCCCCGCGGAGTACTTGTAGATAGCAGGTCTCCTGGCTTGTGGCCAACCTACTCATCGCGCCTTCCCATCGTTATGACAGTGGCTAAGTGCGACTTTCGTTGCCATTTACAGTAGCGGGGCTGCAACGGATTCTCACCGTTTTCCCTTAACTACCTACTATGTTATCTGTAGAATAAAGTATTTTTTAAAGGATGTCAAGAGGAAAGTTTTATATTTTGACCACAAAGGCACAAAGGACACTAAGATAATTTATATATTATTGACACAACTATAAAACCAAATAAGAAACAAAGAATAATGGGTATCACAGAGTAAATTTATATTTAGAATAACGCAATAATGAAGCTCTCTCTCATTCTTAGAATTCTCTGTGCACTCTTTGCCTTCGTGGTAAGTATGATTGGGCTGGTTTGCTTTAAACTAAATCTTCTTATTTGTATTCTTCTGGAGTGAAAAATTGGTGATTTTTCATTGTAACGACATCGTCGTTACACTCCAAATATAAAAGATTGTTTTTTCGTGTTTTCTGTTTCCTCTTTGCACGCTGTGTCTTTGTGGTGAATTTCATTCTTACCAAGGTGGGTTTTGTAAGATATCTCCCAGAAGGTAGAAAGAGCCGGTTACTAAAATCACATCATCTTTAGTAGCATCAGATATTGATTTCTTAAGAGCTTCTACTGGATCCTCTATTATATTTGATATTTCAATACCTGCTTTCTCTGAATTACTTATTATCTCTTCAATTTTAATCGTTCTGGGGTATAAAATGGTTGTCGGATATAATTTTTTGACTATCGGTTTTATCTCATGGAGCATTCCCTCAACATCCTTGTTAGAGAGACACGAGAACACAAGAAGGACAGGTTTCTTGAAAACATCCAGAATGGCTTCTTTAAGAACTCGGATTGAGGCCACATTATGAGCACCGTCGAGAACTATATAAGGTTCCTTTTGAACTATTTGAAATCGCCCGGGGAAGCTAGATAGGGCTAAGATTTTATTTATTTCCTTGAGCTCTACCGGTATTCCAGCCTCCCTGCAGGCTCTAATTGCGAGAGATGCGTTCATTGCCTGATGTTTTCCAATGAGACCAACGTGTATTTTATCTCCTTTGAGTCTAAATACTGTTCCTTTCTTTGATACAGAGATAACTTCATAGTTTTCAATAAACTTGATATTTCCATTTACTTTATCTACCAAGATTTTCCGAACTTCTGGAAGTTGTGGGGCTGAGATATTGATACCCTCCTCCCTGAGTATGCCAGCTTTCTCATAAGCGATCTCCTCTATTGTGTCCCCAAGAACGTCTGTATGGTCTATACTTATTGGTGTAATGATGGATATTAATGGGCGTGTGACATTGGTTGTATCAAGCCTTCCTCCCAATCCTACTTCAAAGATAGGGTAATCAACTTCTTTTCTCTTGAATAAGAGGAATGCGGCTGCTGTAAGCGTTTCGAATACACTTCTTTTTCCTCCTAAAGCGGATAATTCACCAATTAAAGAAGCAAATATTTTTTCGGAAATATTCTTTCCGTTTATCTTAATTCGTTCTCTATAACTCGTAAGGTGAGGTGAAGTATAACGACCTGTAGAATAGCCTGTGGCTCTGCATATCTCATCTATTAAATATGCTGTGGATCCCTTTCCTTTGGTGCCTGCGATAAGAAAACCCTTGAGACTCTCGTGTGGATTGCCAATATCCCTTAGAAATTTACGAAAGTTATCTAAAGAATCAGGATATTTAGGTTTTGAAACTTTCTCTCTATCTATTAGGGATTCCAGATAGGCTAAGGCTTGTTTGTAAGTCATTTAATAATTTTAAGGTTTCAAGTGTTTTACCTACCCCACCTTTCAATTAATTTACTGCAAATAAACGCAGATTGTCACAGATCAAAAATAATCCCTAAGACCTAACACCCAAGACCTAAGACCTAAAATCTACCACTTAATCCTTACTCCATAATCCTGATCTGAATCCTTTGCACTTTCCCAATCCAATAGACATCAAATTAATTCTACTCACCAAATAGCATCCGCTCCTTCATTTCTGCCACAGCCCTTTCCATCCCTACTATAATTGCTCTGGAAATGATAGCATGTCCTATATTCAGCTCACTAATTTCTTCAATCATTGCTATTTGTCCAACATTAAGGAGATTAAGACCATGACCAGCATGAACCTCAAGACCTCTTGCTATTCCGACCTGTGCTGCTTTTTCTATTTTTTTGTAATTTTCACCGAACGGATTCTCGCTATATCTCCCTGTATTCAGTTCAACAGCGCAGGCACCTAAATCTGGTGCCATCTTCACTGCCGTAACGTCAGGCTCGATAAAGAAAGTCACCATTATCCCTGAATCTCTTAGTTTAATAGCTGTTTTCTCTATCTCCTTCGGAACGGCTTTGAGATTTAGACCCCCTGCGGTAGTCAATTCCTCTTCCCTTTCAGGAACGAGACATACCCAGTCTGGTTTTACGTCCAGGAGGAAATCTTGAATTCCTTTGTCTAGAGATGCTTCAACATTCAAATGTGTTTTAACAACCTCCTTTAAGATCCTGATATCCCTCTCTTTTATATGTCTCCTATCTATTCTAATGTGAACAGTTATACTATCAGCCCCTGCAGATTCTGCCAACATGGCTGCCTCCACAGGGTCGGGGTAACCTGTTCCCCTCGCTTCTCGTATAGTTGCTACATGGTCAATATTAACTCCCAGTCTCATCTTTTGTATAACCTCCTGTCTGTTTCTCTAAGTCTTTTAACAAGCAACTTAATTAAGAGCCTAATCATAGGTTCTTCTTCTAATTTTTCCTGCAATTTGTCTGCATCAAGGACTGAAACGACTGTATTCTCAATTGCCTTTGCTGTTGCACTGCGCACTTGCCTGTCTATAACCCCCATCTCCCCAACAAAATCTCCCGTTTTAAGATCGGCCACCCATTCCCCTTTTTTCTTGATTCTTACCCGGCCTTCCCGTATTAAAAACATCTCCTTGGCAATATCACCTTCCGCAAAAAGGACATCACCTACTTTGAAACGCCGGGTTTTACTGCTCATCTACCTCCTTCGGGAGGGTTTCTTTTTCTCCCATGCTGCGACGATAGGTGCAACGATGAAGATCGAAGAATAAGTACCTATAATGACACCCACAAGGAGGGTAAAGGAAAAACCATGGAGAATTCTTCCTCCAAGAAAATAGAGAGAGATAAGCACGAATAGGGTCGTTACTGAAGTAATTATCGTTCTTGCAAGTGTTGCGTTTATTGAAATATTGATTATCTCATCATATGGCTTACCACGGAAGAGTCTTAAATTCTCCCTTATTCTGTCGGAAATCACAATTGAGTCATTGATGGAATATCCAAGGATTGTGAGAAGACCGGCGATGATTGGAATATTGAACTCGACGTTTGTAAGTGAAAGTACTCCAATTGTGACCAAGAGGTCATGTAGAAGAGCAACAACGGCCGCAACACCAAAGCGGAATGTAAATCGAATAGAAACGTAGATGAGGATGCCGATCATTCCAACGAGTAGAACCCAAAATGCTCTTGACTGAAGGCCTTTACTTACTGCTGGCCCCACAAGTTCCTCTCTCGGAAAATAAACCTTTTTATCCTTGAATTGCTCTCTTACTTTATCTTTCATATTTTCTAATGAGAGCCCTTTAGTTCCTTTGACCTTTATCAGGAATATATCCTTACCTTTATATCTCTGGATTGTTGCTCTATCAAATCCGATATTGGATAAAGCAGTTCTCATTTCTTCAGAAGTAACTGCTTCTTCTTTAAATTCTACTTCAAAAAGATATCCACCAGTAAAGTCTACACCATATTTAGGACCCTTATGGATACCGAGGGAGACAATCCCAGCAAAGATTAAGAGTCCTGAAAAGACAAATGCCCCTTTACGTGCCCCTATGAAGTTGTATTTTGGATTTTTAAAGAATTGGAACATTGGTAGTGTTTTAAGCCCCTTTTGTGTCCAGTACTCAAATATGTTCCTTGTGATGAATATTGCAGTAAAGAAGCTGGCTGCAAGACCAATTGAAAGAGTAATTGCAAAACCCTTTATTGGACCGGTTCCAAAATAGAAAAGTATGATAGCAGCAATAAATGTGGTTGCATTGGCGTCTAATATTGTGGTGAATACTCTATCATACCCGCTAACTATTGCTGTTCGTATAGTTTTTCCCGAAGCGATCTCCTCCCTTATTCTTTCAAAAATCAGGACATTTGCATCTATAGCAGCCCCTATTGTCAGGACTATTCCCGCAAGGCCGGGTAGGGTTAAGGTAGCTCTGAACCCTGAAAGAACTGCTAAGAGGAAGGCTAAGTTAAGAATTAGAGCGATCATAGCTATTACACCAGATTTACGGTAATAGATGCCAATAAAGAAGAAAACCAGGATGCCACCCAGTATAAGTGCCTTTGAACCTGATTTTATTGAGTCGATTCCAAGGGATGGACCTATAGAACGCTCTTCTATTATTTTTAGTGGTGCCGGTAGAGCACCTGCTTTTAGGACGATTGCCAATGTCTTTGCTTCCTCCATAGGAGCAGTCCCGAGTGTAATGACAGATCGGCCACTGGGGATTCTTTCCCGGACTACCGGGGCTGATTGAACAACGCCGTCAAGCACTATAGCTATTCGTCTTCCCACGTGTGCCCCGGTTATCTGTGCCCACTTTGCCCTCGCTTCCCTTGTCATTGTTAGATCTACCCTTACACCCATAGGATTATTCTCAGTTCCCACTCCAGGTGTTGCGTCAAGGATTGCACTTCCGGTGAGGAGGGGTTTTTCTTTCAGAAGATATAAGGGAAAATATTTGTATCCCTCTTGGATTACTTCTTTACCCCACTGGAAAATATAACCAAAGGGAATTTGTTTCTCTACTGAGGGGGTTTTAAATAAGGAATCAAGTAAGGGCTGATAAGACGAGACAATACCATAAACCTGAACAGATGGACCTATGAAGTAACCAAAGAGATTAAATGTATCACCCTTGATTTCTTTTAAAGCCTCATTAACACTGTTGAGAGTATTCTGTAACATAGTGGGTTCTGCAACTGACTTGAATTCCAGTAGAGCAGTTTTCCCTATAATTTCCCTTGCCTTATCTCTATTTACCACACCTGGCAACTGAATCATAATTCTATCCTGCCCCTGTTTTCTAATATCGGGTTCGGAAACTCCAAACTGGTCGATTCTGTTTCTAATGACCTCAAGGGCTCGGTCTGCAGCACCTTTAATCTCTTCTTCTTTAAGATTGGATTTATCTACTTCCATAACCATGTGCATGCCGCCCTGCAAGTCCAGTCCAAGATGGAGAGCCCTGGATTCAATGGACTTGAGTTTGTCTGGTGGTATGCGATGCATCTCTTCCCTGTTAAGAGAGAAATAAACCCATGAATAGTGTAGCTGCCAGATAGCAAGAATGACCACTATAAAAATAAATAGCCACTTCCATTTTAGATTTTTCATTCACACCCTCCTACCATCATTAATCAGTCAAACAAAGATTTCCTCTCCGTCAGCGATTATTTCATTCAGCGCTTCCTTAAAGTAATTTTTTTCCGTTATGACATCCGTTCCTATCTGATTCTTGTAGAATTTCCATGATCTTTTGATTTCATCCTTTAGAAGTTCCACGAGATTTCCATTTATTCTGCCCCTCTTGACCTCATCTTTGTGATAAAGCAGGATATCTTTTGCAAGTGATCGAGCAAGCCTTTTCGCCTTAATATGCTTTTCCTTTTTATCTTCACTCCAGAAATCCGGGAAAGCCGGTTTCTTTACCACCTCCACCCCTTTTTCCTGGAAGGACATTAATACCTCTTTTGCATCCCTAATGCTGGGAGGCGCACCTATTTCTACTCCAATCTTCTTTTCTTCCCTTACCATAGTTGGTTTTGCAGATACTTTTTCTGATATGGGTTCAGCAAGTTTTTCCTCTTCTATGGGAATTAATTTAATATTAAGTGGTTCTCTATAGACAGTAAAAATGTTAGAACAATTGGGGCACCGTACTGGTCCTCCTCCTATAGGGATAACGGAATCTGTTATTTTATATCTCTTTTTGCACTTGGGACACTCGGTAATCATCTCATCCTCCTATTTTTTTATAACTAATACGAAATGTAAAAAAGGTCAAGGGGGAATTTTCATTTTGCACTAGGGTTAAATCTTTTGGCTCTTTGTGATGAAATCTTCTTTCGCCATCCATCAGTTATTTTGGTCAGTGTGTGTAGAGTTTTCTCCAGATCTTCAACAGGTGGCAATTCAAAAATTACGTATCCTTCAAACTTGCTCATAAATTCTGTGACTGGATCCCAGTTGATTTTTCCTTTGAAAGGCATGAGGTGATCATCATTTCCTTCCATATTCGAATCAGATATGTGGCAATGTTTTATTCGTTCGCCGAGCAAATTCAGGAATTCCTCAACACGGTCACCTTTTGCTGCAGCATGCGATGTGTCAAGGCATATATTAAGGTCAAATTCATTTGAAAGTGATTTTAGAACCTCTGGTTCAGAGCCAAAATAAGGTGGTATGGTATTTTCAAGAATTGGTTCTACTTTCCATTCGTTTGCAAATTCTTTAATTTCATTTAAACTTATCCTGGTCTGTTTCAATAGGCCGGATTTAGATCCTGGATGAACTATAACTCTTGGAGTTTTTAATCTATCTGCTACAAGAATGGTCTTTTCTACCTCCCTGACAGATTTCATTCTCACCCATTCTTCTCCTGTAGAGAGATCTACCCATCCAGGAGGATGGAGTGCAATAGCTTTAATTCGTCCTTTTTTAAGACGTTTCTTGACTTTTTTTATTTCACCGGTGTCTTCGTATTTAAAATGTGGTAAATCGCATCTAATCTCTATCCATTTAAAGGAGCTTTTCCCTACTAAATCGATGGTAGAATAGATATCTTTATCTTTTGCTATAGTGGATGATATACCAAATTCAATCATTTTGCGGATAATATATTTATTTTCAGTGTATGCAAGGGGAGATGGTCGCTTCGCTCCATTTAATGTAATTAATGGTCAATTAGTCGATTGGTTAATTAGTACTTCCCATCCTTCCCCCTTTTTAACTATTTGACTATTAAACTATTTAACCAATCAACTATAATTGTGGGTTGACATTAAATAATATTTTATCTAATATCGAAATATGAAGAAACTTTTTTTCCTTATTCCCATTCTCCTTGTAGTGGCTTGTAGTGAGCAGACTGTTTATTTCAGTGGGTCCGTTGGCATATATCCCGATAAGATATTCTGGGCTTACATTGAGTATCCTCCTCCTGACCTTAGCGTCGTAGAAAACGCTAAAGTTGCTCTTGATAGCGTCTATCATATCCCTTTTAATGGTGAAAAGAATGGGTATTACAAAGAGCCAATAGTTAGTTTGGCTTATAATTCCAAGCATACGGTCCAGGTAGAGGTGGAAGATAAGGAGAATATTTATGGAACTACAGAGATTCCATCATTCTTTAGTTTTGATATGGAAAATGAAATAAACGCAGGAGACTCTTTGGTTATTAGGTGGACTCATGCTGACTCTATGGAGACATCGCCAGATCAGTGGGGGCTGTTAGTCCTTATGGGTGGGGATACATTATGTCATCTGGGAATTTCCTCAACTATAAATGAGCACAAAATTTTTCCTGGTGTATTGACCGAAAACATTGAAATAATAATGGATGCGATTAGATTTGGAGATATATTTGGATCTTACGGGAATTCTGTCTTTGCGGGATTAGTAAGGAAGAGGTTTAACGTTACTGTTAACAATGATTTCTAATTTCTTTTCCAACTCCTTTTTTAATGTTTTTAAGTCTCCTTTGTATGTAAATCCGGCAGCTGTTTTATGACCACCACCACTATATTCAGATGCAAGTTCCTGGATAGAAACACCATTCTTTGATCGAAGCGATACTTTTAGTATACCATCTTCTCTCTCCTTTATTATAGCAGTTGCTTTTACATCCTTAATGGAGAGACCATAATCTACAAATTCATTTGTGTCTTCTTCTCTTGCTCCTCGGTTTTTTAACATATCTCTTGTTACGTACATGATACTGAAATTATCATGTAGTGCTATGCTCTGCAGAACATCCCCCAACAGTTTAATCCTTACCGGTGGCTCAGTGAACCAGATGAATTCTGAAACTTGAGATGCGACAACACCATAATTTACCAGTTTTGAAGCTACCCGGAGGGAATGTGATGTAGTATTGGGATATCGGAATGAACCTGTATCAGTGAGGATTCCAATATATAGATAGGTGGCAATCTCTTTATCTAATTCAGTTAGTTTATGCAATAATTCATAAATAATCTCTGCTGTTGAAGAATAATTAGGCTTAATAATGTTGATTTTACCAAATCTTTCATTGCTTATATGGTGGTCTATATTTACTATTGGCTTTGTCAAGTCTATTTCATCCTTTATTGAACCAATCCGATCGAGATCTGCTGAATCAAGGGCAAATACGACCTCTTCATCAAATTCTTTTTTGTCAGTGTGAATAAGGTTTACTCTACTGAACCTTGTATATCTATTTGTTGGAGGGTCCTGATTATATATATATACCTTTTTACCTATCTTGAGAAGCCCTAAAGCGAGGGCTATCTGGGAACCTATTGAGTCGCCATCAGGATTCTTGTGAGATACAATAAGGAATTTATTGTATTTTTTTATTGTATCAATTGCGCTTTTCACTTTCTTCCTCGTTTTCTTCTTTTAAAAGAGATTCTATCCGTTCGATTATATTCAAGCCTGACTTGTACTTAAACTGTATCTTAGGAGTATACCTGAGGTTAAGTTTTTTTGCTATCTCATGCTGGAAGAAACCACTAGCGTGATTTAGTAATTTGGCATTCTTCTTGCCCTCTTCATCATTTCCGTGAACTGTAAAGTATATGGTTGTATGCCTTAAATCAGGGCTGGTCTCAGCATTTGTAACTGTAATCAAACCTATGCGAGGATCCTTGACTCCTTTTTCTATGACTTCAGATACAGTTTCCATTATAAGTGAATTCACTCGTTTTTGCCTGAATCCCATTATTCACCTCGAGAGTATAATCTAATATTTCTATACCTCTTTTTCGCTGGATATTACCTACTACCTTTTTTAATAAGGATTCCATGGATTTGCTATCATTGCTTACACTAACTATTCCAAGAAGTGATCGTTGCCATTTGTCTAAATAGTCGATCTCACTTATTGATACGTTGGAATGGTTTCTTATAGTTGCTTTTAAGCTATTTATAATACTACGCTTTTCTTTTAATGAACTTATTCCTGGTAAGTATAGTTCTACGGTGCTAATCCCGACTACCATATTATTAACTATAGGCTCCTTTCCTTCTCAACTATCTTATAGGTTTCAATTATATCTCCTTCTTGAAAATCATCAAAATCTTTTAAACCTATCCCACACTCATATCCTTCTTCGACAACCTTTGCATCCTTATCAAATCTTTTTAGAGACTCAAGTAATGTTTTTACTATTTCTTCGGCGTTTCGTAAGAGGACAGCTATGTCTTTTTTATGCACTTCCCCTGAAATCACATAACATCCCGCTATAGTTCCGATAGTTGAGCCTTTGAAGACTTTCTTTATTTCGACTTTTCCTGTCTTTACTTCTTCTCTTGTCGGCTGTAGTAATCCGGTCATAGCAAGTCTGATTTCTTCAATTATCTCAAAGATGACATCATATGTCTTGATTTCTACGCCGTGATTTTTTGCTTCTTTTTTTGCTTTAGAGTTAGGATGGACATTAAAACCAATGACTATAGCGTTGGATGCGGAGGCGAGCATTACGTCATTTTCAGATATTGGACCTACTCCGGCGTGAATTACATCTATTTTAACCTCATCTGTGGAAAGTCCCTCTAATGAATCTCTGAGGGCCTCAACACATCCTGCGTCGTCGCCTTTAATTACTACTTTTAGAATCTCTGTTTTACCTTCTTCTATCTTTTTGTATAGAGATTCAAGACTGACGGAATTTTTCTGTACTAGTTCCCTTTTCCTCGTTGCTGATTTCCTTATGTCAGAAAGGCTTCTAGCTGTTTTTTGGTTATCCACTACTCTAAATGTATCTCCAACCTCCGGGAGATGCTCAAATCGAGCTATCAGAACTGCAGATGAAACTCCCGCACTTTTTAATCTTTTCTCATTTTCATCAAGAATTAATCTGACCTTACCGCAAGTTGCTCCTGCGACAAAGGAATCGTTTATTTTGATTTCTCCTTCTTTAACCACTACTGTCGCCACATTCCCGAGGCCTCTCCATATCTTTGTCTCGAGTACTACCCCAAGTCCTGGTCCTTTTACGGGAGCTTTGAGTTTAAGATCCTCTGCCTGAAGGAGTATGGCATCCAATAACTCTTCTACACCAGTTCCTTTTAGAGCTGAGAGTTCTACAGATAATACCTCTCCACCATACTCCTGAATCACAATACCTCTTTCTGAAAGCTCACTTCGAACCTTATCTGGATTGGCAGAAGCCAAGTCAATCTTGTTTATTGCAGCAATAATAGGTACGCCTGCAGCATGGGCATGATCTATAGCCTCTAAGGTTTGCGGCTTGACTCCTTCATTTGCTGCAATAACTAGAACGACTAAATCTGTGACATTGACTCCACGTGCTCTCATTGCTGTAAACGCTTCATGCCCGGGAGTATCAATAAAAGTTATCATATGGTTTAGATACTTAATGTGATATGCTCCGATCTTTTGAGTGATGCCACCGGATTCCTGCGCGGCTACCCTTGTTTTTCTGATATGATCAAGAAGGGTTGTTTTCCCATGGTCCACATGCCCTATTACTGTAACAATAGGTGGTCTTTGCTGAATATCGAAACGCCTCCCTTCGATTTCTGGAATTTTAAATCCTTCTGAGAGTTTAGTGGTGTATCCGAACTCATCTGCTATGAGTGAAGCAGTGTCAAAGTTCAATCTCTGATTTATTGTGACTTGCATTCCGAGTCTGAGGCAAGCACCTATTATCTCATTTGGGAGGACATCCATTAATTCCCCTAGTTCAGATACAGATATTCCTTCACCAATATTTAGAATATTAAGTTTTTTTGTTTCTTCTTTTTTTTCTTTCTTTTTATATCTTTTCTTCTTTCCTATACCTTCGAGGTGTGCAACTACCTGTCTTACTGTCTTTTTGGCCTTAACTTTCTTTTCTTTCTTGACTTCTTTCTTTTCTTTCTTGACTTCTTTCTTTTCTTCTTCCTTTTTTTCCTTGGGTTTCTTTACTATCTTTTCTTTTTTAACTTCGGTCACTGCTTGATATTTCCTCTTGACCTGAGTTGCTTCCTTCAGGGTAAGTGTGCTCATATGAGATTTGGTTTCAAATCCTTCATCCTTCAGAAAAGCTATGAGGGCTCTACTAGATATACCCAGTTCTTCTGCTAATTGATATACTCTTATTGATTTTTCTTTGTTTGCAGACATCAGCCTTCCTGACTTATTACTTTATGAATTGCAGTGTAGATATTATCTACGCTCTTATTACCTAATCCTTTTGTTTCCATCAATTCTTCTTTGCGCTGAGACATTATATCCTGAGCGTTTTTGTACCCTGCCGTTATGAGTAATTTCTTTATATGATCACTAATTGGTAAGTCTTTTACTTTAACTTTTTTTCTCCTCTTGGTCTCTTTTTCTTTGTGATATTCACCACGACCTTTTATTTCTATATCAACGCCGGTAAGCTCGGAAGCCAACGATACATTTTCTCCGACCTTACCGATAGCTCCTGTTAACTCATCATCCGGGACTAAACAAAGAATCTTCTTCTTGCCTTTTAGCTCAGTTTTTGCTACCTCCACGGGAGAGAGAGCTTCTGCTGCATACTTTGCTTTATCCTTTTTCCATCTTACCACATCAACCCTTTCACCAGAGAGTTCCCTGACGATGGATTGAATCCTGCTACCCCTATGACCTACACAGGAACCAACAGCGTCTATCTTCTCATTGGTAGAATAAACGGCTATCTTTGTTCGTTTGCCGGGAATCCTTGCGATACCCTTTATTTTTACTTCTGAATGGAGGATTTCGGGTATCTCAAATTCAAGTAGATGAACTACGAACTCTGGTTCAATTCTTGTAAGATATACTACGGGTCCCTTAATTCGAATCCTATCCTTATCTCCCTCCTTTGGTTGTTGGGTTACCTCTTTTACTAATGCCTTGATAGGACTTCCTTTACGCAAACGTTCTTCTGGTATCTGTTCTTCTCTGGGTAAGAACGCTTCTAACTCCCCGATTTTTATATAAGCTCCTGTAGAATAAATTCTTGAGACAGTTCCAGATACCAGTTCGCCTTCCTTACCCCTGTATTTTGAGTAAAGAATCTCTTTTTCATTTGTTTTTATCTTTTGAATAAGAGTATTTTTTACAATGGTAATTGCATTTCTGCCAAATTCATCTATTGGAATCTCTTTCTTAAAGATTGCACCTAGTTCGATTGTCGGCTTCACCTCGCGAGCATCAGAAAGAGAAATCTCTATATCCGGATCTTTTACCTTCTTTGTGACTTTCATCTTCCTGTACAATGATATCTTACCTGAAGCCTCTGAGATTTCACATTCCAGATTTTCTTCCAGCCCGTATAGTTTTTTTGCCGCAGTAATGATACTCTCTTTTAATGTGTCAAGTATAAATTCCTTTTTTATATCTCGTTCAACTGCAAGTTCTGAAAGCATTGCGACAATTCCTCTGTCAATCATATCTCCTCCTCTTTGGAAATCCCAGGTGAGGAAACTTCAAGCCGGTATGAACCCCTTATAGAATCAGCAATATCGAGCTGTACTGAGAGTTCCCTTGAGATTCGTGCACAATCATCTATTGTTATACCTCCTGGTTTATCTGCAAAGATTCTCAAAAGTCCTACTTTCCCTTTATCCTTGACTTCCAGTTTTCTAAGTGTAAATCCTTCCTCAAATCCCTTAAGGGTCGTATTTACAATTTCTTTTATTTTCTCTTCTAAAGAGTTTCCCATAATTTGTTTATAACCTCTTTTGCCTCTTCGGGAACAACCTCCCTTATTTCTCCTGTTTTCCTAATTTTTATCTCTACCATTCCTTTCTTTAAACTTCTACTTCCTATTATTAACTGTAAGGGGATACCTATTAAATCGGCATCATTAAACTTATAACCAGCCCTTTCGTCTCTATCATCATAAAGTACTTCATAAACCTCAGATAATAATCTATATAAATCTTCTGCCTGTGCAACCCCCTTTGAATCTGAGATATTGAGATTTATAAGAAGTATCTGATAAGGAGCTATCTGCTTTGGCCATATAATCCCTTTTTTGTCATGATATTGTTCTATTGCAGTAGCCATTATTCTCTCAACCCCTATCCCATAGCTTCCCATAACTATGGGCTTTTTTTCCCCATTTTCGTCAAGGAAAAATGCTCCCATTGCTTTTGAATACTTAGTTCCAAGTTTAAAAATATGGCCAAGTTCTATTGCATTTTTCCACATAAATGGATGTCCGCATTCTGGGCACAAATCTCCTTCCTTATATACTCTTATATCAACGAAGTTTCTGATTTTCATGTCTCTTTCTGGATTTATCCCCTTAAAATGATACTTATCTTCATTAGCTCCACTGACGAACGCCGAAACTCCTTTAATAGAGAGGTCTGCATAAACAGGATAATTGGAACCAACTGGACTTACATACCCTACAGGCGCTCCCACCAGTTCTAATACGTCCTCTGGAGATGCAATTCTTATTTCCCCAAATTCTCTCTTAAGTTTTTCTTCGTCTATTTCATAATCTCCTCTTATGACTATCCAGATGGGATTGCCCTCATTAATATAGAGAAGGCTCTTCATTAATTGATTTGGTGCAATGTCCAGAAATTTGGAAATTTCATCCACAGTGCCAGGAACTGGCGTATACACTTTTTTAAGTTCGGAACTTGCAGAATCAACCTTACTGGGAAGAGAAGAAGCAGTTTCTGTATTGGAAGCAATTCCACAACTCGGGCACACTACGATTCTGTCTTCTCCGGCGGGAGAAACAAACATAAATTCCTTTGATTCTGACCCACCCATAATATCACTTGGCGCGGTAACTACCGTGGTCTCAAGCCCACAAGATGAGAATATCTTCTTATATGCCTCTTCATGTATAGAGAAACTCTCTTGGAGACCCATTCTATCCCTGTCAAAAGAATAGGAGTCTTTCATGATGAAACTCCGAGCACGCAGTACAGCCCCTCTTGGTCTCATTTCATCCCGATACTTTACCTGTATCTGGTACCAAATCTGGGGCAGTGAGCGATAGGTTCTGACTTCGTCTCTAATAATAGTTGTTATTACCTCTTCATGGGTTGGGGCAAGAGCCATTTCGTTATCTTTCCTATCAAAAAGGCGAAACATCAAATCTCCATATTCCTCCCATCTTCCTGTTTCTTTCCATATTGAAGATGGAGTAAGTGCGGGCATTAGTAATTCCTGTGCTCCAATTCCTTTCATTTCTCTATGGATGGTTTCCTGGATCTTCTTGAGAACCCTCCATCCAAGGGGTAGATAAGTGTACACTCCCGCTGACAGAGGTTTTATGAGGCCGGCTCTGAGCAGTAGTTTATGAGATACACTCTCTGCCTCTTTTGGCACTTCTTTTCTTGTCGGTATAAATGAATTACTCCAACGCACGGTGTATATATAACGTGTTTTAAGAATAAGTCAACCTAACAATCTTAAGGGTTTAAGGGGTCGAGAATTCAAGGTTTCAAGGTTTTTAGTTTTGGATTATGGATTAGGAGAGGTTTGATAAGAGAAGCAGGGATTAAGGATTAAGTGAAAGATACTGGATTCTCGATGCTAGATACTCGACACTCTTATAAGTTGGTGGGTTGGTGTGTTAGTCTGAAATTATTTATATAATTTTTTATCAGCGCTTTTCTGCGTAAATCTGCGTCCCATTGCATTTTGCATTGGAGCGAAGCGACTGTCCCTATGTTTTCACTGTGACGAATACTTTTTATCTGTTGCAATCTATTGGTAGATAAATGTTACACAAAAACACTTCTTGACAAAAGTTTTTTTTACTATATAATAAACCGGTAGGAATTTGGTTTGCTTGTTTATATATAAGGAAGTAATAAAAGAAAGGAGAGTGAATGCGAACATTTTCACTAAGGAAAGAAGACGTGCAAAGAAATTGGTGGGTTATAGATATTAAAGATAAACCTTTAGGCAGGGCAGCCTCCCAGATAGCATCAGTTTTGCGAGGCAAACACAAGCCAAATTTTACGCCACATGTAGATAATGGGGATTATGTTATAGTTTTAAATGCAGAGAAAGTGATGCTAACCGGCAAGAAGGAAGAGCAGAAATTATATCGTCATCACAGTGGGTATATTGGTAAACTTAAGGAAGTTCCTTTTTCGAAGAAAGTAGAAAAGAATCCTGAGAGCATTATTATTCATGCAGTTTCTGGAATGTTGCCCAAAAACAAACTCGGTAGAAAAATGATAAAGAAACTGAAGGTTTACAGAGGTGAGGAGCATTCCCACCAAGCGCAGAACCCAAAAGAGTTAGAACTTGGAGGATAGTAGTATGGAAGAGTTGACTTTAGTTGCAGGGAAAAGGAAGGAAGCAGTAGCTACTGCTTGTTTCTATCCTGGTAATGGTAAGATTACGGTCAACAAGAGACCGATAAAGGAATATCTAAGGATTGGCCGTTTTGTAGAAGAAGTGAGAAAACCACTTGAGATAGTAAATGCACTTAACAAATTTGACATAAAAATCATAGTAAAGGGTGGAGGTGTTTCAGGACAGACAGAGGCAATACGCCATTCTATCGCAAAAGGACTTACCTTGATAAATCCTGAGAATAAGAAACCACTGAAAGATGCAGGTTACTTAACGAGAGATGCCCGAGTTAAAGAAAGGAAAAAATATGGTCTCAAAAAAGCTCGAAAGGCTTCCCAACACTCAAAGAGGTAGGAGGATTAAGTGGCACTATTGCAGTTTAAAGATCTTTTAGATGCAAGGGCTCATTTTGGTCATAAGCAGAGTAGTTGGAATCCAAAGATGAAGCCTTACATCTATACCCAGAAGAATGGATTACATATTATTGATCTTAGAAAATCTGTGCAACTTTTACGGGAAGCATATAGTGTGGTGTCTAATGCGGCTGCGGAGGGAGCTGAATTCCTTTTTGTGGGAACCAAGAAACAATCTGCAGATTTGATTGAAGAGTCAGCTCTCCGTGGTGGAATTCCATATGTGAATGAACGTTGGTTAGGAGGAACACTTACCAATTTCAATGTAATCAGGAGAAGTATAAATAAGTATAATGAACTCTGTGAACAAATTGAACGGGAGGAGTTCGAGGAACTTTCCAAGAAAGAGCAGATACGCTTGAAGAGAAAACGGGATAAAATGGCGCACCATTTCAAAGGGATTCGGAATATGGAAAGAGTGCCTGACGTTCTCTATGTTGTAGATGTGATCAATGAGGATATCGCTATTAAAGAGGCTCATCTTCTTGAAATCCCAGTAGTTGCAATTATAGATACTAACTCCGATCCTGATTTAGTCAATTACCCCATTCCTGCCAATGATGATGCAATAGAATCAATAAGGCTAATAACCAGTGTAATTGAAACGGCAATAGTTGAAGGCCGGAGTAGATTAGAGAAAGAGCCTTCTGAATCTGAGAGTTAAGCTTACAACTAGTTTTTGGTAGTATATCTGAATAAAAAATTTCCTTATGTTTAGATTAGAGGTTCGAAAAGTTAAAGGGTAGGAGTTATCAGCCAATCTTTCGAAGAGGAGGCAAAAGTGGCTTCGGTAAGTGATGTAAATATTGAAGTTATAAAAAAACTCAGAGCAAAGACTAATGCTGGGATTCTAGATTGTAAAAATGCTCTGATAGAATCAGATGGAGATATTGATAAGGCTATTCATATCTTAAGGGAGAGGGGAATAGCAAAGGCCTCGAAGAAGATGGGACGGGAGGCTGGAGAGGGCGTTATCACAGCCTATATTCATCCGGGTGATCAGCTTGGTGCCCTTGTCGAGCTTAATTGTGAGACTGATTTTGTGGCCAGAACCGAAGAGTTTAAGAAACTGGCTAAGAATATTGCAATGCAGGTTGTCGCTTATGACCCGATTGCTGTTGACAGGGAGTCTGTTCCTAAGGACATTATCGAAGAGGAACTATCAATCTACGAAGAACAGGCGAAAAGAATGAAAAAGCCAGAAGAGATACAGAAGAAGATTGTAGAGAGTAAATTTGAGAAGTTCTATAAAGATGTTGTCCTTTTAGAGCAAGATTACTTTAGAGAGCCAACAATCACAATTGGGGATCTGATAAAGGAGAAAATTTCAGTGATTGGTGAGAATATAGTAGTCAAACGCTTTGAAAGGTTCCAGGTTGGCGAATAAACTAAAGCTTAACAGGGTCCTCCTAAAAATAAGCGGAGAGTTTTTTCAAGGTAAAGACAAGCCTCTTTCCTTTGAATATTTAGAATCTATAACTGAAGAGATAAAAAGAGTCTGTGAGATGGGCGTAAAGGTTGGTATTATTGTTGGTGGAGGAAATATAATACGAGGAGCGAAAGATTCAAGGAAATCTCACTTGCCCCAGGAACAACTCGATGAACTGGGTATGGAGGCTACTTTAATAAACGGTGGAGTGCTTTCTACTCTCCTAAAAGAGAAAGGAGTTCCAAGCACCATATTTTCTGCAATTCCTATCTCACCCTCAATAGGGGAACCATATAACCGAATTAGAGTGGAGTATCTACTTTCCAGGAACCATGTGTTGATTTTTGTGGGGGGTACAGGGAATCCATACTTTACTACGGATACTGCATCCGTTCTCCGTGCTCTACAATTGAGTGCCGATGTCCTATTGAAAGCCACTAAAGTAGATGGTGTATATGATAAAGATCCGCTAACTTCCAAAGATGCCCATTTATTTAGAGAGATTACATATAAAAAAGCTATAAATAAAGGTCTGGAGATAATGGATTTAACTGCATTCTCTATGGCATGGGCTCATGCTCTCCCAATAATTGTATTTAATGCTACGATTCCAGGTAATATAGAAAGAGTGATAAAAGGAGAGGAAATTGGAACCATTATCGAAGGAGGGGCCAATGGATAAGGAGCTAAAAAAAGAGATGGTCGCCAAGATGGAAAAGACGGTCTCTATTGTTTTTGATGAATTCGCCAGTATTAAGACAGGTCGCGCATCTCCTGCACTTATCGAGAATATTAAGGTAGAATATTATGGTACTAAAACTCCCTTAAACCAGCTTGCCTCGATTGCAACCCCCGATCCACACCTCATAGTCGTTCATCCCTATGATGAAAATGCCATTGAACTAATAGATAAGGCGCTCCAGGGTTCTGATCTCGGATTGAATCCTTCAAATGATGGAACGGTTCTTCGTATCCCGATTCCCCCTCTTACCGATGAGAGAATGGAAGAGCTAAAGAATTTGGTCCGGAGATTAGCAGAAGATGGGAAAGTCTCTTTAAGAAATATTCGAAGGGATATTCTTAAAAAGGTTCAAACCATGGAAAAGGATGGAGAGATATCAGAAGATAGCGCAATGAGGGATAGGGATGAGATTCAGGATATTACCGATTACTATACCCAAAAGATTGATGATCTTTTGATAAAGAAGGAAGAAGAGATATTGAATGGATAATATTCCCACCCACGTAGCTATTATTATGGATGGGAACGGTCGTTGGGCCAAGAAGAGGGGACTTCACCGCCTGCAGGGTCACCGCGCAGGAGTCCACGCTGTGAGAAGGGTAATTGAAGCAAGTCTTGATTTAAATGTCAGGTATCTTACCCTATATACTTTTTCAACTGAGAATTGGAATCGTCCTAAAAAAGAGGTAGATGGCTTAATGAGGCTCTTTACTAAGGTAATAGGAGAAGAGGTTGATAGATTGAAGAAATACAAAGTCAGGGTTAGATTCCTAGGTAGATTGAAACATCTTCCGGATAGGGTTCAGGAGAAGATTTACTGGATCCAGGAGCAGACGAAGAATTTCGAAGATTTGAATCTTATTATTGCACTTAATTATAGTGGGAGAGAAGAATTGGTAGATGCTGTAAATAAAGCTGTTCAGGAAACGAGGAAGGTCAATGCAGAGACCTTTAGAGAATTTCTTTATCTTCCCGATATACCTGATCCGGATCTGCTTATACGAACCAGTGGTGAGGTACGTATCTCAAATTTTCTGCTCTACGAGATAGCCTATACCGAACTATACTTCACTCCGACTCTATGGCCTGATTTCGAGAAAAGTGACTTTATAAAAGCAGTTAACTCATATCAAAAAAGGGAGAGGAAATTCGGGAAAGTAAGATAAATCTACTCAGACGATGGGTGACTGCAATCCTGTTCGTTCCGTCATTATTACTCATTGCCTGGGCGGGAGATATTTATTTCCTCGTTCTTGTTGAACTGGGAATATTCCTTGGTGTGTATGAATTTTGTGACATACTGAGGCAGAGGGGTCTTGCTCCATATAAATCTCTTGCTGTTCTATCCTCTCTAGCTCTTGGTTTAAATGCCTATTTCCATAGTCATCTCTTTACTGTTTTTACTATCACTATGCTTGTTATTATAGTGGCAATTGCAGAGTTGTGTCGCAGAAAGAAAGAGGAAGCTATATTTCACATCTCCGGAACTGTATTTGGAGTTATATATGTGGGATGGTTATTAAGTCATCTTGTTCTCCTTATGCAGATGCCAAGAGTGCTTGAACCTATTGTTTACACTAATATTTTCAATATTACAATCAGACTGGGTACCAGCCTTTCCCTCCTTCCGTTTGTTCTTACCTGGAGTAATGATACTATGGCTTTCTTTACAGGCAGACGTTTTGGCAGAAGACTATTATTTCCTTCCATTTCTCCCAATAAAACGTGGGAAGGTGTTATAGGTGGAGCAGCTGGAGCTGTTATCTCTGCATTTATCTACCAGCAGCTATATGCTCCCTATCTTTCCTGGTTCGATTGCACAGCACTGGGTTTTGGAACCGCAATTGTGGCACCCGTAGGGGATCTGGTGGAATCAATGATAAAGAGGGATGTTGAGATAAAGGATGTGTCTACTACTATTCCCGGACATGGCGGGTTCCTTGATCGATTTGACAGTCTCCTCTTTACAGCTCCATTAATCTATTATTATCTACGCTTCTTTGCAGTAAGATGAAAAGAATAGCAGTTTTAGGTTCTACTGGTTCTGTTGGGAGAAATACCCTTGAGGCTATAAGAAACCTTGATGATTATGAAGTGTTTGCTCTCTATGGAGGGAATAATATTTCATTATTAGTGAAACAGGCAGAAGAATTCAATCCTCTTTATGTAGGTACATTCTTCCCGGAAAATAAAAAAAGATTAGATGATCTGGTAGATGGCAGATGGACCACTCTTACTGGTGTTCCTGGAACAATTGAGTTGGCCACAAATGAGGAAATAGATGCAATTGTCATAGCATCAGCAGGAAGTTTAACCTATGAGCCTCTTATAAAAGCGATGGAAAGTGGGAAGAGAGTTGCTACCGCAAATAAAGAGACCATTGTTGCCTATGCCCCCCTCTTAAAGAAAAGCTTACCCAATATGGCTGGTAAACTCATACCAGTTGATAGTGAACATTCTGCTATTTATCAGTGTCTTTTAGGTGCTGATCGTTCTTCTGTAAAAAAAATAATCCTTCCCGCATCAGGAGGTCCTTTTTATAACAGGAAGTCCTTTGATGGAATAACACCACAGCAGGCTTTGAATCATCCCACCTGGAAGATGGGAAAGAAGATAACAATAGATTCTGCGACCTTAATGAACAAAGCCCTTGAGATTATTGAGGCATCCGTTCTTTTTGATCTATCACCCGATGAAATCGAGGTTGTTATACATCCAGAGTCTATTGTCCACGGAATGGTCGAATTCAAAGATGGCTCGATTATCGCAGAGTTATCAAAGCCTGATATGAAAATTCCAATTCAATTCGCACTAACAGCTCCAGAACATATTTGTTCACCTACTCCGCGACTATTAATTTCTGATGTCGAGTCGCTAACTTTTTTAAAAGTTGATCAAGAAAGATTTCCGCTTATTCCCCTTTCCTTCTATACGCTAAAGGAAGGTGGAACACTTCCGGCTGTTTTTGTTGCCTCAGACGAGGTGGCTGTGAATGCTTTTCTTTCTGGTAAAATTGGGTTCAGGGGAATTATGGATATTGTAATAGAGGTTACAGAATCCCACAAGGTAGTTAAAGATCCCACTGTAGAAGATATTATTGAGGCAGAGCGGTGGGCTTTTTCGACTACCAAGGAATTGATTAAATGATTGTTTCTATAGTTATTGCCATTCTGGCACTAAGTTTACTTATTTTTGTTCATGAACTATTTCATTTCTTGATAGCAAAAGCTTCTTCTATTGATGTCCCTGTGTTCTCCATTGGCTTTGGACCAAAGTTGTTTTCCTTTAAGCGGAGGGATACAGAGTTCAGGATAGCGGCAATCCCATTCGGAGGATATGTACAATTAAAGGGTATGGAGCCCGATGACATGAAAGGAGGAGAAGATGAATTCTACTCAAAGAACTCCGCTGTTAGAATTGCTACAATATTCGGAGGTCCTTTTGCCAATGTCCTATTTGGGTTCTTGATATGTCTCAGTATCTTCTGTATTGCTGGGATTGAAGTACCTGACACTAATATAATAAGTAAATCACTACCGGGGAGTAATCTGCTCACTGGGGATGTAATCCTTGAAATTGATGGTAAAGAGGTTTCTCAGTGGTATGATGTGACTGAGAATTTAAAGAATGGTTCAGAGGTATTGGTCCTCCGTAATGGGAAAAAGAAGATGGTTGTTGTTGATACTCTGAATCCTGACTCACTCTTGCCCAGGTTTTCTCCAGTCATTGGGATGGTGTACGAAGATGGCCCTGCCTATCGAATTGGTCTTCGAGAGGGTGCCAGGGTACTAAAAATAGATGGTGAAGATATAGAGTGTTGGAGCGATATAACTGGGCACATTTATCCTGCTATTGGAGACTCTCTGAGCATTTTATATTACCAGGATGGCGACACCACTTTAGCCACAATTATTCCAGAGGAACAGCCAGTTCTATTCGGTGATTCTATCGTAAATAGAGGAATGGTAGGAATTGGACCTCTAATGAGGGAAGTAAAGATATCCTTTTCCAAAGCTTTTTCTTTTGCCAGCCAGAGAACATGGTTCACCGGAACCTTGGTTTTTAAAACAATCTCACTTTTGATAAATAGAAAGGTTTCAGCCAGGAACCTTGCCGGTCCAATCGGGATTGTCATGATGACAGAAAAGAGTTTGAGATGGGGTGTTACTAATCTTCTATTCTTTATTGCTCTCATTTCTGTTAATCTGGGTATTGTGAATCTTATACCAATTCCACCATTGGATGGTTTTCATATAGTAGTATCTATTGTAAGCGTTATTGTGAGGAGAAAACCGTCAAAAGAAATGATGAAGATTATATCAACAATAGGAACCATTATTCTCCTCGGACTTATGGTTTTGATTGTTTTTAATGATATACTAAGAATATTCAGTGGGGGTATGTAATGGAGAAAGATTGGTTTAGATCGATGAAGGAATTTGAATTTGAAGAAGAGGCCTTATCACAGAAGGCTTTGAAAAGACTGGAGAGTATTGCTCACGAGTGCCGGGGAAACATATTGAAGATGACAACGATTGCAGGTTCTGGACACCCAGGAGGCTCCCTATCTTCTATTGATATATATACATTGGTCTACAGTTTATCGGATCTAACAAAAGATAAGATAGTAGTAAGTCATGGCCATACCTCTCCAGGTGTATATTCCATCCTGAGTAGACTAGGCATTATTGATCGGGAGGAAGTCCTTTCTTTCTTCCGTTACGCAGGAAGTCCCTATGAGGGTCACGTAGAGTCTCATATTCCTTATATTGTGTGGAGCACGGGTAATCTTGGTCAGGGATTGTCTGCAGGCTGCGGCTTTGCTTTTGCCTGTCGGATTAAGGATGAGGATTCTCATGTATTTGTTCTTATGAGCGATGCTGAGCAGGCAAAAGGGCAGGTAGCTGAGGCACGGCGTTTCGCATCAAAATATGAACTTAATAAATTAACAGTTGTAATTGATTACAATCACAGGCAGATATCTGGTAAAGTGGAAGATATTATGCCTGTGAATATTAGGGAAGATTATCTGGCGGATGGGTGGAAAGTCCTAAAAGTAGATGGGCATAACTTTGATGATTTATATAGGGCATTACACACTGCACGCAGGGATGAATCTTCACATTATGCCGTACTCGCGGAAACAGTGATGGGTAAAGGGATCTCATTTATGGAAGGTGATAAACAATATCACGGTAGAGCTCTTACAGATGAAGAATTGGATAGCGCTTTAAAAGAGCTTGGAATTCTGAATGACATAGATAAATTTGTGAAGATAAGAGAAGAGAAGGAGCCACAGCATTCTATTTGGACTCCTATTAGTAAACCTTTACCAGGACTAAAAACGGGAAAACCAAGAGAATATAAAGTTGGGGAAACTACGGGCAACAGGAGTGCTTTTGGAGGAGCATTAAGAGATCTAGGAAGATTGAATGAGCCAGGGACTATTGTGGCTCTGGATTGCGACCTTGCCGATTCTGTCCGGGTAAGTGAGTTCGGAGAGAATTTTCCGGCGTTCCTGATAGAAAGCGGTGTTTCTGAACATAACACTGCTACTATTGCAGGAGTCCTTTCAACGGAAGGAATCCACACATTCCTGGCTGATTTCGGAGTATTCGGGATTGACGAGATGTACAATCAGCATCGGCTCAATGCAATAAACGGGGCAAAGATTCGACTAATACTAACTCATTGTGGTATAAACGTAGGGGAGGACGGAAAGACTCATCACTGCATAGATTACCTTGGTTTAGTAAGAAATTTACCCGGTTTTGCCATTATCATACCAGCTGATGCAAATCAGACCGATAGGATTATCCGCTCTTTACCAAAAATGGATAGTAGTGTTGTGGTGATTATGGGTAGAGTGAAGGAAGGAGTTATTGGTGATTCGGATGGAAAGCCATTTTTCACTGGAGATTATGAGTTTGAATATGGAAAGATCGACACTGTTCGAGATGGAAAAGATGGCATTATCCTCTCCTATGGATATGCTCTCCATCTTGCCATCCTGGTCCATGAAATCCTTAAAGACTCAGACATATCTTTGGCAGTTATAAATGTATCTTCGCCGCTTAAGATTGATGAAGAAGATATAAAAAAGTTAGCAGATTATAAAAATATTTTTACCTATGAGGATCATTTCATCGCAAGCGGACTCGGCTCAATTCTGGGAAATCATTTAGCGCTTAGTGGAATCTGTGTAAATTTCCATTCTTTTGGTGTCTCGGGATTTGCTCCATCTGGAAGTACAGAGGATGTCTTTAAAAAGATGGGTCTCGACCCAGAGAGTGTTGCAGGCAGGATCAAAGAGGTTATGAGTAAGTGAGTTGATGAGTGGGTTAGCCTATCCAACCGACTAACAATCTAACTGACCAACTCATCTAAACGTTTACCCATCTACCCATCTACCTATTCACTCGCTCCTTTGCTCCAGTGCGAGAGAAAAGATAGTAGCGAATAAGCGAATGACAACCTAATGACAACCTGTTGACATCTACAATTTAGTCAATATATAAAAGAATATGTTTTATATCGAAAAGGGGAAAAGGTTAGATACTATAGATCCTCGTTCTAAAGCTTTACGAGAAGACATTGAACTCCTTGGAATTTCTGGTGTTGAAGAATTCTATATAAACGAGGTTGTCTGGATTGAGGGTGTTCTCTCTAGTGATTCGATAAAGGACCTCGTCTCTAAAGTTCTCATTGGTCCAATCCTTGAGGAATATTCAATCAATGAAACACTTAGTAGGGAAGGAATTTCAATAATTATAAGCTATAAACCGGGTGTCTTCGACGCAGAAGCCGAAACCTTGAGAGAGGTAGCTTTGGCTCTCGGATATTCAATTGATAGGGTAAAAACAGGGAAACGTTATATAATGAAAGGTAATATAAAAAAAAGCGATCTGTATGTGATTCGGGATCGTCTCCTTATGAATAAACTTATCCAAATGGAAGTAGAACTTGACAGGATGGATTTCCCGATACCTGTCCCTTATCGATTCAAAAAGAATATCATTCCCATAAGAGAAGCAGATGAGAAAAAGCTCCTTCGAGTCTCAAAAGAAGGACTGTTAGCTCTTAAATTAGAGGAGATGAAAGCAATAAAGGATTACTTTATAAAAGAGGGTAGGGAACCGACCGACCTTGAACTGGAAACCATTGCGCAGACATGGAGTGAACATTGTTTTCATAAAACATTCAAATCACCAATCAAAGTTAAAGGAGAATATTCTTACGATAAGAAAAACTTGTTTGCTTCAATTAAGGATGCAACAGAAGAGATAGGCGCCAGGCGCGTCTTACTTGCCTTTTCTGATAATGCAGGGGCTATCGAGTTTGATGAGGAGTATGCTATAACGTATAAGGTGGAGACCCACAATCACCCGTCTGCCCTTGAGCCATATGGTGGAGCAGAAACAGGTATAGGTGGAGTGATCCGCGATACCATGGGTGTTGGACTTGGCGCAAAACCATTTGCTTCAACAGATATTTTCTGTTTTGGAGATATGAATACAGAAACAGAAGAACTTCCTGAAGGGGTCTTGCATCCCAGGAGAATTGTTAGGGGAGTGGTCGCAGGTGTGCGAGATTATGGGAATAGAATGGGTATTCCTACAGTTGGTGGTGCAGTCTACTTTAATAAGGATTTTAACTATAATCCTCTCGTATTTGTGGGAAGCATTGGGGTTATTAAAAAGAAACATTTAAACAAAGAAGTCCAAGAAGGAGATTTGATATTGGTAGTTGGTGGGAAAACTGGAAGAGATGGTATACATGGTGCTACCTTTTCCTCTCTTAGTCTTGAAGAAGAATCGCAGAAGGTATCCGGGGGGGCAGTCCAGATTGGGAATCCAATTGAAGAGAAGAAAATGCTGGATGTCCTACTTACCGCTGAAGATGCTAATCTCTATAGGGCAATAACTGATTGTGGAGCAGGTGGTTTTTCTTCTGCTGTTGGTGAAATGGGGAAGAACGTGGGGGCAGTGGTCGAGCTTGAAAGGGCTCCACTTAAATATGAAGGACTTTCCCCGTGGGAGATATGGATTTCAGAAGCACAAGAACGGATGGTGCTTGCTGTTCCCTCAGAAAACCTGGAGGAACTAAAAGCTATATTTGACGAGGAGAATGTAAGATATGCAGTGATAGGTAAGTTTGGGGGGGGACGTCTAATTATAAAATACAATGAGGAGGTTGTTGGTAACCTCGACCCACATTTTCTATTTAATGGGGTTCCTTTGTCGGAGAAGATTGCAAAAATTTCGGAGAGGGGAGAGGTACCGTATTCTTTTGAGGCACCAGAGAGTCTTTCTAAAATTCTCTTAAGGCTTATCGGTTCAGATAATATTGGAAGCAGGGAATGGATAATCCGGCAGTATGACCACGAGGTTCAAGCAGGGAATGTGGTAGGCGCTTTTTCTGGGAGCAGGAGTCCTTCTGATGGAGTTGTAATTCGACCATTACTTCATTCTCGAAAGGCAGTAGTGCTTGGTTTTGGTATCAACCCCGAATACGGGAAACAAGACCCTTACAGGATGGCTGCATCCGTTATTGATGAATCCTTAAGG
>CAYZBF010000001.1:0-57341 GCA_964476585.1 uncultured bacterium | reverse complement strand
TGACAATTTCTGTTTTGGAGATGTATCCGATGAGAAGATTCTGGGTGACCTTCTCATGTCTGCAAAAGCCTGTTATGATTACGCAACCGCATTTGGGACCCCATATATATCAGGCAAGGATAGCCTTAATAATTTCTTTACTGATAAGAACCATCAAGAAAAGGACCCTCTTTGGAAAGACCATCGATTCTCAATTCCATCCACACTCCTTATCTCTTCTATTTCTGTAATTGAGGATTGTAGGAATGCAATGACATCAAATTTCAAGGGGGAGGGGAATCTCATATATCTGGTGGGAGAGACGAGAAATGAACTTGGCGGTAGTGAGTTTGTGAGTATTATGAATGTTGGTGGGGTTGTTCCTTCCGTTGACAAAAGGCTTGCTCCCATAATCTTCAAAAAGGTGAGTGAAGGGATAAGAGAAGGTCTTTTTCTTTCGGTTCATGATTTGTCATCCGGTGGATTGGGTGTTGCTCTTGCTGAGATGGGATTTACCAACGGAATAGGATGTAAGGTAAATCTAAGAGAGATTAACAGAGATCTAAGGGATGACATACTCCTTTTCAGTGAATCTAATTCAAGATTTCTTATTGAGGCAGGAGAGGAAAATAAAGAAAAGTTAAAGAGGTTATTTAGTGGGATCCCGTACTATCTGATTGGGAAGACGGGAGGTAATTCGCTTGTTGTCCAGGATGGTAATAACTATATAATAGATTTACCGGTTGAAAAACTCTATAAAACCTGGAAGGAGGCAGTAGAATGGTAAAAGTAGGATTGCGTGGACTTACCATACGAAAAGACGTGGTCAATTCCCCCGGCTCGCCCTATGGAATAGATGTCTCTACCTGCTGTACTCCTATTCCATTGGGCGAGGGAATTGCCACTCGGCTCTCGAGCTCACTCTTTCCGATTAAAATCGGAAATCCATGCCCGCCTGCCCCGTGCAATAGGCAACTATGAAGCACAAACTTGCTATTACACGGGGTGAACCCTCCGAGACGCTTTTCGATACGGCAAGTCCTTCGCAATAAATATAAAGATAAGAAGTTAAAGAGGTGAGATAAATTGGTGAAGGCTTTGATACTTCGAGGACCCGGGACAAATTGTGATATGGAAACAGCATATGCATTTAAGTTAGCGGGTGCTGAAGTAGAGTCTATTTTTATAGATACTTTATTTAAGAATACAGCGATGCTGTTTAATTCAAATGTTCTTGCAATACCTGGTGGCTTTACCTATGGAGATGACCTTGGGGCTGGAACGGTAATGGCTGCAAGATTAAATACCATTAAAGATATCCTAAAGGAATTCGTTGACAGGGATAATCTGATAATTGGGATATGTAATGGCTTTCAGATTCTTGTTAAGATGGGATTGCTCCCAGGCTTTAAGGACAGAAGTGTTACTCTAACACTTAATCCTGAAGCTTTATTTAGAGATCAATGGCTTAATCTTTCGGTAAACAGTGATAGATGTGTATTCACCAGGGGAATTAAACAACTCTATCTACCAATGGCTAATGCAGAAGGCAGATTTGTGGTCAGGGATCCTTCTATAATGAAAAAATTAGAAGAAGAGGATTATATTGTTGTCCGCTACAAGGTAGAGGACCCGACACATTCAGACGGGAGTATTGGGGGTATATGCGATAAAACAGGAAGGATTTTTGGTCTTATGCCTCATCCTGAGAGAAATCTCTTCCCACATTCTCCTCCCGACTGGCAGGATGGGGGAGTTGGAGGAGAGGGACTTTCAATATTCAGGAACGCTGTAGAGTACTTTAAGTAAAGCAAAATAATACACTGTAAACGAACATTAGTATTGAAGCTTCCCCTAATTGAAGATTGTAAAATGAAAAGTGCAAAATGTAAAATAAGAAGATCTAAGATAACTCAGAAACCAGCACTTACCCATTAATCCTTATCACTTAATCCTTTTTAAAGTTGGTCAGTTGGTGGGTTTGTCGGTTGGTGAGTTAAAAATTGAACCCTTGAATCCTTTTTTATTTTATTACTACAAACTTATTTGTTAATGTTCTATCACTTGTCCTGAGTTGACAGAAATAGATACCACTTGTTACAGAATTACCGTATGAATCCTTTCCTTCCCATCTGACTGTATTAAGACCAGCAGATGCTATACCACTTTTGAGGTTCTTAATTAATCGACCAGTGTTATCATATATTGAAAGAGAAACCATGGCTTCTCCGGGTAAGAAGAATTTAATTAAAGCATCATCTGTAACTATTCCAACAGGAAGTAGTTTTATTACTTCTCCTGGTTCAATTGTCCTATCCCTTACGCCTGTTGTGTATCCAAACCATCCCAAAACATCCTTAACCAGAGAATCCACTGCCACCCTATCAATCTCTGTTGTATCAGAGGGATTCTTAATATAATCAAATGGATAGAAATCAAGGTATACTTTATAATTATCTGAAGGACCTGTCCACCTGTATGATACGATTTCTCCTCCATATGCAGACATATTCGTAGTCGCAGTATTTGCTAAAGAGTCAAAATTACCTACCCAATGCTGTTCTGGATGTATATATAATTCTCCTTGATTTTGATGACCTATTCCTTTAAATAGGTCGCCAATAATTAGATCAAGGCTGTCTCCAAATACTGTTACTGGAGAACCAGAGAGTGATCCATCATCATACATGCCTTTGATACCGAGGTATTCCCTTACCCAGTGTCCTGATGGAACTACCTGCTGACCATAGCCAGGGCAGATGCCGAGTCCGTAACCCATATCCTGGTCTGAGAGCCAGAAGTTACCTCCGTTATCAAGCACCATCTTTATCCAGGAGGAATCTGAATGGTAGATTCCAACTCCATAGTTTACCCCCCGTCCTAATGAAAGACATCCCCAGTCTCTCCATACTACTGTATTATAAAAAGTAATAACTGATGAGTCAGGATTACCATATTCTTCAAAATCCCAGAAATCACATGTATCCATCCAGTAATCGGGGAATATATCTGCAGGGTCATTGTCGTTTTTAATATAGAGGAAATTACCAGGAGTCCCTTCTAAAATAGCATATGTATATGTTTGAGACGTATCAGCTTTATCATTATAAGTCTTACCAACAACATAATAGTCAACAGTATCTCCAACTAAGACCCACGGAATGTCAACTTGCCAGATACCATCCATAGAATCACCTGATACAGGATTAAGTGAGACTACTGAGTCCTCAGAACCACCATTTACTGAGTAATATAGAATTACCTTTTCAAAACCTGGTTCGGTCATACCACATAGATAATAGCAATTTATATTGACTTTCCGTTTTTCAGTTGTGTATGAATATGGTAGTTTCTCCACATCCACTATTGGTATAGGAGGAAAGTAGGCAAATACATAAGCCCTTATTCCAGCATGTAAAGCCTCATCTTGGGAGGTGTAATAATAGGCAAACCAACCCCTACTGCCACCTGCTCCATCTGCATTAAACTGGTAGGTATGAACATCAATCGGGTTAGGCATAGGCCTCCATGATTCACAGAGACATGCTATTGTATCAAGAGGATTTACTCCACTATAACCGCAGAAAAATGTAGTATCACCAACAGCAACACCTGGATCAATATTCACAGTATCCCATACCGCATTAGCAGGAGCACTCGATGTACCACTCCAGAGAAGTCTGCCAAGGGGAGAGAATTCAGTACCGTCATACTCCTCAATCCCTGGATAGGTACTGTAATCAACTAAAGGATTTTCCAGGTGAACAAAGACATCCACAGGAGCACCTACGGCACCCGTTTCTGTGTTATAACCTATCCATGTAAAGGCAACAAGAGAACACCTTGCTGGGGGAACAAACCTTACTGCGAATGTGTCTTCTGCAGGTCTGGGACAGTAATATACCCAGTTCTCGGAATCGTATTGGATGATATAATTATAATCCCCGATGTCTTTGGACCCTTTTAGGAAAGTTTGTGATTTTGATTTTCCGGGTAAAGATTTAACAACACGATACTCACTGATAGCTCCATTGATAGAGGGTTTTAGTTCCAGTAGAACCCTGGAAGAAGCTAATAAGCTAAGAGTTACAAACAAAAATAAAATAAGCAATTTTCGCATAACAACCTCCTTTAAATGATTTTTAAACTTATATTATATAATAGTGTTTTTTGTTGCTAAGTCAAGATTAAGTTGGGTCTTAGGTGTTAAGTTTTGAGTCTTGGGTTAAAAGTTTAGAAAAGTAATGAACGCCTAATAGCTAATACCTAATGCCCAAAACCTAAAATATTAGCACTCCCTTGATAGGTCTTTTACCGATTCCTTTACATGGGGGACGTTAAAGAATTCTCTACCTGAAATTAAGTTAGCCACCGATTGGTACATCTTAGAGACTGTATCCTTTAATTCCTTCGGTAAATGTGGAGGCTCAAGTTCAACCAGTGGTTTCCAGTCTTTTCTGTTCTTCTCTTTTGCTCCTACCACTTCTTTGTACCATTCGGTTCTTCTGTAATACTTCCGCAGAGTCTCCTTGCTTAGCGCAATACTTCCATATAAGAAACGGCACTCATCAAGTGTTCCAAGTGCATCGACAACTATAATATTGCCATCTGGATCTATTCCGAATTCCAGTTTTCCATCCTGGTTAGTAAGACCCACTCTGTGGGTTTCTTGTGTTATCAGTTTGCTAACCCGGAGCAAGATTTGCTTAATTTCCTTAATTCTTTCCTCACTTAGTTGTGCGAGATTTTTTACTTCCTCCCATGAGAGATATCTATCCGATTCTTCCAGTTTCGTTGAAACATCTAGGATGGGTTCTTTAAGTGGCACATCAGGCTTTAAATCCGCGGGAATTTCTATTTTTATTTTGCCTTTATCGTATCGTTTCCAGAAAGAGGACTCTTCAGGTATTGAATTACGGTATATGAATTCCATTGGAACGAGGAAATTTTTATCATCGCCTTTATATCTGGAATAATCATATTCACTATTTCTAATCCCTGGTTTCAGAACCCGAAGGAGTTCCACTTCAATTGTATCAAAGGGTTCTTTTGCCTTATTATAATGGAATACTTCTTCATTTTTTACAATTCCTCTGTAGTGTGTTTTTATACCTTCCCGCTTAAGCAGTTCAAAGAAATGAGTGGTCATTATTGCAAGGGATGAGCCCTTGTGGGGTATCAGATCGGGCATAACTCCCCAATCAAAAACTGAATAACGATCAGAGAATTGGAAATGACCTATCCCGGATTTCTCTTCAGTTGGTTTTTGTATGATGATAAGGTCTTTTACGCTACCCACCTCTTACTTCCCTATCTTCATGCTCGATTTTTTCTTTGTATTTTTTCTGATACTCTGATACTTTTTGCTGTATTCTTTCATCATGTAATCCCAGAATCTTAATGGCTGCTAACGCCGATTGTTCAGGACCAAGAACTACCATGGGAGCAACTCCCGATGGCATCCTGAGATTGGAGAAAATATCAGCACCCCCGAATTTAGCCGAATATGGTGGAGAAGCTATTACTGGCCTGGTTGTATTTCCATCAATTATTCCGCTCAGTGCATTGCTTCTACCTGCTATTGTTATAAATACGACTGTTTCATTTTCGTATTCTTTGATTATTGATAGAACCTTCTCAGGGGTCTTATGGCTGGATGCAATCCTCTTTTCATAGGGGATTTTAAATTCCTTACATACCTCTTCTACACCCCGGGCATGTTCGATATCTTTCTTTGAGCCCATTACTATCACAATCTTTGCCATCTCATCCTCCTTTATTCGCCACAGAGGGCACTGAGGACACAAAGGAAAATACAGAGAGGGATATTTGTTTTATTTTCCATACTCCATACCCCCTTTTATATACCATACGTATATTCATTCGCGTTATTCTTCACCCGGTAGGATTATTCTCGAGGATTCCTTTTTGGTTTTGACTCTTCTCTTAGGAATAAGTAGACCTGAGTCGTGCTCTTCATATTTATCTTTAAGTTCTTTTGTAAATTCTGGCTTTTCCATTAGTCGAGTTGTGCCCTCCTCAATTCGTTTTGGAAGAAACTCATAAAGTAATTTCCAAACATTATTATTTTTAGAAAGAGGTCTCTGTGAAGCACTCCTTACAAATATTGCAATAAAAAACGGGATTTGTGAGATTGGAATCCCACTATAGAGGAAGTTTATGACAAGCAATGCCGCTTTACCTTTTTTTTGTTCACTGTATTTATTTACGAATCTCTTTAGTTTTTCCTTTATGATGGACAATAGAGCTAGTGTGAATGTTCTCTTTATCCCTTCTTCAATGAATTCTTTTGGATCATTTATCGTTCCCTCTGACACCTCTTCTAAGAATCTATCCAGTGCTTCTATCTTAACCTTTGCGCGGCGAAATTCATCTTCAAAGGCGATGTGATACATAAGATTGGTTATGTTAATAAACTCTTCTTCCTGAGTCTTCCTCTTTTTTTCTTTCATAGCCTTATTATATAATATACATGTTCCTTGTCAACAGAGGGTTCAAAACAACTTCTTTATCATCTTTTATTCATAACAAGCACTCATAGAAAGTAGGAACGGCATTCCCGACTCGACGCAGTAAGGGCAGGCTTGCACCTGCCCGCGATAAACGGAGTATTGAAACAAAAATCGTATAAGAAGCGGAAAGTGCACTCCATGGTCTTTATGGCGAATTCTTTCTTAAATTGCCGCTTCAGACTTTTTCTATCAATAGGGGTTGAAATTTTGGGCATTTTTTTATAGAATTAGAATATGCGGAACTTGAATTCATTTGTGCAGCAATTAATGAAGGCTGTTAAAAACTATAAATTGTCAAGGAAGCCATTTGATGATACTCAAGAATTTATCGAGAAAGCGTATACGGCTCTCTTAGAGTCACAGAAAGAAATTGGACCCATTGTTCTGATTATTAATGAGGATAAGGTTATGCATGATTCTGACATATTATTTGAAGATCCAAAACGGATTACTTCCTTACCACTATTCCTTTACAGAAATGGAATAAGGTCCTTTACATTTCTTGAGGGTATCAGTAAAGAAGAGCTGGAAGAGTTTGTTGGACTCCTTGCCAAAAAGGAATATACATCCAATATCGGCTTAGTGGAGGATTTGTGGGGAGGGAAATTTGAGAATATAATGTACCATGCCGTTGAGAAAACACAGGGGTATGATTCATTTAGGATTCAGGAAATAGTAAAAGGTAAGAGAAAACTTACCGCTAAAGAATTATCTATTTTTCCTGTCGCAACGGATGAGGGTTCCCTTACAATGTTGGAAGACACAGCTTCTACTTACACCCCGAAGTTAAAAATCAACAGAAAGAATGCCCATGTTTTACTACTCAATAGTGTTCGTGATCTCCTAGAATTTGAACGAAATCCAAAAAAGAGGATGCAGATTCTCTCACTTTTCCAATCTTCTGTTAATAAATTTATATCATCTGGTGAGATTTCCATGCTCCTGAAATCGAAGGGATTATTGGAGTATCTTTTAGAGAAAGAGAAGGGAGAAGAGGCGCGAAGGATCTTGTATGAAGTTTATGACCTTCTCTCCTCAGAGAATGCCGAGGAATTATATTTACATGCTTTGACATCTGCTGAGGATAAGAGGATTCAGAAAGAGGTGCTAAGCTTATTGGTTTTTATGGGGGTAGAAATTGTTGATGATTTGTTGAATGTATTAGAGATTACTACAGATGAAGAATTGCGGGAAGCAATTATTGCCTTACTTGAAGGTATTTTTAGTTATCATAAAGATTCCTTGGCCTCCCGGCTTGAATCTGCCTCAAGGAGCACATTTCAGGTCTTTCTTTCTATTGTGGAAAGAACAGGGGATCCTTATTATATACCTTATTTAGAACCTTTTCTTAAGAGAAAAGGGCAAAAGAAGGCGAAAAGGATATTACTCAGTCTTCTACCTAGAGAGGAAATGGTCAAGTATGTAGAGCATCCTGATCCTTCTTTACGCATTCTTGCGTTAGAAGAAATGAAGGAAATCTGGGGAATGGAGGAATTTAATATCGTTGAAAAAAGGATAAAGTCCAAAGATTTTTGGTTTTTCTCGGAAGAAGAGAGAAGGATATTGCTGAATTTACTTGCGACATTGAACATACCTGAAACTATTGAGGTATTCAGCTATATACTGAAGAAAAAGCACCTTTCAAATCCTGATTTCTATAAAACAAAACAGTTCGCGATTGAGGCTCTATCAAAGATCAAAAGTGAAGAGGCGTTTTCATTGATTTCTCGTTACAAGAATTCCAGATATCTAAGGGAGACAGTGGAAAGGAGTTTAAAAGATTATGAAGGACGTTAAAAGTTTTATAATATACCTTTCATCAGCCATACATGTGGCTCGGCTCTCACAGAGTAGGAGTAAAACACTTCGTTTGCATTCAGAAAGGACAAAAGAGATATTAGGAGAGCTCTTTAAGGAATTATCCACTGTGAAGCTCTCTCTGGGAGGCAATCAGCTCTTTCTAAACGGTAAGAGAATTTCAGTGGGGATGGAAATTATGGGTAGACACAGAGCATTGATTCAGGATTTTCAGTATCTTTCGATAGGTTCTATCATATTCACTGAGGAGCCAGAGGTTCGTGAGATTACCTCGTTTGTATATATTCTCGGTAAAGCACTCTCATCTAGCGTAATATCATTTGACAAATTGATAGAGAGGATGGAAGAGTTAAAGGTGAAATCCATTAAGATAGAATTATTAGCGGATTCCGATAAAATTAAGGAAGGGATGGCCAGATCTGTCCGAAAAGAGGCAGTCAAGAATCTTCTAGGTGGTATTTCCTACCTTAAGAATGTAGCCCAGGATTCAACGGAGGATGTGAACGTAGCACGAAGATTAGTCCGGAAATTTTCAGAACTGGTTCTAAAGGATCCTGGATATCTACTTTCTTTAACAACGGTTAAGAATATTGGATCTTATACCCTTAATCATTCCGTTAATGTTTGTATTCTTGCACTTGCTATGGGAATGGAATTGGGGCTCTCGAGAAGGGATTTGATTGAACTCGGTATCGCCGCACTCTTTCATGACCTGGGAAAGTTTGATATACCTGGTGAGATTTTAGATAAACCAGATAAACTTACCAATCTTGAGTACGAAAAAATCAAACAACACCCATTCCTGTCAGCCGAGAGGATACTATTCTTGAGGGGAATGGATGAAATACCTATCTTCGCAGTTAGGGGAATACTTGAGCACCATATAGATTATTGTGGTACTGGATATCCTGACATCAATGTAAAAAAGCCTTCCCTGTTTGCTCGGATAATAAGGATAGTGGATTCTTATGACGCAATGACAACCCCAAGGCTTTATCAGCCTGTTACAACTCCCTTTGAAGCCCTTAAAAATATCGTATTGAATACAAAGGTGTATGATCCATCTTTGGTGAAAGTATTCATAAATCTCATGGGAATATATCCTCCTGGTACTGTGGTGCGCCTGAAGGGTGGGATGACCGGAGTCATAGTTTCAAGGGGATTCGTAGCAGTAGTTGATAAAGGTGATTCAGGTGTTGAGGATAAACAGGTTAAAATAGAGAAAGCCCTATCTCCAGATGAGGTAGATTTTGACCCTGCATCAGTGATTGCTGCATTAGGATCATATGAGGGTCCTTCAGGTATCTGACTCCTATTACCCTGACCCCGGCGGAGTTAGTGAGGTTCTTTATCATCTTTCACATGCTTTGAAAGAATTGGGCCATGAGGTCGTCATTCTGACTTCTCGCCATCCCGAGGCTGAGCAAGAGGAAATGGTTAAGAGGGTGGGGTGTCGCATCAGGCTTCAGGCAAATAGGAGTGAGGTCATCTGGACCTTTTCACCGTCACTTCCTTTTGAAGTAAGAAATTTTATAAGGAATAACTCTTTTGATATAATTCATACACACGGGCCTTTTGCACCAAATCTTCCTTTCCTTGCTCTTCTATATTCAAATGCTGTTAACGTAGCCACTTTTCATACTGCCTTTTCTGATTTTAATTATTACAAACTGGCGAAATTTGCATTTACAAGTATTTCGAGAAAACTGCATGGTTCTATATGTGTTTCAGATAAGGCCTTTCGTGAGATATATCCACACTTCCCAAAGTGTAATTATAAGATTATTCCGAATGGAGTCGATACCAATCGTTTTAAACCCGATGGAGAAAGATTTAAAGGTTTCTCTGAACATCCCACAATTCTGTTTTTAGGGAGGCTTGACCCAAGGAAAGGTCTTCCCGTCTTGATTAAAGCATTCCCGGAGATAAAGGAAAGCTTACCGAATGTTAAGTTGATAGTCGTTGGGAAAGGAGAACCTCCCAAAAATATCCCTCCTGTGGTTAGAGATTCAATTGTGTTTAAGGGAGAAGTACCCTGTGATAAGGTCCCCGCGTATTATCGTTCAGCTGATCTTTATTGTTCTCCTGCTCTTGGAGGGGAAACCTTTGGAATAGTCCTTCTGGAAGCGATGGCTTCTGGAACTCCTACTATCGCTTCAGATATAGAGGGGTATCGCGGGGTAATACCTACTGATGAGATGCTTTTTCATAAAGGGGATCCACATGCCCTTGCTGAAAGAGCGATTGCAATATTGAAAGATGATTCACTTAGGCGGAAGATCAGAGAGATAGGTATTAAGACAGCACAACGTTATGATTGGATGAATATTGCGATAGAGACGGAGTCTTTCTATAAGAGCCTTTTAACTAAATCGTAATAAATTCAGCTAAAAGTGTGGATAAATCTACGATGGCAAAGGTACCTTTTCCTGTTAACCAACCACAAAGTTCTCCAGGGTTCACTGTGAGTGGATTTTCTTTTATAGCTTTTTCGTGAGTATGTCCATAGAGAATTACGTCGTATAAACCGCTTTTTCTAAATGCTCCAATTTCAGAGGGCTCGTGCATAAATACAATCTTCCTTCCCTCTAATTCAATTGAAGCTGGGCTCTGGAGGAGTTTGATGTCCATTTCTTCTGCCTTCTCCTTTAAAAGTAATTTATCACCATCATTATTTCCAAAGACTCCCCATACTTTGTTTATCTTTAGCAGTGGTATTATGAATGGAGATACGTAATCACCTAAATGTATGAGAGTCGATATGTCTTCACCTTTTAATATTGAGATAGCTTTTTTTAAATAGTCAAGTCTGTCGTGTGAATCGGATATTACGCCTATCTTCACTTAAACCTCCGGTTTAGGGGAATAGTTAATTAGTCGATTGGTCAATTAGTTAATGAGTATTATTGTAATTATTTTAAATCAGTTACTATTTAACTATTCAACTATTTAACCAATTAACTACACTGGTTCAGAATTCACAGGTCTCGCACCCTCCTGAGTAGTCTGAATCCACTTTTAACATTCCTTCACTCAGGTCCACTCGAGGAGGTTCGATTCCAGGACGGGACTTGAAATCCTCAGGGTGTGATTTTTTCTCTCCTCTATAGAGAACCTGTTCTCCCTTGCTTCCATCGCGATATATTGTTATTCCTTTTACGCCGAGTTCATATCCTAAAAGGTAAATCTCTTCCACATCCTTAGGAGTAGCATAGTAGGATAGATTGACGGTTTTGGATACGGCATTGTCCACCCATTTCTGGAAGGCTGCCTGCATCCTTACATGCCATTTAGGCTCAATGTCATGAGCGGTTACGAAGATCCTACTTATGCCATCGGGAATTCCTATCACATTTTTTATACTCCCGGTAAGTGCAACCTGCCGCATAAGTGCATCGGAGTAGAATCCCCTTTCCTTTGCTATTCTCTCAAAATACTTGTTTGTTTCCAGAAGCTCAGTCCCGTCCATTACGTTCCTTATAAATACCACAGCGAATAGAGGTTCAATCCCACTTGAACAACCCGCTAATATGGAAATGGTCCCTGTTGGTGCAATTGTTAACCGTGTGGCATTCCTTATCGGTGGTTCTCCATTTACCTCATATGTTGAGCCTTTGAAATTCGGGAATGCTCCCCGTTCCTCTGCCAGTTCTTGTGAAGCGCTCTTTGCTTCTTTTGCTATGAATTTAATTATTTCATCAGCAGTAGATATAGCTTCCTTGCTATCATAGGGGATACCAAGTTGTATTAATAGGTCAGCAAACCCCATAACTCCTAATCCGATCTTTCTGTTTGCCATTACCATCTTCGTTATCTCTTCTATTGGAAATTTTGATTGATCTATTACGTCGTCAAGGAATCGGACGGCTGTATGAACAATCTCCTTTAGTAGATCGTAATTTATCGAGTTATCCTTTGCCATTTTTTCGAGGTTGATTGAACCTAAATTGCATGCTTCATATGGCAAAAGAGGCTGTTCACCACATGGGTTAGTGCACTCTATTCGGCCTATATGGGGTGTTGGGTTATCTTTATTAAGTCGATCTAAGAATACGATTCCGGGGTCACCTGTCTTCCATGCATTATAGACAAGCAGGTCAAATATAGCCCTTGCCTTTACAGTTCGCACTACTTCGTTGTTTCTTGGATTCTTTAGCTCGATATTCTCGTTTTTCTCCACCGCTTTCATAAATTCTTCGTCTATACCTACCGAGATATTGAAATTACTGAATTGAACTGTCCTGTCTTTTGCGGTAATGAAATCAAAGATATCAGGATGATCGTACCGGAGAATCCCCATATTTGCACCTCTTCTTCTTCCTCCCTGTTTGATTACATCAGTTGCTACATCGAATACCCGCATGAATGAAATAGGACCTGAGGCAACACCTCCAGTTGATTTTACAATATCTTCAGAGGGCCGAATCCGAGAAAACGAGAAACCCGTTCCACCGCCACTTTTATGTATAAGGGCAGTGTATTTAACAGCGTTAAATATATCTTCCATAGAGTCAGGGATGGGGAGTACGAAGCACGCTGAGAGTTGTTGGAGGGAGGTTCCTGCATTCATAAGAGTAGGAGAATTAGGAAGGAAGATTAGAGAACGCATAAGTTCATAAAATTTCCTTGACCATTTTTCAACATCTTCCTCAGTTCCATAATTTAGTTCTGCCTGGGCTATATTGCTGGCTACCCTCTGGAACATCTCGCTAGGAGATTCCATAACCCTTCCTTCAGAATCCTTAAGTAGGTATCTTCGTTCAAGCACCTTTACCGCATTCAGGGTTAGTTTGATATCGTCTTCAACTCCTGTCAGCAGAGTCTTTGCTTCACGTATTTCTGTCCTCTTCTGTCTGTATAGAATGAATGCTTTTGCTGTAGCAGCGTGCCCACGTTTTATAAGGATTTTTTCAACAGCATCCTGTACGGTTTCAACCTCTGGAATTTCATCTCCCAATTGCTCTGCAATGCGAGCTTCTACCTTGTCTGCAAGTTTTCTTGACAGTTCTATATCTGTGCCACCAACGGACTCTGCTGCTTTAAAAATTGCTTGAGCGATCTTTTCCTTATCGTAGGGAACTATTCTCCCATCTCTTTTTTTAACCTTATCAAACATACTCCCTCCCCTTATTATTTTGCCACAGAGAAACAGAATTTATAGAGAAACGAGTGAATGGGTGTATAGGTCTTCTAAATCTTTATATTTTTTAATCATTTCCTCCTTGCTGTATCCTCTCATGTACCCTTGAACTCATTTACGCATTACTCCTTTTCGTGTGTCTTTATGGCTATTATTTATAATTGACTTCTCTCAATAACTCTTTAATGTTCTTAACAGATTACAGTGATTCCCTTATAATATATTATCAAAATCCATAATAATTCAAGGGGAAAATTTTTTTGATTTTTTGATAGATACACGAAAAGTCAACTGGATATATTCTTTTCACTTTTTCTACAATATTCAATTTTTCCGTCAATTATCGTCATATAAATTCCTTCTTCATCCACTACTACTAAATCAGCTCTCATACCTTTCTCAATCTTTCCTATCTCTTTTTCCATGAAGGAAGCGTAGGCTCCTCCCTCAGTGTATGCTTTGATCGCTTTCTCTTTTTCTATCCTCTGCGAAGGGAATGGGGCTTCTGTAGCTTCCTTTATCCCAAAGAGAGGACCATAAGGCATGCCGTCAGAACCGAAGGCAACTGTCCCCCCTTCTCTTAGGATGATTGACAGTCTATTATTATCTGGGTAATCTTTTCCCAGTGCCTTTTCATATAATCCTCCGCGTTTTGACCATTTAAGAAAGTTAGGTTGCATTGAAAGGAGGATGTTTTTTTCTATTGCCTCTTTGATCTGTTTGTTGCTTGCAAGTTCGAAATGTTCTATACGATGCCTTGCCGGATTGTTTTTGGGATTTTTATTCATCGCGTCAAGCACTGTCTGTATGGCATTATCACCTATAGCATGTATTGCTAGTTGGTAGCCATTATTATTCGAATACTCAATTAGTTTTTCTAACTGTTCTTTACGCATCAGTGACAAACCCTTACTCCCCGAGGTATAGGAGAATTTATTAAGTGCAGCTGTTCTTGCTCCTATTGAGCCATCAGTAAATACCTTAATGCCAGCAAGTTTTATTTTCTCACTGGAGGACAGGTCTTTCATTTCATTGATATAGTTTTCTACTATGAAGCAATAGAAAGATAGTTTTATTTCTCCTACCCTTTCAAGAGCTTGATATGCTTTAAAGTACTCTGGAATCACTATATCATGGATTGAGGTAATTCCGAGTTTTATAAGTTCGCTTTGTGCGAGAAAGGCTGCCTTCCTTATCTCTTCCGTAGATGGAGGGAATATTTCATTAAGCTTAAGGACTACATCCTCTTCAAGTATTCCTTTCCCGTGGTCTATTCTTTCCCACCCTTTAGGTATTCGGGAAAGCGCAGAATCATTTACTATTGCTATGTGTCCGCACACCCTTCTTAGTATTATTGGACGGTCTTTCGATATTTTATTTAATTCTTCTTTCGTCGGAAATAACTTCTCTTCCCACTCACTTTCATCCCAGTCCAGAGCCATGATAATTTCCTTTGTATCTTTCTTCTTTAAATACTCATTCAATCTTTCATATAGTTCTTTTTTTGATTTTACCTCTGATAGAATTAATTGGTTATTTTTCAATCCAAGCTGAATGAAATGTGTATGAGAGTCACAGAAACCGGGATAGATTTCTTTCTTCGGAAATGAGAATTCCCTCTCTGGTTTCCCGGGTGAGGTAATGACCCCATCCTCCATATAAATATCATTGATCTTTAACATCTATCCTCCTTGTATAAAAAATAAGCCCGTTAATATAAGGATTATCCCTATCCACTGGTGGAACTTGGGATAGTTGTGGTTACAAATGTCGTATATTATTGATATCAATGGATGGAGATTTGATACAGGGATTACAAGACTTACATGGGAGAGATTTACTGCAATATAGAAGAGTAGAGAACCTGTGCCGCTTACTATTGCGCTTCCCACTGCAAAGAGAAAATCTTTTGGAGGGGGTTCGGTGGCAGTTGTAGCCCTATTTTCTGTTTGCCCCTTTCCCCGACCGGTAATCAGGTAATAAGGTATCCAGATTGGAAGTGTGATAAATGAAAAGAAAAGATTTATGTTTATCGGTTTTACTATCCTGACGGCTATTCCGCTGAATCCGCCCCAGATTCCCCATCCTATCATAGCGCTTAATGCTGGGATAACCCACCTGCCTTTGTTAAACCGGAAATCCTTTATTGTTAAAAGTATGATACCCGCAGTAATTGAACAAATAGTTGCAATCTGGATGTTGGTGATTGGATTTTTGAAGATAAACACACCGATCAAGACACTGATAATGATCGACGAAGAGGTTATAGGTGTTACGAGAGAAACAGGTCCTTCTTTCAGGGCTTTATAGTAGAATATAAAAGCAATTGCAGCACAACCTTCAGAGAAAAGTGGGAAGAGGTAGTTACCCCGGGGAAAAGGTGACCCTAAAAATCTCCATATAATCAAATAGAATATGAAGAAAGTAACACCAACGGTAAGGATCATCCGTCTTGGAGAGAGTCTAACTGTTCCAATCTTAGCTAAAACCGCTGAATTACCCCATAAAAAAGCAGTTCCCAAAGCTACTAAAAACCAGTTCATATTGCTCTATTTTCCATATAAGAAATTCATTAATTAAAAATTAGGCGGTGTCCCAAAGTTATATGATTTATCTTTATTTAGAAATTTAATACATTTGCCAATTAATTTCTGGGATAAATGCGAGGTGATGGTATTCAGAAACCCTCTCGGAACTTGAGCGGGCATGGATTTATGATTTCCTTTGGAAATCATAAAGAGTTCACCCCGTGGAATAGATAAACTTTCAAGATATTCTTCTATTCCATGGGGCAGGAGTGAGAGCGGGAGCAGCGATTTCCTCGCCCCATGAAATAATATGCATATTACTCCTCTGAAGTATTTCACGGGGCGAGCAGGGGAAATCGACTGCGATTTCTGAATAACATTACCGAGCATAAAACAACTTTTTATTAAACTACTCATCATACAACCTTGTGACAAAGCTTAAAATTAATATCTTTCTTGTTATACCATTTTTACTTGGGGAATCCAGGTAGAGGAAATATATACCTTCAGGGATTGACTCTATTGATATTGGTTCATCATAGAAGCCCACTTGATATAGTCTATCTTTAAAAATATTTCTTATCTTTCTTCCTACCTTATCAAAGATTGAAAGGGTATAAAAATCAGTTTCGGGAATACCCAGTGTTACACTGAAAGATTGAGGGATTATTATTGTTGGTGCACTTATGGATAGAATTGTTGGCTCTTCTATTGCCGTGGTTCCAGCTAGTGTGAGTTCAACATTGAGGTTGAGAAGTGAATCCCCCTGGATCTCTAAATTATTTACGGTCAATGTGCAGTAATCCTTGGCTATGAATGTAAGGTCATAGATTCCTGTTCCAAGCAACCTATGGTAATCTCCAATATCAGGATCGGTTTTTATTCCCTTATCAAAACCGGAAACCAGAACGGTTGCGTAAAGAGGCTCTCCAGTTTCTCCATCGGATACAATTCCACCAACCCCTGTCCCTGCTTTTTCGATAAGATAAAGAATTGAATTTCTATTCTGGCGCCAGAGGTCTGGAAGTTCCGTTGAATCAGGCCATTTCTCCGGGTTGAGTTCTATAGTGAGATCAATACAATCCGTATAATGATAGGACCAGTCCTGCAATGAGCCAGATATTACATACCACTCAGACCCCCGTATCACCCCACTATCAGCATACGAGGGAACGGGAGAATTAAACATTGAATCATTCCTGAGCGCATAACCTTTTGATATTTCTCTTATAAGTGAATGGAAAGGGGGAATTTCATGTGTATAATCCCACTGGTAGTTTACTACCCTTGCTCCGCTATGGAATGTGGTGGATAGGACAAAATTCATTGTGTCTGACCAGTTGATTAGTGCAATGGTCTCCGGCTCGTATTCCCAGTTATTATCGCCCCCAATGGAACTATCAGGAACGGGAAAGTCTCGATTTAGGTCTTCGCCGTTAGCGTTATACCGGGAGCCTACTTCTCTTCCATCTGAATTAATCATAGGAAGGATGAATATTTCTCTGTTATCTACCAGTTCGGATAAATACCCATTGTTGTTGTAACTCGATGTGAGTGTATCAGCAAGATATAACAGTAGTTCACATCCTATTGGTTCATTCCCATGTATGATGCCTATGAATCGAGTCTCCGGCTCAGCTTCATTTACTTCTGGATTATCCGATATCTTTAGACATACGAGTTCTCTTCCCTCTAATGATTGTCCTATTGAGAATTTCTTTGTGATGTTTGGATATTGACTTACAAGGGAATCCAGTTTTGCTATCATATTTTCATACGAATGATATCCATCCGTTCGAATGGGTGGTTCTATAAATCTTTCAGGTTTATACCCCTTTGCTCTCAACAATCTAATTTCTTCTTCGTTTACTCTAGCAATTACCCAGTTATTACGTAATTCTTCTACACAAATACCCATTTTTTGGATTTCATATACTTCGCTGTGTTTCATTATCTCAAACTGAATCCTGAAAGTGGTAACCCTCTGTGTAGGCCCTGTACTTGCAGATAAAATGACGGATATCGTGAATAAAAGAAAGATAAGACGTTTTATTATAAAGATGACCAGACGAGGCTCATTTTTCATTCAGAAGATTATATTTAGATTGATTTCTTTGCCTACTCACCCAATGACCTGTTTAGAAAATTGTTAAATTCAATATAAAATTCATTCATTATCGTCTCTCGCACCGTTCTAAGAGCCCTACTCCTTGCGGCTTCAAGACTCACATGCCCCTCACGTCCTTCCTTTGTGTAAGTTTCCATAGTGGTCCCTGTCATTTCATTATAAACATCTATAAGGAGTCTCCAGCGAACGAATTCCTCCTTCCTTGGCAGGTCAATGGGTTCTATCTTGAGATTAGCTTTTATGATGAGATCCGCACTTTCCCTGCCTGTAGTGAAACCGGTCTCCTGGATTACCTCACGCAGGAATCCTGAAAGTTCTTCTGGATATGCTCCTGTAACTTTGATATTCGTGATTATCCTCTGGGAGAGTTCAGAGATCTCTATATTTAGTTTTTGTTTCGAGATAGATGGGGCAGGAGTATCATCCATATTTGATATTATACGATGGACCTGACAGAGCCCTTCATTTATGGAAGCTACCTGTAAGGCTTTTTTTAGATATATGAATTTTTCTAATTTATTATCTGTACCCTGGGCTAAATAATAGTATTCTTCCGTTATCTCGTCATTCTTCTTTATTTCATCCAGGTATAGTGGTTCTGTTTCAGCGCGATTAATGAAGACAAGCATATAGAATGTTCCTGTTTTATCATCAAAGAATGTCTCACCTTCTCTTAGGTTGATCAATCTGTTTTCGCTTTTTAGAGCACTCCTGGTGAGGAGATTGATGGAATGAGCAACATCAATATCCCTTCCTTTCCTTGATTCAGTGTATGCCTCAATAATTCTTCTATCAAAAGAAACATCTACTGAGAAGATGTTAGAGAGTGATGAAATAGCATCTCTTTTTGCTTCTTCTCTTGAACTACCACTCCCAACTGCTGTGAGATAGAGTGCATCATGATACCTAAAATTGGGATTTTTAATCCATTCGGGAAGTCCTTTTTCTGCTTTTGCCGAGGCACATCCGAATAGCAATAATACTAAGAGTGCTTTTAATTCCAAGAGATTTTTCATCGAATGGAAACTTTTATTTGTCATTGATACGACACCCCCTCAATCAGGTTTAATCCACCCTTTCTTACCTCTACCCCTTTCTTTAACTCTCTATCTATCACTTTTTTCCTATCGTTTAGATATTCGAATGTGATATCATAGGTGCCCGGAGGTAAGTCAATCCTCCCGACATATGCATTCCCTGGCATAGTCCTCCAGCATCTAAGGTCTGCACTCTCTGTAACATCGGTTGCCACATCTACAAAGAATTTTAAGACAGCCCCGAGGAGTTTTTTGTCCTCTGTCTTTTTATCGATTTCATCCGTTGCTTTCTTATCCAGCATTGATTTGAGGAAGGTTCTGAGTCCCGCTCGTAGATATATAATGGGTTTTTTGACCTCAAAGGCCTTCCTTGCCACATTACTAAAAACTTCGAGATGATACATCTCTCCTACACATTTACCATTAACAAGTATTCTTATCCTGTCTATTCTTGATTCCCTGTCTTTTATCGTTGGGACGGTAAACTTGAAGTGAAGGTCTTCTTCTCCATTGTATCCAAAGAAAAGGGTTGGCTTCTCTTCACCCGGTATTCTTATTCTACCTAATTTTAGATCTGGATTGAGGTCAAGGGATAGTTCCAGCGGATTCTTTACAGGACTTTTCCCTGTAAAACAGATAGGATAAAGGGAGACCTTTCCCCCGCTTGGAGTTTCAAGCACTTCATTAAGAAAGGATTTCAGTTTTACCGGGGTTACTTTCTCCACCCTAACTCTGTCAATCCTGGCATCATCCAGTTTGCCGAGATGGATATAAGAGAGCATACTGATATAGCTCCCCAGGGCTGAACATCGAAGGTCGGTTTGACCGGGAGTAAATTTAACATTCTCTTTAGTTTTGCTAAGTCTATCGGCCATTCCTTTATATTTACTTTCGAGTTTTGATAATTTGACGTCAACCCTTCTCACTTCAACCATGGCATCTTCAGGGTTATTTTGATGGATGTAGTTTAACGCCATTAAAATATTTATGAATATGTCCTCATAGTCCTCTCCAGGATAGTCAAGGACATTGTCATTGAGTATCATTGAGGTGACTAAGGTAGATATACTTTTTGTGAAATTCTCCTCTATCGCCTGTTCTGCGTAGGTAAGATATTTATTACTCTTTTCGTATTCCCCTGCATTATGAAGGGCAATACCCATATCAAGATAAAAAAGGACCCTATCCTTCTTTTTGTATTTACCTTCTTCTCTGGCTTTCTCTATCTCGACTACTGCTTTTTTGTAATTACGGTTGGTGAAGTCATTGGTAATATCTTCGTAATGGCCCACCTGAGTTTGGAGTGATGCACATGAAGCTAGGAGAAGGAGTAAGGGGACTACGAGAGGTGAGTTTTTGCTGGTGCCTCTTACCACTTATATCCAGCCTGCTCAATAAATTTCTTTATCTTCTTATTACCAATCCAGACCTTGAGATTTTTTTCAACGTCTATGAGTTCAAGGTCGACTGAATAGAGGACTACCTTTTTTCCTTCTAATACATCTTCTACTGATTTAAATGTTCCGATAAGAACGAAGTCAGCACCAACCTCTTCCCCCAGGCGTTTTGCAGTTTCTATTGATGCATACATCTGTTGGTCTTTTCTTTCCTCTCTAATCTCTTCACGTTCTATTTTTGAGGCCACAAACTGGACCTGGCCGGAGTTTATAAGCTCTCTTTCCATATCTGTTGTGAATAATTCCATATTGACATGTTCACTGCTCATATTCCTTACAGTTCCAACGATTACTGTAGGGTTCTTACCCTTTTCTTTGTGAAAGTTCGTAAGCCAGGGACGTGAAAGCATATCCTTTATCATTTCTTCGGATATAAGTCTTGCATCGGTATCATTCCATTTTCCCGAGAGGTCAGTTACTTCGGTTGTTGGTATTCTCTTTACAGTCCTTCCAGTGGCACAACCAGAAAGAATCACAAGCCCAGCTAAAATGAGTAGTGTGACATAACGCATAATACCTCCTTATTTTAGAGTAAGTATAATCCTATTTTTTTTATAAGTCAAGACACGCTTTGCATATCCTTGACTTATTGAGGAGATTTTAATATAATATTAAGAATAGTTCTTAGGAGATGTATTATGTTGTTTTTTATAATTCTTTTCGGTTTTGCAGAAAACTTAAACAGTATTCCAAACGATGATTCCAAATTTACCAAACAAAATAAACACAAACCCGCAGGGTAAAAGAAGGTGTTTTATGAAACACAGGATATTTCTTTTATTGTTAATTCCTTCCTTGATATTAGCTGTTGAGTTAAATGAAGGTGCGACTATATGGACACAGGACCAGGGTTTCTTCCGGCTATACCGGGAGATTAATGTCAGGGCATTGGAGGTTGATAGCGATGTAATAATCTGGGGGAAAGAGGTAGAACTTCCCTCAAGAGTATTAGTTTTTGATCCTTTTAACTACTCCCTAGCTGCGCAATTCAATGAGTTTGATATAACACTCGCGGTAGCCAATGTAGATGATTCTCTCTTAGCAACAGATATATTCACAAAGGATAATATCGGGTCCCAGTGGAACCTTAATAGAGCAGGGGTCAAGCGTAGTGTTGTAAATTCCTTTCATTTTCATGATGCCTTAAATATTTGTTACCTGGTTGCTGCAACGGAAGCTGGAGTATATCAGTCAACTAATGGTGGAAGAAACTGGAGTGGTGTTAAGTTGAGTGAGCTAAACTCCAATATTTTTGATGTTGTTCTCAGTCCGGTTAATCAATCTGCAGCTGGATTCGCCTATAATAAATATTTTGCTGCTACCTATGATGGAGTTTATCAAAAGTTAAGAGGTACATCTCCATTTGATAACTGGGAACCTCTGACGAGTATTATCGAGGAACAGGATTTTGAGGATGTTGATACAATGATAGCTGGTTACCTTGATTCACTTCCAGATGGATGGATACAAACAGGAACAGAAGATACTTATAATTATGTTCGCCTTGATACAGTCTCTAGTTATAGTGGAGAGTATTCCCTTTTAATCCATTCTTCTGGTCTTGGTGGCTCAAATGTTGCAGCAGAGTATCAGCTTCCTGATGTATCCAATATTATATGCACCTTTCAATTCAGACCACTTACTCATAGTGGAATTATAAGAATAAAGAACGGGTTAGAATTGAAGGTCGCATATAGTTATGGAAAGATGAGGTATTACGATACTGCTAGAGGCTGGGTCATAATTGATGATTCAGGAGTTAACAGTGAGGAATTTAACGAGATAAAATTGTTTGCAGATTTTGAAGATTCAAGCGGCGTTATAATAACTCCTTCTTCAGAGGTTAATGTAAAGTTATCTCAAGCTTCGGATGATACCTCCAGAATTGTCTTTTCTTCGGAAGACTATGGTTATGGGAGCGAGCCATACTGGATAGAAGACGTTTCCATCCAGCTTTTAGTGTATGCTCTGGCACCCCATCGTGACTCGATTGATTATGTCTATGCTGCTACTCGAGAAGGAGTATATTTCTACAATGATAGTATTTGGAGTAAATCCCTTGATGTTAAGGATGATTGGTTTAAACTTGAGAGGGATTTAAAAGGAAATTATATGATAGCTGCTTCTCCATCCCAGGTATATATAAGTGACAACGAGGGAACAAGCTGGAATGATATATCAGGTTCTATTCCAGATATAAATGATATCTATGTTGACATGAATGGCATTGTATATGCAGCAACAGATTCTTTTCCATATAGATATGATGGAAGCTGGACTCAACTGAGTAATGGTTTCCTGGAATATGGTATAATGGGACAGGTTAAGGTTTGTGAAGCTATAACGATGATTGAGCCTGATACAATTATAGTTGGCAATCATAACGGTATGTATTTTTCAGTAGATGGTGGCAGCAACTGGTTTGAGGATAATGAAGGCATAGAGCCTTATCCAATCGATAGTGGTACAATTGCTGAAGTTGATGCTTATTTTGAGGATGCTGTTCCTTCTGACCCAACAACAGGACTATTTGAATTACTTATTGATAAATTGGGTGACATTCCTGATGTTGATAACGATTTACTTTTACATGTGGTTCTCCTTGATATATATGAGGATGGATTTGACGAAAATCCCGCTTACTTTGATCCAACGAACGAGGATACCTTGGTGCAGTATTCTAATGGTATGGAACTAATATATGTAGATGTAGACGATGATGTTGGATGGAGTGATGACCCGGAGTATGTTAAAAAGAAAATTATAGGAAGTATGGCAGAGATGATTCACTGGAATTATGACCCGGATGAAGATGATTGGGTGAAAATAGGCGTGAATGAGTATGCCAGGTATTTAGTTTATTATGGTGATGGAAATATTGTTCCAAAAGTTTACGGCGTACCACAAAAATATATTACAAGATTAAGTGGAACGTCTATTTTTACTTTTTATGTATACCTTTATGAAAATTATGGGGGGAATGACTTTATCAGCGATTTGATACAATCACCTTATAATGGCTTTAGTGGATTGGATTCTGTACTTGTAGATAATGGATATTTTACTAATCACGATACCGTTTTCCTTGATTGGGAAGCCTCATGTGTATTTGATAATTTCTCACTAATCGATGTTAGTTACTATCCAGATAGTGTCTCTAATTCCTGGGACCCCAGAGTTTTTAATGAAAAAGATGGATACAAGAATGAAGTGTTGGTGGCAGATAGCTCAAAGTTAGAAAACGATTCATTATTCTTTGATGCGGATGATTACTTAGACCCATATCTCAAAGTGATTAGGTGTTCTTCTGTAGATACGATATCTGAGTTCATTTCTCTTAATTCATATAATGAAGCATTCATAGCCCTTGATTACCCTGAGGTCTATCTATTCCCGTTACTCACAGAAGCAGGGGATTATCTCATAGATACAAAACCCTGGTCATTTCTTCCCCCGAGGAATTTAGAGGTTATTAATGATTACAGGGAAGATACAGTGGAACTTGCCTGGGAAGAACCAGTAGTAGGTGAAAAAGGTGCGAAAAATTTGCTAAATTTTGATTTATATCGCTCTATAAACGATACAACTTCTTTCAGTTTACTCACACCTGTTGATACAACCTTCTATCTTGATAATATTGTATATAATGAATCCACATATTATTACTATGTTCATGGGGTTTATGCTGATGGAATGAGCCCCCCTTCCAATATGGTTGCCGGGCACCCTACCCAGTTTCCACCACCCGCTGATTTCAGAACAATGGGTGGGGATAGTGTTGTTACTCTATTCTGGACACTACCAGATAGCGGGAGAAAGGAGTTGATAAAAAATCTCAAGAGTTCTTCCGATTCCAAAGGGCTTATTGGATTCAGGCTATATCGGAAGTTGATATCAGATACATATTTCAACCAGATTGAATCACTTTATGTTGGAACGTACTATAATGACACGCCTGTGATGAATGACACCACCTATATCTATGGAATACGTTCATTATACGAATCCCCATCGGGCATGAGCCCAGTAATTCAATGTAATGTAACTACCCTATCTGGTGGTCTGACAGCTGTGCCTGAATTTAGACCAATTACAACAGGCGACCTCTGGAGCGTTGTTTCTAATCGCGGTCAATTCGGAGACCCAAATTCTGAAGCGACTGGTAATCCATCCTATTATTGGCCGGGCAAGGCTGGTAATTTTTATCTCTGGGAAGGAAGGCTCTGGTTTGGAACTATGCAGGATGGAACCCCGTATGTTTCTCATGCAGATTATGGAAATTATGAATTGAACCCTGAAGGATGGGGATGGAATGGTCCCGGAAAGTCTGATTTTGATATTGTTTCTTCATATTATGACTGGGTCTCCAGTAATTCCGGCAGGGCTATTGGGATAAAGGTTATACAGCGAGCACTCTCCTGGAGTAGTGGACATGCTTCCCATATCATTGCCTATGAGTTTGATGTGATATATGATAAAACTAAATCAGATATAGGCTTACCAGCTATTCGAGATAGTTTCTACTTTTCTATCACCTTTGATGCTGATGTTTCAGAAGCTGATCCACTTGATGCTTGCATAGATGACCTTGTTTCATATGATGGCTGGACTAATGCGGAATGGAATACTCTAACGCATTATCCTTCACCCTCGGATGATTATACCATCCTTCAGGATACCACGCTTCCTGTTCCCGATGGGACTCCGGATCAGGTATGCCTTTTTGGCGATGACCTCAATGAAAACACCATTTTAGGAGATACCCAATGGGTGTGGAGGGATATGTCTTTTATACTCGATGGAGATAATCCGAATGAGATTGGTAATGATTCCACGGATAATGGTTTGTCCGCAGGTTTTATCTTTGCTTCTATGCTCTATGCACCTAAATCTCCAAACGATTCCATCTGGATTGATGGTGTTGGTGATACCTGCCGTCTTGCAAGACCCACGTCACATCAGTGGTGGAACTGGAACAATGACCCGGGAACCGATGTGAACAAGTTCGATTTTATGACTGGAGAACATTTAATGTCCTTGGGATATAGATTCTTACCTCATCCATATGATTTAGAAGCCGATGTCTTTGATTACAGGTTCCTACTTACCTATGGACCATACTCTATTGTGGACGGAGATACAATTCATTTTGTTCTTGCTACCGGTGTGGGTCAGGGGCTCAATGGTGGAGAGGATTTAGGTTATGGAAGAGGATATCTCCCAGGAGCACGGCAGCTAAGAGATTATGCGCTAATGATGTATTATGAGGGTTCAACGCACAGCGACCCCTATCATCCTTCTGCCCCTATGGAAGATATACACTGGAATTATTATGGTACGGGAATTGAAGAAGAGATATTAGAAGATAAACTGACATTAAACAACTCCGTTGCACTCAACGGAACCCTACTCTTAGAACTTCAATTAAAGGAAAGGAATAGAGTGGAGATTGAGATATATGATAAGTGCGGGAGGAGAGTGAAAAAGTTAAAGGATACCTTTAACCCAGGAAAAGGAACACTCGTCATTCCATTACATTCTTTATCGTCAGGTGTATACTTTGTAAGAGGGAAAGTAGATGGGGAGGTTATTTCAAGAGAGAAAGTGGTATTGGTTAGATAGAGGGATTCTAAGTTCTTGGTTCTGTGTTAGTATTAGTAGGGGATAAGTGGTAGATAAGTAGATGTGTAAATGGGTTCATTATGAGAGTCCAAAGTCCGATGTCCAAGGTCAGTATTATATTCCAACTCACTTAACCATTCAACCACTCAACCATTTGACTATATAGTTTGACTGATGACTTAGGACTGAAGACTGGAGCGAAGCGACTTCTCTGTGTCCTTTGTGTCTTTGTGGTGAATTAAAAGGAGGGGTAGGGGTTAGAAAAGCCTTGCCGTAAAGAAGCCTATCATAACCAGGGATGCGATAACCTTGGTTAAGGTACCTCCCAGGATTCCAAGGATTGCTCCACCGGAAGCCTTCATCGCATCCTTTATATTCTTACCGGTTATTAGTTCACCTATAAGTGCTCCAAGAGGAGGACCGATAAAGATTCCCCAGGGAGCAAAGAAGACTCCGACTATTACACCCAGAAATGCACCCACTACTCCAAACTTTGTAGCACCAAGTTTCTTTGCTCCTATGGCGCCTGCAATATAGTCAAGAATGACAGTAATTGCAGTTACAATTAGGAATATAAAAAGGAGATTCTGAGAGATAATCATAAAATGTGTCTTCCATGCGTAGAAAAATATTCCTGCAAAAACTAAAGGCGTTCCAGGAAGGAATGGAAGGAAACAACCTAAAACTCCAATAAGCATAATAATGTAGGAAAGGATTAGAATTAAGATATTCATATTTTTATAAAGGGTTCAAGGTTTCGAGGGAATTTAAGACCGGAGACCGGGGGCAGGGGACGGAAGAGGCTGTGCCAAAACTCAAATATATTAAAATTTCGTAAAATATTTAAAGATTTAAGCATCGAAAATAAGAAGGCTGTGTTCCTCATAAAGCCCTCTCGCAGGGCAAGCGGGTATGGTTCCTTGGAATGCAAGCATTCCAAGGAGAGCGAGCCCGAGAGCGGGAGTGGTGATTTCCTCGCCCAATGGAATAGAAGAGCATCAGGTAGAGACATCTATTCCACAGGGCGAGCCGTGGAAATCAACCACGTCTTTTTGAGGGATATAGCCTTCTTTCTATCCAATGGTATAAAATTTAATTTTGGCACAGTATCACTCGACTCATGACTGAGTTTTCCTTAATCCTTAATCCTTTAACGGAAGATAGGTGGCATGAGTGATGGGCCATGCCCTTTCATCTGTTTCATTAACTTCTTCACCATCTCATATTCCTTTAATAATTGATTAATCTCCTGAACAGATGTTCCACTGCCCATTGCAATTCTTCTCTTTCTTGAGGCATTGAGAATCCTGGTGTTAGCACGTTCCTCAGGGGTCATTGACTGAATGATTGCTTCGGTTATGATAAGTTGCTTTTCATCCATTAGTTTCTTTAAATCCTGACCGCCTGGTAGCATCTCAATAAGTTCTTCAAGAGGTCCCATCCTCTTTATTTGCTTTATCTGAACCAGAAAATCCTCCAGATTCAGCTTTGCTTCCTTTAGTTTTTTCTGGAATTCCTCTGCTTTCTCTTTTTCTATTTCCTTTTCTGCTCTTTCCTGCAGGGTTCTGATATCTCCTATACCAAGAATTCTTGTAGCAAGTCGCTCGGGATGTAATAATTGAAGATCAGAGGATTTCTCTCCAACTCCCAAGAATTTAATTGGCTTACCGGTTACCTCTCTCATTGAAAGAGCAGCACCCCCCCTTGCATCACCGTCCATCTTGGTGAGTATTATTCCTGTCACTCCTACTTCCTTATTGAACTCCCTTGCTACATTTACAGCATCCTGTCCGGTCATACCATCAGCAACAAGGAGAAGCTCGGACGGCTTCACAGTAGTTTTAACCTTTTTGATCTGCTCAATCATTTCCTTGTCTATATGTAATCTTCCTGCTGTGTCAAAGATGAGTGTATCATATCGTTTTATGATAGACTGGGTTAGAGCAAGTTTGGTGAGTTTAACTTCGTCTGGAAGACGTTTTTCGAAATAAGGAAGTTCTTCCCTAACTGCTAAATCCCGGAGTTGCTCGAAAGCCGCTGGCCTTTTGACATCAACCGGTATGAGGAAAGGATTCCGCCCCTTTTTCTTTAAATAGGTGGCGAGTTTAACAGCTGTTGTCGTTTTACCTGAGCCCTGTAATCCCACAAGAAGAACAGAAGCAGGTTGGCCTTCAAGGGATAACGGAATTGGTTCCCCGAGTAGTTCGATGATTTTTTCTCCTACAATCTTTACTATCATTTCTCCAGGGGAAAAGCTTTCAAATATCTTCCTATTGATTGCTTCTTCTTCCACTCTAGAGACGAAGTCCTTAGCAACCTGAAGATTGACATCTGCCTCAATGAGAGCACGCCTGATATCCCGCATTCCAGCCTTTACGTCTGACTCTTTAAGCCTTCCTCTACCAGTAAGATTTTTTGCTACCTCTTTTATCCTATTCGTAAGATTCTCAAACATAGTAATAGAATATAAAATAATTAAAGCCTATGGCAAGGGCCTAAATATTAAGAGGGTTCAAGGGTTCGAGGTTTCAAGGGTAATTTTAGTCGCTAGTCTATAGTCTTTAGTCAAAAGTCATATTGTTAGTCCGTTGGTGAGTTAGTAGGTTGGTCAGTTATTAGATCGGAGACCGGGGACGGAAGACGGACGACAGGAGTTAGGGCGGTAAGTTTATTGGGTTAATTACGTTTATTGAGTTATTATGATTTTTGATTAGTTATATAATTTTAAATCGTTTAAACTCTGCGTTTATCTGCGTCCCATTGCATTTTTCAATAAAGAGAATCGACTCCCGATTCTCTTTGGGGGGCTTGACTTGTACCGCATTGTGTTTATATATAAACGGGAAAGATAAAAGTGAGTGGAAAGGAGAGAAGGGATGAATTATAGAACTAATACGGTAAGGGTTCGTATCGCTCCTTCACCAACAGGATATCTTCATGTAGGAACTGCCAGGACAGCGCTATTCAACTACCTTTTTGCGCGAGCAAATAAAGGGGTTTTTCTTCTCCGAATTGAGGACACAGATTTAAAACGTTCAAGGGAAGAGATGGTTATGTCAATAGTTGAAGGGTTGAAATGGATGAGTCTTGACTGGGATGAGGATATTCTATATCAGTCGGACTATTTTGATGATTATAGAGAGAAAGCGATAGAATTGCTGGATGAGGGACTCGCATACTGGTGCTATTGCACTCCCGATGAAATTGAGGAGAGAAGAAAGAAGGCTATTAAGGCAAAAGGTGGATGGATATATGACAGGAGATGTTATAATCTATCCGAGCGTGAGCGAGAAGAATTCGAACAAGAGGGAAGACCAAAGGCTCTAAGATTTTTGATTCCACCAGGCGTTACCACCTATGAAGATTTTATCCATGGTGATGTCAAGCGGGAGAATTCTGAAATAGAGGATTTCGTTCTTATAAAATCAGATGGTTCACCCACTTACAATCTGGCTGTGGTGGTTGATGATCATCGGATGGGTATAACCCATGTGCTGCGGGGGGATGATCATATTTCTAATACTTTCAAGCAGATATTATTATATAAGGCATTTGGCTTTGAGCTCCCTTTATTTGGACATGTCCCTCTAATTTTAGGAAAAGACCATTCAAAACTATCAAAGAGGCATGGTGCTATTTCTCTTTCCTCTTATAAAGAAGGGGGATTCCTGCCTGAAGCATTTGTGAATTATCTTGCCCTTCTTGGATGGTCTCCAAAAACAGAAGAAGAGATCTTTTCTCTTCCCGAATTGATTAACCGATTTACCATAGATAACGTTCACAAAACCCCTGCAATATTTGATCTTGAACGTTTGGATTGGTTAAATAAAGAATGGATGAATCGTCTGGGTAGAGATGAAGTAGCATTACGGCTTATGGAATATCTAAAAGATAAAGGAATTTTTATAGATAACTTAGAATATCTGAAAAGGATTGTAGATGCTATGGGGAAAAGGGCTAGAAAGTTTGAAGACTTTATAGGGAGGGGATATTATTTCTTTTCAGATGATTTTTCATATGATGAAGAGGGAGCCAGGAAGTATTTCTACCTAGGCCTGGAAGATAGGTTGAGAGAATTGATAGGACTTCTTAGAAAAACTGAATCTTTCAGGGAAAAAGAGATTGAAAATGTGATGAGAGAATTATCAGAAAAGCTTAAGTGCAAAACAGCAGAACTCATTCACCCGGTCAGACTTGGTATAAGTGGTGTTTCTATTGGTCCTGGTCTCTTTACATTGATGGAGATATTAGGGAAGGAAAGGGTTATAAAGAGATTGGAGAAACTGGTTGAATACTTGAGAGGAGTAGACTTTGAATAATGTCAATCACCACAAAGGCAGTGTTCAAATGCAAAATGAAAAATGCAAAATGAAAAATGCCCTCCCCCATACTATGTATTAGACACAGATATACACAGATATTCACTGATTAAAAAATATAGATTTAAATCAGTGTCAATCAGTGTCTAAATATTGGAGATGATGGTATTTTTATTGGAGTGAATTAACTGTCTTTGTGGTGAAAAATTAAGGAGGAAAAGATGATAATGCAGAGGCTCCGAAGTGTAACTAAATACTTTATGTGGGTTGTAGCAGTAACATTTGTTCTTTTTATATTCTTTGGATTTGGCTCGAATATAATGAAGGGCGGTATAGGAAGAAAAAGGAACCTGATTGCCGAGGTGAATGGTGAGGGTATTGATTATAGCGAATTCAGTCATCGCTTGAGCGAACAGATAAATCTTATAAGCGGTTCGATGGGTATTGACCCCCTTGAAGAGAGGAGGTTATCTGATCAGATAATCAATGAATTGATAATGCAAAGTATAGTGAAAAGGCAGATAGGGGAAAGGCATATATTTGTCTCAGATAAACAGGTGATTGATATAATTAAGAATTCTCCCCCAAAGGAGATACTAAAGGATACCACCTTTTGGATCGGAGGGCAGTTTAATTATAGCAGATATCATGAGTTGCTGAGGGATCCTCGGCTGTCAGAGTTCATTAACAACTATGCTCGTCAAATAAAGGAGGACCTGCCAAAAAGAATCCTTGGAGGAGAAGTCACTTCCCTTGTTAGATTGACCCAGGGTGAAATCTTGGAGAATCTGATGGAGGATTCAGTTAGTTTGAGATTAGAATATATACGTATCCCTGTGGACGAATGGATTGAGGACGAACTACCCATCTCTCCAGAGGAGTTCTATTCAAGCCACAAAGGTCTTTTTAAGAGGGAAGGGATAGTGAAGTTAGGATATGTATCTTTTCCTGTAGAAGTGGATGATCAGATGATCCAACAAGTTAGAGATCTTGCTTATTCAATCATAGATCGGGCAAAGAATGCTTCTTTTGATACCCTGATTGGCATATATTCCTATTTTCCCACGGATAGGAGATTATTTGACGGATGGATTTCATTGGGAGAGCTTCCTTCAGAGTTTACCAGCGCGCTTATTGGCCTAAAAATTGGTGAAGTTACCGAACCTGTCCGATCAAAAGAAAACTATCATATCATTAAGCTTCTGGATAGAGAGAGGAATAGATTGAATTTAAAGGAGATATTTCTGCCGGTATTCCCCTCGGGAGAGGCATATACAAGAGTAATGACAGAAGCCTGGTCACTGGTTAAGACATTGCGTTCTGATACTACCATTGCAGTCCCGGATAACTATTCAAGTGAACACATTACATACAGGATTGGTTACATCCCTGATATTGGTGTAGATTTTGGAACATTTCTGGATAATCCGAAAAGAGGAGAAGTTTCCTATCCGCTTATCGGGAAAGATGCTCTGTATGTATGCTGGGTAGAAGATGTAGAGAATGGAATTACTCCTTTCGTAATGGGAAGGGAAGAAGTCAAAGATTCAATGCGTATAATACAAGCCAGTACTTATGCAAAGACATATGTCCAGGATAAGTTTCCCAAGGATACTCTTTTAATGCATCCAGAAAAGGGGAGTTGGCAGCGAACTCCTTATTTTACACTTAATAACTACAGAAAGAAAGGAATCGATCTCCCGGATAAGATAGTCAATCTTGCATTGAATCTTAAAGAGGGGAAGGTATCTACTCCAGTGAGGTCAGGTAGGTCTATATACATATTAAAAGTGATAGGGAGAAAAGCTCCTTCATCTGACAAGTTTAAGGAGATAATACCTGACTATGCTGGGAACTTGCAGATGATTAAACAGACAATCCTTTATCATGGGTGGCTCTATGACCTTCGAAAGAGTTCTCATGTGAATGATTGGAGAAGTAAATTGTATGAATAGATCCCAGTACTCAAAGGTAATAGCGGTTTTATTAATGATGTTGTCCTGTGTCTATTCTTTCAAGAGCGGAAGTTTTGGCCCCTCCATATCAATACCCCCTCTTTTAAATATGACAGGTAATGCTGACATTGAAAGAATACTTTCAGATGAGTTAATCAGCGCTTTTATAAAAGATGGTAGAGTTACTATTAAAAAAGAAGGTGATTATATTCTAAAGGGAGTAATTACTGATTATAAGAGAAAGCCTGATTCATATAATAGTTCTGGAGAAGTTCTGGAATATCGTTTGAGTGTAGGAACGAAATTTTCTTTAGTTGATGCGACTGGAGAAACTGCTTGGGAGAGAAATATAAGTGAGTCTGCAGTGTATTCTTCGTCAGAAGATGAAACAACAGGGGTTGAAAAGGTGGCTCTGAGAATAAAGGATTCCCTTCTACGGATTATGCTTGACTCATGGTAAAATAAAGAGGGTTCAAGGATTAAGGATTAAAGAATTAAGGAGTATGGATTAAGTGGTTCTGAGTTTATTGAGTTATTCGCGTTTATTGCGTTGTGCGCTCTTTGCGCCTCTGCGTGAGAAATGTCATTGCGAGTGAATCTTCATGCTCTACTCAAGCGAGGCAATCCCAGGGAAAGTTGAAATTTTGCACTTTTCAATTTGCATTTTTCAATGAAGTGAGGCTTGTGCCTCTGCGGCTAATAAGAGAAAAGTGCTTGACATTTTGTTGATTGTCAGTTATATAACCAAAAATAGGAGGCTAAATGACTAAAACAAAAGTAGATATTATTGAGAGTATTTCCAGAGGCACCGGGATTCCAACAAAGGATGTTCGAGTTATTATAGAGGCGTTTATGGAAGAGGTCAAAGCGGTGTTCTACAACGATGATAGGCTCGAACTAAGGGGTTTTGGAGTCTTTGAGAACAAATTCAGGAAAGGTAGAATTGGAAGGAATCCCAAAACTATGAAAGAAGTAAAGATACAGGATAGATGGGTCCCTTCCTATAAGCCACCAAGGAAACTCAGGAAGGAAATTGAAAAAGCGAATTTTGAATCGAAGTGAGCACCCGTAGCTCAATGGATAGAGCGTCCCGCTCCGGCCGGGAAGGTTGAAGGTTCGAATCCTTTCGGGTGTATAATGATGAGATAATTTATATGGTAAATACCAATCGCCACAAAGATACAGAGGTCACAGAGAAAACAAAGAGAGAACTAGATTTTAGGTTTCGGGGTTTCGAGAAAAATCCCTTGGTCCCTTTGAGGTCTACTTTGTGTTCTTGGTGTTTTTGTGGTAAAAGATAGGTTATATAGATGGCTGCTGGAATTGATAAATACTTAATAGAGGTAGTGGAAAAGGGAGGTTCTGATCTTCACCTCAAGGTAGATGAATCACCTGTGATAAGAGTCCAGGGTAAGCTTAAGAGATTAAAGGAATATGAACCCTTCGATTCGGAAGAAGTGAAGGACCTTGTCTTTCCGATAATGACAGAGGAACAAAAGGCACGTTTCAAAAGAGAACTGGAGTTTGATATTTCCTATGAGCTTGATGATATTGCTCGTTTCAGGATGAATGTTTTTCTTCAGAGAGGCAAGGTTGGAGTAGCTGTTAGGGTGATCCCTCTTGAAATAAAGACAATAGATGAATGGGGGCTGCCGGAAATACTAAAGGAAATTGCTTTATACACTCAGGGATTTGTGCTGGTCACTGGGCCAACTGGAGTAGGAAAATCTACGACACTTGCGGCTATGATAGAGGAAGTAAACCGTGAAGAGAAGAAACATATTATCACAATTGAGGATCCCATTGAGTATGTATTTGAAGACAAGAAGAGTTTAATTGAGCAGCGTGCAATAGGAGTGGATACCAAATCCTTTGAAGAAGCCTTAAAAAGGGTAGTGAGGCAGAATCCTGATGTGATTGTGGTCGGAGAGATGAGAGATAAGGAGACAATATCTCTGGCTCTTAATGCAGCGGAGATGGGAGCCTTAGTTTTCGCCACTCTTCATACACCGGATGCGCCGCAGACAGTTGACAGGATTGTAGATGTCTTTGAACCTGAGCACCAGCATCAGATACGGTTGCAGTTCGCATCTACAATTCGGGCTGTGGTTTCTCAGACCCTGCTCCGTCGTTCTGATGGTTCCGGGAGAGTGGCTGCATTTGAAATTCTTATTGGTACTAAAGGCGTTAGTAATGCAATACGTGAAGGGAAAGTGGAGCAGATCTACAATATGATCAAATCAGGTGGTAAGTACGGTATGAAACTGCTGGACGATTCCTTAAAAGAACTCTATCTCAGGGGATATGTGGATTATGAGGAAGCTCTGTCTAAGGCTTCCAATCCCAGGGTCTTCGAATCATCCCTGGCCAGAGGGTAAGGTTGGTATGAATATAGGTGACCTTCTTAGTGTAATGAAGGAAAGGGGCGCCTCGGATCTCATCCTGAAGCAAGGGTCCGTCCCGGTCATGAGGATAAACCGTGATCTGGTCAGGTTAGAAAAATACAATGCTCTTACGGCGGACGATATCGAAAGCGTTGCTGAATCTGTTATGTCTCGCCAGCAGATGGAACAGTTTGAGAAAAATAAAGAGATGGATCTTGCTGTGAATGTTCCTGGACTTTCCCGTTTCAGAGTAAATATGTTTTCGCAAAGAAGAACCGTTGGGATTGTTTTCCGTTTAATTCCAAGGAGAATCCCCGATATTGATGATTTAAATCTTCCTCCGATTCTAAAAGATTTCGCAATGAAACCTCGAGGCATGGTTTTGGTTACCGGTCCATCTGGTTGTGGAAAATCCACCACAATTGCTGCAATGGTAGATTACAGGAATAAGAGAGATACGTGTCATATTATCACAGTAGAGGATCCTGTTGAGTTTATCTATGAGGATAAGAAAGCCATTATTGATCAGAGAGGAGTTGGTATGGATACGCATTCCTTTTCTTCTGCGATTAAGTATTCTTTGCGTCAGGATCCAGACGTAATTGTAGTCGGAGAGATGAGGGATAGGGATTCAATCAGGAAAACAATCACAGCGGCTGAGACAGGTCATCTTGTGCTCTCCACACTCCACACGAAGAATGCTGTCCAGACAATCGACCGCATAATAAACATATTTCCTCCTTACCAACGTAGGCAGGTTAGACTCCAATTGTCTGCCAACTTACTCGGTGTCGTTTCTCAAAACCTCATCCATAGTGCAAAAGGAACGGGTGTTATACCTGTGGTGGAGATTCTGGTATCAATAGCGGCAGTGAGGAAATTGATAAGAGAAGAGAAGACTCATCAACTGTATTCTATTATGCAGACGAGAACAAAAGAGGGGATGAAAACCTTTAATGGGTCTTTGATAGAACTGTTGGGAAAGGACTTGATTACTCGTAAGGACGCACTTGCCCTTTCTCCTTATCCCGATGAGTTCAGGGAACTCCTTGCAACAAAAAAATATAAAAAAAACTCTTGACAAAAGAGAATTTTTCCACTATAGGATTAAATAGAAGTTAGTAGATCTTAAATTTATAATTGAGGAGGGAATTATAAAAGTTGAGGGTCACAAAAAATATATATAGAATGCTATTCATGTAGTTTATTGCTTGTCAAAAGACATAAAAAGGAAAACCTAAATAAGGGGGGTGTTCTATGCGTAAGTTTATACTGCTGTTGATGTGTGTCCTTGCAGTATCATTATTTGGAGCAACGACGGGAAAGATTGTAGGTCGGGTTTATGATGCAAGTACTGGAGAAGCCTTACCCGGCGTTAATGTTATCATTGAGGGAACGACTATGGGTGCTGCAACGGACCCGGACGGTTACTTTCTCATTCTTAACGTTTCACCTGGAAAGTATATTGTAACCGCCAGGATGATGGGTTATCGAGACGTAACGATAACGGATGTGAGAGTAGAGACTGATCTTACGCGGACTCTTGAGTTTCCACTGGAGTCCGAGGCTATTGCTGTTAAAGGTGTGATAGTTAGGGCAAAGAGGCCGATCATCAAGAAGGATGTAACTACTTCGGTTGCTATCATCTCTGCAGAGGATATGGAAGCCACTCCTGTCAACACGGTTGAAGGTGTTGTAGGAAGACAGGCCGGCATAATTACACAGGCAGGTTATCAGTATGTACGTGGTGGAAGAGATACAGAAATCATTTATGTGGTTGATGGTGTGGAGATGGTGGATCCTATGACAGGTGGATTCGATTCTCATATTCCTCAGGAGTCGGTTCAGGAGACTACTGTCTACACAGGTGGATTTGGCGCGGAATATGGTAGCGCTCAGTCAGGAGTGGTTAACGTTGTAACAAAGGCTGGCGGTTCAAGGTTTCATTTCACTGTAAAGGCAAGAACCAATGATGCCTTCGGGATAGGAGGACTTCAGAGGTTTATTGATACTAACGAAGAGAACGATACAACCTTTATAACAGCAAAAACCTCTGAAACGCCAACTGAATATGCTGATACAACAGCCGATGGTAAGATCGTCTATTACGAACAAGCCTTTGATAGAGTTACATATAAGGAGCGTGGAACTGGTGCATTTAAGTCCATAGTTGCGACGGATACCCTCGTAGCTGCGAACTGGCGTCCTGAGAAGATGAAGAGAGTCGATTTCACAGTTAGTAGTCCTATATGGGGTAAGAAATTGAGATTCTTTGCGGGTGGAGAATATTCTAAAGACGAAGGACATCATCCAAATGGTCAGGGTTCGGAACAAGCGTACACTGGGAAATTGACCTTCAAACCCTCTCAGGCATTCAAGCTCGAGATTCACGGTTTAGTGGACTGGAGTGAATACTGGAGTTATAATCCACAATGGAAATTTCTTTCCGAGAATCGCTATAAACTCGAAGCAATGAGTTATTCTTATGGTTTAGATTTCACCCATGCGATTAATCCAAAGATATTCCATGAATTCAAGTTTAATAACTATACAACAGACCTATTATATAATGTGTTTGAGGATGGGAGTTATGATATAAATGTGGATGGTGTGATTGACGAACTTGATAAAGACGGAATAGATGACTTTCGCGATGATGATAATGATAGGGATGTGGAGATAAACGGCGTTGAGAGGGGCTTTGACTGGCCTGATCTAGCGCTATATCCCTATACCAGGGCTACAAATTATGATAATTTCTACACCCAGGGGTACTACCGATTATGCTGGGGATATGATAAAAAGGAGACATGGACTGGCAGATGGGATTTAATAGCACAGATAAGCAGGATTCATGAATTAAAGTTTGGAGTTTCCGGGAAGTATTATGAACTCTTTGATTATGGAGCAGATATGGCTTCAGGTGGTAATGTATATATGGATTGGGTTAAGAGTAATCCCTATAAATTTGCAGCATACATCCAGGATAAGCTTGAACAGGAGCAATTTGTCCTGAATGCTGGACTTCGGTTTGATTTCTTTAATGCAAACTCCCAAAATATTCCTGGTGATAAATATGATCCAGTATATGATATAACTTCGGGAGGTGTAATCAAAGATCCTCTTCAAGCAGGCCGTAAATGGGCAATCAGTCCAAGGATTGGATTCTCCTTTCCCATCAGTGAATATGACAAGCTCCACTTCACCTATGGACATTACTTCCAGATACCACCTATGTTTATTCTATTCAGGAATATAAACTATGACTTCAGTGGTGCTTTCCCGATGGTTGGGAACCCCAATATGGAGCCGGAGAAGACGGTTTCCTACGAATTTGGTATCCAGCATGCATTCAATGATGAGATATTGATAGATGTTACCGCATATATGAAAGATATAGCGGGTCTTTCGGATACCGAGCAGATCTTCTACACTCCAGCAGATTATTATACGAGATACAGGAATTCCGATTATGGGAGTGCGAGAGGTTTAGAGATTAAGTTCTCAAAGAGGAGAGGTGGGATACCTGCGTGGATGAGCTGGGATATAGCTTATACATTTGGTGTTGCCAGGGGTAAATCTTCCTCGACGAGGCAGAACTATGATTTCATCTGGGCTAACTGGGTTGTTCCTGCGGAGGAGCATTATCTTGACTGGGATGAGAGGCATAATATAACCGCAGATCTTGGTATCCAAGCACCTGAGGGAGAAGAACTCTTTGGTGTTCCCGGTCTTGGTAACTTTGGTGTTAATTTCACAGTAACCTTTGGTAGCGGATTGCCATGGTCTCCTCCTGCAAAGACGAGAGAACAGTTAATCAATACAGAGAGGCTTCCATATACCCTAAGAACGGATATGAGGTTTTACAAGAACTTTGAACTTGGACAGTTAAAACTCGGTTTATTCGGAGATGTCTACCATCTATTCAATCGTGAGAATATAAACAGGTATTATTTGGACTTTTATGATTATGAAAGCTGGTATAGTGCCTATGGAGATCCAGGGGGTTCCTATGGTGACCCCAGGGTTTTCAGTGCAAAGAGGTATATGCGATTTGGACTTTCTGTTAAATGGTAAGGAGGTGTAATCAATGAAGAAGGCTACAATATTGATAGGACTTATGGTATTCGGGATTTCTCTTTTTGGAGCATCAAAGATAGAATATAACACAAAAGCGGATCAACCTGAGTTCAGGCCCCACACTATTGGAGGGATGTGGACGGTTGAATCGAACCGTGGGCAATTTGGAGATCCGAATGCAGAGACAACTGGTAATCCTTCCTTTGACTACCCCGGTGGATTTGGTTATTTCTATCAATGGGAAGGCAGGTTCTGGTTTGGCGCTGAGATAGGAGGAACTCCATATGTCAGCCATGCTGATTACGGAAACTACGAACTTACACCGGATGACAATTCCTGGTCCTGGGTTGGCCCTGGGGTCTCTCAGTGGGATATAATATCCACATATAACGATTGGGGAACCTTAAACGAGGGTAAGGCATTAGGAATACATGTGGAGCAGAGAGCATTTCAATGGTCCATGCCTGAATATGGAGATTTTATTGCTTATGAATTCTACCTCATCTGGGATAAATCAAAATCCGATGTTGCGGCCGCCGAAAGTGAATTGAATCTCTATTGTGGATGGTGCTGGGATTCAGATTTATGCTCAGCAGATCCTGTCGATGCTAATCTCGATGATATGGTATCATTTGATGGATATACAGAAGGTGAATGGGCATCATTCTCTTCTCATCCATCTCCCAGTGATAACTATGCAATAACACAGGAAGGTGCAGCAGAGGGTGGTGATGGAGTGCCTGATCAGTGGCAGGTATACGGAGATGATGGGAATGAGAACCTTTTAGTAGGAGACACAATCTGGATTCCAAGGAATATGTCATATATCTATGATGATGATAACCCTGCAGAGCCAGGAGATGATGAGGGCGAATATGGCCAGTGTCCCGGATATATCTTTGGAAGATTTATCTACGGACCTCCCAAGGGAAATGATATATACAGGGTAGATGAAGAAGGGAATCCAGCAAGGTATCCAAGGGTAACAACTCATCAGTGGTGGAACTGGAATAATGACCCTGGAACCGATGTGAATAAGTATGATTATATGACTGCCAATCATTCCATGTCTCTCGGTTATAAGTTTTTACCAACACCATATGATGTTGGTGCAAGTACTTTTGATTATCGTTTCTTACAGACGGTTGGTCCTTATATAGTAGAGCCATATGATACTTTAAAGCTTGTCTTTGTTTCAGGTGTGGGTTATGGTCTAAATGGTGGAACCGATGAGTTTTATGGAACTGGTGAGAGGTTAGGAGCAAGACAGGTGGCGGACTATGCACTTGATGCCTATTACATGGGTTCTGTTTCCTCAGATCCGATTCATCCTTCTGCTCCAGGTGAAGACTTTCACTGGGTAGTTCCTGTTCCTCCAGCGGTTCCAGAGCTTCACTATTCTGCAAGTGAAGGTGTTGTATCTCTTATTTGGTCCAATATAGCTGAGGTGACACCTGATCCTATATCTACTATGATAGACTTTGCTGGATACAGGGTATTCAGGAGTCCGTGGAGGCCAGGTAACTGGGAATTGCTGGCTTCATACACTGTTGCAGAGGGAAATATACAGAGGAATTATACAGATCCGGATGTCATTCTCGGGATTCCTTATTATTATGCTGTGACTGCCTTTGATACAGAAGGATTAGAGAGTGGTAAGTCGAATTATATGAAGGATGCCGGGGGTGCAGAAATGCCACTTTATGTAGGTTCTCCACTTGGAAGTTCACTTGATTCAGTCCAGGTTGTTCCCAATCCATATTATGGTTCTGCATCATGGGAATCACGGTACGAAGATAAAATGAAGTTCATGTATTTACCACAAAACTGCAGGATAAAGATATTCACATTGAGTGGTGATTTAGTAAAGGAGATTCTGCACATCGGAGTATCTGGTGATGAGGATTGGGACCTTGTATGCGATAGTGGTATCAAGGCATCGAGCGGATTGTATGTATATAAGATAGAGCAGTCAAATGCTGCTGGTACTGAAGTTATTGATTCGAAGATAGGCAAGTTGCTAATAATGAGATGAGGGGGAGAGAATGAAGAGATTACTAATAGTTTTATTTGTAGTTCCTTTACTCCTTTTTGGCCAAGTCGCTAAAGTTGGTTCAGTCGGTGCAAAGTTTCTTAATGTTGGAATCGGAACGCACTCTATGGGGATGGCACAGGCTTTTGCTGCTGTTGGAAATGATGCTGAAGCTATATTCTGGAATCCCGCAGGGATAGCCATGTCAATGGGGACATCAATCCTGGTGGATAGAGTGAATCTCTGGGCTGGTATCGGTTTGAATTCTGTTGCTATTACTCAAACATTAGGCTTTGCAGGTGTATTTGGATTCTTTTATTCTGGGCTTTCAAGTGGCGAGTGGGAGGAAGTGACTGCAGAAGAGCCATCGGGCACTGACACCTATGTTGATTATAGAGCATTTCAGACAGGTATCTCCTATGCACGTTTTCTTACAAATGACTTTGCTTTCGGCATTAATATAAAGATGGTCAGGGAGGATTATCCTGACGAATATAGAAATTCCCACGATGTTAATGGATTTGCTATGGATGTTGGTGGTTATTATAAGACGGGATTTCGTGATTTGACTATTGGTCTTTCAATACAGCACTTTGGTCCAGATGTGAGACTGACTGGCAGATACCCAGACTATGAGGATGGTGTAGTTGTTAATCCTGAAGAAGAATTCGAATCATATCCTCTCCCGATTATCTTCCGCGGTGGGTTAGCGATGACTGTCTACGAGGTTGAGCAATTGAGTGCAATGGTAGCTGTAGATCTGATTCACCCCAGCGATAATTTGGAACGTTATGCAATAGGGAGCGAACTTTCTCTACTTGATATACTGAAGTTAAGGGTAGGTTATCAATATAGAGTTGGTATCGAAGAAAAAGACGATGTGGGTGCTTTTAACTTTGGGGTAGGTATAGCTCAGGCGACGACTCTTGGGGGATTTGAAGTAGGTTACTCTTATTCATATGGGAATAGGATGCCAGCAATACATCGCATCTCAGTAGTCCTGGGACTATAAAGGAGGTTGTAGATGAAACTGAAAATGGCGGTATTAATCCTAATCCCGGTATTAGTAATAGCACAGGTCAATTTAAATGATGGAGCAACTATCTGGACGCAGGATCAGGGATTTTTCCAGATATACCGAGAGATTAATGTGAGGGCGTTGAATGTTGATGGTGATGTTGTAATCTGGGGTAAAGAGGTTGAACTTCCTTCAAGAGCTCTTGGATTTGATCCTATTAATCACTCCATAGTTGCTCAATTCAATGAGTTTGATATGCCCCTTGAGTATGCCATTATTGATGATTCTCTCTTCGCGACTGAAGAATTATATTTGAAGAGTAATTTTGGGTCTCCATGGGTTCTCAATGGAACAGGGGTCAGTCGTAAGGTTGTAAATTCTTTTCATTTTCATGATGCCTTGAATATTCATTACTTAGTTGCTGCAACGGAAGCTGGAGTATATCAGTCAGCTAATGGAGGAGGGAGCTGGAAGGATGTTAAGTATGATCAACTTAACTCTAACATTTTAGATGCTGTTTTAAGTCCGGTTAATCAGACTTCTCCAGGGTTCTTCTTGAATAAATATTTTGCTGCCGCTTATGATGGTGTTTATCAAAAATCAAAAGGTACATCTCCATTTGATAACTGGGAAATTCTACCTCGCATTGAAGAGGATCAGGATTTTGAAGATGCAGATCCAGGCAATCTTGATTTCCTTCCAGAGGGATGGACGCAGAGTGGAGAAGAGGATGAATATAACTTTGTTCGTCTGGATACCTTGAATGCTTACAATGGTGATTATTCCCTCTTGATCCATTCTTCTGCTGTGGGTGGTGATGTTGTCTCAGCAAGGTATGGACTTCCCGACCTGGATTACCTCGTGTGTGGGTTCCAATTTCTACCCCTCCATCATAGTGGTATGATAGAAATCAAGAACCATGGATTGGGAATAAAGGTTGCATATCGTTATGGCGAGATGAGCTACTATACACCTGAGGACGGATGGGTAGCAATTGATGGATCCGGAGTTGCCGGGTTTATGTTTAATGAGTTGAAATTTGTATTAGAATATGAAAATGGAATTGGGATTATTAACACCTTTGATTCATTGAGTGGTAATCTTTCCACTCTTGATACTATAGAACTTTACGAGGCAGGGGATGCAATTTCAGAAGCGGTTTTCTCTACTGAATCCTTTGGTTCCAGTAACGAGCCATACTGGATTGATGATTTTTATGCCGAACCTTCGGTTTATTCATTAGCTCCACATCCTGATTCGATTGATTATGTATATGCTGGTACGCCTCTCGGGATTTATTCCTTTGACGGAAATGAATGGGTGAAATCCCTTGATGTGGAGGATGAGTGGTTCAAACTTGAGACGGATTTAACCGGTAACTATATGGTTGCCGCATCTCATGACCTTGTATATACCAGTAACAACCAGGGTGATAGTTGGGATAACATAACAGACACTATACCATCCATAAATGATATCTATGTTGATGTAAATGGCGTGGTGTATGCAGCGACTGATTCATTCCCGTATAAATATGATGGTAGTAGTTGGACACAGATGAACAATGGATTCCTTGACTATGGTGTTATGAACCAGGTCAAGGTTTGCGGCGCTATAACCGTGATTGAGCCTGATACAATTATAGTTGGCAATCACAACGGTATGTATTTTTCAGTGGATGGTGGCAGCAACTGGTTTGAGGATAATGAAGGTATAGAGCCCTATCCAATCGATTCAGCTACAATCGCAGAAGTAGATGCCTATTTTGAGGATGCTGTACCATCAGATACCACAAAAGGAGTCCTTGAACTCCTTACCGATGGGATAGGTCCTATCCCTGATGTAGATGGAGATAGCCTTTTAGATGTTGTTCTCCTTGATGTGTATGAGGATGGAGAAGATGAATCTTCCTGTTTCTTCGATCCAACGAACGAAGATACTTTAGCAACGAATTCAAATGGGATGGAAATAATCTATGTAGATGTAGACGACGTGGTTGGATGGTTGTCTGGTCCTGATGATGTAAAGGAAGATATCGCACGAGAGCTAACCAGCATGATTGAGTGGAATTATGACTTGGATGAAGATCCCTGGATTGTTAGGGGGTATGAAGGATTCGGAATATATCTTACAACTCTTGGGGCTGACAGTGTTGAATATGGGGTTAATTTTTCTTCAGCAAATCTCCTGAGCGCTCGAACTCTTCAATATATATGGATTCAATATCTCCGGGATTTATTTGGAGATGAAATCCTTGATGAATTGAATACTGCCGAAGGTCAGTTCTTTAATCCGCAAAGTGGTTTATATAAGACCCGTCTGCTTCAGGGAAGAGAAGCGATTGATTCTATCCTTGTTGGTAGAACACCGGGGAATTTCGTTGATGCCTTTGAGGATTGGGGTATCTCATGTTATATGAACAATTTAGTTCATATTAAGGATATTAGCTTTACGGTAGATGCTATACCCGATGGCAGTATAGCAGAGGCAGCTCAGTTATACTACAGTGCTAAGCCGATACGAATATATGACTTTACAAATCCTCTAATCTTTAGCGGAAACGACAATAATGATTTTAATCTCTTTATCGTTGGATATGCTGGAGATAGTGCTAATGCACCTATAGAAGTAGAGGCTTCGGAGTTTAGCAATATTGCAAGGAATATCCATGAGATTGATTTGAGAACTGCAGGGATTGATTCCTTTGATCTGCTTGTTGAAGTAATATCCAATAGAGGAACGAGTCCATCTTTTGCCTACTATAACTTAAGTCTTGACCAGACTGTTGATACCACTGATATGATTGGGCTACTTCAGAGTCCACTTGCAGACCGATTCGTCAGAATGTATTACTACACAGGAACTGAAAGATTATGCGATGCAGGCGAAGAAGGTGCTTATGTAATCTTTGGCGCAGATACTTTAGAGATGTCCCTCCTGGATGCTTCTTCAGCCGAAGGATACAGGGTATATTATGGAGATATAGTTCTTCCAGCGGGTGATATTTCTGAAGCTATACACCTCAAGTCCGAAGATATTAGCGGGAATAAATACGAGAAAGATATTGACTTAACTGTTAAGGCAATTGGGAAATATGGTGGATATATAGCTTCTTCTGATAATTCATTCAGGGTAGATATACCAGCAAATGCGCTCAATAAATCATATCACGTTACGGCATGTAACACAGGGAATAGCTACTATGTTGGTCCCGGAGTGAATCTGAACGTAGATGCACACTTGACTATAGATGTATCTAACATGAAATCGAAGAAACTTTCTATATACCGAAAGGAAGGTGATAGCTGGGTAGAGATACCCTCCGTTAGGAAGGGTGATGCTATTGAAGCAGAGATTAACACCTTAGGTGAGTATAAAGCGATGGAAGGGGATCTTGTTACTGATATACCAGTAACCTTCGAGCTTACAACAAGCACACTTAATCCATTCGATATAAGATATGCGATACCGGAAAAGGGAAATGTGAGAATCGATGTCTACAATGCATTGGGACAAAGGGTAAAGACCCTGGTGGATGGTATAGTTAATCCAGGTGTCTACACTCTCAGGTGGGATACTCGAACAGATAATGATATAATGGTCGGAAATGGTATATATTTCTACCGGCTTAGTGCATCCGGTAAGAGCCTTACCAAGAAGATTGTTCTTGTAAGATAAGGAGGTCGGAAGTGAAAAAGATAATATTAATTTCAATCCTTTTGTTGCTTTTGCTTTTAGGCTGTGAGGAGAAGTTTGATGAGCCGTTAGGACCCTATCCTACGGATAAAGAGGGTATTATCCAGAGATTTATCGCGAAGGGTTGGGAAGCCTACAATGATGGTGATTATGAGCTTGCCTATGCCAGATTCGACTCCGCTGTTAAGTTAGATGCATCAAACTCATCTGTATATGTGGGCCTTGGTTTCTCTAATATGCAGTTGGGCTCAGAGGATGCGAGCCGCTTTACTATGGCAAGGTCTTCCTTCGGTTTTGTTCCAACCCTGGAGGGGGGTTCGCCGATAGTAGAGGTTCAGAAAGGCGATGTCTACTGGGGGTGGATAACTCCTGATTCCACTCTCTTTGGATTAGGTGTTGATCCTGATAACATTCCTATCCTTGGAGTTCTTGAGCCTACGGTTCACTTTGTACCTGACACAGCAAGCACAGCTTCAGAGCAGGATTTAGAGATTAAGAGGATCACCGATAATACTGTTGTGACCAATGTTACTAAAAGCGGTGGCAACTTATATCTACCTGGACCTGGTGATCGATTTGAGATCGACTATGCTTATTTCGACGGAGAGATTTCAAAAGTTCTGGCGCTTGCGCTTGCCGGATATGCTCAGACCGCGCAGATTCAAGGAAAGATGGCACAGATTGAAAAAGAGGAGAGAAAGCAAAAGGAACTATTGGACGCGGTAATCTATGCAAAGGCTGTTCTGGAATATTATGGTGAAGAAGGTTCCTTACGAACTGATACCCTTGAGATTCCGAACTATATAGACCCTGCTATTACGACAAGGAATGTACGAATTCTACTGGCGCAGAGTTACTTCTATTACGGATTTTTTTATAATTGCATGTGGGAACTCTGGAAATTAGACCCTACTTTAGTGGATTACTTCGATCCAGAGTCAGAAACCTTTGAAAGGGATCTCCAGGAAAAACTGGAGGACTTACTGTAAAAATTTTAAACAAGGAGGTTGAATGATGCGTAAGTTACTGTTGCTCTCATTAGTGGTAGCAGTTGGTCTGTGGGCTGCTCATGGTGGGTTAATTGAGCTTAGACCCTCTGTTGGAAACGCACCAAGTGAGTATCATTTGGGTAAGACACCGATGACTCTACATTCGGGTTTTGGTTCCAAAGCTGGTGGCATAGGTGATGCGAACTATATCATCCAGTATGATTCAGAGAACTGGGCTTACTATCTTCCGAGACCAGCAGAAGATACATTTGCTGTATGGTTCCAGCCACCAGCAAAGTGTTCTCTCGTTGCATTTATCTGGATGAGTTACTGCACTACAACGGGTGCTGAGGGTGCCCCTTTAGATGTTTTTGCAGCATTGCACAATCCTGCAGCAAATTTAGCTACCTACCCGGGAGTTGAGGAGTATGATGGTAGCGCTCCCACTCCTCTTGGGACACTCTTATGGAGTGGTTCAAGTACTGGTCCTCCTAACATGGTCTGGGATACAGTTGATATTGACCCGGGTGTTGATGTAGAGGATAACGTCTTTTTCTGTGGTTATAGCGGAGTAAATGTTCTTGATACTATAGCAAGTCTCGGTGAAAGCTGGATTCCTAGGCCTGCTATAATCGATGTCCATACCTACCAGTATAATGCAGATGGAGCAGGTGGTGCTGGTGGTTGGTTCTGCTATTATTACTCTAGTGATAATGAGGCTATTGCTCTTGGAATGAGGGCTTATGTAAAGGCTTATACAAATGCCCCACCTAAAGTAGTAGCAGAGAACCTGCCAAATTCCTATGATACAGGTGACCGAACAGTGAGTATATATGGATATGATTTCGGTCCTGATTCCAGTGCTGTAATAATGATGGAGCTCTACTACCAGGTAAATGGTGGTGGCTATACAATGATATCAGATAATACTCCCGTATCTGGAACAATTGCGGAAGGAATCTGGGAGATAGATATACCGGGAGTAGGTGTGGGTGATATTGTTGACTACTATGTTGTTGGAAAGGACGACCCTGGTCTTGCTGACACAAGTGCTACATTTACTTATGAAATCAAAACAGGTGAAGCCGGTGACTTCCTCTATGTTATAAACGACGATGACCCTGCTAATATCCTACCTGAGTATTGGGTAGATTACTGTGATGTCTGGGATGTTGCAGCAGAAGGTAATTACCCGGATGACGCAGTAATAGGTTTCTACAATACAGTCGTATGGAGAGACTGGGGATGCTTGGCCTTAGGTCCAGGTGCGAACTATGGTCTGGGTGGTTACGGAGTTCTCCATTCCGATTCTATTGCTATAAAGACACTCCTTGATAATGGTGGTAATTTCTGGGTCTCAGACGAGGATCTGGGTTATGGACTCGGCATCTGCCCTGGTTATGGTCAGCAGGGGGTACCGATGGGGCACTGGGTAAGAAACTATCTCGGTATCCACGGAATGTATGATGACGGCGATGTAGCTGGAGCTGGCGTGTTACTTTATGGAGATCCAATGGATGCTGTTATTGGTGATATGTTCATGGACATTGGGTATCAGACCGGCAGTGCAGTTTATGTATTACCTGATCAGCCCTGGATAGGTCAATTTGACTCACTAAACGCTACTGCTGTGAATAATATGTTCGCTATGGGTGGTCAGATTGTATCTTACCGCTGGACCGGGCCCTCGGGCACATACAAGGTCTTTGGCGACTTCTATCCATTTGACTACATCGTCAACCCCGCTGATTCTACTGAGATTGACCGGGTTGCCGTGGATTCTCTTGTAGAGGATGTCCTTGGCTGGTTTGGATATACTTCAGGTATCAGTGATAGGACGATCGACCCAGAGAAGGTTGTCAAGCTTCTACCTGTAGGTCTTATTACCAATGAAGCTTCGATAAGATTCTCCTTGCCAGGAAGGATGACCGTTTCACTCGATATCTATGATAACACCGGAAGACTTATTAAGAATCTTGTTAATGGTGTCCGCGATGGTGGTCTCCACACGGTGAGATGGAATGCTAAGGTAGCAAATGGTGTTTACTTCTATCACCTGAAGGCTGGTGATAAGACACTGAGCAACAAGATGGTAGTTATCAGATAGCTACACCTTTAAAAAAGAAAAGCCCCCTTTATGGGGGCTTTTTTTTACTTATTGACAAAAAGAAGGGTTAAATTAGAATACATGTATGAACAAGTATAAATACATATTGGCATTCTTTGCGTCTTTGCGAGATATAAAAAAGAGGGTTGATTTGAAATGAAACCATTTAAGTCAATCAAGGATATAATTAAAGAGGCAGAGGAAACGGGTCCAAAGAGGTGTGTTATAGCAGGGTCTTATAAGGAGAGCGAAGTCAGGGCAGCCCTGATGGCGCGAGAGAAGGGAATGATTAAACCAATCTTTGTGGGTGACCCGGAACTAAAGAGTAAATTTCCAGAGATTAAAGAAGATGAGGTGATAGGAGAAAAAGACCCAGGAGATGTTGCTATAAAAGCTGTTAAAATGGTTTCAGAAGGGAAAGGCGATATTCTGCTTAAGGGGTCTATCTCTACTTCGCATTTTTTAAAACCAGTCTTAAGCGACGAGTACGGCTTGAAGAGTTCTCCATTATTGAGCCATATTGTCATCCTGGATATACCAGAGCTGGATAGACTCCTTGCTATAACTGATGGCGGTATGTGTATCTCGCCTACTCTCGATGAAAAGATTTCTATACTCAAGAATGGTGTTAATTTTATGCATTCACTGGGAATTGAGAAACCACGGGTGGGAATCCTCTCTGCTACCGAAGCAGTAAATCCGAAGATAGAAAATACCATCGATGCTGCTATAATAGAGAAAGCAGCAAAAAGGGGGCAGATCCCTAAATGTGTAGTTGATGGCCCCCTTGCATTCGATCTCATGGTATCAGACTATGCCTGTCAGGTGAAGGGAATAAGTGGCCCTGTATGCGGAAATGTGGATCTTATCCTTGTTCCTGATATTACTACAGGTAACAGTGTGGCAAAGGCACTTATGCATTTTGGTAGGGCTATGGCAGCAGGCGCAATACTTGGGACAACAAAGCCGGTCGTAATGCTTTCACGAGCGGATAAACCCGAGATAAAACTCAATTCCATAGCTCTCGGTGTTGTGCTTTCAAGGTAGTCAATAATGTGTCAAAGTGACTTTTTACAGACAATTGAAAGTCGTAGGGAATCCATGTATTGAACCCTGAAAGAATAAGTCATGAATGAGGAATATCATAACCGTTCCAAAAGATTGAAAAACTATGATTACTCTCAACCAGGTGCATATTTTGTAAGGTTGTGCACTCATAATCATAAGTTATGATGCTTGCATATTATCGCACGGGGCGCGCGCTCGCCCAAAATAAGAGGACAGACGCGAGGCCTGCCCCTGCAGATAGTAAAATATTAGGGCCGACCTTCCCACCTTTCCTCATAATCCTCTTGCTCCTTTCCGGTTGTATGAAGCAGCTAAAGATAACCGAGGAAATCAGAATTAAAGAGATAGAGTTTGAAGGCAACAACTCTATATCTGATAAGAAATTAAAGGAACTCTTTCTCATAAAGAAAGGTGATCCGTATATAGAGAGATTTGCGAGGGAGGGGGCGAAACGAATAGTGAGTTTTTACCGGAGCAAAGGTTTTTTTGATATGCGGGTAAAGAAAAGAGAGGGAGAGTTTTTAAAAGAACTTAATGAAATCAGGATGACCTACCACATTTTTGAAGGGTTTAGAAGCAAGATTGATAGTATAGAAATTGAGGGGAATACACTATTTTCTGATGAAAAAGTCGGGAAGATTCTATCTATCAATGAAGGGGATTACTACGATGAGGCCGTTATTGGAACAGGAGAATACTCTCTTTCAAATGAATACGCAGAAAAGGGATATACAAATGCGGAGATCAGGGTTCGTAAAACCATTCAAAATATTTCAGATCCGGCCAAAAGAGTATTATTGAATGTTGAGATAAAAGAAGGCGAAAAGGTTTGGGTTAGAAGGATTAAATTCAAAGGCTTAAAGGGGATTCGAAGAGATGTAGTCAAGCGTGAGATGAGAATTAATGAAGGCGATCTCCATCGTCCTTCTCGTGTATATGAATCGCAGAGCAGATTGTATAGGACGGAGTTGTTTTCTGATGTAAATGTTCAAGAACAAAAAGTGAAGGAGGACTCCGTTAACCTTTCGTTCATATTCAAGGAAGAAAAACCAAGACTCATAAACTTTGGTTTTGGGTATGAATCCCCAAACAAAGGATTATTCTTGTTTCGTTGGGGTCATCTAAATCTCTTTGGAAATCTTCAGAGGTTGTTGATTGACATATCCTTGAGGGCAAGTCCTGAATTTAAACACTGGAATGATATTAGACTGCCCTATAGGGAAGAAGATATTAGAATGACATACAGGGAGTCATATCTTTTAAATTCGGGATTCAGCCTTGTCGCCTCTCCAGCGCTGAAACGAGTATATACCAGAGAATACAGCGAATTTGATCTATCTCTCGACATTGTCCTTCAGAGAGATATCAATCTTTACTCTCGAATATCCTTCCTTTATGACTTCAGGAGGGCAACAATCGAGGAGGCGCCCAGTATAACTAATAGATTGAGTACGCGATATTTTTATGAGGGAAGGGACAACATCATAGTTCCGCGGAAGGGTTCACGATTCCTGTCACAAATTGAATATGCAGGGGGATTTCTCGGTGGTGATAATCATTTCGATAGAGTAAAGTTAGATTTTGCATCATATCGCCCCTTACCCTATAGGATTGTGTTAGCCTTACGAGCGGTGTTAATTCTTACCCACTCCCGCGAAGAGCCGGATGAGATAAGCACGGATGTCCGACTGGAGATGGGAGGATACGGGACTATGAGAGGTTTTGAAGAGGCTTCTATTGGGGCTCCTGACAGTAGAGGGAAAAGGAGCGGTCTTGACCAGTTACTTTTTAACCTTGAATTCAGGATACCTATATATAGGAATATACGTGCTACTATATTCACTGATATTGGGAACCTATGGATGGATTATTCAGATATTTCTCTCAAAAACCTAAAGTTTGGAGTAGGTTTTGGTTTGGGTTATACTACTCCCATAGGAGTCGTTCGATTGGACTATGCTAGAGCTATAGAGGATTTGGGTGCTGATTATAGAGGGATAGTGTATTTAAATTTTGCCAATCCATTCTAATTAATCGCATAAGCGATTAGTTAAGTCGTTGAATAGTTAAATAGGATAAACCCAATAAACTCTAAAATTAGACTCACGACTTATTACCAAAATCCTAATCCCTAAATCCCAAATCCAAACTTTGTGCTTGACACTCCAGAATATTTGATTATACTTAAAAAGGAAGTAGGGCAAGGCTTTAGCCCTGCAAAGGGAAAAGTAAAGTATTTGATTGTTTTATGGTTAAATTTCTGACAAATAAGGAGGTATTATGCGTATTAAAATGATTTTGGGTATTTTTTTGCTAAGCATTTTTTCTCTGAGTGCTCAAGAACGCAGGATGGGTTTGAAATATGTGAATCCCCACAAGATCCCCTGGATGGAGGAAGCTAAACTTAAGATTGCACGACAACCGCTACCTGACTCTATAGATTACTCACATGGAATGCCACCAGTAGGGTCGCAACATCTGGGGAGTTGCACCGCATGGGCTACCGGCTATTACTACAAAGGATATCAGGAGTATGTAGATCACGGTGGATGGGATATGACTGACCCAGACCATCAGTTCCAACCCAAATTCATCTACAACCAGATAAATGGGGGAGTTGATGGAGGTTCTTATTTCTGTGATGCCTTCAAATGCCTTTCTGACCTTGGCGTAGCACCAATGTCTTCTGGTTCCTATGCCAGTCAAGACTCTGTATCCTGGCCTAAAGAGAGAGGATATAACGATGCAATAGCCTTCCGCTGTGAGCAAGCGTTGTACATAGACAGCTTATGGTTGGATGGGAAGATAGATGAGTTAAAAGCGCATATGGTTAACGATAATGACTGCGCAGTGATTGGAATTTCTGTGTGGGATCCATTCTATTTGAATACCCTTGGACCTAACTATATCTATGACACAGGAGACACTACGGGTAAAATTTGGGGCGGACATGCCATTTGTCTCGTTGGTTATAATGATTCCCTTGATACGCCTGATGGTAAGGGTGCTTTCAGGTTAGTCAATTCCTGGGATACCTGGTGGGCCGATAGCGGATACGCCTGGATTACTTATGAAGCTGTGAAGAGTTCATCAATCTGTTATGGAGATGCGTATTACGCTACAGATAAAAAGAACTATCAGCCTACCTCGAAGATTGCCTATAAAGTGTCACACATTAATCGGTTAGATATCGAGGTTCGTGTTGTGATCGGTCCTATTGGTTCCCCACACTGGCAATCGCCTTTATTCTTTGACTGGTATGAGTCAAAAAAACAACAATATCCATATCCTGATAATGCTGTAATACTCGATATTACTGATGGAGTAGAGTATCTTTCTTATAATAAAGTGGATACTATCTATATTAAAGTGCGTGATACTGGTAGCGATGGTATTGCTGGAGTAGTTAACGATTTTTCTGCTTCAAGTAATGAATGGTCTTTTCATTGCCCTTCACCGGATACACCTATGGTAATGGCAGTTTATGGATATACCAACCTGAAACTATTTTTTCCAAATAACGCTCAACCCTGGCAATCCTTTCACCGTCTATCGGATAACTCAGGATTTGTCGACCTCGTCGGAGATATGGACTCATCACGAGTCCTATGGACATTCTCTACCAATGATTCAATAGAATCTTCACCAATTATAGCAGATATAGATGGGGATGGGACACTGGAGATCGTAATTGGTTCCAATGATAGCACTCTTTATGCAGTCAATGCAGATAGTTCAGAATTATGGCATTACAATACAGGTGGTAAGGTGCTTGGCGCACCAGCTACCAGTGATCTCGATGGTGATGGTAAATTGGAGGTTGTTGCTTCATCCAGCAATAAAAAGATCGTTTCGTTGAATGGTGAGGATGGGTTATTCAATTGGGAATATAGTTTTATTATAAGCGGTGTACCAGGTTCTCCTGCTGTCAATTATCTCGATAGCGATAGAAAACTGGAAGTTGTTGGCGTAGGACATTTCATATGTACAATCAATGGTGAAAATGGATCATCTGGAAAGATGCACATAAATGGTACTCCAACCAAATCTTCTCCTGCAGTTGGTGATGTATATGATGCAAATGGAAGAATGGAAATTGTTTTTGGACAGGGTAATTCAGTCAAGTTTTTTGATGGTGTAGAGGGTATTCTTTTGACATCATTCACGACATCTGGTGAAGTTAACTCTTCCGCTGCTATCGGGGATATTGATGGAGATTCGTTAATGGAATTGGTGATAGGTTCCGATGATGATACACTCTATGCGCTGGAGATGGATTCACTTCTCTGGAAATTTGGGACCAATGGTGATGTCCGCTCATCGCCTGCGCTCGGTGATATAGATGGGGATTCAAAACTTGAAGTTGTTTTTGGCTCCAATGATAGTAATGTTTATGCTCTAAATGCCGAGGATGGGAGTCCATACTGGTTATATCCCACAGGAGGCGAGGTTATATCCTCCCCCGCTCTTGCTGATATAAATAATGACGGGACAGTTGATATTGTAGTTGGTTCAGTCGATGGATACCTGTACGCCATTTCTGGTGATGGTAGTTTACTCTGGGATCTTTATCTTGGAACCTCTATAACTTCTTCACCTGCTCTGGGTGATATTGATAAGGACGGATACCTTGAGGTGGCTGTTGGAGGATTAAATGGAAATCTTTATCTAATTGATGATTTCTATTCTGGTATAGGAGAAGAGATTCCTCTGGTTAGTTTATATCTTTCAAAGATTGAAAATCCATTGTCTTGTGGAACCACTATACACTATAGTATTCCTGAAAGAGGAGCAGTTAATTTATCGATGTTCGACATCACTGGAAGAAAGATTAAGAAACTTGTGAATAAGGTTCAGAATGCAGGGCAATATCAGAGTTCGATTAACATTGATGGATTACCAAATGGTATCTACTTTTGCCGTTTAACTCATAGTGGTAAGACTATCTCCAGAAAACTGGTAGTTGTGAGGTGAGTGCATCTTATTTGCACTTGTCCCGGTTTTACAACTGATATTCTTTTCCTTATGGAAAGGACGCTTCTTTTAATCAAACCTGATGGGGTTGAGAGGAGATTGACCGGGAAGATAATAAAAAAGATTGAAGATGCCGGTCTCGATATTGTTAATATGAGGATGGTTCATTTAAGTAGAGATGATGCGGAAGAGTTTTACTCTATCCACAGAGGTAAATCCTTCTTTGAAGAGTTGATTGATTATGTGACAAGGAATAGGATAGTAGCTATGGAACTAAAAGGAGATAATGCAGTGGAAAAGACACGTTCTCTAATTGGGAAGACTAATCCGGAAGAAGCAAGAAAAGGAACCATCCGTGCTACCTATGGATTGAGTGTTACAGAGAATACTGTTCACGCATCAGATTCGATTAAAACGGCAGAAAGAGAGATTGAGTTCTTCTTCAAAAAAAGTCATGAATAAAAACCACAAACACCCAGAGAACACAAAGGATTAAAGAATTAAGGAGTATGGATTAAGTGGTTCTGAGTTCATTGAGTTTATTGAGTTATTCGCGTTTATTGCGTTGAGCGCTCTTTGCGCCTCTGCGTGAGAAATGTCGTCGCAAGTGAATCTTCATGCTCTACTCAAGCGAGGCAATCCCAGGGAAAGTGGGAATTTTTTAATTTTCATTTTTCATTGGATCTTAGATCACCTGTCACCCGTCTTCGGTCATATATACCCTAGACCCTTTGGTGGGAAACAACTATTTCTACAGAGTTACTCTTTGTGGGAGGGTAAATGATTATACTTACTATAAACTGTGGTAGTTCTTCGCTGAAATATCTTGTGTACAACTGGGATAAAAGGACTGAAATGGCAAAGGGAATAGTGGAGAGGGTTACTATTGGAGATTCTTTCATACGGCACAGACCCAAAGGAAGGGAAGAGGTGATAATTAAAAGAAATTGTCCTACCCATAGGGAGGCAATGCAGTTAGTGAAAGAAGTACTGACTGATAAGGAGATTGGAGTAATGGAAGATCTGAAAGAGATGGATGCAGTTGGACATCGGGTCGTCCATGGTGGAGAAGAGTTTACCTCATCTGTTCGTATTGATGAAAAAACTCTTCAGACATTCAAAGATCTTTCTGATCTTGCGCCATTGCATAATCCGGCAAACGTTATGGGAATTGAGGCTGCTATGGAACTCCTGCCTGATATACCCCATATTGCCGTGATGGATACAGCTTTTCACCAGACAATGCCAGAAGAGTCCTATATTTACGCTGTACCATATAAATGGTATGAGGATTACAAGGTTCGTAAATATGGCTTCCACGGCACATCCCACCTCTACGTTTCCAGACGAGCATCTGTCTTACTCGGCAAAGAAATAAAGGAAACAAATCTTGTAACCTGTCATATTGGAAATGGTGTTAGCCTTACTGCAATAAAGAATGGGAAATCTTATGACCATTCAATGGGATTTACTCCTCTTGAGGGATTGGTTATGGGAACGCGGTCCGGCGATATAGATCCTGCAGTGGTTGAATATATATGTAAAAAAGAGAAGAAGGATGTATCTCTGGTAACAAGCTACCTAAACCGGAGAAGTGGTCTTCTGGGAATCTCAGGAGAGTGGGCGGATCGTCGTGATATAGAGCGTGAAATGAAAAAAGGAAACAAGCATGCCGCCCTTTCCTTCAACAAAGAGGTTACTAGGTTAAAGAAATATATCGGCGCCTATATCGCACTTCTTGGGAGTGTTGATGCAGTGGTGTTTACGGCAGGAGCAGGGGAAAAATCACCTGTATTAAGAGAAGCTGTTTGCTTGAATATGGAAAAACTTGGGTTAAGACTGGATAAGCAAAGAAACAAAAACACAAAGGGTGATAGTGAAGCCGTGATATCATCCGATGATTCGGATATAAAGATATTTGTTATACCAACTAATGAAGAAATTGTCTTTGTAGAGGACGTAGTTGGCATTCTTAAAGGAGAGTATAAATCTTCAGAGACTTATAATTACTCCTTTTCCTCATCGGATTATAAGCCAGAATTTTAGACCTTTCTGGGATAGTTAGTTTTATCAAATATCCAGATTTAAAATTATTTGAAAATTTTTATTTTTAGATTTTTTCTGATGTTTACCAAACCCCAGTTTCTAAATATTCATCTATTGACCTTGCTGCAACCCTGCCATCGCCCATTGCCAGAATTACAGTAGCACCACCGCGCACCACATCACCGCCAGCCCAAACGCCTTTTTTAGAAGTCTTTCCAGTCTCTGGGTCAGCCTCGATATTTCCCCATTTACCTACTTTTAAATCAGGTGAAGTCTCTGGAATTAATGGATTTGGACTCTGTCCAATGGCAACCACAACTGTATCTACCTCAATTTTGAAATTTGAACCATCAATGGGTAGGGGTCTTCGACGACCAGATGAATCCACCTCTCCAAGCTTCATCCTTATACACTCCATCTCCTTAACCCAA